>JAEUHK010000044.1 GCA_016795465.1 Verrucomicrobiaceae bacterium | reverse complement strand
GCTTCTCGTTCGGCCGTGCTTCGCAGAATCACTGCAAGGCCGGCGATGGAGAGCGGTTTTAACAGGGCCCGTGCACGCTGAAAAGCCACCCTTTCGACTCATCTCCTGCCCCATGCTCTTCCGCCTTGTCCTAGCCCTGTTTCTCATCGCCAGTCAGGCGCTGGCTCTTTTCCCCGAAAGGACCCGCCAACTCCTCACCGACACCAAAGAGCCCGTGCGCATCGTCTGCCTCGGCGACAGCATCACGGGCGTGTACTACCACAGCGGCGGCATGCGGGCGTATCCGGAGATGCTTCAACTCGCGCTGCAAAAGCTCCATCCGAAGGCCAAGGTCACCGTGCGGAATGCGGGCATCAGCGGCGATACGAGCAAAGGCGGCCTCGCACGACTCGATCGCGATGTTTTGGCTCACAAGCCGCATCTGGTGACGATCATGTTCGGTATGAACGACCTCGTGCGCGTGCCGGCGGCCGATTTCATCGCGAACATGCGGCAGATCATCCAGCGCTGCCGCGATGCGGGCGCGGAAGTCGTGCTGTGCACACAAAACAGCATCGTAAACTCGCCGCAGCGGCCCGTGGCGAAGCTCGCCGAGTATTCGCAGGCGATTCGTGACCTCGCGAAGGCCGAGTCGCTCGGCCTCGCTGACTGCCACGCGGCTTTTGAGGCCGTGCGGGCACAGGACGCGGTCGCGTGGAACTTCCTGCTCAGCGACGCCATCCATCCGAACATGGACGGCCACAAACTCTTCGCCGAAACCATCGCGAAGACCATCACTGGGCAGTCCATCTCGCTGAGCAATGAACCTGCACCGACAAATCCACTCGCGCACACCTTCAAGCTGCTCGGCGAGGGCAAACCGGTCACCGTGCTCGCCATGCCGCCTTACGATCAGCAGATCGAGCCCGCGTTGAAGAAGCTGGATCCCGACGCGCAGATCACGGTGAAGCCCTGGCCCACGGCGGGCAAAACGCTCGCCGAACTCGAAACAGCAGCCAAAGCCGTGCGCACGATGAAGCCGAATCTCGTGCTCATCGCCGTGCCCGGTCATCTCACCGAAAAAACGCCGCAGGCCTTCCACCAGCACTACGCGTGGATCATGAACTGGTCCCTCAGCTTTGGCCCGCAGGAGTGGGATGTTGTCGTCGCGCTGCCCGAAAAAGCCGAAAAGAGCCACGCCGACCTCGCGCGGCGTTTGGTGCGGGCGCAGGACTTGAGCTTCATTGATCCCGCTTCGGGCGATTCGCTCGAAAAGTGGCTTTGGGCTCAAAAAGTCGCCAATCCGCAGGACATCGTCTTTCGCGCTTCACTCGATCAAACCGAGCAACGCTACGTCGAACGCCTTCCGCACGGTTTTGAGCCTGAAGAGCCGCACGACGTGCTCATCGCGCTCCACGGTCATGGTTCGGATCGCTGGCAGTTCATCAACGACCTGCGCGGCGAGTGCCGAGGCCTGCGCGATGTCGCCGCGAAGCACGGTTTGATCTTCGTTTCGCCCGATTACCGCGCCAAAACCTCATGGATGGGGCCCGCAGCCGAGGCGGACATGCTTCAAATCATCGGGGACGTGAAGAAGCGGCATCGCGTGAACCGCGTCTTTATCGCCGGTGGCTCCATGGGCGGCACCTCAGCGCTTATTTTCGCAACCTTGCATCCCGAGATCATCGCCGGCGTCTGTGCTCTGAATCCCACCGCCAACCTCGTCGAGTATGCCGGATTCAAAGACGCCATCGACACCTCCTACGGCAGCGCCGACGAACGCCAGAAGCGCAGCCCCGAACTCCACGCCGACCGTCTCACCATGCCCGTCGCCCTCACCACCGGCGGCAAGGACACCGTCGTGCCTCCCGCGAGCACGTTACGCCTCGCGAAGATGCTCCCGCGCGTGTTGTCGCTCCATCGCGAGGCGGTGTCGCACTCAACAAGCTACGATGACACCGTAAAGGCGATGGAGTTTGTGCTTCAAACCGCTCGATGAGTGTTCTAATCAAAGACAAGCTCATGGGCCTTCTCTCCAGCATCCTCTCACGAACGCTCTTTCGCCGCAGTTTCAATGACATTGATCGCATGGTGGAGGATATTCGCGCAGGAAAGCCGGTTCCGAAATCCAAGCCTGATCCCAAATCTGGAAAGCTGGAGTTGAAAGACTCCAGGTTGAGTTACTCCTCGCCTGACTACGGTGAATGGGAGATTTCTGTCGATAATGTGGTCGTCTTTGGCGAATACACCACGGACAACGGACCGATGATTGACGACTGGTTCATGGTGTTCGTCCTGAACGATCAAACTTGGGTCGAAGCGTCCAACTACTGCGATGGCAGAGAAAATGTGCGTGAGGCGCTGGCTAAGCGATGGAATGTGGAAAGCCTTTACGGTGAACTCTGTTACCACACGGGCTTTGCTAGCCGTGCCATCTGGCCAATGGAGCTTACTGGTCAGCCTTTGTTCCAATTTACTCCTCGTCATCAGTCGTGGTTGGAAAAGATCAAAGCGTTTGGCTTTGGTCTGATCGACAAAGACTTGTCTGAAGAGGTGCGCCGTTACTTGGAAGAGCGTGGGACGCGAGAATGAGTCTTGTCGCTGTCAGCGTATCCATCGCATGTCCCCCATCGAGCAATACATCACCCAAACGCGCCGCGATTTCCTCGCGACGAGTTCGTGCGGGCTGGGGACGCTGGCTTTGGCGTCTTTGTTGAAGCAGGACGGGCTGCTGGCGGAGGAGGCGAGCATTCCGGCGAATCCGCTGGCCACTCGCGTCTCGCATTTCGCGCCGAAGGCAGAGCGCTGCATCTTCATCTTCCTCGAAGGCGGGCCGTCGCAGATGGATCTCTTTGATCCGAAGCCGCTGCTCAACAAATACGACGGCCAGCCGCTGCCGGACTCGATCGTGGGCGATGCGAAGTTTGCGTTTTTGCAGAAGGAATCGGCCACGGTGATGGGCACGAGCCGCGTCTTCAAAAAGCACGGGCAGTGCGGCATGGACATCAGCGATCTGCTGCCGCACATCGCCACCT
>JAEUHK010000035.1 GCA_016795465.1 Verrucomicrobiaceae bacterium | reverse complement strand
CGCTTCCACGCCATCGTGACGGACATGGGTGCCCTGCTCTGCCGCACCGCGATCTCCACGAACATCCGCGAGCGCCTCGACTTCTCCTGCGCCTTGCTCGATCCACACGGACGACTGCTTTCGAGCGCTCCACACATCCCCGTGCATCTCGGCGCACTCGGCGAATGCGTCCGTGCCGTCGCCAAAGCGGTCGCGATGCAGCCCGGCGATACCATCATCACCAACCATCCAGCCTTCGGCGGATCGCATCTCCCGGATGTCACGCTCATCACGCCGGTCTTCGATGACGCTCAACTCATTGGCTACATCGCCAATCGTGCTCACCACGCGGAGATCGGCGGCATCACGCCCGGCTCGATGCCCGCGCATGCCACGCGCTTGATCGAGGAAGGCGTCGTCATCGCTCCCCGACATCTCATTCGAGCCGGAAACTCCTGCTTTGATGAAATCAGCACGCTTCTCACCTCCGCGCAGCATCCCACGCGCAATCTCGCCGACAACCTCGCCGACCTGCATGCGCAACTCGCTGCCAATTTGCACGGCGCAGAGCGTTTGAAGGCCCTCGCAGGCGATTCGCTGCTCGAAAACATGCAAAGCATCCTCGACCGCAGCGCCGAGGTCATGCGGGCTCAAATCGAGCGCTTGGGCACCAAAGTCACCGCGATCGAAAAACTCGACGACGGCCATCAAATCGCCGTTTCGCTCGAAAAAACAGGGCGGGAATGCAATCCCGCCCTCCGCATCGACTTCACCGGCACCAGCGGTGTGCATCCGCGAAACCTCAACGCGACAACCGCCATCGTGCGCAGCGCCGTTTTGTATGTCATGCGGCTTTGGCTCCAAGAAGACCTGCCGCTCAATGAAGGCCTGATGGAGCCGCTGGAGATCGTTTTGCCCGTTTCGATGCTCAATCCGGCCTTCACGGGCGATCCGGCGAATGATCCCGCCGTCGTCGGCGGCAATGTGGAGGTCAGTCAGCGACTCGTGGACACGCTGATCAAGGCTTTGGGCCTTCAAGCCTGCTCTCAGGGCACGATGAACAACTTCCTCTTCGGCGGCGCAGGCTTCGGCTACTACGAAACCATCGCGGGCGGCTCCGGCGCTGGAAATGGCTACCACGGCGCTCATGCGCTGCACACGCACATGACCAACACAGCCATCACCGATCCCGAAATCCTCGAAAGCCGCTATCCTGTGCGTCTGCGCCAGTTTGCGATTCGTCGCGGCTCAGGGGGTGCCGGAACATGGCGCGGCGGCGATGGTGTGGTGCGTGAGTTTGAGTTCCTGCAGCCGCTGACAGTCAGTTTGCTCACGCAGCATCGCGTGGAAGCTCCCTTTGGCCTTCAAGGCGGCTCAGCGGCACAAAAAGGCCGCCAGCGTTTGGTGCGTGGCGGCCTTGAGATGAAGCTGGAGGGCTGTGCGAGCTTCCCCGTCCAGCCCGGTGATCGAGTCATCCTCGAAACACCGGGCGGTGGTGGCTGCGGAGGCTGATCAATCCTCGCCACTCGCCGCGGAGAGCGCGGCGATGACGTTGATGTCTTCGAGCGTCGTGGTGTCGCCTTTGAGCGTTTCGCCAGCGGCGATCTGTTTCAGGAGGCGGCGCATGATCTTGCCGGAGCGAGTTTTCGGCAGTGCGGCGGCAAAGCGGACCTCGTCAGGTGTGGCGACGGGGCCGATGACTTTGCGGACGTGCTTCTTGAGCTCTTCACTGAGGTCGCGGCTGGTTTTGATGCCTTCCTTGACGGTGACGAAGCAGACGACGCCCTGGCCCTTGAGTTCATCGGGACGGCCGACCACGGCGGCTTCGGCGACAGCAGGATGCGAAACGAGGGCGCTTTCGACTTCGGCAGTGCCGAGGCGATGCCCGGCGACGTTCAGCACGTCATCGATGCGGCCGATGATCCAGATGTAGCCGTCTTTGTCGCGACGCGCTCCGTCGCCAGCGAAATACCAGCCTTTGAAGTCGCTCCAGTAGGTTTCCTGGTAGCGCTTCTTGTCGCCCCAGATGCCGCGCAGCATGGACGGCCAGGGCTTCTTGATGACGAGCTTGCCCTGTTCATTCGCGCCGACTTCGTTGCCGAGGTCATCGACGATGCCGACATCGACACCGAAGAAGGGCAGCGTGGCGGTGCCGGGTTTCGTGGGCACGGCGCCGGGGATCGGTGTGATCATGTGGCCGCCGGTTTCGGTCTGCCACCAGGTATCAACGATGGGGCATTTGCCGCCGCCGACTTTGTGGTGATACCACATCCACGCTTCCGGATTGATCGGCTCACCGACGGTACCAAGCAGGCGCAGGCTGCTCAAATCGTGCTTCTTGAGCCATTCGTCCCCCCATTTCATGAAGGCGCGGATCGCGGTCGGTGCGGTGTAGAAAACGGTGACGGCGTATTCTTCGATGATCTTCCAGAAGCGGTCGTTCTCCGGCCAGTTCGGAGCGCCTTCATACATGAGGCAGGTCGCGCCGAGGGCGAGCGGGCCATAGACGATGTAGCTGTGGCCGGTGACCCAGCCGATGTCGGCGGTGCACCAGTAAACATCGTCGTCGCGGAGGTCGAAGACGTATTTGCAGGTCATCTGCGCATGCAGCAGGTAGCCCGCGGTGCTGTGCAGGATGCCCTTCGGTTTGCCGGTGCTGCCGCTGGTGTAGAGAATGAACAGATCCGCCTCGGAATCGAGCGCCACAGGCGGGCACTTCGCATCGACGTATTCGAGTTCGCGGTGCCACCACACGTCGCGGCCTTCCTCGATGTGGATGTCCTGGCCGGTGCGCTTAAACACGACCACGGTCTTCACCGGCGTGTCCTTGGCCTTGAGGGCGTCATCGACGTTTTTCTTCAAAGGCACCACCGCACCGCGGCGATAGCCACCATCGGCGGTGATGATGATCGAGGCACCGCTGTCGAGCACGCGATCCTTGATCGATTCAGCACTGAAACCGCCGAAAATGACGCTGTGAACGGCGCCGATGCGTGTGCAGGCCAGCATGGCGATCGCGGCCTCCGGAATCATCGGCATGTAAATGATGACGCGTTCACCTTTCTTCACCTTGTGGCGCTTCAGCACGTTGGCGAAGCGGCAGACCTCGCGGTGGAGCTGCTGGTAGGTATAGACGCGCTTTTCGCCGGGTTCGCCTTCCCAGATGAGTGCCGCCTTCGTCTTGCGCGGGCCGTTGAGATGACGGTCGAGGCAGTTTTCGCTGACGTTGAGCTTGCCGCCGGTGAACCACTTCGCGTTCGGGCACTTCCAATCGAGCACCTTGGTGAACGGCTTGCTCCAAGTGAGCTCCTTCGCCTCGCGACCGAAGAACTTGTCCGGATTCTTGAGCGACTCAGCGTGCATCTTCTTATACTGCGCCATCGAGTTGATGCGGGCCTTCTTCACAAAACCGGCGTCCGGCTTGAACACGCGATTCTCGACGAGGAGACTCTTCGAGGAGGTGGAGGCTTTGGCGGCGGGTTTGGCTGCTTTCGCGGGCTTTTTGGCGGCGGCTTTTTTGCTCATGAGGGACGGTCGGTGGTGGAAGGGGCCGTTTTAAACGCAGCCCCGCCCCTCTGGCAATCACGGACTGTGATACTTTGCTCCTGAAAAAGCTCCGTTCACGCCCGCGGGCAACTTCGCCTTGCCACGAGGGCGCATCGCCCTACATAGTTCGGAAGTCTTATGCTTCCGTCCCGCACCGTCCTTTGTTTCTCCGGCCTCCTTCTCACCGCTGGCTTCGCCGTCGGCCAGACCTATTCCAATGGCGTCGCCGCCCTCGTGCAGGGCAAGCCGATCACCCGTTCCGAGGTGCGTGACACCGTGAAGGCGCAGGAGCAGATCCTCATGGCGATGTATGGCGGCACCGATCCTGAGCGCATGCAACGGGAGATCGCGGAGACACGTGCCAACGCTCTCGATGCCCTCATTGACCGCGAGCTCATCCTGATCGAGTTCACCAAAATCGGCGGCGTCATCAAGCCGCAGTATGTCGATGACCAGATTAACAACATCGTGCGTGAAGCTTTCAAAGGCGACCGCGATGCTCTCGTGGCCGAGCTCGCCAAGGCCGGCATGAGCATCAAGAAGTTCCGCGACATGCAGGAGAAGAACATCATCGCCAGCGTGATGCGGGCGAAGAAGACCAGCACCATGGCCCCGGCCACGCCGAAGGAGGTCGAGGAATACTACAACAAGAACGTGGACAAGTGGCGTGTGGGTGACCAGGTCAAAATCTCCACCATTTCGATCCCCAAATTCTCCGGTGAGACCGGCGCATCACCCGAGGCACAGAAGAAGCTGGCTCAGGAAATCCGCTCGAAGCTGCTTAAAGGTGGTGACTTCGCCACGCTGGCCCGTTCCTATTCGCAGGACAGCCGTGCGGAGTTCGGCGGTGCCTGGGAATGGATGCCTCGCACCGAGCTTGATCCGATGATCGCCAACACCGCCATGAGCCTCAAAACCGGCGGCGTGAGCGAGGTGCTCGACAAGGAGACCAGCTACATCATCGTGTCCTGCGATGCGAAAAAGCTCGGCGAAGCTCCCGGTATCGAAAAAGTCCGTGGCGACATCCAAAAGATGATCCAGCAGGAAAAGTCGAAGCAAGCCATCGACGAATGGATGGCCCAGTTGCGCAAAAAGGCTGTCATCCGGAAGTTCTAACCTCCCCGCCCTTCCCACCGCGTGATCCAGATCATCTTCAACGACATCAGCGCCAGCGAGCTCGCCCATCTGCCCACGCAGACGCAGTTCCACCTGCTTGAGGCCCTGAACATCCAGCCGGCCGATGTGGATGACACCGTCCTGGGCAAACGCTATGGCGTGCTCGAGCGTGGTGCGAAGCGTCTCTACCGCTGCCGCGCTGGCGATCACCGTATCTACTTTGGCATCGTGGACGGCAATGTCCGCGTGCACCGCATCCTGCACAAGAACTCGCTCCAAGACTTCCTCTACCGCAGCAACCTGCCTGGTGGCGGCGAAGACGAGGCCTTGAGCCAGTCGAAGAACTTCTGGCACCTCATCGACGAGGGTGCCAAGACCCTGCGTGTCGCCTGATGCGGCCCGTTCAATACCTTGCGCCGGACGCGGCCAGCGTTTAGAGAGCGATTTATGCTGGACGTCAACGCACTCACCCACGTCATCACCCGCAAAGGCAAGGAACCGCTCAACGTACTCGATCAGGTCGGTTTCGTGGTGCCTGGAGGGCATCTGCTGGCCCTGATCGGGCCTACCGCCAGCGGCAAGACCACCCTCCTCCGCATCCTCGCAGGCCTCGCGGAGCCGAAGGAAGGCACCATGAGCCTGAAAGGGCGTGATCTCGTCTCCCGTCCGCTGCATCCCAATGAGCTCGGCTGGGTCACGTCGCATGATGACTGCCTGCATGCGCACCTCACCGTGCGTGAGAGCCTGATGAGTGCCCTCATGCTGCGTGGAAAGGGACTGAGCCGTGATCAGATCGTTTCCAAGGTCTCGCACATCCTTGTCGTCGTCGGCTTGGAAAACATCGCCAGCGAGCACGTCAGCACGCTCGCCCTTGCGCAGCGTCGTCGGTTGAAATTGGGCCTCGCGCTCGTCTCCGATCCCGTGCTCGTGCTTTGCGATGATTTCACGCACGGCCTCGATGTGCGTTCCGAGCGTGAAATGGAGGCGCTGCTCCGCCTCGTGGCCGCTGATTCGCCCGGCCGCATTGTCATTCATGCCACGGACAGCCTCGCGAACCTGGCGGCCTACGACACCGTGGTCGTGTTGCATGAGGGCTTCGTGGCCTATCATGGTCCCGCCAAGGCCCTGCCGCACTACTTCACCGTGCCCACCTATGACGAGGTCTATTCGCGCCTCGCGAAACGCCCCGCCCAGCGTTGGGGCGACTCGTGGATTCGTCATCGCGACTCGTATTACGCCGCTTTCAAGCTCGGCGTCACCGGCGAAGAACTCGCCGCCGCGGAAGAAGACACCACCGATGCCGATCGCACCGTCGTGATGAAGCAGCAGGAGGCCGAGCAGGAGCAGAAGACCGCTTCCGAAGAAGACGCACGCCCTGTTCTGCCTCTGCCAGGCTTGCTTGCCCAGGCCACACATCTCATGAAACGCCGATGGTCGCTCATGCGCCGTGTTTCACGTGAATGGATGACGCATGTCGGACTCATGGTCGGCACGCCTGTCATCGCGTGGTTGCTCGTGCAGCCAAACTTGAAGCACTTCCAGCCCGGTGCCGAGACATGGGCGGCGGCTTACACCACCTCGATGATCTACCTGGTGATGATCACGCTCATTCTCTTCATGAGCCTGCGCCTCGCCTCGCGTGAGTTTGCCGGCTCAAAGTCCGTCATCGAGCGCGAACGCATCGGTGGCGTGCGTCCTGCGGCGGCCTTGCTGGCTGCCTTGCTCTTCGTTCTGCCGATCTCACTGATGCAAAGCTTCTGGATGGGCATCTTCATGGAGCTCGTCTCGCAAGGTCTTCCGGGGCAAGGCGGTGCTCGTTTGTTGCTGCCAGCCCTCAGCGGCATCGCCTTTGCCTCTCTCTGCCTCGGCATCTCCGCGAATTCCGCGAATGCAGGCCGTGCGCACAGCGCCTGTCTCACGCTTCTCGGCATCAATGTGCTCTTCAGCGGTGCCTTGCTCGGATTTCCCCGCCTTCTCGGCCATCTCGTGAATCCCTTCATCACCGCCCACTACGGATGGTCCGGCATTCTCGACACCTTGAAGGACGACAAGCTCTTCCCTGCCCTCACCACCTTCGTTCGCACCTGGTTCGCCACGCCGGACATCGCCGCGGGCATGCTCCTGCTGCACTTTGTCATCGGCGTCGTGCTGGCGTGGATCGGCCTGCGCCGCCGCGAGGCGTAAAAAGCCGCCGGCGAAGGGGCGCACGAGAAAAAGCTCTTGCCAGAGCGCCGGGCCTCCCGCAATGTCCGCGCCGTTCACGGGACTCAGGACTGAGTTGTGGACACTGGTGACTCCCCGGCAGGTCTGCCGCTGTTTTTTTGGCCGTAGCGCCACTGAAACGTTCCGCGCATCCCCATGCGTGCGGGCATTCCTCTTGGAGTCATCGCGGCGAGGCCGCTTTCCCCCTTCCCTCCTCATACCAACCCACGCGGTATGCCGTTCTCCTTTGAGCGCATTTCCCGCAGCTTCCGCTAACCGACACCGTCTCCCCTCATGGCCGGCCACAATAAATGGTCCAAGATCAAGCGCACCAAGGCTGTCATTGATGCCAAACGCGGCAACGCCTTCTCCAAGCTCGCCAAGGAGCTCACCCTCGCCGCAAAAGCTGGCGGCGGCAGCCCGGACACCAATGCACGCCTCCGCAGCGCCATCGCCGCCGCCAAGGCCGCCAACGTCCCGAACGACAACATCGACCGCGCCATCAAAAAAGGCACCGGCGAGCTCGCCAGCGCCGCTTTGGAAGAAGTGCTCTACGAGGCCTACGCCCCCGGCGGCGTCGCCATGATGATCGAAATCGTCACCGACAACCGCAACCGCAGCGCCAACGACGTCCGCGTCCTGCTTTCCAAAAACAGCGGCACCTTCGCCGATAGCGGCAGCGTGGCCTACATGTTTCAGCGCCGTGGCGAGATCCGCCTCGACAAGCCCGCCGCCACCGAGGACCAGCTCATGGAGATCGCCCTCGATGCCGGTGCCGATGACATCGTGGACGATGGCGACGACTGGATCGTTTACACCCCCACCGACAAGCTCTTCCAGGTCGCCAGCCAGCTCCGCGACAAAGGCATCACCTCACGCAGCCAGAAGCTCATTTACCAGCCGCAGACCACCGTCACCATCACCGACGTGGCCACCGCGAAGACCCTCATCAAGCTCTACGACCTCCTCGACGACTACGACGACACGCAAAACGTGCACGCCAACTTCGAAATCGACGACTCCATCGCCGACCAGCTCGATTAATCCCCCTTTCCCCCATCCATCATGCCCGACGAAGATCTTTCCGCTGACGAGGCCGCCGAAACCAAGCCCAAGCGCAAGCCCGCCGCGAAAAAGGCTCCAGCCAAAAAAGCAGCCGTGAAAAAGCCTGCGGCCAAAAAAGCCGCGCCAGCCGCGAAAAAGGCCGCTGCCGTCAAAAAGCCCGTCGCCAAGAAAGCCGCCACCAAGCGCAAAACCAAGGCCGAAGCTGCCGCAGAGACCACGCCCGAGCTTCCGCTCGCCGAAGCCCCTGCTCCGGCACCCGCTCCCGTCGTCGAGGCCGCTCCTGAGGTTCCCGCCGTCGTCGAAGCACCTGCACCTGCTCCCGCACCCGTTGCCGAGGCACCTGCGCCAGCTCCCGCTCCCGCAGAAGAACCACAAGCAGCCGCACCCGCGCCGCAATCGCAGCCCCAGCCTCAGCAGCAAGGCCAGCAGCCTCAAAACGCCCACGAGCGCCGCAAATCCAAGTTCGAGCGTTGGAAGGAAAAGCAGCGCCAGCGTGCTCTCGAGCGTCAGCAAGCCCGTCAAAACGGCCAAGGAGGTCAATACAATCCAAACGGCCCTCAGCCTGCCTCCAACAACCAAGGCAACGCTGAGCCTTTCCCAGCCAAAGAAATCGAACTCGGACCGCCCGAGCCCGCCAATGGCATCCTCGAGCTGCACCCGAAAGGCTATGGCAATCTCCGCCAGAAGGACCGCTCCTACGCGCAGCACCCGAATGACTGCTGGGTCAGCCAGGACCTCATCCGCCAGTATGGCATGCGTGAAGGCATGCTCATCGCCGGCGTCCAGCGGAAGGGCCCTCGCGGCCCGCAGCTCACCGAAGTCACCGAGATCAATGCCCGCGCCCCCGAGGCCGCGCGTGACCTCCCGCTCTTCGAAGAGCTGAAGGCCATCAATCCCAACAAGCGCATCCAGCTTGAGACCAACAAAGACCGCCTCACCACCCGCGTGATCGATATGTTCACGCCCGTCGGCCGCGGCCAGCGTGGTCTCATTGTCGCCCCGCCGCGTTCGGGCAAAACGACCATCCTCCAGCACGTCGCCGAGGCCGTCACCACGAACCATCCCGGCACGCACCTCATGATTTTGCTCGTCGATGAGCGTCCTGAGGAAGTCACCGAGTTCAAACGCGCCCTGCCGAATGCCGAAATCTTCGCCAGCAGCAACGATCAGGACGTCAAATGCCACACCCGCATCTCCCAGTTCGCCATCGAGCGGGCAAAGCGCCTCGTCGAATGCGGCGAGCATGTCTTCATGCTCATTGATTCCATCACCCGCATGGCCCGCTCCTTCAACAACACCTCGAAGAACAACGCCACCATGAGCGGTGGTGTCGGCGTCGGTGCACTGGAGATCCCGCGCCGCCTGTTCGCCGCCGCGCGCAACACCCGCACCGCCGGCAGCCTCACCATCCTCGCCACCGCCCTCATCGAGACCGGCAGCAAGATGGACGACCTCATCTTCCTCGAGTTCAAAGGCACCGGAAACATGGAGCTCGTCCTCGACCGCAAGATCGCCGAGCAGTTCTACTATCCCGCCGTGAACATCTTCAAGTCCGGCACCCGCCGTGAGGAGCTGCTCCTGCAGTCCTTCCAGCTCGACAAGATCCACATGCTCCGCCGCGGCCTCGCCGGAGGGAAACCCATCGACGCCATCCAGCGCGTCCTCACCCTCCTCGAGCGCTACCCCAGCAACGCCCAGATGCTTGTCGATCTCCCCAGCAAGCCAAACTAAGCCCGCCCTTCATCCGGCGCACACACGCGCAGCCTTCCCAGCCACACGCCCCCGCCCATGGCGCGAAGGCGAGGAGATCCCCGAGAAACACGGGAGCTACTGGCTCGCCAAAAAGTTCTTCTTCAACGACTTCGGCGTCTATCGCGGGCTGGAGAAGAAGAGAGGGACGTGAAGGAGGATGCCGAACGCTTTGGATCAGGCGACGGCGAGCGCAAGACATCGCTGACGCGACAGATAGCCTTCGAGCCGTTGCCTGCATCCGTTTTGTTCGCCCCGTTGTTGGTGTTGGTTGGTCTTCACGTCGTTTCGTTTTGGGTGGGTTGAGGTGAGCCTTCCGGGGATGGCGTAGAACTGGAATCAGCCTGATGCGCTCTCAATCGTTTCCACTCTCTCCACCAGAAAACCTGCCCGCTTACCACTCCGATAAGTGCAGCGACAGTATTCAAAAGCATGATGAAGTCCTTCAGTGAAGGCGTGTCTCGACGGACCGCCTCGAGGTCGATCTGAGATGCCAGCCCTTTTTGGACCGGAGGATAGTTTAGTTGGCGAGAGCGATTTGTGACTCGAAGAGGGAGGGTGACTTGTAGTTGAGGGAGGAGTGGAGGCGGCGGGTGTTGTAGTAGCCGTCGATGAAGGCAAAGAGTTCGCAGGCGGCGTCCTGCTGGCTGGCAAAGCAGCCATCG
>JAEUHK010000034.1 GCA_016795465.1 Verrucomicrobiaceae bacterium | reverse complement strand
GCTTTGCCTTTGCGAGCCTTTTGATTGCTGTGGTAGTTTGCTTAGCCATGTGGGTGGTGTGTTCGGGTTCTATCAGAGACTCCCTTCTTATCACCGTTCCGCTTCGGTGACTCCGCCCACATGGTATCTTCCCGACGTTTGGGGGCGTGCGAAGTCCACCCAACCTCCAAACCCGTCGGGAAGTTCGGCGAAGGGCATGGCATCTGATAGTGCTGCCATGCCCGCCGAACCTTACCAACCTACGTTCAGCCACGCCCCTTCCACGAGCGTTTGCCTCGCTTGTGCCGATTGAAGGTCTTCTCAGGTCGTTTCTCGCCTCTCGCGTCGGACCTCTCACTTTTCACCGCCGAGCCTTTCGTCAGCGCAAAGTCCACCTGCTTCTTGTAGCGGTCCACCGAGCGCACCTGCACCTCCACACGATCCCCGAGCTGGATCACGCGACCCGTGCGGCGGCCATGCAGCTTGCCCGTGGAAGGCTCGAAGACATAAAAGTCATCCGTCATCGCGGAGAACGGCACCACGCCGCTCAGACCGAGGTCGGACACATCGACGAAGAAGCCAAAGTTTCGCACGTCCGTGACCAGAGCGGCATACGGCTGCGGGCGTTTCGACTTCAACTGCGCCTCGAGATAGGCGTAGAGCTTCACATCCTTGCTGTCACGCTCCGCGTCGGCGCTGTTGCGTTCGGTGGTGGTGATGTGATCGGCGATCTGCCGTGCCTCGGCAGGCGTGGGCGGCTTTTCAAACAGGGCGCGATGCACCACGAGGTCCGCGTAACGGCGGATCGGCGAGGTGAAGTGCGCGTATTTCGTCTTCGCGAGGCCATAATGCCCCAGCGGCTCCACGGCATACCGCGCACGCATGAGCGAGCGGAGGAAGCCGATCTTCAAAGCCGGACCAATCGGCAGTTCGTGGAGGTGAGCGAGCAGCTTCTGCACCTCCGGGCGGTGCATGAGGTTGCCACACGGCACGCGATGGCTCAGCACGTCATCACGGTAGTCTTTGAGCCGCTTTTCCTTCGGCGACTCATGCACGCGATACACGGCCGGAATGTCGAGCTGCATCAAACGGCCTGCCACGGCCTCATTCGCCAGCAGCATGTATTCCTCGATGAGCTGGTGGCTCTCGTCGTTTTCGATGCGCTCGATGCGCAGCACGCGGCCCTGCTCGTCGAGGCGGATCTTGTTCTCGGGGAAGTCGAGGTCGAGCGAGCCATTGCGGAAGCGATGCGCCCGGATGCGCTGCGCCATCTGGTGCGCATCGTGCAGCATCTGCTCGATCTCCCCCTGCGGCGGGCGGCCGATGACCTCAAAGGCCTGCTTGTAGGTGAAGCGGCGCTTCGAGCGGATCACCGCGGCGTAAAACTTCGAGCTCACCACCTTGCCGTCCTTGGCCAGCACGAACTCCACGCACTTCGTCAAACGGTCCACGTCCGGCTTCAGCGAGCACAGCTCATTGCTCAAAGCCTCCGGCAGCATCGGGATCACGCGATCCACGAGGTAGGTCGAGTTCCCGCGCTTCTTCGCCTCGATGTCGAGGTGGCTGCCAGGCTTCACATAGTGCGAGACATCGGCGATGTGGACCCACAGCTGCCACTGGTCCGCGCCGTGGCGCTGGATGCAGATGGCATCGTCAAAGTCCTTCGCATCATCCGGGTCGATGGTGATCACGTTGTGCGGGCGGCAATCCACGCGCCCTTTGCATTCCTCGGCGCTCGGCTGGTTGTCCGGCCGCGATTTGGCGATGGTGTTCGCCTCGTGCAGCACGTTCTTGGGGAAATGCAGCGCCAGGTCGTAGTGGCGGATCACGCTCAGCATGTCCACGCCTTCTGCATCCGGCGGTCCCAGCACCTCGATCACCTCGCCTTCCGGCGGCGTTTCGACGGATTCCCACGCGGTGAACTCCACGACGACCTTGTCGCCTGCGACCGCCTTGCGTCCCACATCCTTCGGCGGCGGCACCATCACCGCGCCGGGCAGCCGCGGATCATCCGGCCGCACAAACAGCGCCTGCTTGGAAACCATCAGCGTGCCCACGAATTGCGAGCGCTTCCGCTCCAGGATGCGCACCACCTTGCCGGTGTTCTCCTCGGGGGAGATGGGCTTGCGCAGGCCCTGCGGCTTCACATCGCGGCGCACCAGCACGCGGTCGCCATGCATCGCAGTGGCTTGATTGCGGTCGGAGATGACGATCTCGCCCAGGCCGGGCTCGTCGGGTTGCACAAAGCCTTTGCCGGCCCGGTTGATCGAAATGACACCCGGCACCAGGTCCGCCTCCGCGGCCTGGATGTAGCGGTTGCCTTTGGTGCGGATGATCAGGCCTCGTGTGACGAGGTCTTTGACCAGGGCTTGTAGTTCTTGCTGCTGCCCCGGGCGTAAATGCAGGGCCTTGATGAGCTGCGGGACGTTCGAGGGCGTATAAGCCGGGTCGCCGAGCAGCTTCAGTAGTCGGTTTTCCATCCGTCACTCTCGCACAGGGAGCCTGCATCCGCCTTAACTATTCTCGGAGGGCGGGATAAGGGCAGGGGACTTGAAGACTTGGAGGGCGGCTGCGCCGCGAGACGTGGAGAAGAGGAGACGTGGAGTGGTGAGCCGAGCCCGGTGGCGACGGGCGAACCGGAATGAAATGCAGGTAGCCAGCGACAAGCTGCCCGAAGGGCGAACGAAGAAAGGCAATCAGACGTAGCGAAGCGAAGCCCGTAGGGTGAGACGAGCGTGTGGCGCGAGCGAATCAAAGGTCAGAAGTCAGAGGGGAGCGCGGACATTCGCTTCGCGGCTTCGCAGCCTGTCCGCTGCTTGGTTCTTCGTTCCTCGTTCGTAGTTCGGGCTTGAGCCCGCTCTGCGTTTTGTAGTCCCGCCTTCAGGCGGTCCGAGACGGAGGGCGGCATGGCTTTGCCGCCGAAGAAGAGCAGGCCCGCCGCGAGAGGAAGGATTACCGCAGGGGGCAGAGGTCAGAAGTCAGAGGTCAGAAGTCAGAGGTCAGAGGCTAGGCCGTGTTTGAAAACCTCAGTGTATGTTGTTCACGCTTTAGCGTGCCAAAAGCCAGCGCACGCTAAAGCGTGAACAACATACTCCAGACGCGCCTTGCAAGATCAGTGCACCGTGGGTTTTCAAACACGGCCTAGAGGCTAGAGGCTCTGTGGCTCTGTGGCTCGGAAGCTCTGCCGCTCCGGGTTCTGTAGTCCCGCCTTCAGGCGGTCCGAGACGGAGGGCGAAAAACGCCGAGGGTCTGGAGGCGTTTTGGACAGCCGGAACGGCTGGGGTGTCAGCCCCGACCGCGCGGGGAGCGAGGGAGTCAAATGCCATTCCCGCCGAAGACGATCAGGCCCACCGCCAGAGGAAGGATAACCGCGAGAGGCCAGAAGAAAGTGGAACAGGATTGCATCCTGTTCGGCTTGGGGGCGCTCAGACCCAGACTATGCCTCCGCAAAGTAATCCTCATCCGCTCGCTTGAGCACGTAGGTCTCGCGGGTGGAGACACCGACGCCGTAGTCGATCATGAGTTCGGCGAGGCGCTGGCCGTTGATGAGGACGATCTTGTGGCTGACTTGGGAAACGTAGTGTCGGGCACCCGCAGCAAAGTCGCTGGTGGTAATAAACACGCCCTTCTGTGCCTTGTGGGCGGAGAGGGAGCCGACGAACTCGCGCAGCGGACCGACGCCGACATTGCCTTCCCAGCGCTTGGCCTGCACATAGACGGCATCCAGGCCGAGGCGGTCTTCGTTGATGACGCCGTCTATGCCGCCGTCGCCGGAGGCTTTGGTGACGGTGCCGGCTTCGGCACGGGAGCCGCCGTAACCCATCGCCAGGAGGAGATCGACGACGAGTTTCTCAAAGAAACCGGAGGGCTTCGCCATGATACGCTCCAGCAACTCGGCGGCGAGGTTGGCCCGCAGCGTGGCATAGCCGTTGGCGATGGCTTCTTCCGGTGAGGTTTCCTCGTCGGCTTCGACGACGGCGGGGATGGGCAATTGTGCCGCATTCGAGACGGCCTTCCGCCATGCTTGATACTTGGGGAACTGCATCAGCACGCTTTCGGACAGGCTGGTGGGTTTCGCCGCCAGCAGCTTCTGGCCTTCGTCCGTGATGCGCAGGATGCCGCGCTTGGAGTCATCCACGAGGCCCGCCTTGCGCAGATGAAAGCCAGACCAGCCCGTGCGATGCCGCACCACCGGATAACCACTCGGCAGCACGGCGCTCCGTTCCTCGTCCGTGAGCTTGAACACATCCGCCAACGCATTCGCAGCCTCAGCAAGCGGACGCTCCTGGCCATCTCCGAGCAACTGGAGCAGCGGGACGCGGAAGTGGGTGACGGGTGGGATGGGCATGGAGGTTGTTCAGAAGCTAGGTGGCAGCTATCAAACCATGTTTTATCGCCATTTGATCGTTGATCACTTTCACCGAATTGGCACCCAAGGCCCAGGTCTTGATTGTAGTTCGGAGCGCGTCATTGAGCGCATCGTCCAGTGGCGGCAGCCATTCATCTGCGTGGCCGTTGATGACCACGAGCAGAAGGAATTCGGCACTTCGAAGTTCCAACTCTTTGAAGGCCAAGGGTAGTTCTTCCTCTGTTTTGGGATGCCTCCCGAGGATCGCTGCCATGCCGAGGCTGAGCCCGTTGACCAGTTTGTCCCTCAGTTCGCCGATGAATTTATCGAAGGGTTGCTTGTTTCCGGGTTGGGGTGAACTGGATTTGGCCTCGACAATCCAAACACGGCGTCTTTGCCCTTCGGATTTGATCCAAAGAAACTCGGCCATCTTGACACCATCGTTTTGAATGGCGGCGTAGGTCTTGCTGGTCTCGATGGGGAAGCAGCGATCCGAATCAAATGGCCCAAAGCTCAGGCCGGACTCCTGAATGGTGATGGTGCTCATTTCAGGGCGAGGTTCACTTGTTCTTCATATAGGCGGACCGATTCCGAGATGATCGGATTGTCCGGCATTCCATCTTTGAGATCAGCGGCAGCCCAGCCGTCAGCATTGGCGGAGATCACAGGGATGGACATGCCCTTCTCCTGGGCAATGAGGAAGAGCTTCTTGACCACAAAATAGGAGTGGCTCGCGATGAAGAACTGAAGGCCGCGCTCGGCTAACCTGCTTATAATGTCGAGCGTCTTGGAGATTGCGGTGGGATGCAGGGCGGATTCCAGTTCGTCGATGAAGACGATGGATTGGGTGTCCAGGTAGCGGTTGCTCAACAATGTCTCGAGAATTGCGATTTTCTTCACTCCTTCGGCCGTCACCCCCATGGTGAACCAGTCCTCGCCCTCATTGAAGTTCCACCGGGTCTTGCCCGGCTCGTAATGAACCTTTCCTCCGATTAGCTCTTTCAGGTCAGACCTGGATTGCATGAACTCTTTGATCTGATTGCCCGAGGTGCCTTGTTGGAGAAGTGCTCGGGCGAGGTCGTAGTAAGTGTCGTCAAAACCAAAGACTTGGTCATTATCCCGTGATTTCAGGATGATACTGTGGAGAGAGAGAATCTCCTTGGCAGGCAGGAAGATCGAGTTGCTTGATCTCGGTGGTGCATTGTTCACCACCGTGAGACGGGGCTCAGCGAGGCGCTCAAGTGTAAAATTGAAATCATGCTCATTAAAAGTCATCTCAAAACGCAGAGCTGCATCAGCACCTCTGGACACCAGCTTTGACACATCATCTTCTTGAAACGTCCAATGCAGCTTGGGGCCCAGGATTTCGGCGGCTGTAAAGGGCACATCTCCGCGCTGGTGCTCCTCCATGGTTCGCATCGCAGAGTAGAGAGCTTTGAGCAGGAATGTTTTTCCTGCGCCATTCCCTCCGATGACCAGATTGATACTACCCAACCCTTTCCAAGCCAGATTCGTGAGGGGGCCGAAGTTGGTGAGCGTTGTCTGTGTGATCATGATCTTGGGGATTATCTAAAGGCAGATGGCGGCAAATCAAACACTCGCCCCGTAGTGCGCGTCCAGCTTCTCATGCAACGCGAGGATGCTGGCGATGCGGCGGACGTGGTGGGTGAATTGTTGGGCTTCGTCGCTGGTGAGGGGGCGGCCTAGCAGGGCGGACTCGCGGTAGCTGAGCCACTTCTTGAGGACTTGGTAGCCGCCGAGGGTGTAGTTCCACACTTGCTCGGGCACGTCTTTCCAGCGGGTGGTGGCGTTGAGGTGGATGTCGAGGTAGCCCTCGCCTCGGGTGCCGGTCGTGACCTTGCCGGGGCCGGGCATGGTGACGCCGCCTTGGCCGGCGTAACCCCAGCGGGCAGCGATGGCGAGGTCGGGGGGAGCGGCTGGAGTGATGCGGGCACTTTTGCCCGCAGGTTTGGAGGGTTTGGCATCCGCAGCATTGCGGGCAGGAGTGCCCGCATCACTTGTCACAGCCAGCTCGCCGAGGCCTTTGAGGTCGGGGCGGACTTTCAGGGTGGTGACGCCTTCGACGGGCGTTTCGGGATCGAGCAGGGCGGCGATCTGGCAGCCGAGGGCGGCTCCGGCCTGGAGGACCTTGGCGGTCTTCGGCAGGGGCACGCGGGGCCAGTCCTCACACACCCGTGCGTCGGAAGAAAGTGCGTTAAATCTTTGTTTCAGCTGGAACACTTCCATAACAGTTGGGTGCTACAGACCAAATGTGCGTCCTGTCCTTCGTCGGGGAATAGGCCGGAAGCTAGAGCTTGAAGGATCCCCCTGCTGTTCTGGAGATATGCCGAAAAGCAGGCTTTCTGGCCGCTTCTCCAAAAGTTCCGTGAAATGAGCAAATGAACCATGCCGCGATTTGATTCCAGTAGTGTCGGGATTGAACTGAATTTGTTTTTCAAACTGAGCCGAAAAGCATTTCGAGTAACGATCCCTTAATGCAGGTCCTGCTGGGCCTGATTCAAACAATGCAGGATCAAAAACAAAGATCTGATCTAGGTCCGCATTTGGGCCAAGAGCGGACTTTAGAAAATACTGCATGTATGTGTCTGTTATCGGCAGGCTGTAACCGCAGATAATAAGGTTTTTACATCCACGTAGAGCCTCCATACCTGCTCTCCAAATGGGTGCCCCGATCTCAACGGATGCTTTGTTGAAGACTGGCGGAAGTATTGCAGGGTCACTCACGGCTTTGACGAGCGACCAATCATTACCTCGTGGCGATTTTGGAAAATTTAGCGAGCCATGAGGTTTGATGATTGGGATTTCGATTCTTTTTGCGGCATCCGCCTCTTTTGGGGGGAGTAGTTCGAGGTATAAGCCTTGCTTTTGATTGCTTCCATAGCCGCCGAAGTTGCCCGTGTTAACTTTCAGGTCCAAAGAATCACAATTCTTGTGATCATACCGTATCGCCAATTGCCTGCCACGAATAGTCTTCCGGTGGTCATGGAGTGGATGTCCAATCATTGTTTGAAGCAGGGCTCGTTCGAGAACCAAATCATAGTTGAATGAAATGATTGCAGGCATTTCATGCATGTCTCGGCGCAATGCGTTGAAAAGCCCCCGCCAGAAAGCCCTGTATTCATCCGGCCCAGTATCGCACATGCTGTCTAATTTGCCATGATGCTGCACAGAACATGTCAGTTCTATCGTCAATGAAATGGCTTGCGCGAATTCATCAAGTTGCTGGCGGGCTTTATTGGAACCGGCGAGCACATCGAAAGACAAAATCGATAAAATGTCTTCGATGCTGAATTGATCAAAGGCTACTGTTGCGTGGTATTCCCGCAGAGAGTCCCGAATTGCGACTGCTTTCTGCAATGCCTTGATCTCATCAGCAGTCAACTCTCGATGCTCGCTAACTCCGGTGGTTGCCAGCCTTCGAATCGTTCGCATGAATTCGCTCAGTAGAGGGATGCCTGCTGAGTGACTAGCCCCGGCTCCAAGTAAGATCACGTTTTCAGTCATAAGAGCATAAAGGGTTAATGGAGGAACTGCCAGAGGCGCTCGTGCTCAGGGTGCTTTGGGTCGTTGCGGACGGTGTGGGTCTTGTCCCAAAACTCCTTGGCACTCGGGGCGATGCTGTAACGCTCTCCCGCCACCGCTTTGCCACCGCGCCAGGACCAGAGGGCGAAGGAGCGGTAGTTCGTGAGGAGGATCTGGCCGTAGTGCTCCAGGTAGTTCCGCACCTGCGGGCTGCTCTCAAAGGAGGAGAGGTCGGCATCAAGCGCCTTGACCTCGATGACGCCGCGCTCGGGCTTGAGCTGGAAGAGCGCGGGGGAGTCCGGGCCGTGCTTTTTGAGTTCCTTCGCGGAGAAGAGTCCGCCATCCGGGATGCCTGCGCCGTTGTTCGAGGGATGAATGACGGCGGTGATCTTCGGCTTCAAGGAGTCGCCGACGGCATTGAGGAGTTTGGATAAGGCCGGATAGCCGCTGGTCTCGGGCACGCTGACGCCGGAGATGAGGTAAAGCTCGTGCAAGTAATCGGCGACGGGGTGGGACATGCGGGAATTTCGCCTATCCAAGCAGGGTGCGGAGGAGATGGCAAGACTTGGACAGCGGCGAACCCAATCCACTTTTTGCTTCCCAAATCCCCAGTGGGTCTGGTATAACGCCCGCCCCAACCCACCCGTGGCATGAAGGCGAAGACGTCCTCGAAGCGGAACCGGTCGTGCGACCGGAAGGGCGGGGGATTAGCTGCGCCGAAGAAGCGGCGGGAGCCGGTGTTTCCCATCTCGCGGGAGGAGATCGTGCGGCGCTGCCGGGAGAAGCCGCATGACATGCTCTGCGCGGGCGAGGCGCTGGCGGTCATGGACCTCATGATTCGTTTTCACCTGACGATCAAAGGGCTGCATGAGCTGACGCAGGTGACGCGGTCGATGATCCATGACATCCTGACGATGGAGGCGGTGATGACGAATGACACGGTAGGGAAGCTGGGGCGGCCGTTTGGGCTGGATGCCTTTGGCTTTCACCTGCTGGGGTATTATACCCTGCGGGCGGAAGTGTCTCCATATGAGATGCCAGCCCTTTTTGGACCGGAGGATAGTTTAATTGGCGAGAGCGATTTGTGACTCGAAGAGGGAGGGTGACTTGTAGTTGAGGGAGGAGTGGAGGCGGCGGGTGTTGTAGTAGCCGTCGATGAAGGCAAAGAGTTCGCAGGCGGCGTCCTGCTGGCTGGCAAAGCAGCCATCG
>JAEUHK010000030.1 GCA_016795465.1 Verrucomicrobiaceae bacterium | reverse complement strand
GGCGACTGCGACGAACATCACGTTCACCAACAACACGATCTCCGGCGTGGCTGGGGGACTGAACACGTTGAGCCAGGAGCAGGGCAATCAGCTTGTCACACTCGATGTGGCTAGTTCGACGATCACTGGAAACACCTTTTCCGGCACGACGACACGTTTTGCGGGATCGCTGCGGGTGCGTCGCCCGGACACGGTGATCAGCGGAAACACCTTCAACAGCACCGGTCTTGGCATCGCCACGAGCCAGCTCTTCGTGCAGAATAACACGACGCCACTGCAGACCATCGTGGCGGCAAACACCTTCGATAAAGGCGTCTATTTGGATGGCTCCACCACGGTCGGGCTCACGATTCAGGGCTTCATCGGCGTGGTGCCGGCCGGCACCACCATCAATATCCTCGGCGGCACCTACACGGAGAACATTGATGCGACGGGCAACTCGGTCACGCTGGCTCCCGGTGCCAGCACGAGCAAGGTCGTGATCAATGGCAGCCTGCTCCTGGATGCCAATGATGCCCTCGCATTCGATGTGAACGGGGTGACGGCAGGTGCTGGCTATGACCAGTTCGAGGTCGCTGGTGCGGTGACTCTGGGCGGTGCGGCATCCACCTTTGGCGGCAGCTATCCTGTTTTCACGGGACAAACTATCGTCCTGGTCAGCAATGACATGGCAGACCCCGTGACAGGCATTTTTGCGGGGCTCGCTGAAGGTGCCACGATCCCGAATTTCATCGGTTCCGGGCTTCCTGCGCAGATCAGCTACACCGGTGGTGATGGCAATGATGTCATGCTCACCATCCTCGGCGTGAGCGTGGTCGGTCCGAATCTCGTCATCGAAAGCCCGAGCGGCAGCGGCACCAGCAATGACTCCGTCACGCTCGTCATCAATGGTCCCAATCTACGCCTGAGCGATCCGAACAACCCTCTCTTCGCGGGCCCGGGTGCCGTGCAGATTGATCCAAACACCATCGAGATCCCGCTCGCCAGCCTCACGGGCAGCATTGTCTTCCAGGGCACGGGTGGCGATGATGTGCTCACACTCGACTTCACGGCGGGGAATCCTGTGCCGCCGGGCGGCATCACCTTCAATGGCGGCAGCGGCAATGACGGCCTCCGCGTGGTGGGCAATGGCCAGACGGTCGTTTACTCGCCAGATGTGGTGACGAATGGCAATGGCACCATCACCGTCGGCGGCAGCACGGTGGTCTTCACCGGGCTCGAGCCCGTGGACTTCGTGGGAGTGGCCCTCACGTTGAGCCTGCCCGGCGCGAATGATGTCGTCGATCTGGCGAATGGCTTCCTCATCGACGGCACCACGCCCGCGACAGTCATTTCAGGCACCTCCGGCGGCGTGGGCTTTGAAAACGCCCGCGTGCGCAGCAGTTCCATTGTCATCGACACCACCGGCGTCGCGGGCACCGATGCCATCACGCTCACCAGCATGGACAATGCCCACCTCAATTCCAGCCTCACCGTGACGACCGGCACCGAGGCGGGCGATACCATCACCGTTTCGGGCACCACCACGGTCTCCGGCACGACAACGCTGAACGCCAAAACGATCGCGTTGAATGCGGCTGTCACCAATGCGGTGACCGGCAGCGTGGCCACGTCAGTCACTGTGGCAGCGCCAGGCCAGATCCAAGACGGTATCAATGTCGCTGTCGCAGGCATCACGGTGTCCGTCGGTGCTGGCACGTATGTGGAGGATGTGGACGTCAACAAAGCCCTCACTCTTCAGGGTGCCGGAGCGTCCACGACGATCATCCAGGGCGTGCTTGGCGGTGCGAATGAGACGGTTCTGCTCGGCAGCAACCAGGTCATCGACGGCTTCACCATCACCCGCCAACTTGGTGGCGGGGAAAACAACACCGGCCTGACCATCACCACCGGCGCCACCGGCAGCGTGGTGCGCAATTGCATCTTCACCGGCAATCGCACCGCCATCTACCTCAATGGCGGCAACAGCGATGCCACCATCACGCGGAACACCATCGACGACAACCGCACCGGCTTCCTGCTGCCGGACGGCTCCGGCTACGGTGCCTACATCATCACCGAAAACAACATCACCAACAACAAGACCTTCGGCGTGCTCTTCAATGCGGCCACTGCCATCGACGCCGGCTTCACGCTGTCGCGCAACAACATCAGCGGCAACTACGGCGTGCAGGTGGAGAACAACTCCGGCTCCACCGTCAATGCCTCTGCGAACTGGTGGGGCAACAGCAGCCCCGTCATCACCGCCTCGACCATCAATGGCACCTTCCCGCCGGTCTTCAACTACCCGGGGCCTGCGGTGCCGCAGGGCGCTCCTTATCCGTATGACATCACGGGCAGCGCGGCGACCTCGGTGGACTACACACCGCTCATTCTCAGCGGCGTCGATTCCGACCTCGTCACACCCGGCTTCCAGCCGGACCGCACTGTCTTGCGTGTCGTCAGTGCCAGCCCGCAGTCGGGCGCTGCGGGGCGCATCCACGAAGGAGCGAGCACAGCAGTCGCCAATGGCGTGGTGAATGTGGACAGCGGCACCTATGCTGAGAGCGTGACCCTCTCCCAGGCAGTGGACGTGCGCGGCCCAAACTGGAACGTCTCGCCCAATGGCGGCGCACGAGTGGCGGAGGCAGTCATCGTCCCGCCCTCCACCAACGCCTCGACGGGAGCCGTGGTGACGATCACCTCATCGGGTGTCTTGTTCCGCGGCTTCACCGTGGATGGTGACAACACCGCGCTGGCCGACTCCGGCGTCGGTCTCGGTGGCCCGCTGGGCACCTCCATCGACGCGGCCCGCTGCGTGTTCCTCAATGCGAATGGCGTCAACGGCATCACCATTTCCAAAAACATTGCCAAGAACGCGGTCAACGGCCTGCGCATCGAGCAGACGACCAATTACTTCGCCTCCGGTGGTCCCGCCGGAGCGGTCCGCTCGACGAACATCCTGCTTGATGACAACCTCGTGCAGGACATGACCGGCACGGGCATCCGCCTGGGCAACAGCATGTATGCCAAGATCACCAACAACACGGTCTCCAACGCGGACAACGGCATCGCGTTCAGCTCCTTCCGAATCTCGGACGCGGGCAGCGCGGCTGATCGCGTGATCCAGGGGAACACCATCTCGGCACGCTTTGCCGGCATCTGGACGAACCTGTTCCATGCATCGCCTTACGCGTTGGTGAACAACACGATCAGCGTCGCCCCGGCCGCCACGGCGATGGCTCCGACGCCGCAGAACCGCACCGCTTGGTATGGGATCATGTATTCCACTGTCTCGGCACCGCAAAACTTCACCAACCAGACCAACCTGCCGCAGGTGGTGACGCCCGAGTGGTGGACCGCGACGGGCAACGTCATCGACGGGGCGGCTCTTGAGCCGACATCCACTGGCTACGGCTACTGGCTCTTTTATGTGGACAACAATCGGGACTCCGTGGGCACCGACCACTTCGGCCAGATCTCCGGCGGCTCCGTTTCGAACGTCAACATCGGCATCATGCTCAAGAACCGGGACACTGATCCGGCGACGAACTTCGGCACCGCGGCCATCGGGGCTCATGCGGCGGTCTCTGGCGTGGCGTTCAGCCTGAATGCGGCCGGCTCCGGCTTCCGCCTGATCGACGATGCCACTTGGACGACCTCCAACCCCGCGCCGCTGCTCAACAAGCGTAACGTGCAACTCGCCATCGGCTCTGGCAGCACCATCACCGGCGGTGCCATCGGCCTCCACGTCACACGCCCGGCCAGCTTTGCCCAGCCGGACTATAACAACATCGTCGGTGGAGCCCTCTCTGATCTCGCCTTCAGCGGACAGACGGGTGATTACATCACCCTCGTTGGCACGCCGAATGGCCTTGATGGCACCTCCAGCACCTTTGACACCTTGAATGGAGCCACCGCCGTCCAGGCCGCCCTCTTCGACATTGAGGACAAGATCACCCACAAGCTGGATGATACGGCTCTCGGGCTCGTCCGGGTCAAAACGGGGCATGTCTTCGTCAGCGCCACCGGCAGCCTCGACCGTGGCATCACCGCGGCCAGCGTGGGAGATGTCGTCAATGTCGAGGACGGCTATCCGCTGGTCCTGACCACCGAAATCACCAAGAACGTCACCTTCGCCGGCACTTTCAGCATCACCTCGGCCAATATCCCGACGGACACCACTGCCACCACCGTGCTGACCAGCTTCATGACGCGGAAGGGCACGAGCACGGTCACCGCCGACATGACCGGGATGAACGCCAACCAGATTGCGGCGGTGAACGCGAACCTGAGCTTCTTCAATGGGTTTACAGGCGCTCCTGTCACCATCCTCCGCGCCGCTGTCATCGTGGGCTACACGCCCACGATCCAGTCCGGCATCGATTACGCCCTCTCGGGCGATACCGTCCAAGTCAGTGCCGGCACCTACACGGAGAACGTGACGATCAATGGCAAGAACATCAGTCTTGTGGGACCCAATGCGGGATTGAACGACGCGGCCGGCACGCGTGTGGCGGAGGCTGTCATCACCGCAGCGTCCAATGCGCCGCTGATCACCGTGGAGGCCAATGTCACCAGCTACGCGTTGGATGGCTTCAGGCTGGTGGGTGCCGACTACAGCAGCAGTTCCAATGGCAGGCTGGTCTGGGCCAAGGGACAGGACACGGCCAGCACGATCCGCAACAACGTTCTGGAGCTCACCAGCGCTGCCGCGGGCACCAAGCGCTACATCTGGCTTGGGGGATCCGGTTCGGTGAGCTCGGGCAGCAGTTTCATTTCAGGTGCCATTAGCCACAACCAGTTCAAGGCCGCTGGAGGCGGGTCTGGGTTCAATGGTATCATCATGCAGCAGTGGTCTGCCAATTTCACGATTTCGGGGAACACGTTCCAAGGCATGACCGGCCAGCGTAACGTTCTGATCTGGCATCCGTCGGCGACAACGGTCATCGAGAACAACGAGTTCTCACGCGTGGATGCGGGTGGTGATGTGCTCTACCTGGGCGGTCCTTCACCTACTGTTGGCACGGCTGGCGCGGTGGTGAGGAACAACAAGTTCAGTTCGGGTGGCGCGGGGATGACTGTTTTCAGCTACGGGACGAACATCACCGTGACGGGTAACGACTTCAGCGGTGTGGCAGGATCGAAGCTGCAACTCGACACGCCACCTGTTGGCACGACCATCAACGCCAGCGGCAACTGGTGGGGGGCGGCCAGTGGTGCGACGATCGCCACTTCATTGGTGCCGGGCACAGGTGCCATCGATTTTACGCCATTCCTGACCACCGGTGCCGATGTCACCCCGGCCACAGTCGGTTTCCAGGGCGACTTCTCCGACGTCACGGTCACCACATCGGGTGGCCAGTCAGGCGTTGTGGCTCGTATCCAGGAAGGCGTGACGACCGCTGCCACTAGCGGCGTGGTGAACGTGGAGGCCGGCACCTACGCCGAGAGCGTGACCATCTCCCAGGCGGTGGATGTGCGCGGCCCGAACTGGAACGTATCGCCCAATGGTGGCGCACGAGTGGCGGAGGCGGTCATCGTGCCGCCCTCCACGAACACCTCGACAGGAGCCGTGGTGACGATCACCTCATCGGGTGTCTTGTTCCGCGGCTTCACCGTGGATGGCGACAACACCGCGCTGGCCGACTCCGGCGTTGGCCTCGGTGGCCCGCTGGGCACCTCGATTGACGCGGCCCGCTGCGTGTTCCTCAACGCCAACGGCGTGAACGGCATCACGATCTCCAAGAACATCGCCAAGAACGCGGTCAACGGTCTGCGTATCGAGCAGACGACCAACTATTTTGCCTCGGGAGCCCCGGCCGTGCGTTCCTCCAACATCCTGCTTGATGACAACCTCGTGCAGGACATGACCGGCACGGGCATCCGCCTTGGCAACAGCATGTATGCCAAGATCACCAACAACACGGTCTCCAACGCGGACAACGGCATCGCGTTCAGCTCGTTCCGCATCTCGGACGCGGGCAGCGCGGCTGATCGCGTGATCCAGGGGAACACCATCTCGGCACGCTTTGCCGGCATCTGGACGAACCTGTTCCATGCATCGCCCTACGCCTTGGTGAACAACACGATCACCGTCGCCCCGGCCGCCACGGCGATGGCTCCGACGCCGCAGAACCGCACCGCTTGGTATGGGATCATGTATTCCACCGTCTCGGCACCGCAAAACTTCACCAACCAGCCGAACCTGCCGCAGGTGGTGACGCCCGAGTGGTGGACCGCGACGGGCAACGTCATCGACGGGGCGGCTCTTGAGCCGACATCCAATGGCTACGGCTACTGGCTCTTCTATGTGGACAACAACCGGGACTCGGTCGGCACCGACCACTTTGGCCAGATCTCCGGCGGCTCCGTTTCGAACGTCAACATCGGCATCATGCTCAAGAACCGGGACACTGATCCGGCGACGAACTTCGGCACCGCGGCCATCGGGGCTCATGCGGCGGTCTCCGGAGTCGCGTTCAGCCTGAATGCGGGTGGTACAGGCTTGCGTCTGATCGACGATGCCACCTGGACGACCTCCAACCCCGCGCCGCTGCTCAACAAGCGCAACGTGCAACTCGCCATCGGCTCTGGCAGCACCATCACCGGCGGTGCCATCGGTCTCCACATCACACGCCCGGCCAGCTTTGCCCAGCCGGACTATAACAACATCGTCGGTGGAGCCCTCTCTGATCTCGCCTTCAGCGGACAGACGGGTGATTACATCACCCTCGTTGGCACGCCGAATGGCTTGGACGCCACGTTGAGCACGTTTGACACAGCCAACGGCGCCACGGCGGCCCAAGCTGCTCTCTTCGACATCGAGGACAAGATCACGCACAAGTTGGATGACACGGCTCTCGGGCTCGTTCGCGTGAAAATGGGGCATGTCTTCGTCAGCGCCACCGGCAGCCTCGATCGTGGCATCACCGCGGCCAGCGTGGGAGATGTCGTCAATGTGGAGGACGGCTATCCGCTGGTCCTGACCACCGAGATCACGAAGAACGTCACCTTCGCAGGCACCTTCACCATTTCGGCCGGCACGATCCCGACGGACAGCACCGCCACCACCGTGCTGACCAGCTTCATGACACGGAAGGGCACGAGCACGGTCACCGCCGACATGACCGGGATGAACGCCAACCAGGTTGCCGCGGTGAACGCGAACCTGAGCTACTTCGACGGCTTCACGGGAAATCCGGTCACCATCCTCCGCGCCGCTGTCATCGTGGGCTACGCGCCCACGATCCAGTCCGGTATCGATTACGCCCTCTCTGGCGATACCGTCCAGGTTAGTGCTGGCACCTACACCGAGAGCGTCACTGCCGCCGCCAAGGCTATCACTCTCACTGCCGCCGGCACCAGCACCGCCCAGATCGTCGTCAATGGCAGCTTCACTCTCGATGCCAATGACACACTCCCGCTCGAGATTGACGGGCTCACCCCAGGCACCCAGCACGACCAGTGGGTCGTCAATGGCATCGTCACCCTCGGCGGCGCCACCTTGAGCCTCGGCGGCAGCCGCACCGTGCTCCTCGATGATGCATTCACCCTCATCAGCAATGACGCGGTGGATGCCGTCAGCGGCACCTTCAACACCCTCCCCGAAGGGGTGAACATCCTCTTCAATGCCGTCTCCCGCGTCCTCACCTACATCGGTGGGGATGGAAATGACGTCGTCCTGCGCCGCCCGCCGCTCACGCCCATCTTCATCGGCGTCGCCGGTGGTGCCTCGCCCAGCAGCAGCGCACCGAATGCCGATGCCAGCGGCTCCGTCGGGCGCTGGGAGTCCATCCGCAGCGGTGCCGTCCTCTCCAGCAATGGTCACATCGCCTTCCGCGGCCATTTGGAACTCGGCTCCGGCACGCCCCCGGTCACAACGGCTGACTTCCAGGGCATCTGGCGTTACGACGGCACGGATACGCGTCTCAAAGCCCGCAGCGGCAGCATCGCGCCCGACAGTGACGGTGCTTTCTACGACATCCTGCCGCTCAACCCCGCCGTCAGTCCGAACGGCCTCCTTACCTTCTTCGGCGGCCTGCGCCTCGGCACCGGTGCCCCCGCGGTCACCCCCAGCACCAACTACGGCCTCTGGAGCGAAATGGGCGGCAGCCTCCGCCTCCTCCTGCGGGAAGGCGCCCCCGTCGTTGGAGCAAAAACCTTCCGCAGTAGCAGCGCCGCCGCCGCCTCAAATGTCAGCACCGCCGCGCTCAATGCACGCCTGAGCTCCGGCACCGCCATCCTCCACCTCGATGCCAGCGGCGGTTTCCCCGCCCAGCTCACTGTCGTCGCCGAGGAGGGCGTCACCGGCCCCGGCGGCGGCACTTGGAGCTCCCTCGATGGGAACTCCAGCGATCCTCGCCTCAGCACCAATGGTGACCTTGGCTTCATCGGCTGGGAGCGTGTCGGCAGCAGCCTCGTCCAAGGCATCTACAGCCGCGTGCGCACCACCCCCGTCGGCACCTCCGGCGTCACCCTCGAGGCCCGCTCCGGCAGCACCGCCCCCGGCACCAGCGGCGCCACCTTCAATTCCTTCGAGCGCCCCACCCTTTACGATGGTGGAATGGCCATCCGCTGCTTCCTCAACTTGAATGGTGACAACGCCACCGGCACCCGCGGCCAGGGCGTCTGGGCAGGCACCTTTGGCAATCTCCTCCCCGTCGTCCGCACTGGCGATACCAATGCGCAAAACGCCACCATCCCCGTCGGTCGCACCATCGGCAGCGTCTGGAGTCCTTTCAGTAGCGATTCCGGTGCTATTACCATGCGTGTCACCCTCACTGGCGGCCCGGGCGAGTCCCGTGCCATCATGGGCAGCACCAGCGGCACCATGCAGATCATCGCCAAAGCTGGCGACAATGCGCCCGGCTTCGCGGGCGAGACCTTCACCAACTTCGACCACCCCGTCATTGGCGATGGCAACCAGATCGCCTTCACCGCCTCCACCAGCGCCGGCAACTACGGCATCTGGAAGCAGGCCTCCGGCGGCGGCCCCCTCAGCCTCGTCATGCGAGTCGGCGAGACTCTCGCCACCAGTGAAGGCAACAAGATCGTCTCCCAGATCTCTCTCCCCGGATCCACCACCGACGACCGCAAATACGAAACCCGCTGCATCGACGCCACCGGCCGCCTCCTCATCCACGTCATCTTCGACGACGGCACCTCCAGCCTCCTCCTTGGCCTCTGAGCCTGAGGAGCGGGAGAAGAGGAAAGCAAAAAGTGGTTCGGGCGTCAGCCCGATTTGAGTAAAGTTGCCCTGTTGCAGCGCAACAAGGTAACTCTCTCATTTCACTAAGCGGTCCAGAGGGCTGCATCACGCTCCAGAGAGCGGGCGAACTGTTTTCTGCTCTCCTGTTGGCCGCGAAACTGAAGCGCTCTGCTCCCGATGCGATTTTCCTGAAAAAGTGGAACTGACGGTTAGTTTCGGGTGCATGATGAGACCAGGCCGTTTTCCCAACCACCGGCTTCTTCCCCTCATGAATGCACGATTCTTTTTCTGCCTGCTCTGGCTCGTCTGCGGCTCGTTGATGGCGCAGGAGGCTCCTGGGGCTGATCCTTTGAATGCCGCGACCTCCGCGGCCGTGAGTGCACTCGGCGTGAATGATGCCAGGCTGCCGGGCGTGGGCATCGCGGAAGGCATCTCGGAGATCACGGGCGTGGCGGTGAGCCCGCTGCTCGGTGTTAGTGTGATCGGGGCGTGGACGTGGCTGAAGACGGAGGAGTTTCAGCGGGACAAGCTGCCGTGGTATTGCCAGCCGGTGGCCTGGGGCATCGGCTTGGGCCTGATCACGCTCTGCCTGATGAAGGACATCCTCGGCGCGATGGTGCCGGCGATTGCGAAGAAGCCGCTCGACTGGCTGGAGCTGTTCGAAAACAAGGCCAGCGCCCTCATGGCAAGCACGGCCTTTGTGCCGCTGGTGGCTATCGCGATGTCCCAGGTGGACCGTATTCAACGTGAGGCCGCGTCCGGCGTGGCGATGCTGCCGATGGCCTCCATCGCGGACTCGGCGATGCACTCGCCCTGGGTGACGGTGCCCGTGGCGGTGGCAGCTTTTCTGATCGTGTGGCTGAGCTCGCATGCCATCAACGTGCTGATCGCCTTCTCGCCTTTTGGCCTCGTCGATACGGGCTTGAAGCTGCTGAAGCTGGGCATCCTCGCCGTGGTGGCCGCCAGTGCCGCGATTCATCCCTGGCTCGGTGCGGCAGTGGCGCTGGTGCTCATCGCCATCGGTGCCTTGATGGCCGGATGGTCGCTGCGGCTCATGATTTTCGGCATGCTGATGGGCCGCGATTTGATCCTGGACCGTCGCGCGAGTGCCGAAGAGGCCAAGCAAGGCGCGAAGGCCTTTCTGGCTCGTCGCACGAGCGGTGTGCCGGTGCGCACGCGAGGCGTGGTGGTGCTCGATGAGCTCGGACGCCCTCGCTTTGAGTGGCGCACCGGATTCCTCGGCCCCAAACGCAGCCTTCCGCTGGAGGAAAGCAGTCTCGTGATGTGCAAAGGCCTCGTGAATCCCTCGCTGGCGCTGCGGTCAGATGCCAATAGCCGCCCGCGAAGCCTGCTGGTGCTGCTGCCACGCTACCGTGGGGTAGAGGAAGCACTCGCCACGCACCTCGGCTGCCGCGAAGTGATCGACAACGCCCTCGTCCGCGGCTTCCGTGCGGCGAAGCAGTGGTTCACGGAGATCTTCAGCAGCGAGCGGCTGGTGGTGGTGACGGGTGGCAAATAGTCAGCAGCTTGCGCATCCCCCGCATCCGCCTATGAGAGCGGCCCGCATGCACCTGTTCCATTACCAAAACGACCGCCTCCACTGCGAAGACACCGACCTCGGCTCCCTGGCCGCGAAGCACGGCACGCCGCTTTACGTTTACAGCAAAGGCACCATCACCAGCCACTTCCAGCGCCTGGACGCCGCGCTCGACCCGCTCGACCACCTCGTCTGCTACGCGGTGAAGGCGAATTCGAACCTCGCTGTGCTCAGCACCATCGCGAAGCTCGGCGGCGGCTTTGACATTGTCTCCGCGGGCGAGCTTTACCGCGTGATCAAAGCGGGTGGCGATCCGGCGAAGTGCACCTTTGCCGGTGTGGGCAAGACCCGCGCCGAGATCGAGTTCGCGCTGGAGAAGGGCATCTACTGCTTCAACGCCGAGTCCGAGGCGGAGCTGCGCTACATCAACCAGGTGGCCGGTGAGCTGGGCAAGAAGGCCCCGGTGGCCGTGCGCGTGAACCCGAACGTGGACGCGCATACGCATGCGAAGATCACCACCGGCAAGAGCGAGAACAAGTTCGGCATCGACTTCGACCAGGTGCTCGATGTGTATGCCCGCGCGGCGAAGGAGTGCCCGCACCTCGAGATCCGCGGCGTGCAGATGCACATCGGCTCGCAGCTCACCAGTGTGACCCCGTTCCGCGAGGCCGTGGAGAAGGTGATCCCGATGGTGAAGGACATTCAGCGCCTCTACGGCATCCAGTTCTTCAGCATCGGCGGCGGCATCGGCATCAATTACAAGCAGAGCCTGGACTCCGGCGCCTCCACCTGGTGGGAGTCGAACAACGAGGTGCATCCGCTGACCGTGCAGGCCTACGCCGAGGCGGTGGTCCCGCTGCTCCAGCCGCTCGGCCTGCGCATCCTGTGCGAGCCCGGCCGCTTCATGGTGGGCAATGCCGGCGTGCTGCTCACGAGCGTGCTTTATGAGAAACGCGGCAGCGCGAAGACCTTCAAGATCGTGGACGCGGGCATGAACGACCTCATCCGCCCGACGCTTTATGAAGGCTGGCATCAGATCGTGCCCGTGAACAAGCCTGCGAACGACCAAACGGAGCTCGCCGATGTCGTCGGGCCGATTTGCGAGAGCGGCGACTTCCTCGCGCAGAATCGCGACATCGCCCCGGTGCAGGCTGGTGACGTGCTCGCGGTGATGAGTGCCGGTGCCTACGGCTTCACGATGGCTTCGAACTACAACACGCGTCCGCTCCCCGCCGAAATCCTCGTCGAAGGCAGCAAGGCCACGGTCGTCCGCGAGCGTCAGACGCTCGATGACGTGCTGAAGGGCGAGCACATCGCGTAATCAAAACGGGAAAAGCATGGCGGCGCGGGCGTTTAAGCGATGCCCATGAAGCGCCGCCATTTTCTCCAAACTGCCTCGGCCGCCGTTTTGCCCTCCATCGCTCCCGCGGTGGAGGCTTCTTCTTTGCGTGTGATCGACACGCACACGCATTTCTATGACCCGACGCGGCCCCAAGGCGTGCCATGGCCGGGGAAGGGGACCAAGCTCTACCGGAAGGTGCTTCCCGCTGACTGGCTGGCGCTCGCCGCGCCCCATGGCTGCCGTGAAACGGTGGTCGTGGAGGCCAGCGCCTGGGTGGAGGACAATCAATGGATCCTCGACCTCGCGGCGACGGAGAAGTCGATCGTGGGCTTTGTGGGGCATGTGGACCCCGGAGCGAACTTTGAAGGCCATGTGAGGCGTTTTGCGAAGAATCCGGTGTTCCGCGGTATTCGCTGGGGCAGCAGTCATTTGGTCGATGAGTCCAAAAAGGACGCGGTGAAGGCCGGAGCGAGGCTTTTGGCGGAACTGGGGCTGGAACTGGACCTCAACGGTCCCTGCACGGGCCTGCCCGCGGCGACGAAACTGGCCGCCGAGGTGCCGGACCTGCGCATCGTGATCAACCACCTCGGGGCCTCCGGTGATCCGCAGGCCCTGCGACCAGAGTGGAAGCCTGCGATCATGGAAATCGCCCGCCGGCCGAATGTCTTCATGAAGGTCTCGGCCCTGGTGGAGCAGGTGAAATGCCCGGAAGGACAAGCGCCGAAGGACACCGCCTATTACCTGCCAGTGCTGGAGCATCTATGGGAGCACTTTGGCCCGGATCGTCTGATTTATGGGAGCAACTGGCCTGTGTCAGACAAAGGGGCGGGTTACGATGTGGTGTTCCGCATCGTGGACGAGTTCTTCACGAGCAAGGGCACCGAGGCACGGCAGAAGTATTTCTCAGGGAACTCCCGGGCGGCCTACCGCTGGGTGGAGCGGGCTTGAGGCGATTGGGCGGGGGGAAGGGCAGGGGAAGACGGTGGCTTGGTCAATTGTGTTATTCGTTTTCGAAAATAAGTCTTGTCGATTGAACGGCCGCCTTGCTAAAAGTTACTTATTCCCAACCAAATCAACCTTCAACCATGACAGGCCGCTCCATCCTCTATTGGCTTCTTTGCCTTGCCTTCGCCGTGCTGGTGGCACCAGCCGCCGAGCCTGCGGCTGTGGCTGATGGACTGACATGGGTAAAGGCGGACGCCACAGCAGCACATGTGCTCCCGGTGCCGGAGCCGGGGCGGGCCATGATGCTCTTCGCAGGGGTGATGGCGATGGCCTTCACTTATCGCCGTGCCTGGCTGAACTGGAAGACGGCCCCCAAGGCCTGAGAGGCGGTCAATCGGTGACGAAATCCCGCATTTCGTAGAGCTTGGGATCGCGCACGGGTTCTTTTCGTGACGCTTTCACCCGGGCGACGAGTTGCGAGAACATGGCATCACCGGCCTCGCCTTCGTCCATGCCGCCGAATTGCTCTTCCAGCTTCTCCGGGTCCTCGCCCGCCTCCAGACGGCGGACCATTTCGCGGAGTTCGGGCGGTGTTTTGTCCCCCATGACATCGGTCATCTTGCGCATGAAATGCCCGAGCTGGCGGGGATCGGGGTTTTCCTCGTCGAGGCCGCCCATGTCCCGCTCCATCTCGGCCATGAAGGCATCCATTTTGGACTCGTCGATGCCCGCAAAGGGATCATCCGCGGTGTCTTCCTTGGCCTTGCCGATCACGGCGAAGCGTGACACGCGCCGCTCCATGCGGAGCCCCTCGCCGTCCGGGCAGCGTGGCAGCTTGTCCTTCATGGAAAGGCTGCGGGCGAGGAAGGAGTAGAGCTTGTTATTGTCCGGGCAGTAGAACTCGTAGATGGGCATGGTGAGGGAGGGAAGGCCTAAAGGTATGCTGCGGGCTGTTTTCGCAACTCGACGCTATGCAAAAGGCTGAAGCGTGGTTGAATGGGCCACTTTTCCCGACCCACTGCATGCACATTGCTGACATTCTCAAGGACCAGAAGCCAACGCTCTCGTTTGAGTTTTTCCCACCCAAGTCCGCCGAGGCTTCGGAGGCCCTTTTTGCCACCATCGGCGAACTGGAAGCCTACAAACCGGCGTTTGTCAGCGTGACCTACGGTGCCGGCGGCTCCACCCGCGAGCTCACCCATGATCTGGTGGTGCGCATCAAGAAGACCACCTCGCTCGACCCGGTGCCGCATCTCACCTGCGTGTGCCATAGTGAGGCGGATGTGGCTGCCATCCTCGAACGCTATGCCGAGGCTGGCGTGAGCAACATTTTGGCTCTGGGCGGCGATCCGCCGAAGAATCTCACCGGTTACGACCGCACGAAGGACGCCTTCCAGCACGCTGCAGACCTCGTGGCCTTCATCAAGAAGTTCAACGAGAAGGGCGGGCACCCTGACAAGCGTGGATTCGGCATCGGCGTGGCCGGTTTCCCCGAAGGCCATCCCAGCACGCCGAACCGCGTGCTTGAAATGGACTATCTGAAGGCCAAGGTGGATGCTGGGGCGGACTACATCTGCACGCAGTTGTTCTTCGATAACCACGACTTTTACGATTTCCGTGCCCGCTGCCGGCTGGCGGGCATTCATGTGCCGATCATCGCGGGCGTGATGCCCATCACCAGTGCCTCAGGCATGCGTCGCATGGCGGAACTGGCCGCCGGAGCCCGCTATCCCGCGAAGCTCCTCCGTGCCATCCAGCGCTGTGGGGGAGATGAAGATGCCGTGCAGAAAGTGGGCATTCATTACGCCACGGAGCAGTGCCTTGACCTGCTCGATCACGGCGTGGACGGCATCCACTTTTACACGCTGAACAAATCCCACGCGACACGCGAGATCTACGCCAGCCTGGGCATCCATGACTCAGCCGCCGTGCGCAAGGGCTCGTGACATGAACAGCGACAACCCGCCATTGATCGCCGCCATCGAGGCGGGAGGGACGAAGTTCGTCTGTGCGGTGGGGACTGGCCCTAACGACCTCCGAGATATCGCCCGCATTCCCACGACCACTCCGGAGGAGACCTTGGCGGAGGTTTGCCGCTACCTCGCGATGGCAAAGTCCAAGCATGGTCCTTTTGCGGCCATCGGTGTGGGCTCATTCGGCCCCGTCGATCTCGACAAAAACAGCGAGACCTATGGTTACATCACCACCACGCCGAAGCCGGGCTGGCAGTATGTGGACATCGTGAACATGCTGCAAAGCCGCTACCACGTGCCGGTGGCCTTTGACACGGACGTGAATGCCGCTGTGCTCGGCGAGTATCTATGGGGAGCGGGCAAGGACATCGATCCGCTTGTTTACATCACCGTGGGCACGGGAGTCGGTGGAGGCGTGCTCGTACACGGCCAGCTCCTGCATGGCCTGCTGCACCCTGAAATTGGCCATCTCATGGTCCCGCCGCCGCAAAATTCCAAAGCGGTGCAGGCCATCTGCCACTGCCCCTTCCACAAAAGCTGTGTTGAGGGCTATGTGAGCGGCGCGGCCCTTGCCGTGCGCTGGGGCGTGAGGGCTGACTCCCTGCCCGATGACCATCCCGCTTGGGAAGAGACCGCCGATGTAATGGCCCACGCCCTCGCGAACATCACGCTCACGCTTTGCCCGCGCCGCATCATCCTCGGGGGTGGCGTAATGGAGCAGCCCCACATCCTCCCGCTCATCCGCGGGAAGTTCAGCCAGGTCATGAACGGCTATCTCCGCGTGCCTCAAATGAACCGCGAACTGGATGACTTCATCGTTTCGCCCGGCCTGAAAGGTCGCTCAGGCATCCTCGGTGCCCTTGCATTGGGTGGGTATGTGGTGAAGAAGTGAGCGCCTCCAAGAACGATTCCGCACATGTGTGGCTGAGAATTCGTTTGCTAAACAATCAGCGTGAATAAAATCGGCATTTATATGAAAAGAGTAATCATAGTCGCTGTTTTGCTCGCACAGTCATTTTTCCTGCGGGCCGCCGAGGAATTCCCAGAATTGAAAACGTTAGACGGCAAAACATACCGCCAAGCAAAAGTCACCAAGTCAACTCCGGTTGAGATTAAAGTTATTCACGCGGATGGGTTTGCCACGATACCTCTTTCACAGTTGCCTCCCGAGATTCGTGCGCGTTTTGGGGAGGCAAATCCCGAAGCTGAGGCAGCTGCGGAAATGCAGAGGAAGTCAGGGAACCGCACTGCAGCTACTTTAAGAAATCAGGAGATTGAAGCGCTTAGAATAGCGGAGCTGTCCAAGCAGCCGATCGCGTTGTGCCGGCAAGCAATCGCCACGCGGGATTGGTGCTTGGCGAATCCGGCAGGTGGCACCTTTGGTGCAAAAATGCTAGATCAAAAAGCACGGGACGCCAGTCTTGAGGAGGCAATGCAAATCTTGTCGAAAAGGCCTGCTACAAGCGAGGCGATGGCAATCCAGACTTCTGTTCAGCAAGGTGGCAGTAATTTTGGCACATCTGCTGCCGCTGGAGCGACCGTTCCCGTTACCTTTCAGCCAGGGGTGATCGAGCTAATTAGCGCCAGATACACACTCCCAGGTAATCAGCCGCGCAATGTGAAAAACCGCCTGCAAAAGCTCATTCCTTCCAGTGTGATAAGTGCACCGGTGAGTATTTTTGTGTCGGATGAGTTAAGTGATGCAGCGAAAGCCCAAGGAACCGTGACAACAGCAGTTGGAGTGGGAGTTGGAGTAAGCTCTACGGATGATCAAGGGAACACGGTAGGAGTTGGCGTTGCGGTTGCACAAGCACAGACGACGCCCAAAAACATTTTGACTGTAGAGTATATGTTCAATGGTCAAAAGCTGAGAAAACAGGCGGCAGAAGGAACACAGCTCGTACTTCCTTGATTTCGCCGCCTGTGGCGTAGTTAAAATCGCGAGATTAAAGGTTTAATTCACTCTGCTCCCGACGCGGAATAAAATAGCCATCGTGGATGTGATTGATTGACGCCTGACTTTTGTCTCGTTTGTATTGGTCTTCGCATGACCAAATCTATCCTTACCCTCCTTTCGGTCGTGGCACTTGCGGGCGGCGCTGCCGCTGAAGTAGCCTACGAGTTCGTTCCCAACTTCATTACTCCGCCTCCCGGCAAGGAAACCATCGGCAACGGCCATGGCGAGATCGCTGTCGATTCCTCAGGCAAGATCTACGTGAGCGTCCAGGAGGCCAATGCGGGCGTTCAAGTTTATGGAACGGACGGGAAGTTCATCAAGGCTCTCCCATTGCCCCAGTCGCTTCATGGCTTTGTCATTCGCAAGGACGGCGACGGGGAGTTTATTTTCGCCGCGGTGCTTGGTGAGCAAAAGGTCCTCAAGTGCGATTTGGATGGCAAAGTGCTCATGACCATCCCAACGAGCGAGTTTCCGGCCGACAAGATTGGCAAGGGGCTGAAGCTCACGAATTGCGATGTGGCTCCGAACGGTGACATCTATGTCGTCGATGGCTACGGCCAAAGCCACATCTTCGTTTTCAGCCGCGAGGGTAAGTTCAAGGCCGTTTTCGGAGGTCCCGGCGAACCCTTGAAGCTGGCGAACGCTCACAAAATTTTCATCGACCGCCGTTTTGAGCCGGCTCGCGTGATGATTTGCGATCGCGGTCACAAGCGCATGCTTCACACCGATCTCGACGGAAAGTTCATTGGCGAGATCGCCACCGAAATGCGGAATCCTTCTTCGGCCAGCTTCCATGGCGAGCTGATGTGCGTGGCGGAGATCGCTGGTAACGTGAGCGTCTGGGACAAGGAAAACAAGCGTGTGGCGGATCTCGGGACTGCTCCGAAGCTGACCAACACCCCCAAAATCGAGCCGAAAGATTGGCAGCAAGGCGTGGTCACCAGCCCTCACGGCATCACTTTCGACAACGAGGGCAACATCCTCGAGACCGAATGGAACCAGTGGGGGCGTGTCCTGCGCTGGAACCGGAAAAAGTGATGGGCCTTGGGCGATCCATCCGAATTCTCGCCGCAGGGGGAGCCGTTTTGGCCCCCCTGTGTGCTTTTGGGCATGCGATCGAGTTTCTGACGGCCAGACTTACCCTGCTTCCTGATGCCGTGGTAAGACTGGAGGTGACGGCTGATCATGCCTTCAATCCCATGATCCCAGATCAGGCTGCGGCGCTTGAGGCTCTGAAAAGTCCAGTGGAAGTGCGGGTGGGGGATGGCTGGAGATTGTTGGACGGTTTGGCCAGCCCTGCTGTCGAGTTCCACACGGATTGGACTCGTTGCGCCCCGCCGAACCTGCCTCCACCGCCGGCGGAGGCTGTTCATTCGCTGGTCACTGCTTCGTGGCAATGGAGCCATCCCGAGCCTGAATTGGTAGTGAGGGTCCCCAAAGGCCGGATGCACGATGTTTTTTTATGGCAGCCACCGAGTGAGCAGTCGGCGGATGCCACCCGGTGGATGCTCCTGCTGGCAGGTGATGTGACCAAGGGGATCAAAGTACACCCCATGAGCAAGATGCCGGATTGGGGACCTTGGGCAGGTTTGGGGGCTGTTGTGGCCACAGGACTGGGCGTGTGGGCTGGTCTCTGGAGGCGGCGAGGAGCCAAAATGGCTGTTTAATCGGCCATCGAACCGGCGGAGGCGCTGAATCTCTCCTTAGGGAGATGAAATTCTTCTCAAGAGGCGGGTTTTGGCTCTTGCTGGTTTTAGTTTGATGTGATAATTATGGAAATTGTTATTTCATGGACATCTAAACCAAATGAAAACCTCCATCTGCCATCCCTATGCAAAGTCCACCGCTGTGCGGGCCCGGGGTTTCAGCTTCGTTGAGGCCATTTTTACGATTGCCATCATTGGTATTATGTCCTCGCTGGTGGTGGCCGCCCTCAGCAACGCATCCCGAGATGCCAATCGTGTCATGGCCAGACAGCAACAGACCGCGCTCAACAGTGCACTGACCGCCTGGGTAATGTCCCAGACTCGCGTGGGAAGCAGTGCGCAGGTGCGCAGCCTCGAGTCCGTGCGCACGACATACAATGCGCTGGGAACCACTTCCGCACGATTTAACCTTCTTGTCCCAAATCCCTCGTCCTCGGACCCGAACGCGAGAGCTGGATTCATCGACCAAACCACGGCCGACCACTTCCTCGACTACACCACCAGCACCGACCGGCTGAAGTCGTCCGCCTTGGAGAACTCGAAGCAGTATCTGACCTTTCCGACCTGGCAGAGCGGTGACTTTCCGCGGGTCGATCTGGTCAGCGAATAGCCTTTTCAACCGCCATTGCACCTCATGAATCCTACCCAATCAGCTTCCCTGCCGGCCGCCGCGGCCCGCCGTGGCCGGACGGGGTTCTCCCTCGTCGAAATGATGGCCTGCGTGTCGATCATCGGCATCATCGCCTTCCTCGCCATCCCGTCGGTGGCACGCATGCGGTCAGATAGTGAAAAGAATCTGGCCATCGCACGAGCGGAGGCCCTCAACCTCGCCCAGGCGAGCTTTATCCAGGTGCGTGGCCGTTCCCAAGCGGCTGCCGACTGGACCGCCGCTGCCTCATCGACGGCCAAATACAATCTTTTGCTGCCCTATCTCAGCTACGCGGAGACCACGCTGACAGCCTTTATGCCCTCTGGCTACAGCGTGACCTTCCCATCATCGATTCTGTCCATGTCCAAGGTCGGGCTAAAGGACCCCAATCTCACCACCATCCTCTACTGACGGCCTGCGGACGATGACGCGCACCATGCACAGTTCCCCCAAAAAACACCGCGGCTCCTATTGTGGAGCAGCGGGTTTCTCCATGACGGAACTTGTCATCGTGATCTCCATCCTCGGGGGGCTGGCCACGATTGCGGTGAACACATTTCCATCCCTGTTGGACAGCTCTAAGGTGGTGATTGCCTCGGACCGGGTGGAGTCTCTGAACCGGGCGCTGCACACCTTCGCGCAGCAGAATTATGAGATGGTTTTTAACCGCATGGATTCCAGCGGTGCCGATGAGATGGTGGTGCTGCGCACGATTCAGTATCGCAATCCTGACATCGACCGGGCCAAAGTGGGATCGCCCTACTTTGACCCACGTTACAACCCGCTCGTCAGCAGCAATGCCACCGACTACCGCATCCGCTGGGTTGGCCGTGGATACGAGCTGCTCAGCCCGGGCACCGCGGGCACGGGTATCAAGATGAATTTCGACGGCACCGATTTCACGACCGCTTTTGTCTTTCCCCCGAATTTCCAGATGGCGGGGCGCTGACCTCCTTCATGCGCCCGCACTTTCCCACACGCCCTCATGCCAGCTGTTCTCCAGATCCCGACCCCCAACGCTCCGAAATCCTTCGGTGCTGCTAGTAGTCCGTCGGCTGCGATAATTGACGCCCGCCAGTCCGCCATTCTCTCGATCGAGGGGATGGCGCTGCAGTATGGCATGATCCCGCTCACGCTTCTGCGTGAAAGCTGCTCGCCGGAGGCTGAGAGACTGGTGCGGAAGCTCGGTCGCGTCCCTTACGTGGCGGATCCGTGGCTGCCAGTCACCACCTTGGGCCCGCTGCTGGTCATGGCGCATCACAATCCGAGGGCGAGCGACCTTTGGGGCGTGCCTTCATTCCTTGTCATTCGTGTCCTGGTCACTGCGGAGCAGTATCAAAACACCCGCAAGGACCTGGTGAACCGCTTTGGCCAGATGCCCATCTCACAAAGCAATGAGATGGAGCAGCTCCAGCCCCCTCGTTTCGACGAACTGGGACTCGAGGGAACCTACAAGTGGCTCACGGACAATTATCCGTATGACGATTCGGAAAAGACCAAGCTGAATGGCTTCTTCGAGGCCCAGAAGAGCAAGTCGGACAAGCTGGAGTCCGCGAACTTCAACGTCATGCAGCGCAATCTGGGCGTGGCGTTGCAATACCTCGTCAGCGGAGGGAAGCAGTTGGCGCTCAGCGCTGCCGAGGCCCAGCGCCAGACCTTCTTCCCCCTGCCATTGTTGGAACGGCACGCGGTTTATCCTCTCTACATCGGCAGGCACGTCTGCTTCATGCTGAGCGAGACGGGAGACTGCTACAAGTTCGAGGACGAGTGGCTCTCGATGGGCAATGCCGCCATCAAGATCGTGCCCGTGCTCGCTGACGTGGCCACGATCCGTGACGCCATCAATCGTGCCGGCGCCACCTTCGATCCGAGTGCCGTCGCATCAATGGACAACGCCACGCTCACCGTGGCGGACGATGCGAACGTCGTCGAAATCGCGCCGGAGGACATGGCTCGGGTCAATCCGCAGAATCCGAACCACTCTGCCGAAGAACTCGTGCAGTGGGCGCTCTTCACCGCCATCCGCTGCCGCGCATCTGACCTTCACTTGGAGAAGTTTTATAACTTCACCCGCTTCCGCGCCCGCATGGACGGGACCATGAAGACGATCATGACGGCTCCCGAGAGCCTGCATAACCGTTTTGTGGCCCTCATTAAAAACTGGGCGGGCATCAATCAAAGCCGCGCCGAGTGTCAGGACGGTCGTCTGGCCCTTTCCGTCGGCCGTCGTCGCGTTGATGTGCGTCTTGCTGCCGTCCCCACGCGTCGTGAGTTCCAAAAGCTCATCATGCGCTTCCTCGACAAGCAGGACGGCGTGAAGCGTCTTTCGGACTTCAACCTCGGCCAGCGCCAGATTGACATCCTCACACGCACGATGAGCCGTGACCAGGGGCTCGTGCTCGTAACGGGGCCCACGGGTTCGGGTAAGACGACCACACTTTATGCCCTGCTCAACAGCGTGAACGATGATGGGGTAAACATCCAGACCATCGAAGACCCCATCGAATACGAGATCGAGGGCATCAACCAGACGCAGACCAACAATGCCCGCGGCCTCGATTTCGCCAACGGCCTCCGTGCCCTGCTCCGCGCTGACCCGGACATCATTCTGATCGGTGAGTCTCGTGACGCGGAGACGGCGGGAGCGGCGGTGAATGCCTCGCTCACCGGCCACTTGGTGCTGACCACCCTCCATGCGAATGACTCGCTGCGTGCTGTCACGCGTTTGCTTGCCATGGGCGTCGAAAAATACCTCCTGGCGGACTCGCTCGCTCTTTCGCAGGCGCAGCGTCTTGCACGCCGTCTTTGCAGCTACTGCAAGCAGCCCGTGCCCGTCTCGCAGGAGATTCAGGAACTCATGGCCAGGCAGCAGGTGATCTCACAGCCGCTCACCACGCCCATCTTCGAGGCTCGTGGTTGCGATGAGTGCCATGGCACCGGCTACGCGGGCCGTGTGGCTCTCATGGAGCTGTGTGAGATGAATTCCGAGCTGCGAGACCTCATTGAAGAAGCCGCCCCGATGAGCGCCATGCGCGCCGCGGCCTTCAAGACGGGCTTCAGGTCTCTTTATCAAGAAGGCCTCGCCCAGGTCATCTCCGGCTCCACCTCGCTCGAGGAGATCAAATGCCTCAGCTACACCGCCATGTGATCCCACTGAACCTCTTTTCGACATATGGAAATACCCACCACCATCATTACCCCTGAGCCTTCCTTCGCCTCCAGCGTGGTCCTCGTCATCGACGATGAACCCCAGGTGCTCGCTGTAGGCCGTGCCGTGCTTGCCTCCCAGGGCTTTGAGGTTGTTTGCGCCTCCTCCGGCGATCAAGCCGTCGAATTGCTCATGCAAGCACTCGCCAATGGCAATCGCTACGCGGCCTGTGTGCTCGATCTCACCATGCCCGGCGGCCTGTCCGGTTTCGAGGCGCTCGATCAATTGCATCAAATCGATCCCGAGCTGCCCGTGATTGCCTGCAGCGGATACTTCCAGGAGGATGCACGGGAGCTCTGCCAGGCCATCGGCTTCTATGACGTGCTCGGAAAGCCCTACACGCCTGACATTCTCTGCACGGCGGTCCGTCGTGCCATCGCCCGCGTGGTCGATCAACCAATGCATGCGGAGCCGCATATGCCCGAGCACGGCCATCATGAGCAGGTGCACGGTGGCTCGTTTGACCCGTATGCCGCCATGCCCCAGCCGGCGGAATTTGCCCGGCACGTCTGAAAAACACTGACTCACGCGCCTGCTCATGAAGTTCACCTTTCAGATCGCCAATCGCTTCACGATCCTCGGCATGATTGCCGTGGTCATCGCGGCCATGGCGACGGCGGTGGCCTTCCTTTGGCAGGAGTTTCTCACGCTGCGCTACTCGCAGACCTCCTACCTAGGCTCGGTGGCGCTGGCTGGGCAGATGGAACTGAACCGGCAGGCCCTGTCTGACAATGAACGCTCTGGCTCCGTCCGCCTCACGTGGGAGAATGAGACACTCCTGCGCATGCGTGTGCAGACGGTCGATGTGCCACCAGCGATCGAGCAGCTCGGCTTGGAGGTCGATATCATCGCTCCACGCACGGGGAAGGGCACGCAGCCCATCGCCAAGTCGCCCCCCGTCGCGATCATTCCCGCCGCAAAGGCGTGGCCTGAGAAAGACATCGGCTATGGCATGCTCGACAACCTCGTCTATCGCGTGATGGCCGGCACCAGCCTCGTGATCGTGGATACGAGCACGAGCCGCGAGCCACATATCGAGACTGAGACCGCGTGGATCATCTCCGCCGCGCCGCTTTACAACAAAGACGGCCGTGTGGCCGGGGTGTTCATCGCACGCCAGCCGCAGGTGCAGTTTGCGCATTTGTTCAATGCCGGTCGCATGCTTGTTCCTACGCTCGGGGCCTGCATCGGCCTGATTCCGGCCGTCATCGGCTTCTTTTTCCTCGGGCGTGGCATCACCAAGAAGACGGGTGCTCTCATCCAGGCCTTCCAGTCCATGCGGACGGGTAATCTGACCTCCCGCCTGCCCGCCAGCGGCTTTGACGATCTCGCCTACGTGCAGGGGGAGTTTAACAAAATGATCGAGCACGTGGCCCAGGAGGAGCAGCGCAAGCAGATGCTCATCGCCGAGTTCGAAGCCGCCCGACGTTCGGCCGAGAATGCCGCGGCCGCCAAGGGGGATTTCCTCGCGAACATGTCGCATGAGATCCGCACGCCGATGAATGGCATCATCGGCACCACCTCGCTGCTCATCGAAATGGGCCTCGAGCCCGAGCAGGAGGAACTGGTGCGCATGATTCGCTCGTCAGGTGAATCGCTGCTTCACGTCATCAATGACATTCTCGACTTCTCGAAGCTCGAATCCGCTAAAATGGAGATCGAGAGCATCCCCGTGGATGTCGAAAAGCTCGTCGCCGAGACGATGGATGTCTTCTCGCATCGCGCAGCCGAGAAGAATCTGGAGATCAACGTGCACATCGATCCTGCGTTGCCGCGCAAGTTCGTCGGCGACTTCCAGCGCATCAAGCAGGTGCTCGTCAACCTCGTCGGCAATGCCATCAAGTTCACCGAAAAGGGCGAAATCCTCCTGCTCGTCCGCCAGATCACCCGCAACAGTCCCGAGGGAGACCGCAACATGCTGCACTTCTCCGTGCGCGACACCGGCATCGGCATCCCGGCGGAAAAGGTGGCCATGCTCTTCCAGGCCTTCACCCAGGCCGATGCCTCCACTACCCGCAAGTATGGCGGCACCGGCCTCGGCCTCGCCATTTCGAAAAAGCTCATCCGCCTCATGAAAGGTGAGATTTCGGTCGTCAGCGAGGCTGGCAAGGGTTCCGACTTCTTCTTCGAGCTGCCGCTCACCGTCGCCGCCGATGATGAAAACCGCGAGGAAGAGGTCGGCTGGCTCGAAATCGTCAAGACAAGGCCAGTCGTCTTCTACAGCTCGCATCCCACGACGCAGCAGGTGCTCAATCAGTGCCTCATGGGCTGGAGCATGAAGGTCAATGTCATGCGTGAGGCATCACCGGATGAGCTCGATCACACGCTGGAGGAGACCGGGCTCTTCATCCTCGATATCATGCGCATGAAGCCGGAGGAGGCCGCACCGCTGCTGCGTGTCGCCGCGGCGAAAGGTGCTGCCATCATCACTTACCTCTCGATCACGCGTGCAAAGCTCGATCGGGCACGGTTTGCGCCGCCCGCGGGCAGTCGCCATGTCGGCCTCTCAAAGCCCATCAAGCGTCGCGATCTCCTCCGCAGCATGGCAGAGCTCTTCCGCATGCCGCGTCGTGTCGTCACCGCACCCATCGCCGGTGCCGCCGCACCTCAGATCAATGCTCGTGCCGTGCCGCAGCCTGCACCACAGCAGGCCTGGGCAGCACCGCAGGTCCAGTCTGTGGTGCCGCAGGGCATGCCGATGCTGCAGCCGCAAGGTTATGCCGCGCCTGCACCGGCCGCGCCGCCGCAGTATGGTGCGCACATGCTCAGCGTGATGCCGCCTGCGCAGCCCGTGATGGCCACCGCGGCACCTGTGGAGGTCGCTCCCGCTCATGAGCCGGATATGCCCGCGGAGCCTTCAGGCTCGCGTGCGGCAGCAGGCGGGCACGATGCGCAGATTTCCCAGTCCACGAACCGCGCCATTCAAAAGGCCGCGAAGGCGGAGGGAGGCGAGAGCTTTGCCTCGCAGCATCCTGCCCGCATCCTGCTCGTTGAGGATCAGCCGTTGAATCAAAAGATCGCCTGCATGCTGCTCCAGCGCCTGGGCTATTCGAAGATCGATGTCGCCAACAACGGCCAGGAAGCCGTCGAAATGGTCTCGCAGATGCCCTTCGACATCATCTTCATGGATCTGCAGATGCCCGTGATGGGCGGCATTGATGCCACGCGGGCCATTCGCGGCAATTTCCAGCTCAAGCACCAGCCCGCCATCATCGCCATGACAGGCCACGCCCTCGTCGGTGTGAAGGAAGAGTGCCGCGATGTCGGCATGAACGCCTTCCTCACGAAGCCCGTGAGCCTCGATGACTTCCGCCGCGTCATTCCGCCCGCCCTCGTGCAGGAGGCCGCCCAAGTGGCGCTCAATTTCTAAGCGGCACGCTTCGACCTCGTCAGCCAGCCAAAGGCGATGAAGGCCAGTCCGGCCACGATCATGAAGGTGGAGAAGAATTGGCCCTTCGTCAGCCCCATGATCATCTCCGAGCCGCTGTCCGGCTGGCGCACGCCTTCGAGCGCAATGCGGATCACGGCATAAAACAGGAAGAAAAGCCCGGTGATGATGCCATGCGGTGCTTTCGGCCACTTCACCCGGATGAGCAAAAGTGCCGCCGTGAGCAGCAAACCTTCACCGAGGGCCTCATAGAGCTGCGAAGGGTGCCGCGGGTGTAGGATGTTCGCCAGCTCCGCACGGCCTCCGCGATACTTTTCGAACCACGCGATGATGTCCGGGCTGTGCTGGAGGTAGTCCGGCATCGGCAAGCGTTCGCCGCCTTGCTTCATAAAGTCCTCGTGAAGCAGTTCGGTGGGGAATTGCATCGCCCATGACACATTCGTCACGCGGCCAAACAGCTCGCCATTGATGAAATTGGCGATGCGGCCGAGGAAGATGCCCAGCGGTGCTCCGCAGACGATCGTGTCACCGATGCCCGTCCATGAGATGCGGTGCTTTCGTGCATACCAGAGGCAGTAGAGCGCCACTCCGGCGATGCCACCATGGCTCGCCATGCCGCCTTGATGCAGCATGAAAAAGATCCACGGGCGGCGGATGAACTCATCCCAGTTGTACAGCAGCATGTAGCCCAACCGACCGCCGAGGATCACGCCGAACAGGGCCACGCCGGTGATGAAATCGCCCACGTCTTTCTCCGCGATCTGCGAGAGGCCTTTGCGGGCCAGGAAACGCATCACGAGATAGGTCAGGTAAAAGCCCGTCACATAGGCCAGCCCATACCATTGAATGCCAAGAGTGTCCGTGAACTGGATGAGCTTCGGGTTCAGATCGTGCAGGTAATAAGCGAGCGGCATGCCCCGAAGCAGTGGCGAGGCCTTTTCCGTCTTCAAACACCAAAAACGAAACGCCCGCCGCGGCAGGCACCGGGCGGGCGTGAGATCGCGAAAGGTCTCCAGCGCTTACTTCTTCAGCAAATCACGGATTTCCGTTAGCAGCACCACATCCGCCGGCGGGGCAGGGGGCGGGGCGGCGGCCTCCTCTTTCTTCATCATGGACATGAGCTTGTTCAGCGGCTTGATGATCACAAAAAAGACAACGGCCGCCGTGATCAGGAAGTTGATCGAGGCATTTACGATCACATTCAGGTCGATCATATTCGGAACGAGGTTGCCTTTGTCGTCCTTGAACTTGTCGCCGATCTCGAAGGCGAGGCCTTTGACGTTTTCGCCGCCGCCGGGGATCAGGCGCAGGATGGGTTCCACGATGCCTTTGGTGAAGGACGTCACGATACCGCCGAAGGCGGCGCCAATGATCACACCGGTGGAGAGGTCCACCACGTTACCTTTGAGGATGAACTTTTTGAATTCGTCGAGCATAAGTCTGGGCTGTTAGGTTAAGGGTTGGCCTCCTTGAGACCACGCCGCGTGCCAGACCGTCAATAAAAATCTCCCCGGCCAAACTTCGTCCGGTTTGCGATTGCGCCGCGCCTCGGGCCGTTTGAAGTGCGCCCCGCCTCACCCCCCAGATGCTCTCCTTTCTCACCCCACGCTATCTCAAGCACGCCAAACTCCTGCACAAGGGCGTCACCCGCTTCATCAATTACAAGCGTGACATCCTGCCAGAGGAGAAGCTCCTGGAGATCACCTCCCTGCGCAGCAGCCTCGAGGACGCCATGCGGGCACGGGACAAGGCCCGCATCGACACGCTGAGCGATGAGATCAACAAAGTCTGCGAACGTGCCCTGCCCGGAGCACAGCCCTCCGACATCGCGGACAACATCGAAGTCTTCTTTGTGGCAATCGTGGTCGCTTTCGGCATCCGCAGCTACCTGCTGCAGCCCTTTAAAATCCCCACGGGCTCGATGCAGCCCACGCTGTATGGCATCGTGGCCAACCACACCGAGGAGGACACCACGCCAAACGTCTTTGGCATGGCGAAGGACTTCGTCACCGGCCGCAGCTACATCAACGTCGTCTCCGACCACACCGGACGCATCCGCCGCACCGATCCGCTCACCGAGCATGGTATCTTGGGCTTCTTCACGCATTGCCGCCTCCACTTTGAAGACGGCCACACCATCTGGATCTGGGCCCCGATGTCTCAGCTCATCAACACGCACTACAACCTCGGCCTCTTCAGCTACGTCGGAGCCTATCCGCAGATGAAGACGGACAACGTCACGCCGGACATGGTGGGCCAGTATTCGCCCTTCGCACTCGGCGGCCAGCTCATCACCAAAGGCCAGACGCTTGCCCGTGGCACACTCGACACCGGCGACCATGTGCTTGTGAACAAATTCGCCTACCACTTCCGCCAGCCGGTGCGTGGTGAGGTCTTTGTCTTCACCACGAAGGATATCCGCAGCCCCTACATGAACGTTCCTGCCGAGCAGGGCTCCCAGCATTACATCAAACGCCTCGTCGGTGTGCCCGGCGATACGCTGGAGGTGAAGACGCCCGAGCTTTGGATCAATGGCAAGCCTGCCGAGGAGATGGGCATGAAGCGCGTGGCCGCCAAAGAGGGCAAGTATCGCGGCTACGGTGCCATCCAGATGCTCTCTCCCGGCAATCAGAAGACCCTCGGGGTCGAGCAATACTGGGCCATGGGCGACAACAGCTACAACAGCTCCGACAGCCGCTACTGGGGCCCCGTCCCCGAGCGGAATCTCGTCGGCCCGGCGCTGTTCTGCTACTTCCCCTTCGGCCGGAACTGGGGATTGATTCGCTAAACGATGTCGCAAAGGCAAGGCGATGGAGTTCGTTTGTGAAGTCGTGAAACTTCAAACCCTCGCGCTCGCGTTTTTGGCCAGCCCCAGTCTGCTGCTTGCGGTCGATTTTGCCCGTGAGGTGCAGCCGCTGCTGGCGGAGCACTGCCTCGAATGCCATGGCCCGGATGACTCGAAGGGCGGCCTGGTGCTCACCAGCCGCGAATTGGCCCTCAAAGCTCTCGAAAGCCGAGCCCACGGCATCGTGCCGGGCAAGCCGGACGAGAGCGAGATGATCGCACGGCTGCTCTCCACCGATCCCGACGAGCAAATGCCACCGCCGAAGCATCGCGAGAAGCATCCGGTGAAGCCGCGTGACATCGAGGTGCTAAAAAAGTGGATCGCCGAAGGGGCGAAGTTTGAGCAGCATTGGGCTTACAAGCCGATCACGCGTCCGAAGGGGGATGGCATTGATGGCTTCATCCGCGCGAAGCTGGCCGAGAACGGTCTTTCGCCCTCGCCGGAGGCTGATCCGATCACATTGATCAAACGTGCTACTTATGACCTGCAAGGTCTTCCGCCGTCGTTGTCTGACTTGTCCGACGCGTCGGACTGGTCCGAGCAAAAATACGAAGCGCTGCTTGACCGCCTACTGGCCTCCGAACGCTTCGGCGAGCGCTGGGGCCGTCACTGGCTGGACATGGCTCGCTATGCGGACAGCGATGGCTATGAAAAAGACCGGCCGCGGTCGGATGCGTGGCGTTTTCGTGATTGGGTGATCCGCGCGATCAATGACGACATGCCGTTCGATCAGTTTACCATCGAGCAGCTCGCGGGTGATCTGCTGCCGGAGGCAACGCCGGAGCAGATTGTGGCCACGGCCTTCAATCGCCAGACGCTGACGAACACCGAAGGCGGCACGGACCAGGAGCAGTTCCGCGTGGAGGCCTGCATGGACCGCACGGAGACGCTCGGCACGGTGTGGCTCGGCCTCACCGTCGGCTGCGCCCGCTGCCACACGCACAAATACGATCAGATCACGCAGACCGAGTACTACCAGCTCTTCTCCTACTTCAACAATGGCGACGAGGTCAACAAGCAGGTGCCGACCTCACCTGCCGAATGGGCCGCGTATGAAAAAAACAACGGCGATGCCGTGAAGAAGCTCATCCCGCTGCGCAAAGCCCTCGACGCCGCGAAGGCCGAACTGCCGGTGAAGCTTCCCGAATGGGAAAAGACGATCAAAGAACGTCTCGCGAAGGCAGCGAAGGTCACACAGACCTTTGAAGCTCTGCCGGTTGCCGAGATGAAGGCGAAGGCCGCGAAGCTCAAGAAACAGCCCGATGGTTCTCTTTTGGCCGAAAACAACGCGCCGAAGACCGACAGCTACACCTTGAGCATCCGCGGCCACGCGAAGCCGATCAGCGCCTTGCAGCTCGAAGTGCTTCCTGATGCCTCGCTGCCCTCGCAAGGTCCAGGGCAGAACAAAAATGGCAATTTTGTGCTCACGAAGCTCTCGGCCTCGGTGGATCGAAACAAGGCCAGCCGGGCCATCGTGCTGCATTCAGCCAAAGCGGACTTCGAGCAGAAGACCTTCACCGCGGACAAGGTGCTTGATTCGGACGATCAAACCGGCTGGGCCATCTCGGGTGCGACAGGCAAGAAACACACGCTCACGCTTCAACTGGCCGAACCGCTCATGTTGAAGGATGGCGAAACGCTCGTGATCGAACTGGAGCAGAACTACAAGCAGCTCGGCCACACCCTCGGGCACCTGCGTTTGCTCGCGGCGAGCGAGGAGACGGAGGACAGCATCGCGCCGGAGGCGGTGCGGAAGATTCTCAGCGAGGAACCGAAGCGTCGGAACCCGGTCGTGATCCAGCCGCTGTGGGATTGGATGGCGAAAGTCGATCCCGAAGTCGTCGCCGCGGATACCGCGTTGAAGCAGGCGGAGGCCAGATTGCCCAAACCGCCGCTCATGGACGTGCGTGTGATTGCCCAGCGCACGAACAACCCGCGCAAAACCAACCTGCTGCATCGCGGTGATTTCCTGCAACCGGCCGATGAGGTCACGCCGGGGGCGCTTTCGACGCTGCCGCCGCTCCAAGGCTCCTCGCGCCTCGATCTCGCGAAGTGGCTGGTGAGCAAAAACAACCCGCTCACGCCCCGCGTGACCGTGAACCACTTCTGGACGCGACTCTTCGGCGAAGGCCTCGTGCATACTGTGGCCGATTTCGGCGTGCGCGGCGATCCTCCGACGCATCCTGAGTTGCTCGACTGGCTCGCGGATGAATTCATGAAGCAAGGCTGGAGCCGGAAGAAGATCCTCAAGACGATCATGATGTCGGCCACGTATCGTCAGAGCAGCGCCACGCCGGCCAATCTGCCTGCCAAGGTCGCGGAGATTGATCCGAAGAACTACCTCCTTTGGCGTCAGAACCGTCTTCGCGTCGAGGGCGAGATCGTGCGCGATCTTTATCTCGGTGCCAGCGGCCTGCTCTCGGCGAAGGTCGGCGGGCCGAGCGTGTATCCGCCGATTCCGGAGGGCATTGATGCGCTGAGCTACGCGGGGAACTTCAAATGGACCACGAGCAAGGGCGAGGATCGCTACCGCCGCGGGATGTACACGTTCTTCAAACGCACCGCGCCGCATCCCGACCTCACGACCTTTGACTGCCCGGACGCGAACACGACCAATGTGCGCCGCACCGTGAGCAACACGCCGCTGCAAGCCCTCACCACGCTCAACGCCGAAGCCTTCTCCGAGGCCGCCCAGGCTCTCGCGAAGCGCGTCCTCAGCGATGCGAGCCTCAAAGACGACACCGCACGCCTCACGCGTGCCTTCCGCCACTGCGTGGCCCGCGTTCCCACCGCCAAGGAGCTCTCCGCGCTGCAAAAGCTGCTCGATGAATCCCGCTACACCTACCAAAACGGCCCCGCCGATGAAGCGAAGGCAGCCTTTGGCACTCATGCCGTTCCAAACATCGCTGCGGCCGAAAATGCTGCGTGGGTGGCGGTGACACGCATCGTGCTCAATCTCGATGAATTGATCACGCGGGAGTGAGCGGCCTCACTTGCGCTTGAAGAGGTTTTTAAGGCTCTTGAGGTCGTTGAGCAGTTCTTTGGCCTCCTGAGGATTTTCGAGCAGGCGGCCGATGGCACCGCCGGTGAAGTTGTTCAGCTTGTTCACGACTTTGAACTCCACGTTGGGATGCGAGAGCGAGCCGGTGATGATGATGTCCACATACGGATTGCCGCGGTCGTCGGAGATCATCGAGACGATGGTGCGGGTGACGGTATCGCCGAGACCCTTCGCGGCGATGCCCTGGATGAGCGGCTCGCGGATGGCTGGGCCAAAGACGACGCGCATGGGCATCTGCTGGCTGTCCTGCGCCGGATTGATCCAGCCGCCTTGCTGGATGTTAAGCTCAAAATCGGGCATCACGATGCGCGTCGGCTGCTGAAAGGCGATCATCTCGCTGTCGTAGCCGATGGCGGCCACGGCATCCTCGGCGAGCGGGCCGCCGAGACGCACGTTGCGGAGGTCGATGCCGTTTTTGAGCAGCTTTTCGAGGTGGTCGCCCGCCACATCATTGAGCGTCATGTGGCCGCCGATGGTGGAGCCGCGTTCAAAGGTGATCGCGAGGGTGGCGGCGGGCTTCCACAGCATCGTTTGCGGTTCCAGCGGCTTCACATCGCCCTCGCCATGCAGGCTGGCATCGGCGAACTGTACGGGCTGCATCTGGCCATTCACCTTGGCCATGCCTTTGACGTTCACCTTGGCCTTGAGCTGGGCGTGGATGCGGTTGTGGAGTGTGAGGTCCTCGGGATCGACGTCTATGTCGGTCAAATGCAGGTCGAGATCGCGGATCTCTGCGTCGATTTGCGCGGCGACGGCTTTGTTCGTGATGTGAAAGGTGGCCTGCTCCAGATGAATCTCCCGCAGCGGGATGCGCTCCGGTTTGGCGACCTCGACCGGCATGGCCACGGCCGGTGCTGCGGGCGGCGGTGGCACGGGAGGAGGGGCGTTGCCATTCAGGTCGTAGGTTCGCGGAGCTCCGGGCTCGGGCGGCGGGGGCAGGGAAGGGCTGGTCGGTGACGAGGCGGCGTCGGCTGAGGCCACGGGGCGACCGCCGGGAGGCTGGAAGAGCCTTTCCAAGGAGCTGCCATCCTTCGGGTCGAGCGTCTCAAAGACCTCGATGCCGGTGAAACGGAGCAGGTTCGGCGTGAGGTGCCCGTCGAGGATGTCGTTGCTGAGCAGTTCGGCGTAGGCGAAGTCGATCCGCACGGCAGCGGGCGGCATCGGCGGGCGTTGGGAGAGCGGTTTGCCCACATGCTCGTCCCGCGGGGCGAGCTTGATGCCATTCAGCCGGAGCGTGGGCGGCCAGGAGAAGAGCGAGAGGCTGGTCGAGTCCAGGTGAGCACGGCAATTGCAGTTTTCCTCGGTCACTTTGACGAGGTAATCGGCGCTGACGTAGCTTTGCAGCCACATGGCGAGGCCGATGGGCGCGGCGAGGGCGAGGAGAATCAGGACGCCGAGGATTTTGAGCGCGAGTTTCATGCGGGCGGATGTTGGCAGGGCGCGGGCCGGATGTCGAATGCCGAATCGAAAACTCCCGGCGGGGCGGACAGGCCGTTGCAAACGCCCCCGAGGCCGCTACTCTCGCCCTCCCACCCCCTGAAACACACCATGCAAGCCCCCAAGATCACCGCTTACCTCAAAACCTACTGCGGCTGGAGCGAAGGCGTCCGCGCCATCTTCCGCAAGTATGGCCTCGACTACGAAGAGAAGGACATCATCAAGAACCCCGCCTTCCGCTGGGAGATGGAACAAAAGAGCGGCCAGCCCCTCTCCCCCTGCGTGGAAATCAACGGCACCATGCTGCCTGACATCAGCGGCGCTGAAGTCGAGTCCTGGATGATCCAAAACGGCCTCCTTACTGAGAGCGATGCGCCTGCTGACGCGCCCACGAATTCCGCTTGTTCCGATGCCCAGCACGCCGCCATGGCCGCGGGGATCATGCCGGGTGCCAGCGTGAAGTTTGTCGGCTAAACGACCTCCGACCATGAAGCGCCTCCTCCTTCTTCCCGCCCTCGTCCTCGCGTCGTGCAACACGGTTTACTACGCCGCCTGGGAAAAACTGGGCTGGGAGAAGCGTGACCTGCTCGTCAGCGCCGTGAAATCGGCCCGCAGCGAGCAGAAGGAGGCGGGAGAGGAGTTCCAGGATGCCCTCACGCAGCTCCAAAAGCTCACCGGCTACCGCGGCGGCAACCTCGAAAGCGCCTACAACAAGTTCAAAGGCGAATACGAGGACTGCGAAGCCCAGGCCGCCTCGGTCCGCAGCGAGATCCGCGAGGTTGATGAGGTCGCCCGCGACCTTTTCCGCGAGTGGGAACGCGAGATCCGCCAGTATGAAAACGCCTCCCTCGCCGCGGACAGCCGCGCGAAGCTCGCGGACACACGCTCGCGCTTTGAGCAGCTCTCCGCCTCGCTGCATGCCGCGGAGTCCAGCATGGACCCGGTGCTGCGCCAGTTCCGCGATCAGGTGCTCTATTTGAAGCATAACCTCAACGCCGCTGCCATCGGCTCCCTGCGTGGCAAGGCCGACATGATCCAGGGCGACATCCAACGCCTCCTCGCCCAGATGAACCGCTCCATCGCCGAAGCCGACCGGTTCATCCAAACGATGAAATAATCCCCCCAAATGACCCCGAAAATCGACCCCGCCCTTCATCGCGACAAAAAGCCGGACTGGATCCGCGTGACGCTGCCGCGTGATCCGAAGTTTTGGAGCACGAAAGGCCTCATCACCGACCTGAAGCTCCACACCGTCTGCGAAGAGGCCCAGTGCCCGAACCGCTGGGAATGCTGGAGCCAGGGCACCGCCACCTTCATGATCGCCGGAGACCGCTGCACGCGTGCCTGCGGCTTCTGCGCCGTCAAAACGGCCAAGCCATTCGCTCTCGAAGCCGATGAGCCGCAGCGTGTGGCCGAGGCCACGAAGCGCATGGGCTTGAACCATGTCGTCATCACCGCCGTGGCTCGTGATGACATGCCGGATGGCGGCGCGGAGCACTTCGCCCGCACCATCGAGGCCGTGCGTGAAGCCGTGCCCACCATCACCATCGAGATCCTCGTGCCGGACTTCAACGGCAAGGACGACGCCCTCGAAGTCGTGATGAAGGCCCGTCCGCACATCTTCAATCACAACCTGGAGACCGTGGAGCGTCTCACGCCGCTCGTGCGCAGCCGGGCGAAGTATCAGCGCAGCCTCGACGTGCTCAAACGTGCCGGCGAGATGGCCCGCGAGATGGGTTATCACTGCGCCACAAAGAGCGGCCTCATGCTCGGCCTTGGCGAGACGGAGATCGAGCTCTTCCAGGCCATGGATGACCTTCTCGAGCATGGCGTGACGGTCCTCACCCTCGGCCAGTATCTCCGCCCCTCGCCTCAGCACCTGCCGGTGATCGATTACATCCACCCGGACACCTTTGAGAACTACAAGCAGATCGCTTTGAAGAAGGGCTTCCGCCATGTGGCCAGTGCTCCGCTGGTGCGCAGCTCGTATCACGCCTCGGATTTTCGTCCGGAGCTGGATGTGAATCCCTGATTCAGCCTGAGAAAGCAATACGAGCCATGCCGCGGATGTATCTGTGGCATGGTTTTTCGTTTCATTGCCGGCTCCATTCTGGTCTCTACCGCCTTTGCGGAGATCCCGCGGCCCGACGACGCACCGAAGCCGCTGCCACCTGCGGAAAGCGCGAAGCAATTCGCCGTGCCGGAAGGCTACACCATCCGCCTCCTTGCCAGCGAACCGCTCATCACCGAGCCCTCCGGCATCTGCTGGGATGAAAAAGGCCGCTGCTTCGTCTGCGAACTGCACGGCTACAATCTCGAAGGCCAGTATGACATCGACGAGCTGAACAAAACCGGCCAGCTCGACCTCGAAGTGCGCCGCATCCAGGCCAGCGAGGAGGCCAAGAAGAAGGCCGAGGCCGAAACCTACGGCACCGTGAAGCTGCTGCGCGATACCGATGGCGACGGCGTCATGGACCAAGCCATCGTGTGGGCAGATCGACTGCCACCATGTCACGGCATCGCCGCTGGCAATGGCGGCATCATCGTCGCGTGCTCGCCACACATCGTTTTCCTCAAAGACCGCGATGGCGATGACAAAGCGGATGTGAATGAGCAGCTCTTCACCGGGTTTGGTTCGCCCATTCTCGAGCGACGCATCAATTCACCCACCTGGGGACCGGATGGCTGGCTGTATTTCGGCCGTGGCAACGCCACCGGCACCATCACCGGCCCGCATTTGAAAAAGCCCGTCAATCTGCCGCCCACCGACTTCCGCATTCGTGCGGATGGGAGCGCCATCGAGCCGGTCAGCGGCAGCACCAAGACCACCGGCATGGCCTTCACCGACAGCGGCGAGCGCTTCACCGCTACCACGACGCATCCCGGCCTCTACGTCACGCCCATCCCGTGGCGTTATCTCACGCGCAATCCCGATGCCGCCGCGCCAGTGCTCGATGCAACGGCCAGCGACGACACACGCGTCTATCCCATCGCCGCGCCGCACCCGTGGCGCACGAAGCGGGAGCAGCACGCCGAATACTTCGCCTTTTACCGCAAAATCAGCCTCAGCGATGCCGCTGCGTCCGGTTACTTCACCAGCGCCTGCTCGCCCATCGTCTGGCGCGGCCAGTATTTCGTCTGCGAGCCCGCGCAAAACCTCATCCACCGCGCCGACATCGTGCGCGATGGCACGCGCCTGCGACTCCAGCGCGAGAAAGGCGAGGAGCAGCGCGAATTCCTCGCCTCGCGCGATGCTTGGTTTCATCCCATCGCGCTCACGCAGACGCCGCAGGGCCATCTCGCCATCGTCGATTACTACCGCGAGATTATTGAGGACTACTCCGCCATTCCGCGGCATCTCCAGCAGCAATACGGCCTCATCAACGGCCACGACCGCGGCCGCGTCTGGATCCTCGAAGCGAAGCAAAAATGGTCCAAACCACCTCTCAGCGCCGCCGACGCGAAAGTGCTCCAACTTCGCGAAACGGACGACACATCCAAAATCTACCTCAAAGCCGATTTGGAGCCTCAACTCGCCCTCCAGCTCGCTTTGAGCCTCGGACCGCAAAAAGAGGCGCTCCTGACTATCGCGCGAAAACACGGCCAACTTCGTTGGATGGACGCCGCCATCGCCAGCTCGGCCTCCAAGATCGAAAAAGACCTCCTTTTGGCTCTCGCAGCCGATCCCGGCCAAAGCGAGCCCGTCATGGCGAATCTCGCCGGCATAATCGCCGCTCGCGGAAACGTCCAAGAACTCACTGAATGCCTCGCTGTCGTCCAAACTGGCAAAGCGCACGACATTCTGAAGCTCGGTCTCGAAGACACCAAGCCGCTCACGACTAAAACCGACGTTCCCGCACCCACTGCGCCCACCGCCGCTCAAATCGCCGCGTTGGAAAAGCGCGTTCCGGCCATTCTTAAGGCCTTGAAGCAAAAACCCGACCTCGCCGAAGGCAAAACCCTCTTCACCGCCATGTGCTCCGCCTGCCATCGCAGCCACGGCATCGGTTTCGCCGTCGGTCCAGATCTCGATGCCGAGTTCCAACGCGCCCCCGAGGTCATCCTGCGCGACATCCTCTTTCCCAGCGAAGCCGCACGGCCCGGCTACGAGACCATCCACGCCAAAACGCATCGCGGCGAGACCCTGCTCGGCATCACAGCCTCCGATTCGCCCACCAGCATCACCTTTAAGCTCCCCGGTGGCAGCGAACGCACCGTTTTGCGCAAACGAGCTGACATTCGCACAATCCGGAACGTCTCGCTGATGCCCGAAGGCCTCGGCGAGGCCCTCCAGCCGGGGCAAATCGCGAACATCATCGCATTCTTGCGGTCGCGGTGACCTTTCGCCGGGGGTTCGGAGGTCTCACTTTCCTCTCGCCAATGAGGGGCGGCTGTTTTAAAACCTGCCCATTCACAAAACGTCCCCTGCTCATGACCGACAATCCCACCGCTGACTCCCCGTTTGGTGCCCCCGCGACGCCGATCGATCCCTTTCAGGCCGCGAAGGCCAGCGCCATGAAGGCTGCTGAGGAACTGCGCAGTGCCGCGGCGCAAAAAGCCTCCGAATTGCGCGATGTGGCCGAGCAGCGTGCCCAGCAGTGGCGTGAATCGGCCTCCACCGCCGCCACGGACATCAAGGAAAAGGCCGATGAATTTCGCCAGTATGCCGATGACACCTGGCAGGAGGCCCGCGCCCGCTGCTCCGACCTTCGTGTCGAAGCCGAAAAATTCGCCCGTGAGAAGCCCGTGCAGGCTCTCGCCACTGCCTTCGGCATCGGGTTCGTGCTCGGCTTGCTGATGCGCCGTTGATCGACGTTCCACCGGATCGTTCACCCATGGAAAACGGCCCCACCGCCCCTGCCGCACCCGCCGGACGCAATCGCGTCACCGGCTTCCTGCGTGCACTGGCGCTGTACGTGGAGGCCCGCGGTCGTTTGCTGCAAATCGAGGCGCAGGAAGCGGGCAGCCGCGTCTCGTCTCTCACGGGTCATGTCATCGTCACGCTGGCCAGCCTGATCATCGGCTGGATGCTCGCTGCTCCGGCGCTCGTGTGGATCATCGCCGAGAAGTATGGCTGGCACTGGACGAAGGTGGCCCTGTGCGGTGCCGCCGGGCATCTCGTCATCGGTTTTCTGCTTCTCATCATGCTCAAGGCCAGGCTGAAGCGCCTGCGTTTCTTCGAGGAAACCTTCAACCAATTCCGCCGCGACCGCGAATGGCTGGCCAGCACCTCCAACGACTGACGCCCAAGCAGCTCGCCCTCCGCGATCTCGAAGTGGCGCGTGCCGAGCTGGCGCGTGAAACCGGCCTCGTGGCCGAGGAATGGAGCCCGCGTGCCGTGATGGCGCGTTCGTTCGAGCGTTACCGCGTGGCGTGGATCGCCGGTGCGGCCGTCGCCGGGCTCGCCGCCCTGAAATTCATCACGTCATCGGGCCGCTCGCCTGATTCCGACGATGATGACAGTCCGAGGATTGCCTCACGCGGCCTCGCAGGCTCGGGCGGCCTCATCGGCATGCTCACCGTGCCTTTGATGGCGATGGGCCGAAAAGCCGTGATGAATTACGGCATGCAGTTCGTTCAGTCGTGGCTGCAGAAACGTGCCGGAGAGCCTGAGCAGCCCGCCGCGCCGACCGAGTAGTCTTTTTCTTTTTCTCCTTCATGTCCGAAACCACCGACCAACAAGCCCCTCCCGCCGATGTCATCCCGACACTCGGCTCCGTGGACGAATATCTGCAGTTCTGCGTGCAGTATGACGCCTCCGATCTTCACCTCGCCACCGGTTCGCAGCCCACGTGGCGTCGCTACGGCAACCTCCAGCCGATCTGGAACAACGCCGCCGTGCTCACCGCCGCGGACACGCAGCGTCTCGCGCACGGCTTCCTCGGCGAAGTGCAGCGCAAGATGCTCGAAGAACGTGGTGATGTGGACTTCGCCTACTCGCCGCCGCACGGCCGCTTCCGTGCCTCCGTGGTGAAGCAGCGCCTCGGCCTCGACATGGTCTTCCGTGTCATCAAGACGAAGGTCAGCTCGATCGAGGAACTCGGCCTGCCGGACACGGTGCGCACGCTTTGCCGCTTCCACAACGGCCTCGTGCTCGTCACCGGACCCGTCGGCTGCGGCAAGTCCACCACGCTCGCTGCCCTCGTCGATGCCATCAATGCCGAGCGCCAGGACCATATCATCACGCTGGAGGACCCGATCGAATTCGTCATTCCGCCAAAGGGCTGCCACGTGAACCAGCGCGAAGTGCACACGCACACGCAATCCTTTGCCGCCGCCCTCCGTGGTGCTCTCCGTGAAGACCCGGATGTGATCATGGTCGGTGAAATGCGTGACCTTGAGACGATCCAGCTCGCCATCACGGCGGCTGAAACGGGCCACTTGGTGCTTGGAACCCTTCACACCGGCAGCGCGGCCCGCACGCTCGACCGTGTGCTCGACGTGTTCCCCATCGACCAGCGTGAGCAGATCCGCATCATGGTGAGCGAGTCCCTGCGCGGCATCCTTTCCCAGCAGCTCGTCCCGAGAACGGATGGAAACGGCCGCGCGATGGCCCTTGAGGTGCTCGTGAACACGCCCGCCGTCTCGAACTGCATCCGCGAAGGCAAGACCTTCATGCTCGCCGGTGTCATGCAGACCGGCAAAAACGTCGGCATGGTCACCATGGACGACTCCCTGCGCAATCTTTACTCCCAGGGCCTCATTTCCCGTGAGGAATGCGAGTCCCGCGCCGAGGACAAGATCCTCATGCGGAAGTTCTTTGAGTCCTGAAGCCTTGGATAGCCGCACTGACCTCTCCGTTTTTACTTTTCATCTTTTCCGTCCGCCATGCCCATCATTGACAACCACTTCCGCACGCTCATCGAACTCGGCGGATCTGACCTTCACCTCAGCCAGGGGCAGCCGCCCAAGGTTCGCGTCCACGGCAGCATCAAAGCCATCTCCGATGAGATCCTCTCCGGCCAGATGATGGAGACAATGATGCGTGAGATCTGCGATCCCAAGGCCTGGCAAAAGTACATCGACAAGGGTGATCTCGACTTCGCCTACGAGATGGATGAGAACAACCGCTTCCGCTGCAACTACCTCAAGCAGCAGCATGGCCTCGCCTGCGTCTTCCGTATCATTCCGACGAAGATCGCCAGCCTCGAGCAGCTGAACATCCCGCCGATCGTGAAGGAATTCGGCCACCTGCGCAGCGGCCTGGTGCTTGTCACCGGCCCCACGGGCTCTGGCAAGTCCACGACGCTCGCGGCCCTGCTCGATTACATCAACACGAACTTCCGCCGCCACATCATCACGGTCGAGGAGCCGATCGAATTCGTGCACCGGAACAAGAAGTCCATCATCACCCAGCGTGAGGTGCCCATCCAGACGCCTTCCTTCGCCGATGGTCTGCGTGCCGCCCTTCGTGAAGATGCTGACATTGTGCTCGTGGGCGAAATGCGCGACCTTGAGACCATCTCACTCGCGCTCACCGCGGCTGAAACGGGCCTGCTCGTGTTCGGCACGCTGCACACGAACAACGCCCGCAAGACCGTTGACCGTATCATTGACGTGTTCCCCGCCGACCAGCAGAGCCAGGTGCGCACGATGCTTGCCGCTTCGCTTCGCGGTGTGGTGGCCCAGCTCCTCATGAAGCGTCACGATGGCGGCGGCCGCTGCGCCGTGAACGAGATCATGATCTCAAACGCCGCCGTGGGCGCCATCATCCGTGAAGGTGCCACGCAGAAGCTTTACGACGTCATCATCGGCGGCAAGGCCCAGGGCATGCAGTTCATGGACGACGCCATCTGGCAGAAGCTCCGTGATGGCTATGTGAGCCCGATGGAGGCCTACATGAAGGCCATCGACAAGCAGCGCTTCAAAAACTTCCTGCCGCCCGAGGAAGCGGAGATTGCCAACGCCGGCGGCGGCGAGGCCAACAAGTAAGCGCAGCATCTATTTCACCACGCGAGGCGGGCTCCAAAGCTCGCCTCGTTTGTTTTATCGCAAGGTGCGCGGCACAAACACGGCCTGCATGCCTGCGGCTTCCGCGGCTTTGAGGCCGCTGTTGCCGTCTTCGAGCACAAGGCAATCAACCGGAGCGATGCCCATGCGTTCGGCTGCGAGCAAAAACATGTCCGGAGCCGGTTTGCCATGCCGCACATCCTTGGGCGTGATGATGATCTCAAACAGGTCGAGCAGCCCCGTGGCCTTTAAACAGCCCCGCACGGTGTCTTCCGCGCTGCCGGAGGCCACCGCGATGGGAAAACGCCCGGCCACGGAACGCGCAAATTCCGCCACAGGCCGCACGGGCTGCACTTCCGGGATGCGACGATGGAAAAGCACGGCTTTGGTCTCATCGACGGCCACCGGGTCGATCTTCGTGCCATGCAGGTCGTTGAGGATGCGCACCACGTCCTGCTCCTTCACACCAGCGTGCCCGTAGAAAAACTCCTCCGTGAACTCAAATTCGGCTCCATGAGCCTTCAGCGCCTCACACCAAGCGATGTAATGCAGCGGCATCGAATCGACCAAAGTGCCGTCGCAGTCGAAAATGAAGGCTTTGAAGGGATAATCGGGAATTGGGAGAGACATGGAAAAAGGGCGGGAAGACCGCAAAAGAGCATCGAAGGCCTTCGGCGCATCCCGAATCATGATTCGTGGGCAAAAAGAAAGCGGCGGGATCGCTCCCGCCGCTTGGAAAGGGCCTTTGAGGCTTACTTCTTGAAGATGATGGGGATGATGAGGATGGCGAGGATGTTCACCACCTTGATCATCGGGTTCACGGCCGGGCCGGCGGTATCCTTGTAAGGATCGCCGACGGTATCGCCGGTCACCGCGGCCTGATGGGCGAAGCTGCCTTTGCCGCCGTGGTTGCCTTCTTCGATGTATTTCTTCGCGTTATCCCAGGCACCACCGGCGCTGGTCATGGCGATGCCGACGAAGAGACCGGTGACGATGGTGCCGATGAGCACGCCGCCGAGCGCCTGCATGCCGACGAAGGCCATGCCGATGACGAAGATGAGCGGCAGGAGGGCCGGAAGGATCATCTGCTTCAAGGCGGCGCTGGTCACGATGCCGACGCACTGGGCGTAATCGGGGATGTCAGTGCCGTTGAGGATGCCGGGCTTGGCGGCGATCTGGCGGCGCACTTCGAGCACGACGGCTCCAGCGGCGCTGCCGACGGCGCTCATGCAGTAGGCGGTGAAGATGAAGGGCAGCAGGCCGCCGATGAACATGCCGATGACGACTTCATGGTTCATGAGGTCAAAGGTCACCGTGTGGCCGACGAAGGCCTCGAGGTCCTTCACATAGCTGCCGAAGAGCACCATGGCGGCGAGGCCGGCGCTGGCGATGGCGTAGCCTTTGGTGACGGCCTTCATGGTGTTGCCCACGGCGTCGAGCTCATCAGTGATCGTGCGCACTTCCTCCGGCAGGCCGCTCATGACGGCGATGCCGCCCGCGTTGTCGGTGATGGGGCCAAAGGCATCGAGGGAGATGATGATGCCGGAGAGCGAGAGCATGGAGACGACGGCGATGGCGATGCCGTAGAGGCCGGCGAGGTCAAAGCAGCACCAGATGGAGGCGGCGATGGCGAGCACGGGGAGCAGGGTGGCGTGATGGCCGATGCTGATGCCGGCGATGATGTTCGTGGCGTGGCCGGTCTCGGAGGCCTTGGCGATATCGCGCACCGGCTTGTGGTGCGTGCTGGTGTAGTAATTGGTGATCCAGACGACGAGCAGCGTCATGACGAGGCCGACGAGGGCGCATTGGAAGAGGGCGCTGCTGGCCACGCTGACGCCGTTGAGCATCAGGCTGGCACCGAAGATGGCCTGCGTTGCCCACCAGAACAGACCTGCACTGATGATACCGGAAACGGCCACGCCGCAGACGAGGGCGGTCGTCGGGGTCTGCTTCACGAAATTCACCCAGCCGATGCCGATGATGGAGGAGATGATCGAGAGGCCGCAGAGCACGAAGGGATAAATGACCGCCGCGTTGGCGGATTCCGCACCAGCGGTGAGGGCACCGACGAGCACGCCGCCGATCAAGGACACCGCGTAGGTCTCAAACACGTCCGCGGCCATGCCAGCGCAGTCGCCCACGTTGTCGCCCACGTTGTCGGCGATGGTGGCGGGGTTGCGGGGATCGTCTTCGTTGAGGTTCTGCTCGATCTTGCCGACGAGGTCAGCGCCGACGTCCGCGGCCTTCGTGTAGATGCCGCCGCCGAGACGGGCAAAGACGGAGATGAGCGAGCTGCCAAGCGCGAGGCCGATCAGCGAGTCGATGGCGTGCTTGCCTTCCGGGTGCATGCCTTTGACGACCATGTAGAAGACACCGACGGAGAGCAGGCCGAGCGCCACCACGAGCAAACCGGTGACCGCGCCGCCATTGAAGGCCACTTTGAGAGCGCCGTGGCTGCTGGTGGAAGCCGCCTGGGCGGTGCGGACGTTCGCACGCACGGCGATCATCATGCCGATGTAACCCGCGGCGAGGGAGCAGACAGCGCCGACAATGAAGCCGACTGCCGTGGCCGCATCACGCAGATACCAGATGGCCGCGAGGATGACGAGGGCGATGGGCACGATGGCCATGATCTGGCGGTTCAGGTAGGCTTTGGCACCGGCCTGAACAGCACCGCCAATCTCCTGCATTTTCGCATTGCCCGGCGAGGAGGCCAGAATCTGACGGATAAGGATCAGAGCCACGACGAGTCCCACCGCGGCGAGGGCGATGGAGATGGTGAGTCCATTTTGGAGCAGGAAGGCAAGAGGCATTGTCAGGGTGCGAGGTGTCGGTGGTTGGGTGCCCGGGGCGGGTAAAGCCGCGAAGTTTAGCGGGTGCCAATTTCTAGGCAAGGCTTTTGCTGCGTCCGGGGCCGCAAACATACGGGGAACCACCGGAATGTTTGCAGATGAGCGAGGAAAAGCCGTTTGCTTTCAGCCCGGCTGGCGGCACTCTCCGCGCCGTCTGATGAACCTCAAACCTGCCGGCCGAATCGCTGCAATCACCGCCGTAAAGGCTGTGCGTGCCATTTGGCATGCCTAATCCACTGGTTTGAGGAACCTCCGCTGACGCCATCATCCCCCCGCGATCCGATCAGACATGACGCCCGAAGGCAGCCCTCAAACCGCTGCCACCATGAGCGCCTCCAAACCCGCCCTCCTCCACCAGCCGCGTCTCGGCGCGATCTGGATGACCGTGTCCCTCGTCTGCTTCACCGGGAATGCCCTCCTCTTGAAGGTGCTCGCCTCCGTGCGTCATGCCGATCCATGGCTGGCGCTGGTGTTTCGTGCCTGCATCGGGCTCGTCTTCACCTGGATCGTCTTTGCGCCGAAGGGCACGCTGCGGTTGAAGCGCAGCTTTCAGAGCTGGTTGCTGGCCTCCCGTGGCGTGCTGGGAGCGTTTGGGACGATCGCCTACTACCTGACCATCGGCCCGCTCGGTGCCGGGAAGGCCACACTCATCGGGAACACCTGGTGCGTCTTTGCCGCGATCATGGCGGCCTTCGTTTTGCATGAAAAACTGGGCGTCGTGAAGGTGCTCGGCATCGCGCTGGCCATCGCCGGACTTGCTCTGCTCACCGGTATGACGCCCGGCTCGCTGGTGGTGTTTGGCAAACACGAGGCCATCGCCCTCGGTGGAGCCGTGATGGCCGCCGCAGTGGTCGTCGTGATTCGACAACTCACCCGCACGGAGACCAGCGCCACGATCTTTGCCTCGCAATGCCTCTACGCCCTGCTCATCGGCATTCCCGTGGCCGCGATGAACTTCACCTCGCTCGGCTGGGCGGATGCCGGTTTGCTCAGTGCAGCGGCCTTGTGCGCCACGTTTGGGCAATTGGCGATGACCGAGGGTTTTCGCTTCCTGTCCGTCGCCGCGGGTGGTGCCTTCCAAAACACCGTGCCGGTGCTCACGACACTCGGCGGCATCTTCTTCTTCGCCGAGCCGTTCTCCACGATGCAGTCCCTCGGTGCCGTGCTGGTGCTATGGGGCAGCTTTCAGACGGTGCTGGGAGCAAAAAGAGCTTCCTGAGCATGGCAGCCTTGTGCTAATCTCTCGTCATGTCGGCTGCTCTACGTGATTCAGGCATGCAATACGCCTACTCCCTGCCCAAGCTGCCTCCTCGCGTCACCGAGGAGGAGTATGAGGCTATTCTGGAGAAGTCGGTGGAGAAGCTGGAGTTTCGCAATGGCCAGATCGTGATGATGGCGGGCGGCACAGACACGCACAGCCTCGTGAAGGGCAATTTGATCTATGCGCTAAAAGGAGCCCTCTCGAAACGCCCCTGCCGCGTGTATGACAGCGACATGAAGGTCAAGGTGGAGGCCTCGGGGCTGAACACCTTCCCCGATGCGTCGATTGTGTGTGGTCAGCCGAAGTTCAACTCGGACAAACGCATCACGCTCCTGAATCCGGGTGCCATCTTTGAAGTGCTTTCCGAAGGCACCGAGGCCTACGACCGTGGCGAGAAGTTTTGGAACTACCGGCACATGCCTTCGCTGAAGACGTTTGTGCTGATCTCAACGGCCCAAGCCCGCGTGGAGGTCTTTGAACTCGGAGCGGACGAGCAGTGGCAGTTGACCACTTTTGACGGATTCGATGCCTGCCTGCGGCTGAAGCACTACGACATCGAGCTCCCACTCTCGTCGCTTTACGAGAAGACCGATCTCGATCCGGCCACGCCCAAAGAGGAAGTCTAAAGCCACGCCTTCACGTCTGCTGCCACGCGTTCGCCGCGGGTGAAGGCTTCTTCGAAGAGGGCCATGCCGCTCATGTCGGAGTGGGCATGAAATACGGGCGGAGCGGGACATTGCATGGCTTCGCGGGTCTTGCCCCAAATGAAGCCGGGCGTGGGGCGGATCATGCCATGGCCCCAGAGCCACACATCGGCCTGCATCACATGCTCACGCAGATCCGGATGCGGTGCGGCGAGTCCATCCAGGGCTCGCGAGCACCACTGCGCATGCGTTTGCGTGAGCATCCACTCGCGGAGTTTCGCCGGTGGCTGGCCGCAAAGAGCCTCGTAATGCGTGATGACCGTGGCTTGCGGCACAGAGGCCAGGCTCTGATGCGTGGCGTTCACATAGCCGAGCGTGTCGGAGCCGAAGACGACGTTGTCCCAAGCCGGTAAAACACCGGGACTGGGCGGCAATTCATCAAGCGTGAGGTTCGTGACCACCCACGGCGAGTAAACGAGGTCAGGCGAGGCTTTCGCGGGATCGAGCAGACGCCTCGCGATGAATCGCGGCACGCAGAGCAAGACGGCTCGTGCCTCGATCTCGAAGGCCTCGCCATGCTCCGCGATGGTTTTGACGCGTGGTTTGCCGTTCGTGACCTCGACGCCGAAGGCCATCGCGTTCACGCGGAGGTCATCGAGGCCCTCGGCGAGCAGTTCGACGAGTTTGCCATTGCCTTGCGGCCAGGTGAGCACGGTCTCTCGCTCGGCATTCGCGGCCTCGCCGGTGCGGCTGGCGAAGTAGTGCAGGCCTGCCCAGGCGGAGATTTCATCGAGATGGCCACCAAAGTCATCGCGGCAGGCATACTCGACATGCCATCGCAGCGCCTCGCTGTCGAAACCATGCTCCTGCATCCATTTCGACATCGTGATGGCATCGAGGGCGAGAATATCGGGATCGCGGCTCGAAGCATCGACAGGCAGCACAAAGGCCATTTTGCCATCGCGACCTCGTTTTGCTCTCCAACGCTCGATTTCGGCCTGAAAGGCCGTGAACCGCTCTTTTTCGCGTTGAGGCAGGCCTTGCTGCGGATGCAGGCCTTCGATCCATTCGCCGTGGATGAAGAGTCGCTCGTGCGGATCGTGGCAGAGGGCCAGTTCATCATAAATCGGCCGCCCAGCCGCATCGTGACTGGTGATGATGCCGGTCTCTTCAAAGAAGCGCAGCACCTCCGTGCACTCGCGGCCCGGCAGCGGCACATAATGCGCACCCCACGGATAGGCGCTGACCTTGTTTTGCCCTGCACACGAGGTGCCGCCGGCATACGATTCCAACTCCAGCACGACGATTTTCTCCACGCCGAGCTTTCGCAGCCTGCGTGCCGCGGCCAGCCCTGCCACACCACCACCGACGATCACGACCTCCGCCTTCTCTTTGCGACCGGTCAAAGGAAGCCCGCCATCGCGAAGGCGGTGCCCTCGAGTGTGCGAGCCGCCAACGATGCTTCCCGGAATGCGGCGATGATCCTCACAACCTGCGAAGAGCAGGGCGGGCGTGCATTGGAGCAGGCTTCGACGCTTCATGCAGGCCTACGGGAAGTAGTGCTTCGCGAGTTCGTCCTCGATTTGTTTGAGGTCGGCCGTGTCAAAGAAGGTGTTGTAGAGCCGCACCTCGGCGATGCCGCCATGGAAAGGGGCCACGGACTGGCCTTTGTCCCGCCAGATGTAGTAGGGCTCGCCGCCGAGGGACACATTTTGCAGCCGCTTCGCCGGTGCTGGCGAATGCTCGGAGGAGGCGGAGCGTTGACCGAGGCTGTTGTGAAACACGGTGGAGATCGTGCCATCGCGTTTCCACGCGAGCAGACCAATGACAGGCTTGGTGAAGTCGAATTTGGCAGCCGCGTCCGGCTCGATGCGTGCCCCGGGTTTCTCACCAGCAAAGAACCACGCCTGATGGTCTTCGGGGGCACGAATCGTGACCGTCGAACCGGAAAAGTTGATGTGCGCCACGAGGCTGTCGGGGGCCTTGTGAGTGGCATCGAGGTAAAACACGATCGCCATCGTGAAGCCGCTGGTCGTCGGATCGGTGAAAGGACTGCCCGTGTCTCCACCCATGCCGATGGTGCCGAGCGTCGAGACCGGCGTGTCACTGGCTCCGAAGACGACGAAGCGTCGCGGGCCGCTCAGCGGGAAGCGAGCGGCATCCGGTTTCAGCGTGACGAGCTTCACGCGGTTGTGGCCCGGCGTCCAAGGCGTGAGGGCTTGGGCGTTGTTGCCATGAATCGGGCCGTAATCATTCCAAAAAGCCACCGCATCGCCTTCACGAGCCGGTTTGTCCGCGTCGCCGGAGGCATGCGTGTTCACGCCAGCATCGGCGTGATGAAAAACGACCAGCTTGTCCGCGGCGAAAGGTTTCGGCAGGCCCGTGGGAAGGGCAGGGGCGGGCACGGATTCACCGGTCAGGTATTGCCGCTGCTTCCATTGGCCGAGCTCGCGCAGATTTATCATTGCCGCATTCGTGGCGGGTGCATCGAAGGCAGGTAGAACGCCAGCCCCGGAGCCGGACGAGCGTCCGAATAAAAGCCAGAGCAGCCCCAGAATGACGATCACGGCACCTGCGATCACGGGAGGCCTTTGCCAAAGCGGTCGCCCGCCCGGTTGCTGCGAAAACTGCCGCGGTGCCGCCTTCGGTGCAGCAGCGGGCTGCGGCTGACGGCGTGGCTGCGGCGCAGGCCCGACCTGCGGACCGACGGCGATGGGAATCGTGCTCGCCGTGGCATGGCGTGCGGGTTGCGTCATCGGCAGCAGAATGGGGGCGGAGTAGCCGGGAGGATTCGTGGCAGGCACCGGCGCTGCCGCGGGCGTGACAAGCACCGGTGCGGGAGCGGGTGCCGGCTGGGCTTCGCGTTGCAAAAAGCTCTCGCGCGCCACCGCAGCCTTTCGCGGGCGTGCCTCGGCATCGGTGACGATGAGGCTCATGACCCATGAACTCATCCACGCAGGCACATGCGGGGCCAGTTTGGCCAGATCCGGCAAATCGTGGCCGAGGTGCTTTGTGCGCAGTTCCTTCAACGTGCGTGATTGAAAGGCCGGACGAGCTGCCAAGGCCTCGTAAAGCACGCAGCCGAGCGAGTACACATCTGAGCGACGGCGTGCTGGCGACTTCTGCCACTGCTCCGGTGCGGCGCAGCGGTAGGCGGCCACTTGATGCTCTTCCTCCGGCCCTGCGGCGGCAAAACCCACACCGAAGCCTCCCAGCCTCACCTGCCATTCGGAGGGCTTGGTGCCAGCGATGCGCACGCACTCGGGCGTGATCGTGCCGTGAACGATCGCCTGGTCGTGAACGAGTTCCAAGGCATCGAGAAGCTGGTTGGCGAGCGTTTCGAACTCCTCAGCCGACAGGGGGCCTCTTGCGAGCATCTCCGGCAGCGTGATCCCTTCCAGCGGCGCGGGTGTGAGCACATAAAAGCCCTTTTCGTCCTCTGCGGCCTCGATGATGCGATCCAGTCGCGGGCTGTCGAGCAAGGCGAGCTGCGCAAAGAGGCTGCGCAAGCCATCGATCTCCCCCGGTGCCGTTGTTTTGAAACGGCGCAGAATGAAATCGCTCTTCAAATGACTGTCCCGCACCAGCTTGAGAAGGCTGGTGGTGTTTTCACTGAGGTTTTTGAGCACCTTGAACCGGGAGGGCATGACCGGGTACTTTGGCGCAGGTGCTCAAGGCCGCAAGCGGCATGGCCGCGGAGCTCAGAAGGCCTTCGTGCGTGACACTTCGGGATTGTTCCCCTGAATGCGCATGATCTCGCCCTGACGCTCGCGGTCTTCCTTGGAGATTTGCTTCATGCGAAGAGGGTAGGTCACCATCAGCACAAAGCAGGTCACGTCCGCCACGAGGATCGTCATGGCAATGAGGATGCCGTAACGCTTCAAAGACTCGTCGATGACTTTGTTCTTGTTCACCGAAAAATTGTCCGACTTCGAGAACATGCTCTGAAAGAGCCTGCGCCAGCCGCGGGGCTCCCTCGCCACGCTGAACGACCACAAGAAAAGCGCCGTCAGCACGATGCAGGCGATCTGGTATTCGATGGGAAATTTGCTGGTGTCCATTGGTCGGCGGATGGGGCGCGAGTGCAGCGGGTCATGCTTAAAACGGCAGCCGCACCCGCGCAATCGGGGATTTGTCAGGAGACGCTGAAACGGTCACCCGCCGGTGTCACTCCCTGTTCCACCACCTTGGCCGCGCCATTGGCGGAGAGATGAGTGAGCATATGGAAGGCGTCCTCGGCATCAATGCTGAGGCTTGCGGCCACTTCGGCAGCAGTGAGCGGCTCCTTCGAGGTGATCAGAGCCGTCTTCACTTGGGTCAATTGCTTCAGGAAATCCGTCGCGGCCTTCTTGCCTGCCTCCACGCCGGGCTGGTGGTAGGCGTTGATGTTCACGAGGCTGGCGTAAAAGCCCACCGCCCGCTCGAAAAGACCAACGAGCAGGCCAAGCGTGAACGCGCTGACCTCCTCGATGCTCAGCGTGATGTTCTCACGGCTCTTGTCGGACAATGCCTTCCGCGTGCCACGCAGGAATCCCTGCAAGTAGTCACCGCTGTTGAAGCCGGGCTCGACCTCGAGCGGGGCCGCATCACGTGCTTTGCGCACCTCGATGAAGGTGGCGAAGAAGTTGTTCACGCCATCGCGAAGCTGCTGCACATAGGCGTGCTGGTCGGTGGAGCCTTTGTTGCCATACACGGCCACACCTTGATTCACCACAGCACCGCTCAGATCATGCTCCTTGCCCAGGCTCTCCATGACGAGCTGCTGGAGATACTTCGAGAAGAGCACCAGACGGTCCTTGTAAGGCAGCACGACCATGTCCTTCAGGCCTTTGCCACCACCGGCGTGATACCACATGAGTGCGAGCAGCATTGCCGCATTCTCACGAGCCGGACGGGCACGCGTCTCCGCATCCATTGCCGCGGCTCCGGCCAGGAACTGACGCACATCCACGCCCTGCAAAGCGGCGGCGATGGTGCCCACGGCACTCATCACGCTCGTGCGGCCGCCCACCCAGTCCCACATGGGGAAACGGGCCAGCCAGCCCTGCTTCACCGCGTGCTTGTCCAGTTCGCTGTCGAGACCGGTTACGGCCACGGCGTGCTTCGCGAAGTCCAGGCCCGCCTTTTTATAAGCCGCCTCGGCTTCGAGCATGCCATTGCGAGTTTCTTTGGTGCCTCCGGATTTCGAAATCACCAGCGTCAGCGTCGTGGCGAGCCCGTCACCGATCTCCGCCAGCACGCGGTCCATGCCATCGGGGTCGGTGTTGTCGAAAAACGAGATCGCCATGGGCGGATTCGCCGGTGTGATGGCGTGCGCCACGAGCTGCGGCCCCAGTGCGGAACCGCCGATGCCCACCACCAGCACGCGGGTGAATTTCTGGCCGTTCGCCGCCTTGATCGAGCCGGCATGAACGTCCGCCGCAAACTTCAGCGTGGCTTCGAGTGTCTCATCGATCTCCTTTTGGATCGTGGCATCCGGAGCCAGTTTCGAGTCACGCAGCCAGTAATGGCCCACCATGCGGTTTTCGTCCGGATTGGCGATGGCACCGGCCTCAAGCTCCTTCATGGCCTTGAAGGCATGATCGATCTTGCCGGCCATTTTCGTGAACAGGCTGTCCTCAAAGCCCATGCGGCTGATGTCGATGGAAAAACCGATGTGCGGGTAACGGACGAAGTACTTCTGAAAGCGATCCCAGTGGCTCATGAGCGATGGATGGAGTGATGGAGGGTTGGAGTGGAGCGTGCGAGAGGCGGCCGGGCACGCGGAGACACCGAAAAAGCACTTCCCATGCCGCGCCGCAACCTGTTTGGCCGTGGTTGACGGCAGGGCGAGTTTCGCCACGCTTTCCGGGCGATGAAAACACCCATCTTCTTATTGTCGATACTGGTGCTCCTCGTGCCCGGGGCCTTTGCTTCCTTGCCGGACGTGGTCATCCAGCAGATTCGTCGGGACATCCGTGATGCGATGACCCAAAACGGCCAGATGCCACCCAGTGGCGTCGTCGATGAGACGCTGGGCAAGGTGCGTCAGGAACTGGAATCCGGGCCACGTCCATTCGATTTATCGCCAGCGCAACTCGTCGAGTTTCGCAATGAGGCCCCCTCTGTGACGGATGCTGAGGTGGACCGTGTGATGGCTGAGTTAAAACGAGCACTGCGCGGCAGGCCCTTGCCCTACCTCCTGGCCCATTACGAGCGTCTTCGCATCGACAGAAGGCTCACACCGCGTCAGAAGATGCTCTGCCATCTGCTGACCCTGCGTCTTTCGGAGACCGATGGCCTGCCGATCCCTTCCGCTCCGAAGAGCTGAGGAGGTTCAGACTCACGCTGCGGCCTTCCGGGCCTCAGTGATGAGGTTCATGAAAAGCTCACGCTGCTCCGCCAGCGCGGCCACGATGTCGCCAGCGGGGAGTTTGGCGGCTTCGAGGCACACATGGCCTTCGTAATCGGCCTCGACGAGCAGCTTGGCGAGTTTGGGGAAAGGGTAGTTCGGCGCGAGGCTCACGCCGCGGATGTGCGTGACATGGGCGAGGCGGTCTTTGACCATCGCGAAGTTCGCCTCGATGCCCTCGCCTTCGAGATCCGTGTCATTCGAGTTCCAGCAGACGCGGACGTTTTCGGCGTCGGCGCAGGCATCCATGATCGTTTTGATGTTCGGCAGCAGGGAGGTGTCCTTGCCATGCACCTCGAGGCGGATCTCCTGACCAAAGCCGATCGCATGATCTCCGAGTTCCGCGAGGGCTTTGCCGATCTGCACGAGTGTCTTCTCCGTGGGCACATCCTTTGGCAGCGCATTCGGCTTCACCTTCACACCGGTGCCGCCGATGTCGTGGCTGAGTTTGATGAAGGCCTTCGCGCCGTCGATGTTCTTGCGCACCTCATCGGCATTCGCGGAGTGGAATTCGAAGTTCGTTCCCATGCCGAGCAGCTTCACCGGAGCATCTTCAAACTGGCGGCGCACCTCCGCACGTTGCGCTGGAGTAAGATCGGGCGTGACGTTGTGCTTGTGCTCCACCCGCAGCTCCACGCCAGTCACTTTGGCCGCGGAGCAGTTTTGGATGATCGTCGGGATGTCCCAGTCCTTGCCCCATTGATAGGTCACCAGGCCAAACTGGATGTTCTCGCCGAGGTAGGAGAGCTTCGCGTCTTGAGCGAGGGCAGTGGCGGCGCTGGCACCGAGGAGGGTGGAGAGGAAATGACGGCGGTTGTTCATGGCGGGCGGCATGGTGAGGCATCCGAAACGCGAAGTCGATGCCTGAATTTGCCATTTCCGCTTTCGACATCGCGCGTTTCGAGGCCACCATGCGCCCGCCATGCTCCAGACCCTTGATGTCGCCCTCGGGCTCTCGTTCATCTTTTTCCTCTTCAGCGTGCTCGTCTCCACCACGAGCGAGATGATCCTCTCCTGGACCAATGCCCGCGGCAAGATGCTATGGAAGGCGCTCTCCCATCTGCTGCCTCAAAGCGGCCACGGGAAAGGTGCGCAGCCGCTGCAGGACTTCGTGGCGCATCCGCTCATGGCCGCGATGCATCGCCACACTGCGGCCGATGCCAGCGTGGCGAAGGATTTCCCGTCCTACCTGTCGAACTCGCAGTTCAGCCAGGTGCTCATGGACCTGCTGGAGACGAAAGGCACCGCCGAAAAGGCCGAGACCCGCTGGGAGATCGTGCAGAGCGGCATCAAGGCCTTGCCCGAGGCCGCGAAAGGCCCGCTCATGGCCCTCAGCCGCGATGCCGAGCGGAATCTGCTCCCCGGCCAGGAGCCGATGAGTGTCTTCCAATTCCTCGCCGGGCAATGGTTTGACTCCATGATGGACCGCACCACCGGCTGGTATAAACGCCTCACGCAGATGTGGAATTTTATCGTCGGCCTCGTGCTGGCCGTGGCATGTAATTTGAACGTGATGGCCATCACACGTGCCCTTTCCACCAATGACGAGCTGCGCACCGCCTTCGTGCAAAAGGCCGAGGCCTCCGTGAAGGCCCAGTCGGATCTGGCCGCCCGCATGGGCGTGGAGGAGTCCAAAGGCGCACGGGCCGTGTTTGATGAGGCCATCACCGAGCTCGCTGACGCTGGATTCCCGGTCGGCTGGAATAAAACCACCGCTGCGGCCTGGGCCAAGCATCCCATCAGCACCTTCTTCGAGAGCCTCCTCGGCTGGCTCATGGCCGGCGCGGCGGCGGCGCTCGGGGCGCAGTTCTGGTTCGACCTCATGAAGAAGATCATCAACATGCGAGGCACGGGTTCGAAGCCCGAAGCCGGGCAGAATGTGCCTCTCGGCGAGGCCGGCATGACCGGCCCCATCCCGCCCGCCGGCTACATCGTGGACGGCACGGAGTCCCGCCAAGGCTGAGCAAAGTGGCTAAAAGTATCGGTTGCGAAGCGTCCGAAAACCGCCGAAGAGGCCGCCGGTCACGTTAACCTGATAAAGGCTAAGTTGTGTGTGGAATCATCAGGTTGGTGCTTGATGGTCTGCCATGCAGCGAGGCGGCACTCGGGAGACGCGCCTCCCTTCAAACACCGTTAAGTTCAGACATGAATACCAAAATGTATGTGGGCAATCTGCCCTTCAGCGCCACTCAGGAGGACATCCAGTCCCTCTTCTCCCAATTCGGCTCCGTGACCGACGTCTTCCTCCCGATGGATCGCGTCTCCGGTCGTCCCCGCGGCTTTGCCTTCGTCACGATGGGCACGCCCGAAGAAATGCAGGCAGCGATCAATGGCCTCAACGGCCAGGATTTCGGCGGCCGCAAGCTCGGCATCAATGAAGCGCGTCCGAAGGAAGAGCGTCCCGGCGGCTTCGGTGGTGGCGGCGGCGGTGGCCGTGGCGGCTACGGTGGTGGCGGCGGCGGTGGTCGCGGCGGCTACGGTGGTGGCGGCGGCGGTGGCCGTGGTGGCTACGGTGGTGGCGGCGGCGGTGGTCGCGGCGGCTACGGTGGCGGTGGCGGCGGCAAAGGCGGCTACAGCCGTGGCAATCGCGACGGCTTCGGCGAAGAAGGCGGCTATTAATCCACCCTCCAACAACTTCACAACGGCATCCCCGAAACGGGATGCCGTTTTTTGTGTGGCATGCGGCGCAAAATCAGGGCGGTGAATGCCATTTCGATCCTGATTCTGCGTTCGTAGGATCGCCAATGATCTTCCGTCCCATCCGCCGCTGCCCGCTTTGCGTGCTGAGGCTTGCCATGGTGCTGATGGCCTGCGTGTCCATCGGCGTGCCTTGGGGCGTGGTGCAGGGTTTCGCGTGGGCGCGGATGCTTGTGAGCTATGCGGGTCAAACCTCGCTCATGCAGGCGGTGGAGATGACCTTCGATGGCGAGCATCCCTGCGAGCTCTGCCAACTGGCCCGCAAGGCCCAAAACAAGCCCGCTCCGCAATCGCCCGCACCGGAGAAGGCCGCGGTCAAGTTCCTCGCCACGGCCAGCGAGACTCCGCCGCGTCTTTTCAGGCCTCCGGTGCTTCAATGGAGGCCGCCAGTGTTTGTCACGACGTTCCATGTTTTCGGGCACGAGCCGGAAAAGCCCCCGCCACGACGCGGTGAGGCCTGATCACGCTGTTTCGACTCACTCACGCTGAGCTTCATCGCGCCCGGTTTCATGCCGTGCGGCGCTCGGCGTCCTCCTCACACGCCTTCCGCATGCCGCGGAGGCACTCACCTTATCCTTATTTCCCATGAAACCCATTTCTCTCTGTTTGCTCCTGCTCGCAGGCACCACACTCGGCCAGCCTGCGGCCACTCCCACGAAAAAACCAGCCTCCACGAAGCCCACCGTGCTCCCTGAGGTCGTCATCACCGGCACGCGACTGCCGGAGGGCGCTCCGCTCAGTGCGCAAAGCGTCGATCTCGATGCCGCAAAGGCCCGCGGCACCGATGGAGCCTCCATGCTCGCGAACACACCTGGCGCGGCCATTTTGCGCAATGGCTCCCAGACCGGCATCGTGCAGCTCCACGGCCTCAGTGGAGACCGCGTCAAAATCTCCGTCGATGGCGCCACCATCTCACCCGCGTGCCCGAACCACATGGACCCGCCGCTGCACTACGCCTCACGCGGCTCCATGGATACCCTCGCCGTCATGGCTGGCATCACGCCCGTGAGCCAGGGCGGTGACAGCATCGCCGGCACCGTCATCGTGCGCTCGCCCGAGCCTCGCTTTGCCACCGCGGAGCAGCAGTCCATCGCCTCCGCCGAGATGGGCAGCCACTTCCGCAGCAGCAATGACGGCTACGGCTTCAGCCTCAAAGGCAGCGCCGCCAGCACCGGCTTCGCCGCCAGCTACCAGGGCTCCTGGGAGCGGGCCAATGACCTCCGCTTCCCCGGCGGTCGCGTGCACGCCACCGGCTTTGAGACCATGCAGCATCAAATCCTCGCCGCCATGCGCCTCGGCTCCGGCGTCCTCGTCGTGGACACCAGCTACGTCCGCACCCGCGACTCCGGCACGCCCACGCTGCCCATGGACATGATCGAGGACGACGGCGTCCGCCTCGGCCTGCGCTACACTGCCACGCATGACTTCGGCACCGTCGAGGCCCGTGCCTACATCCACACCATCGACCACTTGATGAACAACTACTCCCTGCGCCCGCTGCTCCCTGGCAGCATGCCCATGGAGTCCCCCGCCACCAGCGACGACTTCGGCTACAGCCTCGGCGTCTCGCTTCCGAGCGGTGCCCACACCCTGCGCCTCGGCACCGACTTCCACCGCAATGAATTCGACGCCTACCAGCGCAACATGGTCACCGGTGCCCTCCAGGACACCCTCCACGAGGCCACCCGCACCCGCTTTGGTGCCTATGCCGAGTGGCAGGCCGAATGGTCGAAGCAATGGACCACCCTCATCGGCGTCCGCAATGACACCATCCTCAGCAACGCCGCCAACGTCTCCCGTTTCTTCCCCGCCGCCGCTGCGGACGCCGCCGCCTTCAATGCCCGGGATCATCGCTTCACCGATGTGAACTTCGACTTCACCGCCAGCACCCGCTTCACCCCGAACGACTGGAGCGCCTACGAGCTCGCCTTTGCGAGAAAGAACCGCGCCCCCAGCCTCCTCGAGCGCTACCTCTGGACCCCGCTCGGAGCCAATGCCGGCATGGCCGATGGCCGCAGCTACCTCGGCAATCCCGATCTCGACTCCGAGACCTCCTACCAGGTCGCCTTCACCGCCGACTACCACGGCGAAAAATGGCAGGTCAAAGCCACGCCCTTCTACAACATCGTCCGCGATTACATCCAGGGCGTGCCCATCGCACGCCTCGTCGGCGGCCTGCCCGTCCTCCAATATCAAAACGTCAGCCGCGCCGACCTCTACGGCATCGACGCCTCCTTCCGCTACGCCTTCACCGAGGACTTCGGCCTCCGAGGCCAGCTCAGCTACGTCCGCGGTGTGAACCGCAGCAACCACGACAACCTCTACCGCATCGCCCCGCTGCGCGGCACCCTCGCGTTCGACGGCCGCGTGCTCGGCTGGAAAAACACCCTCGAACTCGTCCTCGCCGCCGAGCAGAACAAAACCGCCGCCTACAACGGCGAGCCCGCCACCAGCGGCTACGCCCTGCTGAATTACCGCCTCGGCCGCGACTTCGCCAACGGCCTCGGTCTTGAGCTCGGCGTCGAAAACATCACCAACGAACGCTACGCCGACCACCTCAGCGGCCTCAACCGCGTCCCCGGCAGCGATGTCGGCCTCGGCCAGCGCGTCCCCGGTGCCGGGCGTTTTGTGTACATCCAGATGAACGTCAAATTCTGACCGCACCCACCCTCCCAAACCCCACGCGGCATCTCGGCAACGGGATGCCGCTCTTTCTTGCTCTCGCTCTTCATCTCAAGCCCTCCCTGGGAACCTCTGCGTTCTATGCAGTAGCTTCCGATTCACTGTAGAGGCCGTGAAGAACATGCTGCAAGCTTTCCTCATGGGAGACCAAACCAGTCGTCTGGTGGCATCGCCAGGGATAGACTGGTTCTCAAAATGTTTGTCAGATTGAATCGCAGTGTGCGCTTGGGGCCGCGCACAGCCGCAAGGCTGTAGCCGGGGGCACTGACCCCGGACCGCCCGGCTCAATGCGCCGGGCTACAGCTTGAGCGCCCGCTCAAGGTGACATTCTTTTCGAGAACCGGTTTAGGTGCTCCAAGATCCGCGTTCTGGCGAACGCACCTACGGTTTCAGCGGCAGCGTCGAGCAGGTCCGCATGCCGCGGAGGATGCGGTGGGTGCATTGCTCGAAGTGCTCGAGGATTTCATCGGCGCTGGTGCCCGGCGGCAGCGTGGCATCCGCACTCACGGGCTGTCCGGCCAGCTGATCGAGCAGCACGAGGACGTCCTTGAGCGAATGAAACAACTGCGCCTCCTGCTCGGCCTCCGGCAGCATGACAAAGGCGAGATTGAGCAGCCAACGGCCGTCCTTTTGCAGGATGAAGCGCTGCATCTTGAAGGTGCTGCTGCCGGGAGCGTAGCCTTCCTGCCGCACGAGATACGGTCCGTGGCCACCTGGGCCCCAGGCGAGGTTCATCACCTCGCAGCGGGCGGCGTCATTGCAGATCACGGGCATGGCTCAGGTGAAAAGGATGTGCGTGCCGGCTCCAGCGGACTCGTTGTAGAAATCGCCCACGGTCAGCACTCCATCGACGCGGTCCATGAGGTCCTCCTTCTTCAACTTGAACATGTCCATCGCCAGCTTGCAGGCGAAGATCTTGCCGCCGGAGTCGGAGATGAGCTCCAAAAACTCGCGCACGGGCGGAATGTCGAGCTTCTCCATCTCCTTGTTCATGAGATGCGTCGCAAAGGCCGACACGCCGGGGATCGCACCCATCCAGGTGGGAAACGGCATCGTCATAGGCAGGCCGAGCATCGGCATGGCCATGTTCAGCGCCGAATTGCCCACGGTGGAGACCTTGAGGCTGTCGAGCGTCTTGTTCGCCAGCGCATTCAGGCCAAAGAAGGTGAAGAACAGCGACGCCTCAATGCCCTCCATGCGGGCGCCGTTCGCCATGATGAGCGCGGGGTAAATCCCATCCAGCGAGCCTCGGCTCACGATGATGGACATCTTTTTCACAGGTTGTTTGTCGTCGGTCATACTTTTGTTCTCGGTTTGGGGTTCTCAGTTCTCAGTTGGGGCGATCGCGGAGGCTGCTTAACCGGGAACCGGGAACAGAGAACCGCGAACGGTTTCAAATGCAGCCGACGGGTTTCGGGATGCCCGCGATCTTCGAGGACTTCTTCAGCGGGCCGCCGGGGAAGAGATCGTAAAGCTCCTTCGTGGTCACGACGCCGCTCTTGCCCATGCTGCGAATGGTCAGCGCCGCGCCCTTGGCCTGTTGCTCGCGCAAGTAGCGCACGACTTTCATGTGGCCGTCACCGAGTGCTCCGATGCCTTCTTCCACCGCGATGGCGGCGGCGATGGCTTCATTCCATTGCGACATGTCCGTCAGATAGCCTTCTTCGTTCACGTCGATCTCTGTTCCTGCGATGTTCTTTTTCATGGTGATGATTGGGTGGTTGGTTTCGTCATTCTGCATTCATCATTCGTCATTCCGCGAAGGCGGCTGGTTTCTTTTTCTGGCGGCTGATTCCCGGCATGGGCCACGCTTTGAGCAGCACATTCCAATACACATGACGGAAGGCGAGCTTGCCGAGGTGGTTGAGGCGGGACTCCTCCAGCAGTTTCATGGGGCCGAAGGCGAAGGGGAAATTCCCCTCGTGAGGCTCATACTCGTAGTTGAAGTCAATGAGCAGCGCCTTGCCGTTGCCGGATTCGATGAAGCAGTTCGAGTGGCCGTCGAATTCCTCCTTCAGCGGCTCGCCCTTGATGTGGCGCATGACGTTGTCGGCGAGTGTTTCGCTCTCAAAGTGCGCCACCGAGCCTGCTTTCGATGCGGGGACGTTCGTCGCGTCGCCGATCACGAAGACATCCGGGTGTTGGAGCGATTGCAGCGTGTGTTTGTGCGTCGGGACGAAGTCGAGGTCATCACCGAGCGAGCTGCGGCGCACGGCTTCGTCGCCCATGTTCGTCGGTGTGGTGACGAGGAGGTCGTAGGGCACCTCGCGACCGTCAAAGCACACCAGCTTGTCGTTTTCCTGGTCCACACGCTCCGCCACGAAGTCAGTGACGAGTTCAATGCCCTTATCGTTGAGCAGATGGCCGAGCTTCTTCGACGCTTTCGGCTTCGTGAAGGCCCCGGAGAGCGGCGTCACATAGGTGAGCGTGACCTTGTCGCGAATGCCGCGCTCCCGGAAAAAGGTGTCGGCAAGGAAGGTGAACTCCAGCGGAGCCACCGGGCACTTGATCGGCAACTCGTTGATATGAACGACCACGCGACCGCCGGTGAAGCTTTGGAGCTTCTCCCGCAGCGCTTTGGCACCGTCGAGCGTGTAGAAGTCATGCACGTTCACGCGCCACTTCGGCCCCAGCATGCCCTCGGTCTCCTCCGGGGCCGTGCGGCAGCCGGTGGCGACAATCAGCACGCCATACTTCAGCTCGCGACCGTCCTTCAGCGTCACCGCATGGTCCTGCGGCGTGATTTGACCCACCTCCGCCTGCACGAAATCGACGCCGCTTGGCATGAAGTCCCGCGTCTGGCGCACGATCTGGCTTTCGTCGTAGATGCCGAAGGGCAGGAAGAGAAAGCCCGGCTGGTAGAGGTGCTTGTCAGATCGATCCACCACCGTCATGCGCCAATCCGATGAGGGCAGGCGACGGCGAAGATGGTTGGCCATCATGGTGCCCGCGGTGCCGCCGCCGAGGATGAGAAGGTGTTTGCTCATGGTTGTGGAAAGGTTGTCTTGCAAGACGACTATATGAGTGTATGCGTATATGCAAGATTTAACTCCAACCCGATTTTGTCATCCATGAGCGCCTCTCTCGAATCCGACGCCCGCGGCATCATCCTGCCCTGTCCCGCCTGTGGCACCGCGAACCGCATCGCCTACGCCAAAGCCGCCTCGCAGGGCCGCTGCGGCACCTGCAAGGCCGATCTCCCCCACGTCTCCTCGCCGGTCGAAATCAGCGACATCGAGGCCTTCGCCGCCCTCGTCAGCCAGAGCCCCATCCCTGTCGTCATCGACTTCTGGGCACCGTGGTGCGGTCCCTGCCAGATGATGGCTCCAGAGTTCGCCAAAGCGGCCGCACAGGCCGCGGGCGAGGCGCTTTTCGTCAAAGTGAACACCGACGAGCAGCCGCAGATCGCCGGACAATTCCGCATCCAGGGCATTCCGGCTTTCGCATTGATCCGCGGCGGCAAGCTCGCCGCCCAGACCAGCGGCTTCCAGCCCGCCGCGCGATTGCTCGCCTGGATGCGGCAGTCGTGAATCCGGTGCTCATCACTTCAAAACTCCACCACTCTATCACTCCAGCCCCCAATTCATCGTCACCGGGAAAGCGTTTGATTTTGCCAACGCTCCGCCCACATCATGAAACCGTTTTTGCCCTCGCTAGCGCACCTGTGCGGCCTTTTGCCGCAGTGACTTTCGGCGGCGAAGTCCTACCCCCACATCACCCATGAAAACCCTGATCGCATCCCTCGCCGTCGTTACCACACTCCTCTCCGCCTCCGGCTTGCAGGCCCAGGCTCCCGCCACTCCTCCTGCCTCTTACATGATGTGCATGGCCTGCCACGGCATGGACGGCAAAGGCATGGGCGCTGGCACGCCTGCCCAGATGGCTCCTGCTCTGGCTGGTTCCAAGCTCGCCGGCTTTGGCGATGGCGAACTCATGGCCTCCATTGTCTTCACCGGCATCGAAAAGCAGGACGCAAAGTTCATGGGCATCATGGCCCCGCTCGGCGCGGCCTTGAATGACGCGCAGATGGCCGAGGTGCTCACCTTCGTCCGCAGCAACTTTGGCAACAAAGCCCCCGCCGTCACCGCCGACCAGGTCAAAGGCTGGCGCGAAAAATACAACGGCAAGCCCATGCAGAAGCGTGCCGACCTTGAGGCGAAGCTGAAGTAATCCGCATCAGATCATCCCATCTATTTTCAAGCGCCCGGCAGCACCTGCCGGGCGCTTTTTGTTGGCGGCACAAACGATCTGCAATGCCGTCAGGTCATCCGCGTTACTCCGAATGTGAGAATCACATTCTTCATCGCTTGTTTCGCCGCGGCCTTCTCATTCACCGCCTTGGGGCAGGATCCCGCGCCGCCAAAGCTGGGCACGCCGGGCGCTTTGATCATTTCCACCGCATTCGACAAGGATGCGCCGAAGACGCGCAAGGCCTCCATCGCCGGTTGGAGCGCTGGGATCGGCGTGTGGTGGATCGAAAAGGGAGCTCTGCATGGCGACGAGGTCGTCGAGGATCATCATCCATCCTCGTGCACCTGGCGTTTTGAGGCCACGGACCTCATTCTCACCGCCCAGTTCCGGCTCGGAGCGGCCGAGCATATCGCGTTTGGTTGTCGCGACACCGTTCCGCCAAACCTCCACCTTGGGCGCACGTTCGTCACGGAGGACGCGATCTGGGTCACCCGCATGTCAGGCATCTCGAAGACCACCAAGTCCGAAAAGCTCGCTGAATTGAAAACGAAGCTCGATCCGGAAGCGTGGCACAGCATCACGATCGAAATCATCGGTGATCACTATCGCGCCACAGTTGACGGACATGTGGTCGAGGCCCGCCATGAGCGTTACAAGGACGCCAAAGGCCTCGTTGCCCTCATCAGCAAGGGGCAGGGGGCGCAATTCAAGAACGTCTCGATCTGGCACGCCAAGCCGAAGGGCTGAGGCATGCTAGCCGCGGGCGCTCGAGGCGAACAGCAGCCCCAGAAACGCGCCATACAAGGCACCGCGCCACCAAGTGGAGGTAAGCGGGCATGCACCGGTGCTGCACTGGCCGTAGTAGCCCATGAGCGAGCCGAGCTCGGCACCGATGGCGATGGGGATGAGGTAGCGTGCCATGAATGAAAAAGTGGTTTCGGCTTTAGCCGAATCTCCTGAGCAGTTGCGGCTGAAGCCGCAGCCACTTGGATCAGCCGCATTTGCCGCCACCACAGCATCCGCCATCGTTGCCGCTCTTGCCGCAGGTGCTGAGACCCAGCGGCGCATACAGCGGGCAGAAGCGGATGAATGCGGTGAGCAGCGGCACGGCGCCGATGGCTCCGAGCCAGGAGTGATTGACGATGCCGTAGGCGATGAGGCCGAGGCCGATGAGGATGCGCAGGGCGCGATCGACGGTTCCAATGTTGGGTTTCATATCAGTGTTGGGGTTCAGGATGGGAATGCTTGTTCGCCATGTAATACAACACCGGCACGGCCATGCGGCTGATGAACAGGCTTGCGATTTCGCCTGCCATTAATGCGATGGCGAGGCCTTGGAAGATCGGATCAGCGAGGATCACCGCAGCACCGACGACGACCGCCATCGCAGTGAGCAGCATCGGGCGGAAGCGCACGGCTCCAGCGTCGATCACGGCCTCGCTCAGCGGCATGCCCTCACGCACACGCAGCTCGATGAAATCGACGAGGATGATCGAATTCCGCACCACGATTCCGCCACCGGCCATGAAGCCGATCATGCTCGTGGCGGTGAAAAAGGCATCCAGCATCCCGTGTGCAGGCAAAATGCCGACCAGCGAGAATGGAATGGCGATCATGACAATCGCCGGCGTGATGAAACTGCGGAACCAGCCGACCATGAGCACGTAAATGAGGATCAAACATGCACCGAAGGCAGCGCCGAGATCGCGGAACACCTCGATGGTGATGTGCCATTCGCCGTCCCATTTCATCGAGGGCTCGTCGTCGCTGAAAGGCATGGAGGCGTTGAGGATCTTCAACTCCGCACCGCTGCCGCCAAACTCGCGCGTGTCGAGCTTCTTGAGCGCCTCGTTCATCTGGAAAATGGCATACACGGGGCTTTCGACGACTCCGGCGACATCGCCGATGACGTAAGTCACGGGCATGAGGTTCTTGTGGTAGCGGCTCTTTTCGACGGTGACGTGCTCCACCTTCACCAGCTCGCGCAAGGGCACGAGCGGCGAGCCGCTGGCACCGGGTTCAGGCAGCGCATTGGCATCGCCGGAACGCACCCGAAGCGCCAAAAGCTCTTCCGGCGTGGTTTTGGCACGGCGAGGCAGTTCGAGGCGAATGTTCACGTCTTCCTTCTCTTCGGGCTGATGCAGCAAATCGACGTTTTCACCATCCGCGGCGATTTTGAGAGTCTGCGAGATCGTGGCGGCGCTGATGCCGTGCAGCGCGGCTTTTTCCTTGTCGATGATGAAGCGAGCTTTTTGCTGATCGGCCTCGATATACCAGTCCACATCGACGACGCCCGGCGTGGTCTTGAAGATGGTTTTGACCTTCTCCGCCAGCTTGAGCCGCGCTTCATCATCCGGACCGTAAATCTCCGCGACGAGCGTTTGCAGCACCGGCGGGCCTGGTGGCACCTCCGCGATGGCGACGCGTGCTCCATAACGCTCCGCAATCGCCGCTACGGCCGGACGAATGCGTTTGGCGATGTCATGGCTCTGCGCCTTGCGCTCGTGTTTGTTCACCAGATTGACCTGAATGTCCGCCACGTTGGCTCCGCGACGCATGAAGTAGTGCCGCACTAGCCCGTTGAAGTTGTAAGGCGAGGCGACACCCGCATAGACCTGGTAATCGGTGACCTCCGGCTCCGTGCGGATCGCCGCGGCCATCTCGCGTGCCACGGCGGTCGTTTTTTCCAACGAGGAGCCTTCCGGCATGTTCAGGATGACCTGGAACTCGCTCTTGTTGTCGAAGGGCAGCATCTTCACCTTCACCCAGCCGATGCCGACTGTCGCCATGCTGCCGAGCAGCAGCACGGTGATGCCAATGAGGAAGATCCAGCGCCAGCCGGTGCTGTGGATGAGCGGGCCCATCATCTTGCGGTAGAGCTTTGTGAAGAAGTCCTCCGGGTGCTCGTGGCTGGAGTGGTGGAGTGTTGGAGTATTGGAGTCCGTCTGACTTGTCTGACTGGTCGGACCCGTCCGACGAAACCAGCCCAGAATGCGAATCGAAGCCCACGGCGTCACGATGAACGCGATGAGCAGCGACCAAAACATCGCCGCGCTGGCTCCAATCGGGATCGGGCGCATGTAGGGCCCCATCAAACCGCCCACGAAGGCCATCGGCAGAACGGCAGCGATCACGGCGAAGGTGGCGAGGATGGTGGGATTCCCCACCTCGCCCACGGCCTCGACGGCGATGGCGCTACAGTTGCGGCCTTTGTTTTGCGGCAGGTGGAAGTGCCGCACGATGTTCTCCACGACCACGATGGCGTCATCCACGAGAATGCCGATGCTGAAGATGAGCGCGAAGAGCGTGATGCGGTTCAGCGTGAAGCCGTAGAGGTAAAAAACGAGCAGCGTGAGCGCCAACGTGGCTGGGATGGCCACCGCGACGATGCCGCTCTCCCGCCAGCCGAGCGTGAGCCAGATGAGGATCGCCACACTGAAAACGGCGATGCCCATGTGCAGCAGCAATTCGTTCGATTTCTCTGCTGCGGTCTCGCCGTAGTTGCGCGTGATGCTGACAGTGACATCGGCGGGAATGACGCTGCCTTTGAGAAGTTCGACCTTTTGCAGCACTTCGTCAGCCAGGCTGATCGCATTCGCACCAGGGCGTTTGGCGATGCTAAGTGTCACGGCGGGCTCGTCGTTTGTTTTGGAACCGTGGAAGACGTATTGCGTCGGCTCCTCGCCTCCATCGACGATCTCGGCGACTTCGCGCAGATACACGGGACGGCCGCTGAAGACGCCGATGACCACGTTGCCGACTTCTTCGGCGGTTTTGAGGAAGGCACCGGTTTCGACGAGGACTTCGTTGTTGCCTGTGGTGAGACCGCCGGCGCGGAATTGACGATTTGCCTGCTGGAGCATCGGCACGAGGCCGGCGGGGCTCAGATTGCGGCTGGCGAGCTTCACGGGATCGAGCATCACACGCACAGCGCGACGCGAACCGCCGAGCAGCGTCGTCTCGGCCACGAGCGGCACTTGTTTGATCGATTCATCGACCTGCGCGGCCAAACGGCGCAGCGTGAGGTGATCGTAGCGGGCACTGTGAAAAGTGAGCGCGAGTATGGGCACGTCGTCGATGCTCTTCGGCTTCACGATGGGCATGGTGACGCCCATCGGGATGCGGTCGAAGTTTGAGCGCAGCTTCTCGGTGATCTTCACCAGGCTGCGCTCGGGATCTTCGCCCACTTTGAAGCGCACGATGACGAGGCTCTCGCTGTCGCGTGAGGTGCTGTAGAGGTATTCCACGCCGGGTACCTCCCACAGCAGCTTTTCCATCGGCCGTGTGGCGCGTTCCTCGATCTCCTTCGCGGTGGAGCCGGGCATGGCGACCATGACATCGACCATCGGCACCTTGATCTGCGGCTCTTCTTCACGCGGCAGTAAAACAATCGCCGCCGCGCCGAGCAAAACGGACGCGATGACCACCAGCGGCGTCAGCTTGGAGTCGATAAACGCCGCCGCGATGCGGCCTGCGATCCCGAGATGAGGATGGGAAGGCTCGCTCATGGCTGGATCATCACGGGTTGGCCGTCGGTGAGTTTCGCGGTTTCGCTCACGATGACCTGTTCACCTTCTTCGAGGCCGGAAAGCACCTCGACGCGGCCTTCGAGCCCTTTGCCGGTCTTCACAAGACGCAGCGCGGCTTTGCCGTCTTTGGCGACGAAGACGAGTTCCATCTGTCCGCGCTTCAAAACGGCGCTTTGCGGCACGAGCAGCAGTTTCACCTCGGCGACGGGCACGGAAACACGGCCAAACTGACCGGTGCGCAGGCCTTCGCTTGGCGGGAGGTCGAGCTTCACGCGGAAGGTGCGGCTGATGGGATCGGCCACGGGCGAGATTTCGCTCACGGTGCCCTCAATCACCTTCGCGAGGCGCACCGGCATTTTTTCACCGAGCTTTACGCGATCGAGGATGGCCTCGGGAAGATCGGCTTCAAAGCGCAGCGAAGTGGGCGCTTCGATTTCGAGCAGTGGTTTGCCTGGCATGGCGAGATCGCCCACATCGGCGAGCTTGCGCGTGACCACGCCATCGAAGGGCGCGGTGACTTTGGCATAGCTGAGCATCGTTTCGGCCTCGCTCACGGCTCCGGTGCCGATTTTCACGCGAGCATCGGCCGCGTCGAATTCCTGTCGCGTGGTCGCATTGCTGGCAATGAGCTGCTTTTGACGATCAAAGTCGCGTTTTGCCTGATCGAGCATCGCGCGGGCCTGATCGACCTTGGCCTGGATCTCCTGCACGTCGAGCCGCGCGAGCAAATCGCCCGCTTTCACCATCGCGCCGGGCGTGGCGGTGTATTCGAGCACGCGACCGCTGACCTTCGCCTCGACGACCGCGCGTTGTTTCGACCTCACGGTGCCCACGACCTCCTCCACCGCCGTGTGGGGGCTCCATTTCGCGGCTTCCACCTTCACGGTGATGCTGGGCAGAGCCGCGGATGGCGCGGGGGTTTGGTCATGCTTGCCGCAAGCGGCCAGCAGCAGGACGGGGAGGAGGCGTGAGAGGTGTTTCATCGTGTGAAGTGAATCGTGGATGGATCAGCTCTTTGTGCAGCAGGATCCGCCGACACCGAGCTTTTTGAGGATCGTCTCCGCCGGGCAGAAGCCGGTGAAGGCGGATTGGAAGAGGTTCGCGCCCACGAAAGCCGTGAGCCACAGCCAGTTTGGGCTGACATAGTGTGCTAGCGCGAGGCTGGTAAGAATCATGGTGCCGGCGAGGGCGCGGATGGCGTTTTCAAGTTTCATGGTTTTGGGGTGGTGGAGGTCAAATCGTTGGCAGGAGCCGCTTCCGGTGCCTTCGGCAGCAACACGCAGGTCGGGCAGCCCTGTCGGCCCATCTGCATGCCCGCCAGCAAGGCCACGAGCGCCGCGATGAGGATGAAGAGGCGGTTCGAAGTCATGGTGGTGAGGAAAGGTTCAGCGGGTGACGGTGTCGTGCTTTTTGTCGTGCTCGCTCCAGCCCTGCTCGGCGAAGGCGGAGACGACTTTGGCGTGATTTTGCGCGATCTTGACCGCTGCGGCATTGCGGCCCGTGACGGTCATGCGCACGCCTTTGGCCGTCGGTGTGAAGCGGTGGTCCATCTCCGCGTAGTGATCGCAATACTCGGCGAAGGCCGGGTCCCAGCGTCGCACGCTCAGGCCGGAGCCGAGGCGCTCCTCCATCTGTTTCACATGCTTCTGCAAGGCAGCGGCGACTTTTGGATCATCACTCTCCGTGGTGGCCGTGTAGCCGGTGGCAGTGAGTTTGAGCTCGCGGTGGATCTTCGCGTGGTTGTCAAAGAGCGTGTGGATCTGCTGCCGTGCCTCTGCAGGCAATCCGTGCCCGCCCCCCTGCTGGGCACAGGACGTGGCAGTAAAAGCCGCCACGAGTGCCATCGCAGCGATGAGATGTGAATGGGCGGAGGTGGTTGTTTTCATGATGGTCCTTTATTCAACTGTATGAGTCTATACGCATATAGTGGGGTTGAGCAAATGGTTTTTCTGGGGGGGGGACTGGCCTCCCGGCTTCACTCAGGCGAAACAAAGCAGCCATCGCGCTCCGCGAGATGAGCAAAAGGCTTTCGTGGGCATAGCGGATTACGATTTCTCGTAAACTGGGGGGCGCTCAGACGCTGCCTGCTCATCTCGACGGAGCGAGATGGCTACCATGCTGACGCATCATTCGAGCGCCCCAGATCGGTTTTCAGACACGGCCTACCTACCCGGCGGCTGAAACACCTGCACGGCGCTGATCGTGGCGGTGCCAGGCTTGGTTGGCACAAGGCGGAGGGTGTGATCCCCATTCGAGAGCATTTGGGCGAGGCGGAGGACGAAGGGAGTGGCGGTTGCAGCTTTGAAGGTGACTTCGTCGAGGGCGGCGGGTTTGACCTCGAAGGTGAAGCGGTCGCCGGTGCGGTTGCGCTCGGCGCGACGCCAGAGGTCGGGCTCGATGAGGATCTGACCGCTGGCGCTGGTGAAGGGCTTGAATGCATTGCCGTCGCCGTCGGGTCCGGTGACGCTGCCGGTGAGTGTGTAGTCGCCGCTGTCGCTGGTCATGACGAGCGTCCAAGTCTGCGGCACGATGCGCTGGCCGAGCGTGATGCCGTGGGGCGATTGATCGCGCGGATTGGCGCCTTTGCCTTCTTTGGCGTTTTTGGCGTCGGGTTGCACATAGCTCATGAGCCAGGCATTGGACTCGCGGGCGGGTTTTTCGTCGATCAGGACGCGGAAGGTGCCGCCATCGGGCGCGGTGATGCCGTGGAGGTCGAGGCGGGTGCCGGTGAACGTTGCGGTGAAGGAGCCGTCGGGTTGTTTATCGGGCTGAATCTGCTTTTCGCGGCTCGCGGGCTCGTAGCTGAAGGCCTGCGGCACGCGGAAGTGGGCGAGGATGTTGCTGTTGATGATGTGGGCGCCGTAATCGCTCTGATGCACGGCGTCTTTGAGCAGCGCGGGCACGGGCAGTTTGTTCGCGGTGAGGTAGGCGGCCCAGTCGCGGCGGTTTTCGACGAACTCCGCGTCGTGCCTGCGACACACCTCGCGCACGGCGGCCACGTCTTGATCGGCGGCGTTTTCCGATTGGCCCCACAGGGGGATGTCGCGCTCGCGCCAGTGAATGCTGGGCACGATGATGTCGGCAGTGGTGTGACGGCGCAGCTCGATGAGGAGCTTTTCCAAATCGGCGGGATCACCGATGGTGTAGGTAATGATGAGGTCCGGCTGATCGGGGATGACGAGATGCCGCGCCCAGCCGCGCAGATACTGCCACGGGCAGGAATTGCCGACCATCTTGCGATACTCGACCTGCTTCGTCTTCGGGAAGCGCTTGGGCAGCTCGCGCTGCCAGAACTCGCCGCTGCCGAGCATGTTCGTGTAGCTCGATCCGATGGCCCAGATGAGAAACGGGCGGTCGAGGCCCTGCTGGAGCTTTTGCATCGTCAGCGCGAGGTGCTGCCCATCGGTGGCCCCCGCCTTCGCCACATACTCCGCCGCGCCTTCCGGCCTGCCTTTGACAAACACCGGCTCATCCGTGACGAGGCTGCGCTCGGCGGCGAGAGAGGGGAGATGAAGAGCGAGAGCAAGAAGGGGCGACACGGCGAGGCGGTGCATGGTGAGTGAACGGGGCTCTCGACGGCTCATTTCACCTCAGCCACCGCATGACATCCTCAAGACAGAACCCCGCCCCGGCTTTCGCCAGGACGAGGTTCTGCGTGGGGTTTTGGGTTTCGGATCACTTCGACAGGTCGAAGCGGTCCAAATTCATGACCTTGGTCCAGGCGGCGATGAAGTCGGTGACGAACTTGGTCTTGTTGTCGTCGCTGGCATAGACCTCGGCGATGGCGCGGAGCTGCGAGTTGGAGCCGAAGACGAGATCGACACTGGTGGCCATCCATTTCATCTGGCCGGTCTTGCGGTCGGTGCCTTCGTAGAAGTGCTCACAACGCGGCGAGACCTTCCACTCGGTGTCCATGCTGAGGAGGTGCACGAAGAAGTCGTTGGTTAGGACACCGCGGTTTTTCGTGAGAACGCCGAGATCCGGGTGGCCGGTGTTCGTGCCAAGCACGCGCAGGCCGCCGATGAGCACGGTCATCTCCGGCGCGGTGAGCGTGAGGAGTTGGGCGCGATCGACGAGGTTTTCCGGTGCGGGGCGGTCCAATTCGTGGCCGAGGTAATTCCGGAAGCCATCGTGCTTGGGTTCCAAGTAGGCGATGGACTCCACATCGGTCATCTCCTGCGTGGCATCGGTGCGGCCGGGCGTGAACGGCACTTTGACATCGTGACCTGCCTTTTTCGCGGCGGCTTCGATGGCGGCATTGCCACCGAGCACGATGAGATCGGCGAGAGAGACTTTCTTGCCGAAGCTGCTCTGCACTTTTTCGAGCGTGGCGATCACTTTGGCGAGCTGCGCGGGGTTGTTGACCTCCCAGTCCTTCATCGGCGCGAGGCGAACGCGGGCTCCGTTGGCTCCGCCGCGCTTGTCGCTGCCACGGAACGTGGACGCGGAGGCCCAAGCGGTGGCGACGAGTTCGGAGGTGCTGAGGCCGGAGTCGAGAATTTGCGCTTTCAGTTTCGCGATGTCCTGCTCGTTGATGAGTTCGTGATCGACCGCAGGCACAGGATCTTGCCAGACAAAGGTTTCCTTCGGCGTCTCGGGGCCGTAGTAGCGGGCGAGCGGTCCCATGTCGCGATGCGTGAGCTTGAACCACGCTTTGGCAAAGGCCTGCTCGAACTCCTTCGGATTCTCAAGGAAGCGCTTCGTGATCTTGCCATACGCCGGGTCCATGCGCAGCGCGAGATCGGTGGTGAACATGATTGGCGCATGCGTCTTCGATTTGTCGTGTGCATCCGGCACGGTGCCTTTGCCTGCGCCGTTTTTGGGCACCCACTGCTTCGCACCGGCAGGGCTGGTGGTGAGTTCCCAATCGTAAGCGTAAAGATTGGTGAGATACAGGTGCGTCCAGCGAGTCGGAGCGCTGGTCCAGGCACCTTCGAGGCCGCTGGTGATGGTGTCAGCGCCGTTGCCTTTGCCATGCTTGTTTTTCCAGCCAAAGCCCTGCTCCTCCAGCGGCGCGGCCTCGGGATCGGGGCCGACATTTTTCGCCGAAGCGGCTCCGTGGGCCTTGCCGAAGGTGTGACCACCGGCGATGAGCGCGACGGTTTCCTCGTCATTCATCGCCATGCGGCCAAAGGTCTCGCGAATGTCCTTCGCGGCAGCGAGCGGATCAGGATTGCCGTTCGGACCTTCGGGATTCACATAGATGAGGCCCATCTGCACGGCGGCGAGCGGCTTATCGAGCTCGCGCTCGCCTTTGTAACGTTTGTCACCGAGCCATTCGCTTTCGGGTCCCCAAAAGATGTCCTCCTGCGGCTCCCACACATCGGCGCGGCCACCGGCAAAACCGAACGTTTTGAAGCCCATCGATTCCAGCGCGACATTGCCTGCGAGGATCATCAAATCGGCCCACGAGATCTTGTTGCCATACTTCTGCTTGATCGGCCACAGCAGGCGACGCGCCTTGTCGAGGTTGCCATTGTCCGGCCAGCTATTCAGCGGCGCAAAACGCTGTGTGCCATAGCCCGCGCCGCCGCGACCATCGGTGACGCGATACGTGCCCGCGCTGTGCCAGGCCATGCGAATCATGAACGGGCCGTAGTGTCCCCAATCCGCGGGCCACCAATCCTGCGAGTCTGTCATCAGCGCGGTGAGGTCCTTCTTCAGCGCGGTGTAATCGAGCTTTTTGAACTCCTCCACATAGTTGAAGCTCTCGCCCATCGGATTCCCCTTCGGCGAGTTTTGATGAAGGATGCTCAGATTGAGCTGATTCAGCCACCAGTCGCGATTCGACATGGCGCTGGCGGCGGTGTGACGGCTGGCGGGTGCGGGTGAGCCCATCACCGGGCATTTGCTGAGGTCGTTCATGGCGGGATCGGCTTTGGCGGCGGCTTGCTGGTCCTGCGCGGAGGCGGACACCACCGGCGTCAGCATCAGAGCGGCAAGCAAGGCCTGGGTTGTGGAGGTTTTCATGATGAGGTTGGGGTTGGTGGTTTCGAGGCGCGGCCACGAGTGAGGGGCCGCACGGGCAAAGTCTTGCTGGAAAACCAGCGATGCATCCAATGCATTGTCTGAATGCTTGCGATGCGCCGAGTGCATCGCTAGTCTGCGACATGCGCAGCGACCTGAACCTCCAGCTTCTCGAACAATTCGTGGCTCTGGCCCGCACGAAAAACTTCACCCGCGCCGCGGAGGAGCTGCATCTCTCGCAGTCCGCGCTGAGCCGGGCGATTCAAAAACTCGAGGACCAGCTCGGCCAGCCCGTGTTTGAGCGTAAACCGCGTGAAGTAGTGCTTACCGAGCTCGGCGAGCTGCTGCTCGAACGCGCGAAACACATCCTCCAGCTCATGGAGGACACGTTTTCCGAGCTTTCCGAGGCCGGACGCCGCGGACGCATCCGCCTCGGCACCATCCCGACCATCGCGCCCTACTTTCTGCCGGGCCTGCTGAGCAGCTTTGCCAAAAAGCATGCCGACATCGCCGTGATCGTCCAAGAAGACACGACTGAGAACCTCATTAAGCGATGCAGTCACGGCGAGATTGATCTCGCGATCCTCGCGCTGCCATTGCTGGCGAAGAATTTGGAGGTCGAGCCGCTCTTTGATGAGGAATTGCTCCTCGTCGTGCCCGTCGGTCATCCGCTCGCTGCATCCAAAACCGTCGCCATTAACGCGGTGGAGCATTTTCCCTTCGTGATGCTCAACGAGGCGCATTGCCTCACCGACAACATCGCGAGCTTTTGCCGGCGCAAAGCCGTGCAGCCCGTCACCGTCGAACGCACCAGCCAACTCGCCACCGTGCAGGAACTCGTCTCGCTCGGCCACGGCGTGTCCATCGTGCCAGCCATGGCGCGGAAGATCGACACCAGCGAGCAGCGCGTCTATCGCTCCTTCACCGGCGAAAAGCCCCAGCGCACCATCGCGATGATGTGGAACTCGTATCGCTTCCAAAGCAAGGCCGTGAAGGCCCTCATGGAGCATCTGCGGAAGACCCGGAAGCCTGTCTGAGGCTCTGCCTTCGGGTGATGGGCCAGATTTTCAGTGGACGAAACCGCGTTCATGGTGAACTCATGCCCAACTGTATGATTTTATACGCATATAGTAGCTGTCTAGAAATCCTTTTTGAAATCATGCCCTCCGCACGAAATAAAAAGGCGCTCCCGCCTGTCACCGACGAGGCGCTTGCGCTCATCGCCTCCTGGTTCCGCACTTTGGCCGAGCCGAGCCGCCTCAAGATCCTCCGCGCCCTCGAAGAAGGCGGCGAGTTGAACATCTCCGAACTCGTCGAGGCCACCGGTCTCACGCAGGCGAACGTCTCCCGCCATGTGCAGTCGCTCGTCGATGCCGGGATGGTCGGCCGCCGCAAGGAGGGCCTTACCGTCATCTGCTTCATCGCCGATCCGAGCATCACCGAGCTCTGCGACAATGTGTGCAGCAACCTTCTCAAACGCCTCTCCCAACAGGTGAAGAAGCTCGGTGGGGCGTGATGGCCATTTCACCCTTCATGATCTTTCGCCGTATGCTCTGGACCCTTGTTATCGTCGTCGCCGTCATTGGCATCTGGTATGTGTATGAGGGAAGCTGGGACCGACAGCTCTTCAAAGCCCCGCCGGGCCGCGTCTGTGCCAATCTGAACGCCGATCAGGCCAATGCGTGGCTCCGCGGGCATCCCGAGACGCAGGTGCTCGACGTGCGCTCCACTGGCGAGTTCAGCGAAGGCGCTTTGCCCAAGGCGATGAACATCTCCATCGGCGACGAAGCCTTTGATTCGAAGGTCAGCTCGCTCGACAAAGCCAAGCCCGTGCTTGTCTATTGCGCCGGTGGCTTCCGCAGCCGCAAAGCGGTCGCGAGGCTCAAAGAGCTCGGCTTTGAAAACATCCAGCACATCCACCGCGGCTACATGTCGTGGAAACCGGACACTCAACCATGAAACGCCTGCTCCTCATCGCACTTCTGCCCTTTTCGGCCTACAGCCAGACGGCTCGTGATCCGGCGGTCGAAGGGCCAAAAATCATCGCAGAGGCTTTTGCGAAGCTCAGCGGGGCTTTGGGCGAGACGATTGGCAAAAGCGGCCCGACGGGCGCTTTGAGCGTGTGCAGTGAAAACGCTCCGCAGATCGCCAAAGAGGTCGCTGCGGCTCATGGCGTGACTTTGCGGCGGGCGACACACAAACCGCGCAATCCGAAGAATGCGGCCGACGAGGTCGAAAAGGCCGCTCTGGAGGCATTCATGGCCGCTCTCGCGAAAAAGGAACCTCCGAAGCCGCAGGTCATCACGAATGCCGATGGCAGCCGTGCCTTCCTCGCGCCCATCGTGCTCGGGAATCCGCTTTGCCTCCAATGCCACGGCACACCGGGCAAAGACATCGCGCCTGAAACCCTCGCGGCGATTCAAAAGCTCTATCCTGACGACAAAGCCACCGGCTTCCAACTCGGCGACCTCCGCGGCCTGTGGCGCATCGCCTTTCCTGCTTCGAAATGATCCTGAAACACCTCTTCATCTCCCTCCTTGCCTTCACTCTCACCGCCGCTGCCGCCGAGCCGGAGGTCATTCCCATCCAGGTGCGGGAAAATCTGCGCATCGTGTATCAGGTGACCGATGACGCGCAGCATGAAGGCGTGAACAAAGGATTGTTTTATGCCCGCAAGCTCATCAACACCTACCAGAAGCACGGGATCGCGCTGGAGCAGGTGCATCTGCATCTCGCCTATCACGGCACGGGCATCGCGGCGGTGGTGAACGACGAGGCGCGGAAGCGTCTCGGTGCCGAATCCGCGAATCCGAATGGCGACATCCTCGCCGAGCTGATCAAGCGCGGTGTGCAGATCGAACTGTGTGAAAACACCATGCAGCAAAAGGGCGTGAAGCCCACGGAGCTGATGCCCGGCGTGAAACTCGTCGTCGGTGCTTTTCCACGCCTCATCGACCTGCAACTGCAAGGCTTCGCCTACATCAAGTTAGAATAGACCCTCCTCATGAAAAGCCCCCGTTGGAATCCTTACCTCGTTGGTGCGCTGATCGGCGTGCTCAGTCTCCTGACCTTTTCCCTCGCGGACAAGCCGATCGGCATGTCCACCGGCATTGCCCAGGCGTCCGGGGCCTGCGCGATGCCTGTCATTGGTGCTGATGGCGTGGCAGCGAATGCTTACTGGACCAAGAAGGCGGTGCCCACGTGGGATTACGGTAGCTTATTCGTGCTCGGTTCATTCCTCGGATCCCTGGTGAGCGCGGTGATGAGTGGCAGCTTCAAGCTGGAAAGCGTGCCCACGGTCTGGCGCGAGCGTTTTGGCTTCTCAGTGATGAAACGCATGGTGGCAGCCTTCATCGGCGGCGTGGTGATCCTCTTTGGCGCACGCCTGGCGGATGGCTGCACGAGCGGTCATGGCATCAGCGGCTCCCTTCAGCTCGCAGTGAGCAGTTGGACCTTTTTCCTGGTCATGTTCGCCAGCGGCATCATCACCGCCTTCCTTCTCTTTCGTCGCAACTCCAAAGCCTGATCGCTCATGCCCACCACCCTCGCCTTCATCACTGGACCGAACCTTCTCTGGGCTGGTCTGCTCTTCGGCTTCCTCTTTGGCGTGCTGCTGCATCGCGGCGGCGTCACGGACTACGATGTGATCGTGAAGCAGTTTCTGTTTCGTGACTTCACCGTGCTCAAAGTCATGTTCACCGCCATCGTCGTCGGTGGTGTGGGGCTTTTCATCCTGCACGGCCAGGAGATGACCAACTGGCACATCAAACCGGCCACGATGCTCGCGGTGGTGCTCGGCGCGGTGCTTTTCGGTATCGGCATGGTGATCTACGGTTACTGCCCCGGCACCGGCGTGGCCGCCATCGGCGCAGGGAAGCTCGATGCTCTCGCGGGCTTATTGGGGATGATCGTGGGTGGCATCGCCTATGCGTTCAGCTACGACTGGATTGCCGCGAACATTCTGCCCGTGGCTGATCTCGGCAAAAAGCGCCTTCCTGAACTCAGCACGCTGCCCGAGTGGGTCTGGTATGCCGGACTCGTCGTGCTCGCAGCGGTCGTTTTCGCGCTGGTGGCTCGCTTTGAAAAAACAACCTCATGAAACACCTCCTCATTGCCTTCCTCGCTTTCACGATCGCGGCCTCAGCCGCTGAGGACGTGCTCGGCACGGGCACGCTGGAGGCACGGGTGAAGACGCAGGTGAGCGCACGCATCCAGGAGCGGCTGGTGGAGGTGCTGGTGGATCAGGGAGATGCAGTGAAGAAGGGGCAGTTGCTCGCGAAACTCGATGACGCAGAGCTGCGGCAGCAGGTGGCGATTGCGCAGGCTTCCTTCGCCGCGGCGAAACAAACAGCGCAGCGTGTGGAGGCGGATTTGGCGAGGTCGCAGGCGGTGCTGGAGCAGGCGCGGAAGGATGCAAAGCGGCTCGCGGGCCTGCTGGCCTCCAACGCGGTCTCGCAGACAGATTCCGACAAGGCTGCGGAGGCCTTGAAGGTTGCTGAGGCGGATCTGAAACGCTCAAACGCCGCCATCGCCGAGGCACAGGGGCTGGTGCTTGTGGCGGAGAAGACGATGCTGCATCGCCAGGAGCAGCTCGCCTTTACGCAGATCACCGCGCCGTATGACGGGCTCATCATCCGCCGGGATCGCGAGCTTGGTGAGATGCTGGTGCCGGGAGCGACGCTGATGGAGCTGATCTCGCTCGATGAGTTGTGGATTCGTGCCTGGGTGGATGAAACGGAGATGCCCAAGCTCGCGCCGGGCCAAAAGGCACGCGTCGTCTTCCGCTCGGAACCGCAGAAAAACTATCCCGGTGTCGTTTCGAGGCTCGGACGCGAGATGGACCGCGAGACGCGGGAGTTTCTCGTTGATGTGCGTGTGGAGCAGTTCCCGGTGAACTGGGCCGTGGGCCAGCGGGCGGAGGTGTATATCCAAATCGACAACGCGAAGCCATGAACCTCGCCGTGCGCGACATCCGGCATAACGCGGGCCGCTTCATCTTCACCACGCTCGGCATCGGGCTGCTGCTGATGGTGGTGCTGGGCATGAGCGGCATCTATCGCGGACTCATTTATGAAGCCACGCTGCTGGTGGATCGCATCGGCGCGGATCTGTGGATCGTGCAAGGCGGCACGCGTGGCCCCTTCGCGGAGATGTCGCGTGTCTCGGCGAGCCTGGAGGATCGGGCACGCGCCGTGCCCGGTGTCGCCTCGGCGCGGCGCTTTGTCTCGCACACCATCCAGCGTGAGCACCGTGGCAAGCCGCTGCGCATCGTGGTGGAGGGTCTGTCGTGGCCGGAGGATCGCGGCGGATGGATTCCGCTCATTGCAGGTCGCGGCATCGAGCGGGCGCACTTTGAAATGATCGCCGATGTCTCGCTCGGCATGGCTTTGGGCGAACGCATTGAGTTGGGGAAAGACGTTTATGAAGTCGTCGGCCTCACGCGAGGTCTCGTCGGCTCCAGCGGCGATGGCTTGGCGTTTTTCACCGTCAGCGATGCCATGGCGATCCAGTTTGATGTGCCCGGCGAGACCGTGCGGCTCGAGCGCGAGGCTCGACGCGAACGCGTGGCCGCCAGTGACCTCGGGCGCATGCAGCCGGAGTTTATCGAGCGAGCCGCAGGGCTCTCCAGCGGCATTCCCGCCTTTGCCAAGCCGCAGGTCAGCGCCGTGCTCGTCACGCTCTCTCCAGGCGCGGACATGGACGCCGTGCGAACCACTTTCGGCGACTGGCCTGACATCACCGTCTATTCCACGCAGCAGCAAAAAGACCTGCTGCTCTCCGGCATTGTGGACAAGGCGAAGCGACAGCTCGGGCTCTTCCGCGTGCTGCTCATCCTCATCTCCACCATCATCATCGCGCTCATCATCTACACGCTCACGCTCGACAAGGTGCGCGACATCGCGCTGCTGAAACTCATCGGCGCACGCAATGGCGTCATCGTCGGTCTCATCCTCCAGCAGGCGCTGCTCATGGGCGCGGTGGGCTACCTCATCGCGTGGGGGCTCGGGCGCTTCGCCTTTCCAAATTTCCCACGGCTCGTCATCATCGAGTCGGCGGACCTTCTTTCGCTCGCTGTCATCGTCGCGGGCATCTCCACCGCCGCCAGCGTGCTCGGCATCTGGAAAGCCATGCGCGTGGAACCCAACACCGTCCTCGCCGCATGAGCACGCCCGCCGTCGAGGTCCAAAACCTGCGCAAAGTGTATGGCAGCGGCCACACCGAGGTCATCGCCGTGCGTGATGCCTCGCTCAGCATCGCTCGTGGCGAGGTCGTCGGCATGCTCGGCCCCAGCGGCAGCGGCAAATCCACCATCCTCACCGCCATGGCGCTCATCAATCTGCCCACCAGCGGTCGCATCGCCATCGACGGCACGCCCGTGCTCGATGGCCCCAAGGCGCTCGTCGATCTGCGAACCTTTCGCCGCCAGCATCTCGGCTTTGTGTTTCAAAAAGCGAATCTCATTCCTTTCCTCACCGCTTTGGAAAATGTGCAGATCGCCCTCGAAGTGAACGACACCAGCCCACGCGAAGCCAAACGCCGCGCCATGGAACTGCTCGACTACCTCGACGTTGGTCCCCGGGCACACAATTTGCCCGTCGCACTCTCCGGCGGCGAGCAGCAACGCGTCGCCGTGGCCCGTGCGCTCGCCAACAAGCCCGGCCTCATCCTTGCCGATGAACCCACTGCCGCGCTCGACAGCCAGCGCGGCCGCCAGGTGATGGAACTCTTCGGCAAAGTCGCCCGCGAGCAAAACGCCGGCGTCGTCGTCGTCACGCACGATCACCGCACGCTCGATGTCTTCGACCGCATTCTCGAAATGGAAGACGGTGGCCTCATCGAACGTCCTCCTTCCCAAACCCAGTCCAAACCATGAAAACACGCCTCACCGCCCTTTTTCTTATCTTCGCCACTTTGGTCTTCTCGCAGGAAGCGAGCGTCAAACCGGGCATCAATGACAAATTCCTCGATCCGAAGCTCAACGTCGAGGAATGGACCAAGAAATTCGAAACGGAGAGCCGCGAGATCTTCCACCAGCGCGAGAGAATCGTCGCCGCAGCCGGCTTGAAGCCTGGCATGGCCATGGCGGACATCGGCGCGGGCACGGGGCTGTTCACGCTGCACTTCGCCCAGGCCGTCGGTGCCGATGGGAAGGTCTTCGCCGTCGAAATCGCCAAAAACTTCCTCGAACACATCAAGGCTCGCGCCAGCAAGGCCAGCGCCTCGAACGTGCAGACCATCCTCTGCACCGAAAAGAGCGTCGAACTGCCGGAGGCGAGCATCGACCTCGCCTTCATCTGCGATGTGTATCACCACTTCGAGTATCCGCAGGCCACGCTCGCCACGCTGCGCGAGGCCTTGAAGCCTGGCGGCGAGCTGGTGCTCATCGATTTCAAACGCATCCCTGGTGAATCGAGTGACTTCATCATGGGCCACGTTCGTGCCGGGCAAGAGGTCTTCGAGGCCGAAGTGACCGCCGCAGGCTTTGAGAAGATCGGCGAGGTGAAGGACGTGCTGACGGAGAACTACTTCGTGAAGTTCAAAAGACCTTAAATCAGCTCCGCGATCGGCCTGCCGCCATCGACGATGAAGTTCGGGCGGCCTTGATGGTCGTTGTAGGTGGCATCCAATGGCACGCCCATGTGGTGGTAAATCGTCGCGGCGAGATCGGACGGCGTCACGGGGCGCTCGGAGATCTCCGCGCCGTCTTTGGTGCTCGCGCCGATGACCTGCCCGTGCCGGAAGCCACCGCCGGCCATGCACATGCTCATCACGACGGGCCAGTGATTGCGGCCATCCGTGCTGCCTTGGGTGCCGAGATTCGGCGTGCGGCCAAATTCACCCATCGCGATGACGAGTGTGTCATCCAGCAGGCCCCGCTCACGCAGATCGCTCACCAGCGTGGTGATGACGTGGTCGAAAACGGGCAGCAGCGGCCGCAATCCATTCCAGATGCCGCCGTAGGGCGGGATGTTGTCGCCGTGATTGTCCCAAGTGCCGCTCGCGCCGTGATTGCTGAGATCGATGGTCACAAACGATGAGCCGCGCTCGACGAGGCGACGCGCCAGAAGCGCTTGTTTGGCCCAATCGTGGTCACCATAGCGATCTCGCACCTTTTTCGGCTCTTGTTCCAAATCGAAGGCCTCCTGCGCACGGCCTCCCGCGACGATGTCGAAGGCCTTTTGGCCGAAAGTGTCCATCGCGCCCATCATGCCGCTCGCGTCGATGTCGGCACGCAGGCCGTCCATCTGCCGGCTGAGCGTCTGGCGCGCGTGCAGGCGGTCCATGCTGAGTCCGGCGGGCAGTTGGAAGAGTTTCGCGGCGTTGTTGCCATCAAACGGATCATACTGCGTGCCGAGGTAGCCGCCCCAGGCCACGTGCGAGCGCGATTTCATGTTCAGCACGACGTAGGGCGGCATCGCGGGATGATTCGCGCCGTGATGCTTCGCCACGATGCTGCCGAAGGAGGGGAAATACTTCGCCTTCGGGTTCGTGCGCGGCTCGTTGGTCAAATTGGCCGTCTGCATGACCATGTTCGGCTCATGGTTGCTGAAACGGCAATCGACCGAGCGAATCAGCGTGAACTGATCGAGCATTGCGGCCTGCTTCGGCAGGAACTCACAGATGCGCACGCCGGGCAGCTTCGTTTGAATAGTCTTAAACGGCCCGCGGTTCTCGATGGGCCGGTCCGGCTTCGGGTCCCACGTGTCGATGTGGGATGGTCCGCCCGTCATCCAGAGCAAAATGACCGATTTGCCGCTCTTCGTCGCTTTCCCTTCCGCGCGCAGTTTCATCAAACCGGGCAAAGTGAGCCCGCCAAGCCCCGCGAGGCTCGTTTTCAGCACCGAGCGCCGACTATGCACGACCACCCCATCCCGCACGCGCGGGTTCATGAAGGTGAAGGCATGTCCGTGATCGTGGCCGGTCATGCACACTCATACGGGCCTCCGGGGCGGAACCTTGAAGCGTGAGCGCAAAAAGCCGTGCGTCGCGATCGGCTGTCAGACCGGCCGTGGGCCGCACGTTCCAGCCTCGTTCATGAAATCGCTTCTTTTCCTCCTGCTCGCCGTCACCGCTTTCGCTGCGAATGAATCACCTGAAGATGTGAAGCGTCGCGAGGCGATTCCATTTGGCGGTGACTTCAAACCGAACCCGAAGGTCGGTGCGTTTGTTGTCGCGGGGCACGGAGCACGCATTCTCGTGTCGAAGGACGATGGCAAAACGTGGACGCAGAGTTATTTCGCCGCGCCGGGTGCGGATCATGGGCCGTGGGCGACGAAGGCGGTCGCTTACACGGGCGGGGTGTTTGTCGTGCCGGTCGGTTGGGGCGCGCCGACGATCTATCTGGCCTCCGATGACGCGGTGAACTGGCGTCATCTCACGAAAGGCACCGCGAAGCTGCCGGAGGGCAAGGGCGATGCGCGCGTGATGCCCGGCACCTGGGGCATCGCGGCGGGAAAAGGCACCTTCGTCGGCAGCGGCTACATGACCTTCTGCGCCACGAGCGATCTCGGGCAGACATTTAGCTCCTTTGGCATGTGGGGCGCGTTCAAGGACGATCCACGTGGCAAGCTGAGCACGCATCACGTCGGCGCGGTGTATTGCGGCGATGCCAGCGGTCGCTTCCTCGCGCTCGGTGACAATCGCGGCGACTCCGGCGCGAAGTTTGGCAACCTCTTCGCCAGCGATGACCTCGGCAAGACCTGGAAATGGCTCGCACCGAAGGGTCTCGATGCCTCCACCGGTCGCGGCGAGATGCTCTTCAACGGCCGCCTGCTCGTCATGACCGACAAAGACGCCGCCAACGCCTGGACCAGCACCGACGCCGGAGAAACCTGGACTGGTCCACACGCCACCGGCACGCAACGCGCCACTTTGAGCGTCGTAGGCAACGAGTTCTGGCTCTGCGGCAAAAAATCCCGCGCCAGCACCGACGGCCAAACCTGGCGCGACCTCCCCACCGCCGTCCCCGAAGGCAAAATCATCGCCAGCGACCAAGGAACGCTCATCAGCATCCATCCGCAGCCCACGAACATCCAACGCAGCACCGACAACGGCCAAACCTGGCAGGAAGTGCATCAATACACTCCACCCGACATCAAAGGCGGCGCGCAGGGACTTCGCGCGGGTGCGTGGGGCTTGGTCGCTCCGTGAGATGAGAAGCCATGTTTTGAACCGCTGATAAGATGCTGACATGACGCTAATCCAAGCCGGTTTGGGATTAGCGTTTAATCAGCGTCACATTAGCGGTTAATAAATTTCGACTGCTCTTTCCCATGCGCTTTTTCATCCTCTTCTTTTCGTCATTCGTCCTTCTGCATTCCTCATTCGCGGCGCAGCCGCGCCCGAACATCCTCTTCATCCTCACGGATGACCAAGGCTGGGCCACGCTGGGCTGCTATGGCTCGAAGAAAGTGCCCACGCCGAATCTGGACCGGCTGGCGGCTGAGGGCATGCGATTCACGGATGCGTATGTGATGCCGCAATGCACGCCGACTCGCGCGGCCTTGTTCACGGGGCAGCACACAGCGCGCAACGGCATGTGGCATGTCATTCCGTGGTATGGACTGCCGTGGGCGCGGATGCAGGAGCCGGCGTTTCGCGAGCAATTGCCGCGCGAGTGGCCCACGCTGCCGAAGTTGCTGCGCAAGGCCGGTTATCGCACCGGCATGGCCGGCAAATGGCATCTCACGTCGGGCGCGGATGGCGATTATGTGCAGTTGAAGGCCGGTGACGCGCATGGGTTCGAGTTCGTTGCATCGCGAGGCCCCGGAACGCAAAACGAGGGCGACAAATGGGTCGATCACCTCACCGATTCGGCCATCGGCTTCATGCGCGAGCGCCGGGAGAAGCCGTGGTTCTTCTATTTGGCGCATCACACGCTGCATGGCACCGTTTCCGCACCGCCGGAGTTGGTGAAAAAGCATCGCGCGGCCGGTGCGCCGGAGTCGGGCATGTTCAACGCGACTTACCTCGCCGCCATCGAGCACCTCGACACCAGCATCGGCCGCCTCATGGCTGCGCTGGATGAAACGAAGCAGCGTGAGAACACGATCGTCGTCTTCCTTTCCGACAACGGCGGTCTCGACACGAACTACAACACCACGACGAGCGGTCAGCTCGAAATCAAAACGCAGGAGTTCGACAACGCGCCGCTGCGCTCCGGCAAGGGCTCGCCGTATGAAGGCGGCATCCGCGTGCCCTGCCTCTTGAGCTGGCCTGCGAGCGTGAAAGCCGGTCAAACCTGCTCCAGCCCCGTGCACGTCACCGATTGGATGCCGACGCTGCTCGCCGCGGCGGAAAGTGATGCAGACACTCCTGTCTGCGATGGCCTCAATCTACTCCCGCTCCTCCACGGCGAAAAGCTTCCCGAGCGCCCGCTCTACTTCCACATGCCGCTCTACGATCTCCGCTGGGCCGCCACACCCTGCGCGGTCGTCCGCGAGGGCGATTGGAAGCTCATCGAGCACTTCGGCGACTCCTTTGATGCGAACCTGCGCTACCAACCCGGTCGCAAACTCGAACTCTTCAACCTCCGCGACGACCTCTCCGAGTCCCACGACCTCTCCACCGTCGAAAAAGCCCGCGCCGAGGCCATGAGCGCCAAACTGCACACTTGGCTCAAATCCATCCCAGCGCCCATTCCGGCTGAAAACCCGCATTTTGACGCCAATCGGCAGTTTGAGGAGACGAAGACCAAGCAGGCATGGAATCGCTGATTCAAGTCTCGCTTACGGATTGTCGAATCGCTTCATCGGAGCCGGTTTGCCGTCTTCGATGAGCCAGAGGTCTTGGGCGTCGATGAAGTGCCAGTCGCCGTAGAGGGCGAAAAGGTTCGTCTGACGGAACTCGATCTCCAAACGGACGACTTTGCCGACGTTTGGCTCCAGCGTGGCATTTTTCCAGGTCAGCGCGTGATGGAGCGAGTTCGCGTTTCGCATGGGAATGCAGTCTTCGAAGCTCAAACCGGGCTGCGGCACGCTTTTGACATCGGTGATCTGGAAACGCACCTCGCCGAAGTCGGCGGCGGCATTTAGCGCGAGTTGAGCGGACTTGAGCAGCATGGGTTTCGATTGGATGCGGGCGAAGTCGCCGCGGGAGCGCAGGTGCATGAAACCATCTTTGCGCATGGTGTGCAGCAGCACGGCGCTGGTGGGCTCTTTGGTGGCGTTTTTCGCGGCGCGTTCGCGACCGTGCGCGCCTTTGTGGCTTTCGGAATAGATGCGCACCTCGGTGTCGCTGGCGACGAGGCTACTGGGGCGGATTTGGGCGCAACCGTGCTGCGGGATGGGATTCAGCGCGATGAAGGGCTTCCTTTGGCCGCGGATGAAGTGATCGCCGTCGTAGCTGAAGGTGAGTTGTGAGTCGAAGTCGCCGAAGAACTGGTTGAAGCTGTTGACCGGCACGCTGCTGGAGTTTCGGAATGTCCAAAGCACGCCGACATAGCCCGGGCCGCTGCGGATCACCGGCATGCCGTAAAAGCCCAACGGGCCGTCCACATCGAGCGCGTCGGGTTGCAGATGCAGCGTGGGCTCGCTCCACGTCGTGAAGTCGCGCGTCTCGCGCACCGCGAGGCGACGATCTCCCCAGCCGGGTCGAGCGGTGAGGACGTGCGTGAGATCGCTCTCGCGAAAGAAGCAAAACACTGGTGGCTCCGGCGACCAATCATCGGTGGCCCAATCGCCATCCTTTTTCACCTGCCAGTGCAGCCCGTCCTTCGAGACGAGCGTGGCGGCCATGCTCATGTAGCGCTTCTTGCCCTCGCGCTTCGCGATGTCGTGCCAGCGATGCTTCGGGTCGGCGAGCGCCTGCTCAAACACCGCGTCCGGGTCCTGCCGGCCGAACATTTTAAAGGGAAAGCCATCCGCCGCGACGGGATCGTGATACACGCCGCTGCCCTGTCCATGCGTGAAGGTGAACACATGATGCGGCGCGAGCTTTCCGCCCTCCGGCTGCGCATCCGGCACCGGCCGCGGCTTCCACGCGATGCCATCCTCGCTCTGCGCGGCCATGATCGTGAACGGACTCCATTTGATCGAGTAAATCATGCGCCAGTGGCCACTCGCCGCATCCCGCCACACCGACGGAAACACCATCGACGCATCCGGGAACTGCGGATCGGTGTAAGTCCCCGCCGCGACCGCCTCCGGCGTGGTCTGGACGAGTTCCGCGTTGTTCCAAGCATCCCAACGCGCGAGATCCCAAAACGGCAGCGTTTTCTCAGCGGCGGTGAGCGACGAAGTGGCGAGAAGAAGAGCGAGAGGGCGGAGCATGGTGGTGATACGGCTCAAAGCGTGCGACTCTGCCAGAGGCCGACCGGAACTCGATCTGAAAACGCTCTCTGGACACTGCCGACGCACCCGCTTGTATGGTTCGTATGATTAAATCGGTGAGGCTTTCTGGCTATCGCTCGCTGCGGGACCTGCGGTTGCGCTTGGGGCGTGTTACGCTGCTGCGTGGCGAGAACGGCGTGGGCAAAACAAACGTCTATCGGGGGCTGCGGCTGATCTCTTCACTTGCCAGGGGAGAGTTTGCTCAGGCGGTGGCGACGGAGGGCGGCATGCGGAGCCTGCTATGGACGGGAAACAATGAGCACGCACGTCTGACGGCTTTTTCCGCCGAGGTCGTCAGCGAAGATTTTGAGCTGGGCTTTGAGTGCGGCCTGATGCCTTCCGCGCCGGGCGATGAGACGGCCTTCAGGCTCGATCCCGACATCAAACTTGAGGAACTGCGTGCATGCGGCCGTTTGCTGGCACGGCGCAAAGGCCCGCTCGTGCGCATGGCGGGTGCGAAAGGTGTGATGACGCAGGTCGGCGAGTCGCTCGGCTCCTCAGAGTCGATGCTGACACTGGTGCGTGATCTGCAAAACTACCCAAAGGTGCTGGAGGCGCGTCTCTGCCTGGAGCGGTGGCGCTTTTACCACTCGATGAGGACCGATGCGGATGCGCCGGCCCGCAAGCCGGTCCGTGGTTACTGGTCGCCGGTGCTCGCGGAGGATGCCTCGAATCTTCCGGCGGTGCTTCAGACCATCTTTGAAACCGTTCAGGGGCATGTTTTGCGCGAGGCTATCGAGCAGGCCTTTCCCGGTGCGAGTCTCAGCATCGGCACCGGTGATTGGTTTCACCTCGCCTGGCATGCCCACACGCTGCCGCGTCCGCTGGCGGGGCATGAGATCTCGGATGGCACGCTGCAGTTCATCTGCCTCGCGGCGGTCTTGTGCAGTCCGCGGCCACCGCCGCTGCTGGTCTTGAACGAGCCGGAAACGAGCTTGAATGAGTCGGTGTATCCAGCGCTGGCCACGTTGGTCGCCCACGCCGCGAAGGAATCGCAGATCATTATTGTCTCCCACTCGAAAGGCCTGTGCGATGCCATTTCCGAGGCCTGCCAGATCAAGACCCAGGAGCTCACGATGCGCTTTGGTGACACACGTCTCCGCGGTCAGGAGACGTCGAAGACATGCATCGTGTTTGACGACGAGGACGAATGAGAGGGCGGGGCTGCCCCGTTTGGATGGTAGCATGAAATCACTGCCCCTCGCTCTGCTGCCCCTCATTCTCGCCACCATCGCACCAGCCGCCATCGAGGGGGAGAATGAGCATTTCAAATACCGGCTGCCCACACCGGACGAGCCGTATGTGGACACGCAGCGGGACAACCGCATGTTTGCCTTCCTCGGCACGAAGATAATGCTGTCTGAGGATTGCGGGAAGACGTGGCCGCATGTGGCGGAGTTCGCGGCAGCACAGGACATCACCTTCAGTGTGCTGTTGAAGAATGGAAACGTGCTCTTCGCCACGCGGGAGCGGCTTTTCCTGAGCACGGACAATCTCAAGACGCACCGCGAGATCATCGTGAGGCGGCCGGAGGGCGGTGAGTATCGTCCGCACACGCCGGTGGACTCGAAAAACCCGGGCTGGTATTTCCATTCGCTCGATGGCGAGCACTGCTTCGAGGTCGGCGGGAAGGAAATGCTGGTGTGGGGGAACTACTGCAACGTGCTCGGCGGCGCGGTGCCGGTGAACATTTACTATTCCACCGACAGCGGCGAGACGGTGAAGCTGGCCTATGCCTTTGGCCAGAATCCGAAGTTCCAGCAGAAGGGCTCGAAGCCGGAGGACCCGATGCTCGGCAATCCCGAGAACAAGCTCATCGCCCGCCACATCCACAACGTGACCTACAACCCGACGGAGAACGCCTTTTACGCCGTCACGGGCGACATCGACCGCGGGCATGGGAATGAGGTTCACTGGCTCCGTGGCACTTACGATGCGGCGGCAGACCGTTGGGACTGGAAGCATGTGATCAGCGTGAACTCGAACTCCCGCTTCAAGTGCGGCGGCATCAACTTCATCGACGGCCAATGTTACTGGATCGCCGATGCGAACGGCCTCGCCTTGGCCAACCGCTATGACCGCGGCATTTTCATGTGCGATCCGAATGACATCACGGACACGTCCAAGCACACGATGCTCTTCAATCCGGGCTACGAGTCGGCGAACATGCTTTACGAGGACGGCGTCTTTGTCGCCACGCACTGCGCCCCGGCCTCGCCGTATGGCTGCGGCATCATCTGGTCCGGCGACAAGGGCAAAACCTGGGCGCAGTATGACCTGAAGGAGTTTGGCGCTCGCAGCGGCTGCCGCATCAACCGGAAGAACAGTGACGGGTGGTTCCGCATGGACCTGCGCAAAGGCTGGATCGAGCGGGCGGAGGTGCTGTTTTTGAAGCCGAAGCCGTGATCGGTGCGGAAGTTCCGGCAAGAAGCCCCGGCCCGCGTCGTTTCGGCGGGCATGAACGCGTTTTGCCTCAGTTCCGCCCTGCTTCTCGCCCTCGGTTTCGCCAGCCTTCAGGCCGCGAGCCTGCCGGAGAGCCGGAAGATCGATGAATTGCTCGCCCAGGGCTGGCAGAAGGCCGGTGTGCAGCCGAATCCAGCCGCGAGCGAGGAGGTGCTCGTGCGCCGTCTTTACCTCGACATCGTCGGGCGCATCCCGAGCGTCGAGGAGACGCAGAGCTACCTGAAGTCCAGCGATCCCGACAAGCGCGCGAAGCTCATCGATAGCCTTCTTGGCTCCACCGGGCACACCAGCCACATGTTCAATTACTGGGCCGATGTGCTGCGCCTCTCGGACAACGTGAAAGGCCGCCTGACCGCCGAGGCCTACGAGGAATGGCTCAAGAAGCAACTCCACGCGAACACGCCCTACGACCAGATGGTGCGCAATCTCCTCACCACCGATGGCGGTGTGTGGGACAGCGGCAGCATCGGCTTCTGGCAGCGTGATGAGAACAAACTCGACCACCTCGCCTACACCGTGCAGGTCTTCCTTGGCACCAGCATCGTCTGCGCCCAGTGCCACGACCACCCCTTCGACAAGTGGACGCAGATGGACTACTACCACATGGCCGCCTTCACCTGGGGCATGAACACCAAGTCGAAGAGCTATGACTTCTTCCAGAAGAAGGCGCAAGGCCCGGAGATCGACAAGGCCGCGCTCAAGAACATGGACAAAAAAGAGCGCAAGGAATACCTCGCCAAGTTCCAGAAGGACAAGAAGTCGGCTGTTTCTGAGGTCAGCCGCGAGGACCTGCAAAAGATCAAACAATCCATGCAGGATGTGATGAAGCCGCTGCGCTACACCAGCGCCGAGTGGCAGGAAGGAAAACTGCCCGCCTTGCCGCATGACTACAAATACACCAACGCCAAGCCCGGCGACAAAGTGGAGCCGAAGGCCATGTTTGGCCCGGCGGCCCCGGTGAAGGAAGGCGAGAGCACCATCGAGACCTTTGCTGGATGGATGACCAGCCCGGAGAATCCGCGTTTCACCACCGTCATCGCGAACCGCATGTGGAAGAAGGCATTCGGCCTCGGCCTCATCGAGCCGGTGGACCAGATGACGGACAGCACCGTGGCCAGCAATCCCGCGCTAATGGACTACCTCACGCAGCTCATGATCGAGAAGAAGTATGCGCTGAAGGACTTCCTCCGCGTGCTCTACAACACCGATGCTTATCAACGTGCCGCCACCACGCAGGAAGTGCCTGCGGGTGAGGTTTATCACTTCACCGGCCCTGTCCTCCGCCGCATGAGCGCCGAGCAGATCTGGGACAGCCTCGTCACCCTCACCCGTGGAAACATGGATGACGCGGTCGATGACGACAATGTGCGCCTTCACCAGTATCTCGATGATCTGGCGATGTTTCTCGGCACGATCCGTGACAAAGGCGCGGAAGGTATCATCGACATCGCTCGCGAGAATTCCGACCGTTTGGAGGCGAATCGCCAAAAGCTCGCCGACATGCAAAAACAGCTCGCTGAGGCGAAAAAGAGCGGAACGGAGGGCAGCATCGACGCGAATGCCATCAGCCGCGAGGCCCAGCAGCTTCGTAAACAGACCGAGCGTGATTTTCTCATTGCCCTCGTCGGTGAAGATCGGGCTGCGGACCTGCGCCAGGGCTACAAAGCCAAGCAGGACACGCCCAAGCGCCCGCAGATCGACCCAAAAGTGCTCGCAAGCATGACGAAGGAGCAGCGTCGTGAATTCATGAAGAACGCTGGCAAGGCGAGCGGCAAGGACGGCCTCACCCTGGTCTCCCGCGCCTCCGAGCAGCAGAGCCCTGCCAGGGCGGGCACCTTCCTTCGCACCTTTGGCCAGAGTGATCGCGAACTGATCGAGAACGCCAGCACCGATGCTTCGGTCCCGCAGGCCCTCGCACTGATCAACGGCCCCGTGCTCGATGCGCTTACCAGCCCCGTGTCAAAGCTCTCGCAAAGCCTGCAAGGTGCCTCGACGACGGATGAGAAGCTCGAAACGGTTTACACCGCTCTTTTGAGCCGTGAGCCCACCGCCGATGAGAAGGCCATCTTGAAGCAAGTAAGCACCGAACGCGGTGAAAAGGCCGTCGGTGATGTGCTTCACGCTTTGATCACCGGTGCCCAGTTCCTGTTCGTGCAGTGAGGCGGGAGGCTGAGTATCAGCCCTTTGCCAAGGGGGGCTCAAAGCTCCGGCTGCTTGGGGCGTCCCAACAAGCCTACCAAAAGACTCACCACGATTCCCACCAATAGGCCCAAGAATCCGCCCCCCAGCCCGCCGAGCATGATCGGCATCTTCCAGTCATCTACATGCTCCGCTGCTGTCGTCGCTCGCTCCTGGATGTGGATATTTCCGAACTCGCCACGCCCTTTCTCCGCTATCTGCTGTCGAATGGTCATGAACTCATCCAGTAGTGCATTGAGGAAAATCTGTGTGTACCTCGGTTCTGAACCCGTGGCCAAAACGTTGAAGATGGCTGAACCCTTGGTCTGGACCACCCGTATCTCGACGCCCGAAACCTTCAGTTCCGGGTGGAGGGCATGAACACGCTCCGCAGCTTCACGATTCAGTTCCGTAGACTCCAACGTTTCGATGATCGTGTCGTAAAAGTCGAACTTCTGATCCGGCTCACCTGTTGGAACATTCATGCGGCTGGCGACCACCACTTTCGCCAGTGAGCGAAACACCTGCGGCTTTCCCGTGAGGTGCAGGGCCAACCACCCTATGCTCGTGCAAGCTCCGAAGAACATGCAAGCCATAGTGATGATGACGTATCGTGAAGTGCGCATGACGGAGCGTAGTCTGCCGAAGTTCAGCCCGATCCTGCAAGCGATTTCTAGGCCGCAGCACCCAGCTTCGCGTTCTGCTCGATCTGATCTGTGATCTCCAGTGCGATGCGCACGGCCTCGGCACCTTCTTGACCGGTGACGACGGGGCGGCGGCCTTGGCGGGCGCATTCGACGAAGGAGGCGAGCTCGAGCTTGAGCGGCTCATCTTTCTCGACCTCGACGGCTTCGCGCACGATCTGCATGCCGTCTTTGCGGTAGATCCAGCCGCTTTGCTCCTGGTAATCAAGGCTGAGGTAGCTGTCGCTCTGGAAGACGCGGATTTTGCGCATCTTCTCGGGGCTGATGCGGCTGGCGGTGATGTTGGCGATGCAGCCGTTGGCGAATTTCAGTCGCGCATTGGCGATGTCCTCGCGTTTGGTCAAAACGGGGATGCCGACGGCATCGACTTGGACGAGCGGGGACTTCACCAGATGCAGCACGATCTCGATGTCGTGGATCATGAGGTCCAAAACGACGCCGATGTCGATGCTGCGGTTCGGAAATGGCGAAAGGCGGTGCGCCTCGATGAACTTGGGATTGTCCATGCGCTGCTCGAGTTGAAGCAGAACGGGGTTGAAGCGCTCGATGTGGCCCACTTGGAGGATCACGCTCTTCGATTGCGCGAGCTCAATCAGGGCCTGAGCCTCGGCGTAGGACTCGCTGATGGGCTTTTCGACCATCACATGAATACCGGCCTGCATGAGCGGCTCGGCCACCTTGCGGTGAAACACCGTCGGCACGGCCACACTGGCGGCATCGACACGCTGCGCGAAGTCTGAAATGTCGCTGGCGGCATGCGTGCCGTATTGCGCGGCGAATTCGGCTGCGCGTGTGGCATCCGCGTCATACACCGCGGTGAACTCCACCACGCCGCCGCTCTTCGCGGCGATGTCCGCCATGAGGCGCGCGTGATTCTTGCCAATGGCGCCGACGCCGGCGACTCCGATGCGAAAGGGGCTGTTTTGAGACATGAGAACCCTTTCCTTGGCGAATGTGGAGGCTTTTGCGACGGTTTTTTTGCTGACAAGAGGACCAGGGCTGCGGCCCGGCCTTGCTGCGATAACCCCAGTTTACTTGTAGTGCAGACGGCAGGAGACAATCTCAACTCGGTCGTCCTTCACGCGGTAAAGCAAGCGATGCTCGCCATCGATCCGGCGTGACCACAATCCAGCGAACTGATGTTTCAGCGGCTCGGGTTTGCCGATGCCGATGAACGGGCTTCTCTGGATGTCCTTGATCAGCTCATTGATGCGTTTCAAAGCCCTGCGATCCATGTTCTGCCAGTGCAGGTAGTCAGCCCAGGCTTCATCCGAAAAGAGCAGGTTCATGAGTCCATGATCAGGGTGCGTTCCTTGCCCAAGCCCGCATCCAACTGGCCAAGCGACTTTTCGATATGGGCGACATTCGCCGGAAAGCGGAGCTGATGCTCGGTTTCGCAGAAGGACTCATACTCCTCCAGCGGGATCATGACGACGCTTCCGGTCGAATGCTCGACAATGACGGCCTCTCTGTCCTCACGCACCCGGGTCAGGGTTTGCATCAGGTTCTTGCGCAGTTTGGCACTAGTGATCGCAGTCATGTGAGAAAGGGAGCACAGGATCAAAACTTCGGCAATTTCATTCCCGGTGGCAGCTTGGGCATCTTGCCGCCGCCTCCGAGGCCGCCGAGCAGGCCTCCGAGGCCACCCATTCCGCCCATGCCTCCGCCGCCCATCATGGCGCTGGCCATCTGCATCATGGCGCCCTGGTTTTTCATCATCTTCTTCATCATCTCGAACTGCTTCAGAAGCTGGTTCATCTCCATGACGGGGCGTCCGGCACCCTGGCAGATGCGCTTGCGGCGCTGGCCGTTGATGATTTCGGGGCGGGAGCGTTCTTTGGGCGTCATCGAGAGGATGAGCGCCTCGGTGTGCTTCATTTTTCGCTCGGCGTCGTCGCTGTTCACCATGTCCTTCATCTTGCTCATGCCGGGCAGCATGCCGAGCAGGCCGCCGATGCCGCCGCCGGAGGTGAGCTTCTTCATCATGCGCATCTGGGCGAGCATGTCGTTGAAGTCGAATTTGTTGCTCTGCATGCGCTCGGCCATTTTCATGGCCTCCTTCTCGTCGATCTCCTCCGCGGCTTTTTCGACGAGGCTGACCACGTCACCCATGTCGAGGATGCGCTGCGCCATGCGGTCGGGGTGGAAGACTTCGAGCTGCTCGATCTTCTCGCCCACACCGAGGAACTTCACCGGACGTCCGGTGACCTGACGCATCGAAAGCAAAGCACCGCCACGGGCATCGCCATCGAGCTTCGTCATGATGAGGCCGGTGATGCCGACGGCTTCATTGAACTTCTGCGCGACGCTGACGGCCTGCTGGCCGGTGGCGGCATCGGCGACGAGCAGGGTTTCGCTCGGCTGCACGATCTCGCGGACTTTTTTGAGCTCGGCGAGCAATTCCTCATCGAGGTCCTGACGACCAGCGGTGTCAAAGATGGCGACGCCGGAGCCTTGGGCCTTCAACCATTCGAGAGCGGCCTTGGCAGCCTTCACGGGATCGGTTTCACCGGCAGCAGGTGCGAAAACGGGCACGCCGAGCTGGCCGCCGAGCACCTGGAGCTGCTGGATGGCGGCGGGGCGATACAAATCGAGCGCGAGCAGCAGCGGGCGTTTGCCTTGTTTTTTGAGCCAGTTGGCGAGCTTCGCGGAGGTGGTGGTTTTGCCGGCGCCATTGAGGCCGGTCATGAGGATGCGCTGCGGCGGATCGAGGCTGAGCGGCGCGGCCTCCCCGAGGATCTTCACGAGCTCGTCGTGGAAGATTTTCACGATCTGCTGCCCCGGCGAGACGGTGCGCAGCACCTCGGCTCCGACGGCCTGCGTCTTCACGGTGGTGACGAGGTCTTTGGCGACCTTGAAATCGACATCGGCCTCGAGCAGGGCCATGCGGATGTCCTCCATGGCATCGGCGACGTTGGATTCGCTGATCTTGGCCTGGCCGCGGAGCTTCTTGAAGGCGAGTTCGAGTTTTTCGGTGAGGGAGGAGAACATGTGGGGAGCGGTGAGAAGTGGGCAGATTGGGGCTTTGGGCAAGGTGAATGACGCTGGAGGCCTGCGGAGGCGCTTTGGCCGAATTTCGCCCTTCCCATGCCGTGGGCGATATGACAGCCTGCGGGCCACTTTCATGAGCCGCCCCTCGCAACCGCTTTACATCCTCGTTTTGAGCCTGCTGACCCTGACGAGCGCCTTCCTGCTCTTCCAAGTGCAGCCGGTGATCAGCAAATTCATCCTGCCATGGTTTGGTGGCAGTCCGGGCGTGTGGACGACGTGCATGCTGTTTTTCCAGATCGTGCTGTTTCTAGGCTACACCTATGCGCATCTGCTCGGGAAACTGCCGCGGAAGGTGCAGGCGGTGCTGCATGCGAGCCTGCTGCTGGCGGCACTGCTGTTTCTGCCGATCACACCGGAGGAAACGTGGAAGCCGACTGGCTCCGAGGACCCCAGCGGCCGCATTTTGATGCTGCTCATGATGACGGTGGGGCTGCCTTACTTCGTGCTGTCGAGCACCAGCCCGCTCGTGCAGGTGTGGTTCACGCGTGGCGCGGCGGGAGCGAACCCGTGGCGGCTCTATGCATTGTCCAACATCGGCTCGCTGGTGGCGCTGCTGTCGTTCCCGTTCTTCTTCGAGCCGCGGTGGGATGTCGTGTGGCTCTCGAAGGCGTGGTCGGCCATGTTTGTGTTTGGCATGCTGCTGTGTCTGCTGGCTTTGTGGATGGATTTTCAGCGTGCAGGCAATGTCGAGGAGGCCCACGCATCGGCTGAGGCTGCTGCGGACGATCATCCGGGCTTCGGGCGTCGGCTTCTGTGGATGCTGCTGCCGGCGATGGCCAGCGTGGTGCTGCTGGCGGCCACGAATCATGTGTGCCAGGACGTGGCCGTGATCCCCTTCATGTGGGTGGTGCCGCTGAGCCTGTATCTGCTGACGTTTATCATCTGCTTCGAGCACGAGCGGTGGTATGCGCGGTTCCCGGCGCTGTGGGCAGTGCCGGCGCTGGTGGTGTTGTTTGTGACCTGCACTTGGGATCAGTTGAATGACCAGTCCTGGTGGCCGGACGAGCTCGATTTGATGCCGAACTACCTGTTCGAGCTCGGCTGGGCCTTCGGCGCGATGTTCCTGGCCTGCATGGTCTGCCATGGCGAGCTCACGCGGCTGAAGCCGAGCCCGAAGCACCTCACGAGCTTCTACCTCCACATGTCGGCTGGTGGTGCGTTGGGTGGTCTCTTCGTGAGTCTGGTGGCCCCGCGGCTGTTTGCGAGGCATTCGGAATGGCCGGGTGGTTTGATCGCGGTGTTTCTGCTGACCTGCGTGGTGCTGCTGGTGCTGTCGTGGCGTGTGAAATCGCGTGCGGTGAAAAGCGCGCTGTTTGCGCTGGTAGGCATCGCCGGGGCTTCGGGGGCCCTTTTCATGGGCAAGCTGGGCTGGAAGTCCACTGAGGGGAAAATCGTCATGCTGCGCAATTTCTACGGCACGCTCGCCGTGACGGAATGGAGCCCCGAAGATCCGGCCAGCCACTCGCGTGAGTTGAGCAACGGTGGCATCATCCACGGCCAGCAGAATTTTGCGCCGGAGTTCCGCTCCGATCCAACGAGCTACTACGGCCACGCAACGGGCATCGGGAAAGCGCTCGACAGCCTCAAGAGCCGTGCGGATGGCGTGCGTGTGGGCATCGTGGGCATGGGCGCGGGCACTGCGGCCTGCTACGCCCGCAGCGGGGACACGTATCGCTTCTACGACATCAATCCGGATGTGCCGCGTGTGGCGCAGAAATACTTCACCTACCTGCCCGACCTCGAAAAACGCGGTGCGAAGCTGGAGATCGTGGTCAGCGATGCCCGGCTGGCCTTGGAGCGTGAGGAGTCGCAGCAGTTCGATGTGCTGCTGCTGGATGCCTTCAGCGGTGATTCGGTGCCGGCGCATCTTTTGACGAAGGAGGCCTTCGAGATCTACCGTCGCCACATGAAGCCGGACGGCATCATCGCGGTGCATGTGACGAACAGCTACCTTCGACTGGCACCGCTGATGGCCAAAACCGCGGCCGAGGTGGGCTACAAGACGCGCCGCATCACGACGGAAAGCGACGGCGGTGATCATGATTCGACGGATTACATGCTCTTCACCAACAACGAGGCCTTCCTGGCCGCGACGGAGGATGTGCTGCCGGATGAGGACGAGTTGGAGAAGGAGGCGAAGGTCAACGCCCGCGTCTGGACGGACAAGCGGCACGACCTTTTCCAGATCCTCATGATGGAGCTGGAGTGACGTGAGGCTGGGATCGTGCTTGCGTGATGAGCGTGTCGGGCGAAAAAGAGCGCCGCATGCTCACTGATTACCACACGCACACGCCGCTCTGCCTCCACGCCGAAGGAAACCCGGTCGATTACGCCCGGCATGCACGCGAGATCGGTCTCGCGGAGATCGGTTTGTCCGATCACAATCCGATGCCGGAGCACTATGACGACTGGCGCATGCCGCTCTCTGATCTGCCGCGATACTTTGAGCTCGTGCAGGAGGCCCGCGAGGCTTTGCCGGACTATCCGATCCGCCTCGCCCTCGAATGCGATCACATTGAAGGCTATCAAAAGTGGATCGATGAGACCGCCGCGATGGCAGATTGGGACTACCTGATCGGCAGCGTGCATTACATCCATGACGGCATCGCCGTGGATGATCCGAAGCATGTGAGCCGCTGGAAGTCCGCGTCCGACATCGAGCACATGTGGGGCATGTATTGGAAGCTTTACGAGCAGATGATCCGCACGCGGCAGTTTGATTTCCATGCGCACCCAGACCTCGCGAAACGCTTTGGGCTGCGGCCCGAGGGCGATCTGCGGCGCTACTACGAGCCGGTCATCCAGGCGCTCGTGGACACCAGCGGCATTTTGGAGGTGAGCACCGCCGGGCTGCGCAAAGATGTGCGCGAGATCTATCCGGCCCGCGAGATGCTGGAGATGGCCTTCACGGCTGGTGTGCCCATCGTGATCAATTCCGATGCGCACACGCCGGGTGATGTGGGGAAGGATTACGACAAGGCGCTCGATCTCGTGCGCAGTGTCGGTTACACCTCGACGGTGCGTTTTGAGAAGCGTCAGCGGAAGGTGGTGCCGCTGCCGTGATGGCTCACGCCGGCAGGTAGCGCCGGTAGATGGTCTCCAGCCGGTCGAGCATGACTTCGAAGCTGTGATGCTTTTCGACCATCGCGCGGCCTGCGGTGCGCATGCGGTCAGTTTCCGCTTTTTGCTCGATGGTCTCCACAATGCGTCGTGCGAGGGCTGCGGCATCACCGATGGGGAAGATGCGGCCGGTTTCGCCTTCGCGAATGATCTCGGGAATACCGCCGCAATCACTGCCGACGACCGCGGTGCCGCAGGCGAGGGCTTGGAGGCCGATTTGCGGCACGCCCTCATGACGAAGTGAAGGAATGCAAAGCACGTCGAGGGCTCGCAGCACGTCCGGCACGTCCTCGCGATGACCGGTGAAGGCCACGGCAGCGCCCACGCCATGCTGATTGGCCATGCGCTCGAAGTTGGCGGTGTTTCCACCACCTCCAACGACTACAAACTGGATCTGCCGGCCCTCGTCACGCAAAAGGCGGATGGCATCGAAGAAGGTGCGGTGGCCTTTCCATGAGCGCAGCACGCTCACCATGCCCACCACCGGCGTGCCGGGCCTCACGGGCAGCGCGGCTTTGGCACCTTCGGGATGGAAAACGGACACGTCGATGCCGGTGGGCAGCGTGGTGATGTCCTCGTTGGCGATGGGGAAGAGGCTTTGGAGGTGCGTGGTGATCTTGTCGCTCGTGGTGAGCACGTGATCGGCAAAGGTCGTGAAGGCATGCTTGCTCACGGACGGCGTAGGGTAGCTCACGTCGATGTGGCGGCTGCGGATGAGCAGCGGGGTGCGGGCCAGCCGGGCGGCAATGCCGAGCAGCCAGCCGTCACGGGAGCTGTGGGTGTTCACCACGTCGATGCGCTGGCGGCGGAGCCACCAGGCCAGACTGACGACGTTCACAGGAAGGTGCAGCCGCTCAAATTCACAGGGCAGGACGTTCACACCAAGGTCACGGGCTCGCGGTAGGATCTGCGAACTCGGATGGGCGATCAGCCACACCTCGTGGCCGCGGTTTAAAAAGCCCTTCAACTCGGCCACCACACGATGCTCCTGACCTCCCCAACCTTGGGAGGCCTCAGAATGCACAATGCGCCAGTGGCTTGCAGCGGGAGGAGGAGGCATGCCGCTTGGCTCTTGTCGCACTTTGAAGCGGCTTGCATCGAAAAAGATGATTTCGTCCTCGTTTTTTGCGGAGCACTCAGGCCAGGATTTCCTTCACAACATGCCCGTGGACATCCGTGAGGCGGAAATCGCGGCCACCTTGGCGGAAGGTGAGCTTCTCATGGTCGAGGCCGAGCTGGTGGAGGATCGTGGCATGCAGATCGTGCATGTGGACTTTTCCGTCCACGGCCATGTGGCCGATGTCATCGGTCTCGCCATGCGCAAAACCCGCTTTGAAGCCGCCGCCCGCCAGCCAGACGGTGAAGCCGAGCGGGTTGTGGTCGCGTCCGGTGCCGTTTTTCTCGGCGTAAGGCGTGCGGCCAAACTCACCGCCCCACCACACGATGGTGTCTTCGAGCAGGCCACGTTGCTTGAGGTCGGTCAGCAGGCCGGCCACTGGCTTGTCCACGGCGGCAGCATGGTCGCCGTGCTTCGGAAGATTCGAGTGCTGATCCCAGGCGGGGTTGTTCGAGTTGTCGCCGTAGTTCACCTGGATGTAGCGCACGCCGCGTTCCGCGAGGCGGCGGGCCATGAGGCACTGCCGGCCGTAGTTGTCCGTGGGTTTTTCGTTGATGCCGTATAGCTTCAGCGTGGCCTCCGATTCGTCGGAGATGTCCATGGCGTCCGGCGCATTGTTTTGCAGCCTCCAGCCCAGCTCGTAGCTGCGGATCACCGCGTCGAGCTCGGTGTCACCCGGCATCGCATGCGCCGCCTGCTCGACATTCAGACCGCGGAGGAGGTCAAACTGCTTCCGCTGCTGCTCCGGCGTCCAGACCGTGTTCACGATGTTTTTGATCGAAGACTCCTTCGCGGGCTGGCCGCTGCGGCCGACGGACGTGCCCTGGAAAATCGCGGGCAGGAAGGCATTGCTGTAATTGCGCGGCCCGCCGTTGCCGAGGCTGGGGCTGATGGTCACAAAGCCCGGCAGGTTCTCATTTTCCGCGCCCAGGCCATACATCACCCACGCGCCCATGCTGGGCCGGATGGCGCTAGTGGTGCCGGTGTGCAGAAACAGCGTCGCCGGGCCATGCGCCACGCCTTCCGTGTGCATGCCGTGGAGGAAGCAGAGGTCATCCACATGCCGGTTCATGTGCGGGAAGAGGTTCGAGCCCCAGCGACCGCTCTGCCCGTGCTGCTGAAAGTCCCACAGCGGCTTCATCACGCGCTGCAGAGCCCCTTTGCCGGTCTTCGCCACCGCACGGGAATCCGCCACCTCGATGATCTTGCCGTCTTCTTTGAAAAGACGCGGCTTGTAATCAAACGAGTCCACATGGCTCACACCGCCCTGCATGAACAAAAAGATCACCCGCTTGGCCTTCGGCAGGTGATGTGGCTTCCGCAGCGCCAGCGGATTCGCCATCGCGGATAGCGCGAGGCTGCCAAAGCCGCAGGCGGTGGTTTGCAGGAACTGGCGACGGGACGGAGAAATCATGGCGCTAGGAACGCGGGGAAGAGGAAGGAGTTATCAGAATGACGAGTGACGAAGCTCGAATAGAAAAGGGCATTCGAGGTGAGGCGCTTCGTCCTTTCTCGGGCAGTGACGAGACATGCGTCGCCGCACGGTTGCCTCCGCGTTGGCTGACATTCAAATGTCCGCAGCCTCGACGACCCGCCGCTGCCAAGGCTTGACCTTCAGCGGCTTTGCCGCTTTCATTGAAGAGCGGATTCACAAGCCTTTCCGCCATTGAAAGTGAGAGCCGTCAAACTCGACTCCAATCTCCGATAAAAATTTTGGCTCAACAAACTTTCTGCATAATGCCGCGCGATCTCTTCCAATGACATTTTCCATTACCTTTTCCGAACCCCAAAACGTGACCAATCCGGATCTAGATGGTGTCCAGTATTCTTACCCCTTCACAATCGTCGATTCCGCTTTCATTGGGGCGCCCGAGGAGCGTTCTGAGACTCACGAGCACCGTTTCCTCATCGCTATCTCTCGTTCCCGGCTTGTTGGTTGGCGCATATCAGAGACCGACCTTCCCTTGATCCTTTTCGAGTTCGGCAGACGTCATATTGTTTCGCTGATCGAGTCTCATGCACTCCCAGAGGATTACATCATCCACTGTCCCATGATTTCCACTACGTCGCATCCCGAGTCGGAGTGTCGTTTCGACCCATCTGGGATCCCTTCGCCCATCGGACTTACCATTGAGGTTGAGCAGCCTATGCCCCCAATTGGCTTCAGCTTCAAGTAAACGAAATGACACCAACCCTAATGCGTTAGCAATATGAGGCTACAGACATTCGCATTGATTGCGCTATTCATTGGAATTTTGCCGTGCCTTGCTCAGCCCGCACCGAAGTTCCTCCTGACTACGTCCGACATGTTGGGCTTCAAGGAGGGGGATGACTTCTACTCGTTGGGTATGAAGCGTTCAGAGTTCAAGTCGAAGTTTGGCCCAGCTGAGAACACAGAAATTGGCAAATTTCCGACGGGTTATTTGGCGAACACCATTGCGGACTATTATGTCAATGACGGCCTCCTGGTGACCGCAAAAGCGGATGGAACAATTATCGGATTTTCCTTCTATGTAACCTCTGAGAACGTCCTGAAGGCGGCAAGTGTAGCGACTGACACCGGAATTAGTGCGGGCGTGTCAGTTCGAGAAATCGTGAGAAAACACGGTGATCCATTCAAGCGCAAGGAATTCAGATATGGTCCAATTGAGAGTTTGAGGCTCTACTATAAGTATGACGAAGCAGTGCTCAGCTTTGATTTCGATCACGGCATTTTGAAGTCGATTTCAATGAATGCGGAGTATTTGCCTTACTTGGACCAATAATGCGCCACAGCGAATAGGGCATCGCCTTTTCATTCTCATCATTTCCCCAGCGGCAGCGAAACACACACCGTCGTGCCTTTTCCCATCTTGCTCTCCCATTTCACCTCCGCGCCGACTTTCCTCGCTCGCTCGCGGATGCCGATGCAGCCGAAGTGGCCGGGTTGGCCGTGGGTTTGGGCGGTGGGGTCGAAGCCGTGGCCGTCGTCGGTGATGCGGAGGGTCAAGGCAGTTGGAGTGGTGGAGAGATGGAGGATGATTTGGGTGGCGGCGGCGTGTTTGAGGGCGTTCGTGATGGCCTCTTGCGCGATCATGCGGAGGTGGTGCGTGATGTGCGGCGGGATGGCGGGAATGGGGCTGAGGTCGAGGATGACCTCGATGCCTTCGGGGACGCGGGAAGCCAGAAGTTGGAGGGCTTCGGGCAAGGTGGTGACGTGCTCGGTATCGCGGAGGTCGGAGACGAGGTTGCGGGCTTCGCTTTGAATGCGCGAGACGAGGCTGCGGGAGGTCTCGAGCAGCGTGCGGGCCTTTTCATCGAGCGGTCGCGTGGTGGCGGCATCGAGGCGGAGGGACAGGCCGGCGAGTTCCTGCTCCAAGGTATCGTGGAATTCGCGGGCGATGCGCTGGCGTTCCTCGCGGGTCGCTTGATGGGAGATCTTGTTTTCGAGCCGGGTGATCTGCCGACGCTGGAGGGTGATCCACACGAGGGTGAGAAAGATCACGCCGCCGAGCACAGCGATGGCGATAACGAGTCGCTTCGCGGTCCAAAAGGGCGCGGTGCTGAGCACTTCGAGGTCGCGAGAGGATCGCAGCAGCAGTGAGGCACGCTCCGGCTGCGAGCGGAAGCCCTTGTCCGTGCTCGATTCGATGAGGCAGATGCCCGTGAGCAGGCAGGCGGAGCCGATTTCGAGATTCGGTGCGGTCTTTTCGAGCAGAAAGGCCCGAATCGAGGTGCCGCCGGAGGTGAAGCGCAGCTCAAAGCCCTCCGACGTGCGGAAGAAGTCATTCAACACCGCGGGTGTGGTGAGCCGCACGAGGTCGGCATCGTGCGAACCATTCTGAAACCGTGAAAGCGTGACCGGTGAGGCCTCGGGCTCGTTTTGCTGCTCGGAGCTCAAAACGACCGCATCGGCCAGCGAGGCGCTGAAACCCTGCATGATCGGAAAACCGAGGATTTCGGCGAAATGGCCGGTTTGGAGGGTTGGAGTCGTGGAGAGATGAATGGCTATGGAAGGCGAGAGCAGCGGTTCATCGACCTTCGCATCGCGAGGCGGCGGTGGCGGGGTGGCATCGCGCAAAAAAACGCGACCATCCTCAAACGCGGCCAGCACGGTCCCGCGGATGCGCACGCGATGATGGGGCTCATCGGCGGCGCCGAAGTGCAAAAGGTTCGCCGCGGAGGTCATGGGCAGTTTTTCGACCTCCGGCGCGGTTTGTGAAATCAAGACATCGCTCCAGTCGGTGACGCGAAGGTAGGGAAAGACAAGCTGTCGGCGGTCATTGATGCCACCGGCGGCCAGCGCGGTGATGCGCAAACGTGCGTCGATGACTTTCGGAGCCGATTCCGGCGGCGCATCGACCCTCACTTCGATGACACGGCTTCCCATCGCGAGCCGGAGCAGCGAGCGATCCTCGTCGAGCGGCGTCAACGTGCGCCCGAGACCCTCGACGAGCACGCGTTGATAATGAAAGCGCCCGGTGGCGAGGTCGTCATAGCTCGCTGGCACCGGCGCGGGCGGTGCCTCGTGGCCGAGGAGTTCCAGCTCCAGCACATCGACGCCGGGAAAATACAGCCCCGGCGTGCTCGTGCCCTTCACCCGCACGCGGTCGCCGACTCGCAGGTCATTGCGGGCGGGCTTGAAGTGCAGATGCGTGCCCGCCGTGCCATCCTGCACAAACGCCGTGCCGCCACTTTCGACGAAACCGATCACGCCCGTGAGATCGACCGGCAGCTTTTCCAAACTGCGCTCATAGGGAAGCATGCGGATGTCGAGAGCGGTGGTCAGCTCGGCTGCCGCCGAGAATGACGAAACCAGAATGAGGAATGAGGAAAGAATGACGAAGGCAGAATGACGAAGCCGCGGGATGGCACTCGTCATTCGGGCTTCATTCGTCATTCGCCATTCTGGTTTCGTCATTTTTCAATCTTCCGTGGGATCGACGCCGCTTTGCAGCTTGCGCACCAGCTCCTTCACCTCGTGGGCGCGGCGGAGATCGCGGAACTGGACTTCGATGCCGGCGTTGGCGGCGGTGGAGAAGTCGATGGTGCCGAGGCCGAGCATGCCTTTGAGGCCGCTTTCATAGACATCGATGCTGCGGATGTCGCAGATGCGGGCTTCCTTCGAACTGCGACCGAGGATGCCCCAGAGCAGCTCGACGCGTTGCGGCGTGACGATGTACTCATGCGTGACGCGGCTGACGAACACGCCAAACAGCACCGTCACCGACAAGACCAGGGCGATGAGCGCATACGTCGGCTCAAACAGGAAGAGCAGGCCTGCGGCGATGGCCAGCAGGACGGCGAGGAAGAGCGTCTTCGAGTAGGCCAGCCAAGATGGATGCGAGCGATGCAGGATGGGTTCGCCGCTGGAGGTGTAATTGTAGCGCTCGTCTTCGATTTCGTCGTCCTCGGCTTCTTCTTCGATCTCCTCGGGCGGGCCTTCAAAGTCCGGCGTGATCTCGCGGAAGGCGGGTCGGGCCACGGCGGACTCGCGGGGCGGGCGCATGCCGCTGATGACCTCGCCCACGGTATGCATCGCACCGGTTTCATCACACTCCACCATCTCACCGCGGGCCAGCGAGCCGCGGGCGACGAGGACGTAGAGATCTTCCTTGGTGAGAGGATCGCTGAAGGCCGGATGGTTTTGGAGGGCGTAGCGGGCGGGCATGGCCGGTAAGTGAAGGCTATTCTGCCGCGGGAGCGGACGGGAGCAAATGGTCTGACTTTGAGGGATCGGTGATAATTTTAGCGCCTGGGATGCAGCTGTTCTTTTCGGCTACTCCGTCCGCCTGGCGAAAACATTCCCCAGGGGTAGCCAGCCGGCGGTCCAGGTGCCTTGATCGAGCAGGCGCACTTCGATGAGGCCGCCGGTGTTGCGCGGGTCGTTTTGATCAAACAGCAGATTGCCCATGGAAAACCAGCGCAGCGATTCCGCACCACGCTCCCAGCCAGGCGAGGGGCGATGCGTGTGCGCCCCCATGAGAAGCTCGACGCCTGCCTTCTCCATCCACGAGCCGATCTGCCGCTCACGAATCGCGGGCGAGGTGGCGAATTCGAGGCCAGCATGCAAAACGGCAAACAAGGGCTTCTCGCGGCCTTTCCATGTGTCGAAGAAGGATGGGCGGAGAAGCTTCCAGGCCGGCTCGGGGGTGTTTTCGACATCCGTGGCCGCGCCGAGGCAAAACGGACCCAGATCACTCACACTGCCGTTTTCGAGCACTCGGATGTTCGCGGCTTCGAGGTCGCGTTTCATCGTCTGGTAGGCCGTTTCGCCGAAATCATGGCTGTGATTGTTCGCGAGTGAAACAGCGATGACCTTGAGACGGCGCAGCCATTCGAGCGTGAGATCGCGAGGCATGGCGATTTGATAGGGATGAGCCAGCTTGGCGGGCGTTTCGGGCATCATCACGCCTTCGAGGTTGAGGATCAGTGGCGCTCCGCCGGTGGCGGTGAGGATAGTTTTCTCGATGCGGGCTGCCTCCGCCGGCTTGGCGAGTTTGACGGCCACGCCGCGCCCGAAGTGTGCATCGCCGCCGAAGTAAAATCGCGCCCCGGGCATGGCGGAGCCAGGGATGGAGTCCGGGCTGAAAACCTGCGTGATGTAGCTGGTGGTCTCCGGTTCATCTGGATGGCCGCCGTAGTGTATGGCGTTGCGATTCCGCCACACGACGCCGCCAGCATTCCAAACTTCTTTCTGCAGCCGCATCATGAGCCACTGCGCGGCCTTGGAGTCGAGATGACCGGGCTGATCGAGCTTCAAGATCGCCTCGGCATCCCCGGCGGCGAGCACCCGCAGCGTTTCCGCATCCCGCTGCTTCGCCACGGTCTGCAGCAGGTAGTGGGAGAAGTCCGTGGACTGCACGACGAGCGTCGGCTTGTCTTTCACGATGTCTCGCAGCACGGGCAGGAGCTTGTGCCATTCCTCACGCGTGCTGCGCACGCCGAGCGTGACCGGCACGATGGGTGTTTCAGGAAACCAGCGTGCGATCATCGGCAGGATGGCCTGGATGCCATGCTCACGAGTGAAGAGCGAAGACTCGGTGACGAGCGGCTCGCGCAGCATCGTCCGCACGGCCTCCGCATCCACCCGCACGCGACCGAGAGGTGTGAGGAAATCTCGCGTGGTCGTGGAGAAGGGCGTGGTGCCCCGCTTGTAGTGATCCGGGCTGAGGAGGACGATGCGTCCGACCTTTTGCTGCGAGGCGAGGAAGAGCGTCTCCGCAATCAAATCGACCGCGAGCAGATGATGCGGCACGGTGACGCCGGTGAGGCGCTGCGAGAGGGGCTTCACGCTTTTTTCCACCTGCTCGCAGGCCCCTCGAAAGGGCTTCGCCTCGGTGTAAAAGAGCGGAAATGGCTCCGCCGCCTGAACCAAGGGGCCAGACAGCAGAAGAGATGCCGCGCTGATGACCGCACGCATCAGTCCACCGAGAAGGGCTTCTTGGCCTTCGGGTCTTTTTTGGCCTGGAAAACCGGCAGCGCCCATTTTGCACGCGGCGGCAGCGCGGGCTTGGCGGCATAGACTTTGGCCCGCCACTCCTCGTCGGTGGCCCGCTTGTCCTGCGGGCCGGTGAACTCGAAATGCTGATAGGCCATGCCGGCGACGAGACGCGGAGCGTTTTCGTTCGCGACAAGGGCGATGAGGATGCAGGGGCGGCCAAGCGCCTCCTGCAGCACCTCGTTGTTGTAGGCGTCCGTATGCACATCGGTGATGAGGGCACTTTTGCCACGGTCGGCATTGGGCGCGACACCCATGTCCAGCGGCGTGTCCATATAGGTGAGGGTGAACTGCCAGATGCGCTCCAGCTCGTCCTTGGTGAGCGGTTTGCCGGCGATCTCCTTCTCCGCGATGACGCGGCAGAATTTCATGTCGTCGTGGAAGCGGTTCAGCGGCGCCCATTCGTCCTGATCCATGCCTGGAAGCAGTTGGTGCGAGGCGAAGCCATTCTTGGAGAACTCCGCGAGGCGCTCCATCTCCCGCCAGAAAGGCACATCCGGCTGCACGAGGCCGCGCGGCATGGGCGGCAGCGGCCTGTCCGTATCGCCCCCTTCGCCCGCCTCGGCGTAGCTCTGCTTCGCGTAGAGCACGGTGTCGTGCTTGATCTCCGTCCAGTGGCCGAGCATCGATTCGATGTCCTTTTTGGCGTATTCCGTGCCGCGCATGAAGGCGGGGAAATTGGCATTCCGGCGTCCGGCGAGCGTGGAGATGGCGTGGAGCTGCTGCCCGGCCATGCTGCCAAACCAGAGCGCGTCCGGCGTGGCCGCGAGCTTTGTGCGCAGCTCGGCGAGCGTGGTCTCAAAGGCCTTCAGCGGCTCCTCTGGAGCGTCGAACTGCTCTTTGATGAACTCCTTGGCATAGACCTCAGAGGCCACATCACCAAACGCGGCGGGAATGAAGAGACCGGAGGGCATGGTGAGCTTTTCGGTGATGAATTGGTTCAAGACCCAGGCATCGAACGTGAAGCGCTGGCCGAAGATGCGGAACTCGGGCCGCAGATCGCCCTCGCGGCGCTCGCGTCCGCGTTCATCGGAGACGATTTGCGGCAGGCGCAGATCACCGAGAGCTTCTTTGAGGCTGGCGAGCAGCTTCGCATCCACCGCATCCGCCGGGGTGAGCGAGTCGCGGCCGAGCTTTGCGGCGATCCAGTCCCGCAGTTCGATGAAGGTCAGGTCGTCACTCTGCCCGGCGAAGAAGCCGGTGATCTCCATCAGCGAACGCCAGCCATCGAGGGCACTTTTCCCCTCCTCATCCGGCCGGGCGAGCGACATCGCCGCGAGCATCGAATCCGTGAGGCCAAGCGTGGGCGGACCACCTTCCGGATTCAATGCGTAGCCATTCCGGCCGAGGAACATCATGGCGCGGAAGTAGCCCTTCAGCTCCTCGCTCTTCGTGTAGTGCGAACGCGGACGGAACTGAGAATAATCGGGCGTCTTGGAGGGATCGTATTCGCCAAAGAGACCGCTTTGTTCATTCTTCTCCGTGCTCAGCATCTGGGCCACCTCGCCCTTCAACCGGGCGGCGACGGGAGCGCTGAATTCCTTCATCTTCGCGGCGAGGCGCTGCTCGACGGTGCGGCGATCGGTGGGCGGATTGGCAAGCTCCAATTGCTTTTTGATCTCGGGATCGCTTTCCTCCTCCACCGGTTCGCCCGGCGTCTCACGCCCCAGCACGCACCACGCGGCGGCGAATTGCGCCTCGACCACCTCAAGACGGACGCGGGCCGCCTCCGGCGCGTCTTTTTGCAAAGCCCGCGCCGAGGTCATGGCCAGTTCGAGCACATCCTCCAGCCGGGCGCGGAGCTGTCTCTGCTCGATGAACTCCAGCGCCTGCGAGAAGAAGCGATGATACGCATGCATGGCGAGGTCCGCGGTGATGAATTTTGCCTGCCCGGCGGAACGTGACCAGGGATCGCTGGTATCCTCGGCCACATGATCGAAGCCGCTCAGCATCTCATCCGGCGTGGAGCGGTAGTCCACGGGACGGCCTTCATCGTCCTTCTCATTCGAGGGAGGCTCAAAAATCGTCTCCAGACGTGTGCCGCCGACCTGGAGGAGCACAAAACGCTGCTCGGCCAGATGCTTTCGCTGCTCCTCCGTGAGCAGGATGCCGAGTTGCTGGAAGAGAACCTTCGAGTTGGCGGCCTGCTCAAGCGTGGGCGCCTTGGCCTCCATCGGCTTTTCCGGCTGGGACGGCCCGCTGATCGGCGCGGGCGTGGCGGCGAAGGACTTCAACGACAGCTGGGGGAGCCTCACCTCGGCGGCGAGAGCGCCCGCAGCCAGGAGCAAGAGCACGGCGGCGGTGTTTTTCATGACGTGGCGAGACTACGGTCCCCGCGTCGAGGCAGCAAGACAGGGATTCTTCTTTTACTCCTCCTCCGGCGCAGGCGGGAGCAAATCCTCACGTTTCATCAAATCGCCCACTTTGAGCAGGATGAGCTCGCCTTTGGGCGTGTGGATGATCTCGCCGAGGAAGGGGGTGAGGCGGTCCACCTCGCTGATGGCGCTGTGGACGAGGCTGGCGAGGATGCGCTGGTCGTAGCGATGCGGCGGGAAGATGTTCGTGGCACGGAAGAGGACCGTGCCGCTGTCCCAGTCGAGCTCGAAATTGCCGATGTTCAGTTCGCGGTTCGTGCGCATGAGCAGCTCGCAAGCGGCGAGGCGGTGCGTGGAGGGTACCGTGAGCGTGCAGGAGGCCACGACGCTGGCGATGTGTGTCTCGCCAAAGATTTGGACATGCAACGGCACCTTTGTGTGATGCGCCTCAAAGTCCGCCTCGATCACCGAGTGCTCCGGCACCTCGCGGTAGTGCCAGCCCATTTCCTTGAAGGTGCTCAGAGTGGCTGCATACAGGGCCGACATTGAAGAAACAAATAGCGGGAATTTGAAAGTGGTCGGGACGGCGAGATTCGAACTCACGACTTCTTGCTCCCAAAGCAAGCGCTCTACCAGGCTGAGCTACGTCCCGAAAACTGATTCCCCAAGCCGGGCTGGCGAGGGGCGGCGATAGTCGCCGTGAATTGCGAAGGCGCAAGAGGAAAGGCAGGGCAGGTGAGAAGGCGCTCGTCCCGTCACTGGAACCAGCTTTTCACGCGACCCCAAAAACCTTCGCCAGCCGGGGCCTGACCCTGCGGCTGCGCCACCCGCGGGGCGACACCGCGATGCTCCAGGCAAAAGTCCTGCGGCACGAGTTCGTAGGGCAAGGCATCGTCATAGGCCATGCCGGCATGGTGGCAGCCATCGGTGGCGAGCTGACTGCTGAGGCGGCATAGCGACACGCGGGTGAGCGGCAGGCCAGCCTTCGCGACATCGGTCTTGTAGCCGATTTTCACGGCTTCCTTCATCAGATCGGCCCAAATCGGCAGCGAGAGACGGCCGCCGTAACCTTCGTCAATGATCGTCTGCGGCTTGTCGAGCCCCACCCAGACACCGCAGGTGAGTCGATCCGTGTAACCGGCGAACCACGCGTCCTTGTAATCATTCGTCGTGCCCGTTTTGCCGCCGCCGGGCTCCTTGAAGCCGTGCTCGCTGCGCACGGCGGCAGCGGTGCCGCGTTCCATGACCTGACCGAGGATCTGTCGCATCACATGCGCGACGCCGGGATTCACGACCTCGGCCTCCAAAACGGGCGTCTGGTAGATCACGGCACCGGTTTTATCGACAATGCGGTCGATGAGGAAGGTGCGGCGGCGCAGGCCCTGATTCGGAAAGACGCTCATCGCACTGGCGAGCTGGCGCACGTTGCCGCCGATATTGCCGATGTAGATCTGCGGCGTGCGCACCTTCGGCATGTTGAAGCCGGAATCGGCGAGCAGATTGAGCACGCGGTCGAGGCCGGTGTAGTTGCCGAGGCGCACGGTCATCGTGTTGCGACTGAGCACGAGGCCGTCGGTGAGGGTCTTGAGGCCTAAAAATTTCCCGTCGCTGTTTTGCGGGCTCCAGCCGGGATCTCCGCCTTGGATTTCGCCGGGTTGGATGGGAGCGTCGTCGATCAACGTGCCCGGCAGGAAGCCTGCGGCGACACCGGCGGCATAGACAAAGGGCTTCACCGTCGATCCGATTTGTCGCTCGCCCTGGATGGCGCGGTTGTATTTGCTGTGCCGGTAATCGCGACCGCCCACGATGGCGAGGATGCCGCCGGTTTCGTTGTCGAGCAAGGTGACCGCGGCTTGCAGGTAAGGCGTGGTGCTCAGCTCGGCTGAACCATCCCAAGTGGCATCAAACTCTGCCTTGGTGGGATGCTTGTAGGCTTTCAGTTTCTCGACCGCGGCGAGGCGCTTTTCGACAGCGGCCTCGGCGGCCACTTGCAGCTCTTTGTGAATGGTGGTGAAGACTTGCAGGCCACCATCCTCGACATCGTTCTTCTCCAAAATGAGGTCGAGATCCTGCCGCACCATGTCGAGCGCATAACCGCCCTGGCCTTGGAAGACGGGCTGCGCATGCAGCACCACATCGGCATAGCGTGCCTCCAGTTCCTCCTCCGGCGTGATCATTTTCGTGGCTAGCATGCGCTGGAGCACATCATTGCGTTCTTTGATGGCACCGTCGTAGTTGCGGAAGGGCGAGAATCGCACGGGGCTGCGCACAATGCCGGCGATCAGAGCGGCCTCGCTAAGCGAGAGCTGGCTGGCGTGCTTGCCAAAGTAAACCTGGCTGGCCCGCTGGATGCCGTAGAGGCCGGTGCCGAAGAAAATGCGATTCACATAGTGCTCGATGATCTGGTCCTTCGTGCTGTGCTTCTCGATGCGACGGGCGAGCATCATTTCGAGGAGCTTGCGATGGATGTTGCGGGCATCGCCGAGCTCCGGGTAGCTGTTGCGGGCGAGCTGCATCGTCAACGTGCTGGCTCCTTGGACGATACGGCCGTCCTTCACGTTCCGCACCGCGGCGCGGGCCACACCGACGTAGTCGATGCCGCTGTGCGAGTAAAAGCGGGCATCCTCGCGGGCCAGCAGCGCCTTCACAAACCACGGCGAAACCTCGCTGAGCTTCACCACGATGCGGTTCTCGCCATGCATGCGGCCGAGCACCTCGCCTTTAAAATCATAGACCACCGTGCGCTCCGGCATCTGGCCCAGCTTGGTGAGATCAAAGTCCTTGGCCCAATGGCTGTAAACGGCGATCACAATGGCTCCCGCGAGCGTGGCCAGCAGCGTGCTGCCCATGAAAAGAAAGATCGCCAGCCTCTTCCATCGCTCCCAACGCGACATGACCTTCGGCCGCTTGATTGGCTTTTTGGCTGGGGTGGGATTTTTCTTCATGGGGATCGGGCTGTACGGAGCCTTCCCGCAGCCAAAGTTCAAGCTTCAGACGATGAACTCCGTGTGAACTTCAAATTCACTCGTGCGGCAAAAAGCCGGGAGAAACGTCCACGCGGGCTTTTTGCTCAAAAGCATGGCCGAGACGAAGCAGCAGCGGCTCGGTCCAGGCGGTGCTGAAGAAGGAGAGATTGACCGGAAGCCTGCCAAGGAGGCCCATGGGCACGCTGAGGTGCGGATAACCGGCGGTGGCGGGCACGGTGGAGCAGCCGCGACCGCCGCGATGGCCTGTTTTTAGATCGGTGACATCGGCAGGGTCGCTGGTGGAAACGACGAAGGCATCAAGACGATGCTGTTTGAGCACGGCGTTGATGCCTTCCTCGCGCGCGAGCCTTCGCGCGGTCTCGCGAGCGGCTTTTGTTTCGGCGATGGCTTCTTCCGAATCGAGCGCCGCGGCCATTTCGAGGAACTCTTGGCCAAAGTAGGGCATCTCCTTGTCGGCATTCGCTTTGTTGAAGGCGATCAGATCGGCGATGGAGCGGACTTTGCTCGTCGTGGAGGCGAGGTAGGCGTTCAGGTCCTCGCGATACTCGCCGAGCATCGCGCGGAAGCGCAGCTTGCTGATCTCGCGGGTGTGCGGCAGTTCTACTTCGATGATTTCGGCTCCGAGTGAGCGCAGCACGTCAAGCGAGCTTTCGGTGAGCTTTTGCACGTCGTCGTTCTTCCCATTCAAATGACGCAAAAAGCCGAGACGGAGGCCTTCGAGCCTTTCGGTGGGTTTCCAGTCCACCGGCTTCTCGGCGATGGCGGCAAGCAACAAGGCACAATCCTTCACGCTGCGTGCCATTGGCCCGGCGGTGTCCTGCCAGTGGGTGATGGGAATGATGCCTTGTCCGCTGATGAGGCCGAGCGTGGGCTTCAGGCCGACGATGCCGCACGCACTTGACGGACTCACGATGGAGCCATCGGTCTCCGTGCCGATGGCGGCGAAGCACAAACTGGCTGAAACCGCCGCCGCCGAGCCGGAACTGGAGCCGCTGGGATTGTGATCGATCACATGCGGATTCGCCGTGAGGCCGCCACGGGCGCTCCAGCCGCTGGTGGAGTTCGGCGAGCGCATGTTGGCCCACTCACTGAGGTTCGTTTTGCCGAGGATGACCGCTCCGGCGGCCCGCAGCTTTTGCACGAGTGGCGCGTCACCGCGCGGTCGCGAGTCGAGCAAGGCCAGCGAACCCGCGGTGGTGAGCATGCGGTCGCCGGTTTCGATGTTGTCCTTGATCAAAATCGGCAGGCCATGCAGCGGACCTCGCGGTTGGGGCTCGGCATCCAGCTTCCTCGCGATGTCGAGGGCATCGGGATTCAATTCGATGACCGCGTGCAGCACCGGATCGAGCTTCGCGATGCGGTCGAGGTAGTGCTGCGTGAGCTCGACGGCACTTCCACGCCTCTTTTCGCATGCCGGAAGCCCGGCGAGGCCACCGAGGGCGATTTTGGCGAGGGTGCGGCGGTGCATGCGGAAACGGAAAACGACCTCACTCGTGCTCTCTCGCGGTGCAAACGTGATTTTTGCTTGTTGCTCCCCGGCCTCCCTGCTCAAATCGCGGCTCCCTTTTCACGATCCACCCTCCAACCCATCCAAGGCTATGCCCCACGTCGAAACCAACGGTATCAAAATGTTTTATCAGGAACGCGGCAGCGGTGATCCGCTCGTCTGCATCATGGGCGTGACCGCCCCCGGCGGCGTGTGGGATGCGCATGCGCAGGCCTGGGAAAAGCACTTCCGCTGCATCCTCGGTGACAACCGCGGCGTGGGCGAGACCGACAAGCCCGAAGGCCCCTACACCACCGCGATGATGGCGGACGACTACGCCGGCCTCATGGACAAGCTCGGCATCAAGCAGGCGCGTGTCGTCGGCTGCTCGCTCGGCTCCGTGATCGCCCAGCAGCTCGCTTTGCGTCATCCGGACAAGGTGAAGAGCATGATCCTCATGTGTACCTGGGCTCGTCAGGACCGCTTTGGCCTCTACACCTGGCAGCATCTCATGAAGGCGAAGGCGGACATGCGCCCCGAGGACTTCATGCAGTGGATTCAGATGCTCATCTTCACCAAGCCGTGGTTCGACAACGACGACTGCTGGAACAACATGCAGCAAGGCCTGAAGGATGCCGCCATCAACCCCGCGCCGCAGCCGCTGCACGCCACCGAGGCGCAAAGCGCCGCCGCCATCAGCCACAACACGCTCAACGAGCTCAAGAACGTGAAGTGCCCCACCCTCGTCATCGGCGGGAAGAACGACACCTTCACGCCGAGGTGGATGAGCGAGGAAGTGGCCGCCGCCATCCCCGGTGCGGACCTGCATTTGTATGACAACGCCGGCCACGCCTTCCACTGGGAGTGCCTCGGCGACTTCAATCCCCGCACCACCGAGTGGCTGCTGAAGCACTAAAACAGGCTCCCAACTCTTCCGCGGGCGTGAAAGGCGACTTTCACGCCCGCCACGTCCTCTCAACACTCCATCACTCTCAAACTCCCTCTCTCCTCACACCATGTCTCTCCCCGCTGTTCTCCTCTTCGCCGGTCAGGGCGCTCAAAAAGTCGGCATGGGCAAGGACCTCGCCGAGGCCTTCCCCGAAGTCCGCAGCCTGCTGGAGCAGGCGGATGCCGCGCTCGGCTTCTCGCTGACGAAGGTGATGTTTGAGGGGCCGATGGAAGACCTCACGAAGACCAGCCGCTGCCAGCCCGCACTTTACGCCCACGGTCTCGCCATCCTCGAAGTGCTCAAGGCGAAGGTCCCGCAGCTCGAAATCGTCGCCACCGCCGGTCTTTCGCTCGGTGAATTCACCGCGCACGCCGCCGCGGGCACCTTTGATTTCGCCACCGGCCTGAAGCTCGTCTTTCAACGCGGCAGCTTCATGGAAGAAGCCTGCGACAGCACGAAGGGCGCGATGCTGGCGATGCTCGGCGGTGAAGAATCCGCCATCCGCGAGCTCGCCGCCGAATGCGATGTCGATGTGGCCAATCTGAATGCCCCCGGCCAGATCGTGCTTAGCGGCAGTGCCAGCGGCATCGAGGCCGCCGCGGCCAAGGCGAAGGACAAGGGCATCAAGCGTGCCATCCCGCTGCCCGTGGCTGGTGCCTACCACTCTCGTTTGATGCAATCGGCGCAGGACAAGCTCGCCGCCGTGCTCGCGCAGACCACCATCGCCACACCGCGTTGCACCGTGGTGAGCAATTTCGCCGCCAAGGCCGTCTCCAGCGCCGAGGAGATCCGCGAGACGCTCACGCGCCAGGTCACCGGCAGCGTGCGCTGGGTCGAGTGCATGCAGAGCCTCATCGCCGCTGGTCACACGCGTTTTATTGAACTCGGCCCCGATGGCACGCTGGCCGGTCTAATGGGCAAGATCGACAAATCCGTGCAGGTGACGACCATCAAAGACGTCGCCAGCCTCGAAGCCGCGGTCGCTGCGCTGAATGCGTGAGCTGTCGCGTCGCTTGACGGCCTCGGCAACACCTTCACTCTCCCTGTGAATGGCCACCTCCCAGAACAAACCTGCTTCGACCTCCGCACAGGCCGGGAAACAGCCCTCCAAGGGGCTGCCTTCGGGCCCGCCGAGCGATCAGCTTGCTCTGCCCTTAACCGACGACGAGCGAAAGGCATCCAGGAGGCAACTCGCGACTCTGCATCCCGGCAATCGTTTACGGCTGATGCTTGGGCAGCCCTTGTTGCCGGTCGAGCCCGAGAGTGGGGAGTCCCGCTCGTCAGCCTGAGCCAGCTCGGGCTGAGCCGCGACGAGGATGGAATGATCATCTCCGATGTGCTGGCACCGCTGAAGACAGGAGCCGAGGCCAGCCCCTTCGCTGATTTTGCCGGCGGGGTCGTTTACAAGCTGTTCCCGCTTCACATCAATGGCGGCCTCGGCAAGACCTTTGAAATCGAAAGGGACCTCGAACGCGAAGGCATCATCATGACCGTTCGTGATGCCGTGCTCCATGAGACCATCGAAAAGCTCACGGTGATGCACGAGGCCGGTGCGCATCCCACCGAGCTCGTGGGCATCGATGACCAGGGTGAGTATCTGATCGCCAAACAACCTCTCGCGCAGCCTTACGGCGATTTTGACAACCTTCGTGACCTCACGGTGGCGCTGATTGATCGCATGCGACCGGAAGCGGTGGCCCGCATGCAGGCCGTGCCGTGCCGCAGCAGCTTCAAGCGGCCCGTTTGGGTGCTTTGGTGTGATGACCAGCCCTGGATCATGAGTGATCTGCATCCGGGAAATGTGATGAAGGATGCAAGCGGCAGGCCCTGCATCATCGATGCGTTGCTCACACCGCTTCCGGCCGAACTGGCTCGTGTGGACCGGATGATCTTTGAGGCGGTCGAGGATGCCCGGATCTGGCGTGAGACGGGTCATTTGCCCCAGCGAAAAGCCTTTGAAGATGTGAACGACGACGATTTGTGACCGCCATGCCTTCCACCGCCCCTCTTTGCCCTGAGTTTCCCCTCTTCCAGCCCGGTGCCGAGCCCGGCTGGCAGATCGTGAGCAGCGAGCGGAAGTTCGACAACCCGCATGTCAGTGTCGATTTGAACCACTACCTCACCCCCGGGCGACGGGAGAAGCCGCAGCCCTGGCTCGTCGTCGGGCGGAAAGCGGCCGTGGCCATCGCTCCGCGGCTGGCGGACGGGCGTTTCGTTCTCATTTCGCAGGAGCGGCTGCCGGTGCAGGAGACGATGTGGGAGTTTCCAGCTGGTCAAATCGACACCGAGACGACCTGCGAGACCATCGTGGCCACCGCGCTGAATGAGCTGCGCGAGGAGGCCGGGCTGGCCCTCGATCCCGCCGCGGGCAGGCTCACGCCGATGGGCTGGTATCTTCCTTCGCAAGGTTTCACCGATGAATGCGTTTATCTTTTCCACGCGGAACCCGTGTGTGTCGTGAGCCAGCCGGAACCGGAGGGCAGCGAGCACATCAGCTCCGTGCGTTTCGTCAGTGCAGGAGAGCTGCGGAGGATGATCGCGGAAAACGAGATCACCAACGCCCTGTCACTGGCGCTTTTCGCGCGGATGGCGGCCAAGGGTTTGCTTTGATTCAATTCATCGCTAGCTCTCCGTCCCCCAAATCTCCCCCATGTGGCAAGGTATCCTCAAAAAAGTCTTTTCCGTTCGTGACAAGGTCGCGCTGAACCTCGGCGGCGAAACCGACGCGGAAAAGCCCTTCATCGAGCACCTCGAAGACCTCCGCACGATGATCGTGCGCATGGTGAGCACGCTCGTGATCAGCACGATCGGCACTTTTGTTTTTTACCAGGAACTGTTCCGGGCCATCCAGATGCCGATCATCTTCGCCGGACTGGCGAAAGACGAGGCTGGTGCCAGCCAGTTGCTCCAAAACATCGACGTCGCCGGTCCTTTTATGATGGCGATCAATGTCTCGATGATTGCGGCGATCATCATTTCCTTCCCGCTGCTGCTCATTTTCTTGCTGCAGTTCATTCTGCCGGGTTTGAAGCCGAGCGAGAAGAAACTTCTCTGGCCGGCCATCGCCATCGGCACCGGTCTTTTCCTCGCCGGAGCCGCTTTCGCCTACTGGAGCGTGCTTCCGCGTGCGCTGGCCTTTTTCGATGAGTTCGCCAAATCGGTCGGTTCACGTCAGGACTGGACGCTGTCGAACTACGTCACATTCTCCACTCGCTTCGTCTTGGTCTTTGGCATCGCGTTTGAGCTGCCGGTGATCGTCATGGCCCTCGTGAAGCTCGACATCCTGAACTTCACTATCATGAAGAACACTTGGCGGCATGCGCTGGTGGCCATCACGCTCTTCGCGGCGGTCATCACGCCCACGCCGGACGTGCTCACGCTCATGCTCATGAGCGGTCCGCTCTATGTTTTGTATGCCATCTGCGTCTTCCTCGCCTGGCGGATGGAGAAGAAGGACAAGGCGGCCTACCCCGAATACTACGCCCAGCTCGAAAAAGACGAGAAGGAGCTCGAACAGGCGAACAACGACGATTGGGACAACGATAGCTACAACCCGTGGTCCACCGCCGGCGACGAGGATGATGATTTGAAGGACGAATACCAAAAACCTGCCGCCACACCTTCCGCGCCTCCGCCGGAGGTTGAAAAGCCTGCTTCAGGCACCAGCGAGCCTGCCGCTGTCGATTACGACAACCTCGATTCCGGCGAAGACCAAAGCTCCGTCATGCCCGATGACGAGCCTCCGGCCCCCGAGCGTGAAAAAACCACCGAAGACCTCGCTCGCGAGGATGAGGAACGCTCCCGCGGCGAGAAGTGATCTGCCACACGGCACCATGCGTTTGTAGTTCGGGCTTCAGCCCGTGCTGGGAGCGTCGTTGACAGGCTGAAGCCCGAACTACGAACTCCCTGCCGCCCGCCAAGCCTTCCAGCAGGTCACGAATCCCTTCGCGAAGTCCTGCGGCCTCGCATTCACCCACGCGTCGATGTCCTCCGGCGTGAACCATTCGCCGCAAGCGATCTCCTCCGGCAGGCAGCGGATGGGGCCGTCATGCTTGGCGAGGCGCAGTTCGACGAACTCGTGATCCGTGTTGTCACCCGCCGGGATCTCCGCGGCCAGCTCGGTGGCCTCCACGTCGATGCCGATCTCCTCCTTCAGCTCACGCACCGCGGACTCGGCATAGCTTTCACCTGCATCGAGATGCCCGGCGGCACTGCTGTCCCACTTCAAAGGCGAGACGTCCTTCAAATGCGACCGCTGCTGGAGGTAGATTTTGCCGCGTGAGTTGATCACGAAGATGTGCACGGCCCGGTGCAGCAGCTTTTCCCGATGCACCTCGCCCCGCGTGCGCTGGCCGATGACCTCGTTGCGCTCGTTCACCACATCAAAGACCTCGCTCGCCTTCTGGCCGGCATCGGCCTCCGTGCGGTTTTCATACCAGCGGGCAATTTGCACCCACTTTTCGAGCGAAAGCTCCTCGGCGCGAATCGCTGCCGGCACGCCGAGCGCCTCGACGAGTGCCTGCCAGCTCTGCGGTGGCTCGGGCAGCAGGTTTTTGAGCTGCTTGCGGCGTTGGGAGAAACCCATGCGCACCAGCCGGTCAAACAGCACGCGGTCAAACACCGGCAGCGAGGCCGGATCACGCGGTGTGATTCGGATGACAGCGGAATCGACTTTCGGCTTCGGATTGAAAACCTCCGGCGGCACGATGCGCAGCGTCTCCACGTCCCAGTCCTTTTGCACGAGCAGCGAGAGGCCGCCGTAGGCATCGTCACCGCATTTCGCGGCGAGGCGGTCGCACACCTCCTTTTGCAGCATGAAAACGGCGCTGCTCACCGGCGTGGGCAGGGCCAGCCAGTGCTTCAAAATCTCGCCGCCGACCGAGTAGGGCAGGTTGCCGATCAATTTGACCGGCCCGTGCTGGAACCACGGCCTCAAATCGATCCGCGTGGCATCTTCCGCGATCACTTCGATGTCCGCCCGGTCTTCAAAGCGGCGCTTCAGCTCCGGGGCGAGCTGATAGTCCTTTTCGATGAGCACCAGCTTCCGCGGCCGGCCGATGAGATGCTCCGTGAGCGCTCCCATGCCGGGGCCGATCTCCACCACGAGCGGGGCATCATCCGGCTGGATCTGGTCCGCGATCCACTTCGAGATCGACTCATTGACAAGGAAATTCTGGCCCATGCTCTTGCGCGGGGCGATCTCCGCGCCTTCACGGCTGCGCAGGGTTCGGCGGGGGGAAGGGGACTTCATGCGCGGCATCCATGCGCGGGCGGCGGGCCTTCGGCAACTCCGCCGTCAACTCGGTGGCATTTTGCCCCGGCCTGACTGTCGCGGTGGCCACGACGTTGCATTCGGTGAATCCAAAGGCTCTTCGTTGACGCAAAAACTTGTGTGATCACCGAAGCTCTGTCATGGAAGTCGTCCCCGGGTGGCTCCGCCCGGCGTGGAAACCTCGTCTCGTCGAGTCCTCGCGCCGTCGTCCGCCCTAAACCCTCCCCCATGAGTACGGACGAACCCACCGAGGAAGAGCTGCTCCAGCGTGTCGCACGCGGGGACTCGCGTGCTTTTGACACGCTCTATGATCGCCTCGCGCCGCGCCTTTTCGGCCTGCTGCGCCAGATGCTCCACGATGAAAAAGATGCCGAGGATGTGCTGCAGGATGGTTTTGTGCAGCTCTGGGATCACGCGGCCAGCTACGATCCCTCCCGCGCGAAGGCCTTCACCTGGGCCGTCATGATTTTCCGCAACAAGGCCATCGACCGCATGCGGGCGCTCGGCCGCCGCACGCGCCTCGTCGAGGCCGCCTCGCTCGAGCATGCCACGCTGGGTGACAATGACTCGCTGCCCGGCGCCGATGAGGATGTGCAGTCCCGCGAGCGGGCTGAAATCGTCCGCGCGGCCCTCCAGCAGCTCCCGGCGGAGCAGCGCAAGCTGGTCGAGCTGGCCTTTTTGAAAGGTCTCACCCATCACGTCATCGCTGAGACGCTCAGCATGCCGCTCGGGACGGTGAAAACCAACATCCGCCGCGGGCTCATGCGCCTGCGAGACCTGCTGAAAGGAGGCAAGGATGGAGGAGCGATTTGAGGAGCTGGCCGCCCTGCACGCCCTCGGCATGCTCGAAGGCGATGAAAAGCGCACGCTGGATGGCGTGGTGCTCCGGGATCGTGCCTTAAAAGACCTCTGCGCCGAGCTGGAGGATGCCGCCGCGCATCTCGCCGGTGCCGTCACGCCCCTCGCGCCGCCTTCCGCCCTCAAAGGCCGCGTCCGCGCCCAAATCCGCTCGCGTCGCAAGGGCGGCGCGGTGGCCTATTCGAGCGGTGGCAGCGGTTTTTGGGCCTTCACCGGCTGGGCTGCTGCCGCGGCCTTCGCCGCCTCATCCGCGTGGCTGTGGATGGAACGCGAGCGCACGAGAACACAACTCGTTAGCGCCGTCTCCGAGCTCGCCGTGGCGGAAAAAGTCCGTGAGACGCTGCGCGAAGGCTTCAAGAAGCAAATCGCCGCTTTGAATGGCGAAATCGCTTCGCTGCAAAAACGCGATGCGCTGGCCCAAATGCGCATCGCCACGCTTCAAAGCTCCGTCGATGCCTACAAGCAAGGCGTGGCCGTTGTCGTGTGGGACAGCGAGAAGCATCAAGGCGTGCTCAAGCTCGAAAAAATGCCGCCCGTCGAGGCTGGCAAAGATTACCAGCTCTGGGTCGTCGATCCGAAACAGCCCGTGCCCGTCGATGCTGGCATCGTCCGCGTGGATGGCGAGGGTTTTGCCAAAGTGGACTTCAAGCCCGTCACCGACGTGACCGATGCCTCGAAGTTCGCCCTCAGCGTCGAAAAAGAAGGCGGCGTGCCGAAGGGGGAAGGTCCGATCGTGCTGATTGGACCTTAAGAGCAGTCTTCCGCCTACTTCACCCGCTTCATCGTGAAGGTGCCGCGATCCATCGCGCACTCGTAGCACGCGTTAAAGTCATCGCCCTTCACCGTTCCTTCGTAGTGATACTTGCCGCCCGCCCAGTCGGGCATCTGGTGATCGCCTTTGAAGACATAGGCGCTGCCTTTTTTCTCGACGTGATGCACGGCCTGGTAGCTACCGCTGAGGATCGTCTTCCAGGTGGCGCGATAGAAGAAGGTGTGCGGCTGCACCTTCGTGCTGCACGCGGCGCACTTCGATTCGGGAGCAGGCGTCACCACGCACTTCAGCGTGCCCGTGTGGCCGTTCACCGCACTCAGCCAGGTGCCCTCCCATTTGCCCGCCACGCCTTGCGAGGCTGGGGCGTTGTTCCAAGCCTTGCGAAACGCCGTCCCGCAGGACGGCAGGCAGACGAGCGAGAGGGCGATGAGGCCAAGGCGGATGAGGCGGGAGGTGTTCATGGTGGTGGGCGGTTTGGTCGAGGGCATCAAACGCTGTCTGCGCCGGTCTTTTTCGCCTCACCACGCGGCCATGTCCATCTTGACCACCTTGACGGCGAAGCCTTGACCCTTCCTTGACCTCTCCCCCCGCCTCCCTAGGCTCCGCGCTCCTTTTTCCCCACCTCATGAGCGCCGATCCTGCCCCCAAAAAGAGCTACAAAGACACCGTCCGCACCCCGAAGACCGACTTTCCCATGAAAGCCGATCTCGTGGCCCGCGAGCCGCAGCGCCTCGCGAAGTGGGAGGCCGGTGGCCTTTACCAGCGCATCATGAAGCAGATGGCGGGCAAGCCGAAGTTCATCCTGCATGACGGCCCGCCCTTCGCGAATGGCGATGTGCACATGGGCACCGCGCTGAACAAGGTGCTCAAAGACCTCATCGTGAAATCGAAGACGATGGCCGGCTTTCACGCGCCCTACATCCCCGGCTGGGACTGCCACGGGCTGCCCATCGAGTTCAAAGTGGTCAAAGAAGCCAAAGACCTCGCCCCGGCGGAGGTGCGCACGCGTTCGGAGGCCTACGCCCGCAAGTTCATCGACATCCAGCGCCAGTCCTTCAAGCGCCTCGGCGTCTTCGGCGACTGGGAGAATCCGTATCTCACGCTCACGCCCGCCTACGAGGCCGACATCATGCGCACCTTCGCGAAGTTCGTCGAGAAAGGCCTCGTCTATCGCAGCAAGCGCCCCGTGCTCTGGAGCTTTGGAGCGCAGACCGCGCTCGCCGAGGCGGAGGTCGAGTATAAAGAGAAGACCTCGCCGGCCATCTACGTGCCGTTTGCCATCAACAACCCGCCGCCCGGCCTCGAAGGCTCCCACCTTGTCATCTGGACCACCACGCCGTGGACGCTGCCCGCGAACCTCGGCATCGCCCTGCACCCGAACTTCGACTACGTCAGCGGCAGCTTCACGAACGCCGAGAAAGCGCACACCTTGAAGCTCGTCATCGCCACCTCGCGGCTCGAGGCCTTCCAGAAGGAAACCGGTTACGTGCTCGATCCCGCGCACGCGCCGGAGAAGTTCAAAGGCAGCCTGCTCAATGGCGGCGAGGCGCAGCATCCCTTCCTCCCGCGTGGCTCCAAGATCATCAACGCGCTCTTCGTCACCGACGACACCGGCACTGGCGCTGTCCACATGGCGCCCGGCCACGGCACGGACGACTACATCGCCGGACGCGAGCACGGTTTGGACATCCTCTCGCCCGTCGATGACGCCGGCTGCTACACCGCCGAGTGCGGATTGCCTGACTTCGTCGGCAAGCACGTCTTCAAGAGCAACGAAGGCATCATCGAGCTGCTGCAAAGCAAAGGTGCCCTGCTGGGCAACTCGGCCTACGTTCACCAGTATCCGCACTGCTGGCGCTCGAAGACGCCGATCATCTTCCGCGCGGTCGAGCAGTTCTTCATCCGCATCAGTGACTTCCGCGCCGATGCCTTGAAGGCCATCGACAACGTGAACTGGCTGCCCGCCTGGGGCCGCAATCGCATCCACGGCACCGTCGAGAGCCGCCCGGACTGGTGCATCAGCCGCCAGCGCACCTGGGGCGTGCCGCTGCCCGTGTTCTACGATGCCAACGGCCAGGCCATCATGGACGCCGCCATCTCGCACAAGGTCGCCGATGCCGTCGAAAAGCACGGCACGAACCTCTGGTTTGAAAAAGACGACGCCTTCTGGAGCGACCTCGTCGGCTTGCCCGCAGGCTCGAAGCGCTGCAAAGACACGCTCGATGTGTGGATCGACTCCGGCTCGTCCTCCGTCGCCGTTTTGGACCGTCATCCTGAGCTGCATTGCCCCGCCGATGTCTATATCGAGGGCACCGACCAGCATCGCGGCTGGTTCCAGAGCAGTCTCATGGTCAGCGTCGCCGTGCGCGGTGCCGCGCCGTATAAGACCGTCATCACGAACGGCTTCGTCGTCGATACCAGCGGCAAAAAGATCAGCAAGAGCGACCAGGGCAGCGACAAGGCCGCCAAGCCCATGACCGCCGACCACTACTACAACAAATACGGCGGCGACATGGTCCGCCTCTGGGCCGCCAGCGTCGATTACCAAAACGACGTCCCCTTCAGCGAAGAACTCTTCCAGCAAACCGGCGAATCCTACCGCCGCATCCGCAACACCTTCCGCGTCCTGCTTGGAAACCTCCACGACGCTCCCAAACCATCTGCTTCTCCCACAGATTCAGGGAGGCCAGCAGATTCCCAAAAACAGGCAGACTCAGATTCAAAAAATCAATCTGTGGGCCTCCCTGAATCTGTGGGAAATCTTTCCCCGTCCTACACCCTCATCGACCGCTGGATCCTCGAGCGTCTCCACACCGTCACCACCGAGTGCCTCGCCGGTTATGCCGCCTACGACTTCCGCAAGGTCGTCTCCACCATCACCCAGTTCGTCTCCGGGGATCTCTCCGCGCTCTACATCGACATCACCAAGGACCGGATGTACTGCGACGCCGAGAACAGCCCGCGCCGCCGCGCCACCCAGGCCGCCATCCGCGAGATCACCGAGACCTTGGTGAAGCTTCTCGCCCCCATCCTCGCCTACACCGCCGACGAAACCTGGGAATTCCTCGGCCACAGCGACAGCGTGCATTTGCAGCAGTTCCCCGTTTGTAGTCCCGGCTTTAGCCGGTCTGGTGAGCCCGACTCCGCCACAGCCGCCGTCGAAGACCTCCTCAAAGCCCGCGCCGTCATCCAGCAGGCCATCGAGGCCGCGCGTCAGGCCAAGCAGATCGGCTCCAACCTCGAAGCCAGCGTGAAGCTCACCCTTCCCGAAAAAGGCTTCACCCACGCCATCTTCAGCGACCTGCCCGCCCTCCAGGAGTTCTTCATCCTCAGCGACCTCCACCTCACCCGCGGCCTCGACCTCGCCGCCACCGTCGAAGTCTGCACCAATCCCAAGTGCGAACGCTGCTGGCGCCTCCTCCCCGACGTCGGCACCCACGCCGACCACCCGACCCTCTGCGGCCGCTGCGCGGAGGCGGTTGATCAATAAGGGTTTATGCCAAGCAAATCTATTTTCTATTCGTGGCAGAGCGACTCACCTGCTTCCACAAATCGTAGCTTCATCGAAACCGCATTGAAACAAGCGCTGAAACGCTTGAACTCTGATGCGGAACTAAACGAAGCATTACGCGAATCTCGATTTGTGCTCGAAAAGGACACCTTAGGAGTTTCTGGTTCTCCGCCCATCGCCGAGACGATTTTGACCAAGATAAATCAATGCGCGGTTTTTGTGGCAGACCTCACTTATGTAGCCTCAAGCATCGACCATGAGGATGCAAACGAACCAAGACGGATGGTTTCGAATCCAAACGTGCTAATCGAGTATGGTTATGCTTTGCGTGCTCTTGGTCATCATAAGGTGATTGGCGTTATTAACACGGCTTTTGGAGAGGACCATATGAGTCATCTCCCCTTCGATCTTAAGCATTTGCGTTGGCCGATTACTTACAACCTGAAAAGCAAATCGGATAGCTCGGTAAAGACGGAAGCAGAAGAGTTGACCAAAAAGCTAGCGGCAGCAATCAAACCGTTATTGCTGACAAAGCTGGATGACGACCCAGTCAGTAGTGATTTTGTGCCGAGAGAGCCTTTAGAATCTAGCCCGGCTCTCTTCTCAACATCAGCCAGAGAGCTCATTCCGGAAAGAACATTCCAGAACGAGTTTGTGCCGTTCGACGTGGCCAATGAAGGTCTTATGTTTCTGCAAATCTGGCCGAGATCAAAAGTTGCACCAATTCCATCTTCCATGCGCGCGAGAGATTACGCTTCGACCGCAGCGTTGCGTCCATTGGGCAAGCAGGTCTCAGGCTGGGACACTAACCGAAATGCTTTCGGTGGAATTGTGCATTCGGCCCTCACGAACGGAAAGCTTTTCAATTTCACTCAACTTTTCAACTCATGGGAGATTTGGGGGGTGGATGCTTATTCAGTCAACAAGACGATATCCAAACGATTGAGTGGAATCGATTGCCCCGGATACCTTGCTGCTGGCGTAATAGCCCTTGGCATGGCGGAGGCACTGCATAACTACCGATCATTCTACTGTCGAATGCTGCCCGATGTGAAACAGTTTAAGCTGAGACTCGGGCTTTGTGGGGTTAAAGGCTATCCAATATCGGTAACCAACAGGTCGATCCGCGGTGAGTGCTTCGAGAACAATATAATCACGCACGCAGATTGGCAGGTCGATCAACAAGCCATCGAAGAGATCCTGTCGCCGTTTCTCTCACGCATGTGGGAAGACTGCGGATTTCCAAGACCAATTGCCGATGCTGCTGAATTGGCGGCGTATGTGAAGAGCCTCGACGATTAGTTATCTGATGGGCAACCACTCACTTCTGCAGGCCATCGCTTGAGTGTTTGTATTCGGGCAGTCCTTGAGCCCAATCTGGCTGTTTGGGCAAAGGCACGTCCTTGCTGGCATTCCAAAGGTCTTCGGGGGTGCAATGAAACTCTGATTCGTATTGGAACCCTACCGAAGGAGATTCGTCTTCTTTGCGAGGGCGGTCTTGCACAAAGAAAAATGAACCTATTGCGTTGTCAGGAACTTGTCGGAGTTCAATTCCCTCACCAACATGAAACCTCATGTCCAAGAACTCCCAGAGCTGATCATAGCGAAAGCCAGGGTAAATCGCATATGCATACCAAGTGTCGGTTGAGTCAGTGTGCGAATACGCGATTCGAAGGATGTAGGTCTTACGGTTCATGGTCTATTCAGATGTTTGTGTTGAAGCCTTAAAACGAACGGTTCAAACAGAATTGGCACATGAGAAACATTGAATCCTAGCTGTGTAAAGACTGCATCAACCACTCAAACGAATCTGATGACGGATTGAGGAGGTGATACTGTCCACGCGAAGACTTGCCGCCAGGCAAACTCCCTTCCGCCATTCAATCGCGTCCCAAGCCCCTCCGAAGCCCGTGACCCGCGAAGGCAGGCAACCCGGCCCACCCACAGCTCCTGCCGCCACTCCGCGCTCGTAGCAGCCATCATCACCACGGAAGACACGGAACACACGGAAAGAGCTCACACATCGAGTTCCCGGCCTTTGCTCCAGGCTTTCAGCCTTCCGTGTATTCCGTGTTTTCCGTGGTCAACGAACTCCGGGGTATGGCCTTTGGATGCCATCACTCATCATGGGTGAGCATGAACCGCTGATAAGACGCTAACATGACGCTGATTTCAGGAGGTGAGGATTAGCGTCTCATCAGCGTCCTATCAGCGGTCAAACGGGCTCGGAAAGACGGTGCCGCAAGGCCCGACCTCCCGACATCCCGCGTGAACGAACGGACTCGAACCGCTGATAAGACGCTGACCTGACGCTCATCCCAAGCCTCTGACTCGGGCTTCATCGGCGTCTCGTGAGGGAGCCCCTGATTTTAATAACCACGGAGGCCACAGAGGTGCACAGAGATTTCAAACCAGAACCTCTGTGCACCTCGGTGTGCTCTGTGGTGATACCTGTCAGGTCGTCTGCGGAACGAGCCTTTTGATTTATTCAGCGCCTGCTTAGCGTCCTGTAGCATAGGCTTTCCAGCCTGTGCTCCCCGTGCTAGCAAAGCCTGGTTACGCAGTCCCGAAGGGAAAGGCTATACTACAGGCAGTAACTTGTTACACCGGTTCCAGCGCTTTCATGCCCGGCATCCATCGCATCAGCGGCACATCAATGGCTACCAAGGCTCCGCTTGCTGTGCGCAGCACGTTTCCGCCGTGCGTGTCCGAGGCGACCAACCCGTCGAGCGGACGAAACCAAACGGTGTTCGCTCCCCAGCGGCGTTTCTCGAACCCAGATTCGTTGAAAAACTGAAACACCTCGTCGGCTTCGGCCGGATGGCCTTCAATGGCGGGCTGGCTGGTGATCACCCGGATCACGCCGGGCCGTGTCTCTTCCACTCCCAACAGGCGAATCTGGTCCCCCAGTTCTTCGTTGCACAACCGCAAGCGCTCCAAGTAGCCGATGGGACTCGCCTCGCTGCCATCAGGCAGATGACCAAAGCAGTTCCCATAGGTCGCTTTGATCACTAAACCGCTCGGTTCACCGGACGACGGAAACCAGACCTCATGCTCATAACCGAAGGCATCCGGAGGGCGGGCTGTCTCTTCAAAACTCCTCAGGCACCCCGCGCTTTCAGCCCACCGGCGGAGGGCTTCACACTCGGCCGCAAGCTGTGTCGATCCAAAAAGGCCTCCACCTCGGCGAATTGCTTCAGCGCCTGCTCGCGTTTCAGCAAGGGCGACTTCGAGCGCGCCTGACGCATCTGTTCGGCAAAGGTCTTCGGAGTCATGGGACATTCAAAAGGTGAATGAGGAGATGTTACCCGCCCGACCCTGCCGTTGCCAAGCACTCTTTTCATCCGCTCTCCAATCGCGTCCCAAGCCCCTCCGAAGCCCGTGACCCGCGAATGCGGACGACACGGCCAACCGACGGCTCCTGCCGCCACTCTGCGCTCATAGCAGCCATCATCACCACGGAACACACGGAACACACGGAAAGAGCTCACACATCGAGTTCCCGGCCTTTGCTCCAAGCTTTTAGCCTTCCGTGTATTCCGTGTTTTCCGTGGTCAACGAACTCCGGGGTCTTGCCCATGGATGCCATCAGTCATCATGGGGCTGAATGAACCGCTAATAAGACGCTAACATGACGCTGATTTCAGAAGGTGAGGATTAGCGTCTAATCAGCGTCCTATCAGCGGTCAAACGGGCTAGGAAAGACGGAGCCGCAAGGCCCGACCTCCCGCGTGAACGGACGGATTCGAACCGCAGATGAGACGCTGACCTGACGCTCATCCTAAGCCTCTGACTCGGGTTTCATCAGCGTCTCGTGAGGGAGCCCCTGATTTTAATAACCACGGAGGCCACAGAGCAGCACAGAGATTTCAAACCAGAACCTCTGTGCACCTCGGTGTGCTCTGTGGTGATACCTGTCAGGTCGTCTGCGGAACGAGCCTGTGCAGAAACGGAAGCACAGCCGAGTTACGCAGTGCCGAAGGGAAAGGCTATGCTACGTCCCCGTCTTTGCGCGTTGGCATGGGACCTTCTGTGCTTGTCAAAGAGGCGTGGACACAGCCGTGGCAGGACCTCACGGCTCTCGTTTGGTGCAGACACATCTGTGGCAGGACTTCGCGGCTCCCGTTTGGTGCAGACACGGGCGTGGCAGGACCTCACGGCTCCCGTTTGGTGCAGACACGGGCGTGGCAGGACCTCACGGCTCCCGTTTGGTGCAGACACAGCCGTGGCGGGACCTCGCGGCTTCCGATTAGTGCGGACACAGCCGTGGCGGGACCTCACGGCTTCCGTTTGGTGCAGACACGGCTGTGGCAGGACCTGACGGCTTCCGTTTGGTGCGGACACGGCCGTGGCAGGACCTCGCGGCTCAGTCCGGCGGAGGAACCGAGACGCCGCCGAGACCAAAGAGCAGAAAGGCTGCGAACCACTTGGCCTTTTCTTTCGCGGTGGGGCCGGGTGGTTTGTAGCCAATGGCCTTTTTGGCCTCACCTGCCAGCACACCGGGTGGCCAGCCGGGCGTGCCGTCCTTTGGCACGAACAGGCGTTTGCCATCGCGCGGATCGGTGAACCAGGTCCCGTCCCGGTCGCTGCGCGGACGGTGGGCGGCATAGCCCGAGGGCACATACGTGGGCGGCGGGTTGGCGACCTGCTGCCAGAGACGCTGGCTGTTCCAATCGGGATCGAGTTTCGGCCCGGTGCTGCACGAGACGCAGAGCAGCGAAGCCACCAGCACACACCCGCCACGCATGAACCGCATCGTGGCGCGAGCTGATCGCCTGGGGGTGCCTGTCAAAACATCTCCAGCAGGAAGATCGTGGGTGGTCATGGTGGCAGCTTGTAACCCAAGCCGGATGGGAAGCGAAGGTTTATGTTTGGGGAGGCTCAGCCTGCTTGACGGTTTGCCAGGCCTCCGGCTATACGAGGGGCATGCATGCCCGCCCCCTGTTTGCCGTCGCCGTTTTGACCCTGCCCCTGCTGCTCAACTCCTGCTCTGGAAAACGCTTTTACGCTGAGGTGGATGGTGCAGGCAAGATCACCGGCCAACCCTGCGTGGAGTGGAAGAAGCCGGACAAGTTTGTGTATGTGCGGGGCAAGAACCCGAGCTTCTCCTTCAAACGCCCGAACGGGGACACGATCCGCCCGGGCAGCATCGAGACGGATGGCGGGAGCATCCCGCGGCTGCTGTGGTCGCAGAAGAACTTTTCCCCATGGACCTATGCGCCGGCCTATCTGGTGCATGACTGGCTCTACGAGGCGCACCGCCGGAAGGTGCCGGGCGGGACCGACAAGGCGGGGCGTGAGGTGCATTACACGAAGGAGCAGGCGGACTGGATCATGGCGGAGGTGATCAAGGCGCAGATGGAGCAGCCGCAGTTTGAGACGCGGAAGTCTCCCTCCCAACTGCGCCGCATCTACTGGGCGGTGAGCAAGTTTGGCAAGACCGCGTGGAACGGCGAGGCGCATCCCGTGATGGATGAGACGACTGCCTCGATGATCACGGACACGCTGCAAAACCTGCCGCTGCTGCCCGCGCTGGGATCGCTGAAGGACGAGCTGACGCCTGTGCCTGAAAAGCCGGCGATGGAGGGCTCTCGCTCCTTCAAGGAGTGAGGTGCTCGTAGAATCGCTTGTCACGGCCGTCGGCGTTCGGGCTAGATGGTGGTGTATCAACAAACCACTCCTCACCATGCCCTCCGTCAAAGACACCCTTATCGCCGCCAAAAAGTCCGCCACCGCCGCCATCCAGAAAGCGCTTCAGTCGAACGCGGATAAAATTGGCGAACTCAAGACTGAGTTTAATGAGATCCAAAAAGGCATCGCTGAGCGTCTTCAAACCATCGAGGATCAGAGGAAAAAAATAGAGAAGGGGAAAATTCTTCCCGAGCTGGAACCTGTCGCTCAGAAAACCATCCAAAACCTCAAGGACCGAATCTCCGAAAAAGTCGTCGATGCTGAAAAAGTGCTGCAAAAGCTCGAAAAGCTCGGCGCCAAAGAGGAGGCCCAGACGATGCGAGAGGGCATCCGGACTCTCGCTGGATTTGCCAGCAAAAAAAGCCGGGGCATCGGTCATTGAGTGTGGTGCAGAACGGAGCCCGAAGGCGGCCCAAGGAGCACTCGAGGTGGTGCCGGTCTCCGATTCCAAGTAGGAGGGGCTTCAGCCTCAATCCTCCGGCAGGTCGGCGGCGTGGCCGTCGTCCTCGAGTTTCTTCACGCGGGCGGTGAGATTGGGGAGGCGGTTGATGCCGGCGAGGCGGCGGCGCTCGTCATTCACCGGGATGGCGGGGAAGCCCATGTAGGTGGCTCCGCCGGGCAGGTCCTTCGTCACACCGCAGCGGGCGGCCAGCGTGGCCTGCGAGCCGATCTTCACATGCCCGGCGATGCCGCACTGCGCCGCGATGACGACGTAATCGCCGATCTGCGCACTGCCTGCGATGGCGGTGGAGGCGACGATGATGCAGTGCTTTCCAATGACGACGTTGTGGCCGATCTGCACGAGGTTGTCGATCTTGGTGCCCTCGCCGATCCAGGTGCGGCCAAAGCGGGCGCGGTCCACCATGGTGCCGGCGCCGATCTCCACATCGTTGTCGATTTGCACGATGCCGGCCTGGCGAACCTTGCGGTGGCGGCCTTTGTCGAACTCATAGCCAAAGCCGTCAGCACCAACGACGACGCCGCTGTGCAGCACGACACGCTCTCCCAGCACGCAGCCGGTGTGCACGGTGACATTGGCATACAGCTTCGAATCCTTGCCGATGGCGGCCTTTCGCCCGATGAAGCACCCGGCGCCGATCTCGGCACCATCGGCGATGGTCGCGCCGCTTTCGATCACGGCATGCGGGCCGATGCGTACCCGGGCCGGATCATAGCTCACGCCCTCGCCGATGACGGCGGTGGGGTGAACGCCGGGCGAGAAGGGCTCCGGCTGCACACCGAACTTTTCCACGATGGTCTCAAACATGCGGGAAGGGTCCGCCACGCCGATGCAGGCCACGCCGTCGGGGTATTTGGTCCACGTCTCGGGCACCAGCACGGCGCAGGCCTTCGTGGTGCCGAGCAGCGCCTCGTAACGCGGGTCATGGAAGAAGCTCAGATCGCCCTTCACAGACTCCTTGAGGTTGGCAAAGCCCTCGATCATCACGGCGGGGTCTCCCGAGAGAAGTTTTCCGCCTACAAGTTCCAAGATTTCAGCCACAGTAATATGCATAAAAGGGCCGCGAGACTGGCAGGTCAGGCGGCAAAAGCGACCAAAAGAGTGTCACGGAGATGTTTTTCTTGGACGTGAGGGTTTTTCCTCCCTCCGGCGGCGCAGAGAAAGATTGCGAGGCTCGCGTGGCGATGGACGTTTTGCCTCGTGCCCCCTTCACGCATGCGATTCCTCGATGTCCTCCTGACTCTCAGCCTCCTCGGCGCGTCCGCCTTGGCCGCGGAGCCGGCCTACCGGGTGATGGATTTCCGCTCCCCGCCGCACAACTACAACGAGCACCAGCCGAAGGACCGCTTCGCGGACCTGCTAAAGAAAATCGAGAAAGGCGAGTTCCAGCCGGACACCAGCAGCGATCACGCGATGCTGCGCAGCCTGCTCCAGGCGCTGAAAATCCCGGTGAGCTCCCAGTTGCTGCTTTTTTCCGCCAGCAGCCTGCAAAGCGAGATCATCAACATGCGCAATCCGCGGGCGCTTTTCTTCAACGAGGACACTTACGTCGGCTTCGTGCCCGGAGGCGTGCTCGAGGTCGCCTCGGCCGATCCGGAGGTGGGCCCGGTCTTTTATGTGTTTGACCGCATGCAGCCCGGTGGGCCGTTTCCACGCGTGCAGCGCGGCACGAAGTGCTTCAACTGCCACGGCGGCACCGCCACGAAGCGTCTGCCGGGGCTCATCGCGGAATCGCTGCTCGTTTCGCAGGCCGGGTCGAGTCTCGAAACCTACCGTCGCGACGAACAGGGACACCAGATCCCGCTGGAGAACCGCTTCGGCGGCTGGCATCTCACCGGGAAGCATCACATCAGCGGTCACAAGGCGAACGTCATCGGCTTCACCCGGAACGGAAAGAGTGAAAAGATGGACGTGGTGCCCGGACAGACGTGGGACACCGCCAAGCACCTGCTGTCCACATCCGACATCCTGCCGCATCTCGTGCACGAGCATCAGATCGGCTTCGAGAACCGTCTCGTGCGCGGCATTTACATCGTGCGGCAGCTCAAGCACGACCGCAAAGGCATGCTCGGAAATGCGGAGCAGGCGGAGATCGATGAGTGGGCGCAGGACTTCGCGCGGTATGTGCTCTTTGCCGACGAGGCCAAATTCCCCCGCGAGGGCATCGAGGGTGATCCAGCCTATGTGCGCGACTTTCTCGAAGGCCGCATCACCTCAAAACGCGGCCTCTCGCTGAAGGACCTCGATTTGAAGACGAGGCTCTTCAAGCACCGCTGCAGCTTCATGCTCTACACGGATACCTGGGAGCATGCGCCAAAGGAAATCAAAGACCGCGTTTACTACCGCATGGCCGAGGCGCTGCGGGATGCGCAGCCCTCCATGCCGCACCTGGCCGCGGAGGAACGCCGCGTGATCCGTGAGATCTTGAAGGAAACGCTGCACGACCTCCCCGCCTGGTGGCGCTGAGCGACAAAGCCGCTCCTTGACCGCTTGACCATCTTGACGCTTTGAAGGCCTTCTTTCAGTCATCATCATCCCAACCCACCTCACCTCACTTATGTCTCAAACAGTTGCCTTCGTCGGAGTCGGAAAAATGGGCGCGAACATGGCTCGTCGCCTCAAAGATTGCGGTTACAGCGTTACCGCCGTGCTCGATGTGAACACGCAGGCCGCCGCTGACCTCGCCGCGGAACTCGGCTGCAAGGCCTGCACGAAGCTCGCCGATGTCACCGCCGCCGCGGATGTCATTTTCACCGTCGTGACCAACGACGCCGCCATGCGTGCGATCTACTTCAATGCCGGTGACAACCTCCTCGCCGGTGCGCAGGGGAAGATCTTCATCAACTGCGCCACGCTCTCGCCCGCCATTTTCCGTGAAGTGTATGCCGCCGCGAAAAAAGCCGGCGCTGACAGCCTTGAGGCCTGCATGGCCTCCAGCATCAGCCACGCTCGCGAGGGCAAGCTCTACCTCATGCTGGCCGGTGACGAGCCCGTGTATGATCGCGTGAAGGCCATGATCGAGCAGATGAGCGTGAACCGCCGCTTCATCGGCACCGCCGGACGTGCCGCCGAGGTGAAAGCCCTCGTGAACATGGTCATGAACATCAACACCGCCGGACTCGCCGAGGGCCTCGGCCTTGCCGCAGCCCTGGGGCATGATCTTGGCATGATCCGCGAGGTCTTCAGCCAGACCGGCGCAAACTCCCGCGTGCTCGAAACCGACGCCGCCGACATGGTGGCCCGCGAGCACGACTGCTGGTTCTCCGCCGAGCATGCGGCCAAAGATAGCGGAATCGCCGCCGGAGTAGCCCAGGAGGTGGGTCTCAATCTCCCGCTGAATACCGCTACAAAGGCTCAATACGACAAGATGGTGACCCTCGGCCTCGGCGGGCTGGACAAGAGCGGCATCGCCGAGCTCACCTTTAAGGGCCGGCACGCGTAATTGACAGTTTCCGGGGATGAAAAGTGCCGCCATCATGGCGTTTACTATTCACTCCCCCATGCGTCGTCTGTTTTTAGCCATCCTTCCCGCCGCGTCCCTGCACGCGGCAGGCACGATCTCGTTCAACCGCGACATCCGCCCCATCCTCAGCGAGAACTGCTTCGCCTGTCATGGCTTTGATCCAAAGCATCGCGAGGGCGATCTGCGGCTCGATACCTTTGAAGGTGCCACGCAGGACCGCGATGGAGCCCGCGGCATCGTGCCGGGCGATTTGAGCAAGTCCGACGCGTGGCAGCGCATCATCAGCGAAGACAAAGACGAGGTCATGCCGCCGCCGAAGTCCCACAAGCCGCCGCTCAATGCCAAGCAGCGCGAGACCATCAAAGCCTGGATCGAGCAAGGCGCGAAGTATGAGGCACACTGGGCCTTCATCCCGCCGCAAAATCATGCCGGTGGTGGCATCGATCATTTCATTCAGAAGCGTCTCGCCGAGGAAAACCTGAAACCTTCCCCTGAAGCCGATCCCGCCACGCTCATTCGCCGCGTCTTCCTCGATCTCACCGGCCTGCCGCCTTCTCCGTCTGATCTGACCGATCTGACCGATCTGTCCGATTGGTCCGATGCAAAATACACCGCCCTCGTGGACCGCCTTCTCTCCAGCAAACACTACGGCGAACGCTGGGGCCGGTGGTGGCTCGATCAGGCCCGCTATGCCGATTCGAACGGCTACTCCATCGACGCCCCACGCCAGATTTGGAAATTCCGCGATTGGGTGATCGACGCCTTGAACAAGGACATGCCCTTCGATCAATTCACCATCGAGCAGCTCGCCGGGGATCTGCTTCCCAATGCCACCGAAAGCCAGAAGATCGCCACCGGCTTCCATCGGAACACGCAGATCAATCAAGAGGGCGGCATCGATAAGGAGCAGTTTCGCATCGACAGCGTCTTCGACCGCGTGGCGACGACTGGTAGCGTGTGGCTCGGCCTCACCATCGGCTGCTCGCAGTGCCACGATCACAAGTTCGATCCCATCGCGCAGAAGGAGTATTACCAGCTCTTTGCCTTCCTGAACAACCAGGACGAGCCGGAGATGAAGGTCTTTGATCCGCAAACGGACGTGAAGGGCCTCACTGCCGAGTTCAAAGAGGTAGAAGCGAAGATCAAAGCTTACATGGTTGAGCATGCCGCGGAGCTTGATCAGTGGGAAGCGGGCATCACCCCGGCGATCAAGAAGAGCCTGAATGCCTCAATCGTGAAAATCCTCGCCATGCCGAAGGCGAAACGCGGCTTTGCGCAAAACCAGACGCTGTTTGCAGCCAGCATCGGCGGGGTGGGGCCTTTCCGCGAGCTGAACGACCGCCACAAGGAACTCGACACGCTGCTCAACAAGGGCACGACAACGCTCGTGATGAAGGAACTGCCCAAACCACGCAAAACGACGGTTTTCATCAAAGGCGACTTCACGCGTCCCGATGTCGAAGTGCAGCCCGGAACGCCCGCGGTGCTTCATCCCTTCGAAACGGCCTCGAAACAGCCCAACCGGCTCGATTTGGCGAAATGGATCATGAGCCCGAAAAACCCGCTCACGGCCCGTGTGATCGTGAATCGCGTCTGGCAGCAGTATTTCGGCCGCGGCATCGTGGAGACAGAAAATGACTTCGGCTCGCAAGGAACGCTCCCCAGCCATCCTGAACTCATCGACTGGCTCGCCACCGAGTTCATGGCGAACAAATGGAGCCTCAAAGAGCTGCACAAGCTCATCGTGACCTCGAAGACCTATCGCCAAAGCTCGGCGAATCGCCCTGATTTGATCGAAAAGGACCCGCAGAACTACCTTCTCGCCCGTCAGAGCCGTTTGCGCCTCGATGCGGAGGTCGTGCGCGATGTCTGCCTCGCCGCGAGCGGTCTTCTTTCCACGAAACTCGGTGGTCCACCGGTCTATCCGCCGATCCCCGATGGCGTGATGGGCCAGGGGCAGGTGAAACGCGTGTGGAGTGTCAGCAAAGGCGAGGATCGCTATCGCCGTGGTCTCTACACCTTCGTCTATCGCGCCTCGCCACCGCCATCGCTGACCGTCTTCGATGCGCCGGAAGGTTTCAGCTCCTGCACCCGCCGCATCCGCAGCAACACGCCGCTGCAGGCGCTCACCTTGATGAACGACAGCGGCTTCTTCGAGTTCGCCACCGCGTTAAAAAAGATCATCGAGAAAGACGGCCTCGAAGCCGCCTTCAAACGCTGCACCGCCCGTGCCCCGAGGCCTGATGAACTCGCCGTGCTGAAGAAACTCGATTCGCTCAACGCAGCACGCACCCTCCTCAACCTCGATGAAACCGTCACTCGTGAATAAGACCATGAAACTGCTTTTCACCCTCCTTCTCACCACACTCTCATTGCTCGCCGGTGACCCCGTTCGATACATTCCCTTCATCGACGACACGCAGCCCGGCTTTCGCGATTTGAAGGCAGAAGACTTCGCCAAGGTGAACAGCGCCGACGACACCTGGAGCTGGAAGGACGGCGTGCTGCATTGCACCGGTAAGCCGGTAAGCGTGATGCGCACCGTGAATGAGTTCAAAAACTTCGAGATGGTTGTCGAGTGGAGCCATCAAAAGCCCGCCGGGAACTCCGGCGTCTTTGTGTGGGCCACGCCGGCTTCGATTGAGAAGCTGACCGCCGCTGGAAAACCCGGCCTGCCGCAGGGCATCGAAGTGCAGGTGCTCGACCACGGCTATACCGACAAGGTCAAAGCCGCCGGTGGCAAGACCGACTGGTTTGGCACGAATGGCGATGTGTTCCCCGTGGGCGTGAAGATGACGCCCTTCCCGCCGCTTTCGCCCGATGGCAGTCGCAGCTTCCCGCGCAAGCACCTCGCCAAAGGCCACGGCGAATGGAACCACTACTACATCCGCGCCATCAACGGCGAGGTCCGCCTCTGGGTGAATGGCGAAGAAGTCAGCGGCGGCACCGCCTGCAACCCCGCCCAAGGTTTCCTCTGCCTCGAAAGCGAAGGTTCCCCCATTCTCTTCCGCAAACTCCGCATCCGCGAACTGCCATGAACCCTCTGCTTCACCAAACACGTCGTCATTTCTTTAGTCGCTGCGGCATTGGCGTCGGCTCGATGGCGCTTTCATCGCTCATGGCACGCGATGCCGCTCTCGCACCAAAGAAGACGCATTTCCCGGCGAAGGCCAAAAACGTCATTTTTCTCTTCATGGCGGGCGGACCGTCGCAGCTCGAGATGTTTGAGCACAAGCCGCTGCTTACCAAGCTGAACGGCAAGCCGATTCCGGAGAGCTACACCAAAGGAAAGCGCTTTGCCTTCATGGACAGCAGTCATCGCAGCGATCTGCTGGGGCCGAAGATTGGTTTCAAGCAGCACGGCCAATGTGGCGCGTGGGTGAGCGATTACCTGCCGCACACGGCGAAGATCGTTGATGACATCAGCATCGTCACCACCTGCAAAACCGATCTTTTCAATCATGCGCCGGCGAAGCTTTACATGAACACTGGCAGCGGCCTTTTCGGCCGTCCGAGCATGGGCGCGTGGGTGACCTATGGCCTTGGCAGCGAATGCGATGACCTGCCGGGCTTTGTCGTGCTGCAAAGCGGTCCGCGTGGTCCGCGCGGAGGCTCAGTGCTGTGGGGCAGTGGTGTGTTGCCGACGACCTACCAAGGCGTGCCGCTGCGCAATCAGGGCGACCCCATTGTGAATCTCTCCACACCGAATGAGATCAGCGCCGCGCAGCAGCGGCAGGTAGTCGATGCGGTGCGTGAGCTGAACATGAAGCGCCTCGTCGAAACAGGCGACCAAGAAATCACAACGCGCATCAACGCCTACGAAATGGCGTATCGCATGCAGACCAGCGCACCGGAGTTGATGGACACCAGCGGCGAATCGCAGGCAACGCTCGACCTTTACGGCATCAAAGACCCGAAGGAGACCAGCTTCGCGCGGAACTGCCTGCTCGCACGTCGCCTCGTCGAGCGAGGCGTGCGCTTTGTGCAGCTCTACGACACGAATTGGGACCACCACGGCGGCCCAACGGAGAACCTGGAAAAACATCTGCCGCTCAAGGCCCAGGACGTCGATCAGGCCAACGCCGCGCTCGTGAAAGACCTCAAGCAACGCGGCCTGCTCGATGACACCATCGTCATCTGGGGCGGCGAATTCGGCCGCACGCCGATGGGCGAGGTGCGCGAGTCCACTGGACGCAATCACCACATCGACGCCTTCACCATGTGGTTCGCCGGTGGCGGCTTCAAAGGCGGCGTCACGCATGGTGTGACCGACGAGTTCGGCTTCGGAGCCATCGAAAACCCCGTTCACGTCCACGACATCCACGCCACGATCCTCCACCAGCTCGGCATCGATCACGAAAAGCTCACCTTCCGCTCCCAAGGCCTCGACTTCCGCCTCACCGGCGTCGATCCAGCAAAGGTGATCAAGCCGATCGTGGCATAGAGACAAGTCTCTCCTGGCATGTGCCAAATACAGGTGGAGCAGTTAGGAAGAAGGCATGATTTAAGATCACCCCGTGAAAATTTTAATCTCACTTCTGGTGCTCGGTGCTCTGGTCCTGGCGGCTGCAAAGATCGAATCACGCAGCGTGAAGGACCAAGGTCTCCTATGCACTGGCTGCCAGTTTTTGGCTGTGGTATCAGTCGCACTGTTGGGACAAGAGCATTCGCACCTGGTCGCCTGCGGCATTCTGCTTGCCCTCGTCGATGCAGCGATCCTATTTTGGATTTCGCATCGTTGAAGAGCGAGGCATGTAGCAGTGTTCCGCGCTCACGCGTTCGCCTTCAGCCACGTGAAGCTGCGTTCGCACTCGCCTTTCTGGTAGGCGATCTCGGCGTCTTTTTTGCCGGGGCCGTCGGGGGCTTTGAAGCTGTCGATCTTTTTGCCCTTCTTCGCGAGGTCGAGCCAGGCCTTGTACATGTCGCTGTCTCGATGGCCGGGGAAGATGGTCCAAAACTCATCTTTGGCCACTTCAAAGGGCCGCGCGAAGCCGGAGATGGTCTCGACTTGAAGCGGCACGCCGGGGGCGAGCTCGGCGAAGCGTTTGGCGTAGGCTTTGAAGTCGATGAGACCTTCGCCGATGGCAGTCCACTGCACGACGATGGCACCGTTTTCGCCTTCCCAGAGCATGCTGTCGCGCACGCTGGAGCAGACGGTGACGGGGCCGAGCACTTCGAGGTGCTTCATGGGCTCTTCGAGCGCCCAGACAGCGTTGCCGGGGTCGATGTTGGCTCCGACGTAGCCTTTGCCGGCGACTTCGATGAGTTCGCGAAGCTCGGCGGATTGCATGTCGCCTGCGTGGTTCTCGATGGCGATCTTGATTCCTTCGGCTTCGGCGCGGCTTTGATTGGCTTTGATCGATTTGATCGTGTTTTCGATATGTTTGGCGATGCCGCCATCGGTGGAGCGATCCTTCTGGTTGCCGAGGTAGCAACGGGCGACGGGCGAACCGAGCGCCTTGGCGATTTTGATGGTGAGGGCGAGGTGATCGGCTCCGGTGCCGTTCGCGGGCTTCCAGGTGTTCGAGCTTTCACAGACGCTGCCGGTGCCGACATAGACTTTGATGCCGAGGCGGTCGGCCTGGTCTTTGAGGCCTTTCAAATAGGCGTCTTCGTAGTTTTCGAACACGCCGAGCTCCGAGAGGAAGATGGTGTCGAGCTTCAACGAGGCGGCGTAGTCGATATACTGCGCGGCTTTCCAGCCGGTGGCACGCACGGAGAAGTGATCGAGGCCGATGGGCAGCTTTCCACCTTGAATGGCGGCTTTGGAAAGCGAGGACGCGGCGGTGGTGGCAAAGGTAGAGGCGAGGAAGGAACGGCGGTTCATGAGAAGAGTAGAATAGAAACAAAAAGGACCGCGTGTCGCGGTCCTTTCCGTTGTTTTGAGTCCGCTGCGGTTAGCGGATGATGATCTTCACCGCGCCCTGGCCCTGGCGGTCATCGTCGGAGGAAACAATGATCTGGGCAAGGTGGTGTCCGCTGCGCCAAGGGGCGCTGTTGATGGGCTTGACCTGGATGAGGTAGGCTCCGGTGCCGACGTTGCGGAAGGAGGTAATGTTGTTGCTGAAGGGAGCCTGCTGGCCGGGCACCTCGAAGTATTCCATGAGGGAGAAATTGTCCTTCGAGAGGTCGGTCACGGGCCAGCCACCGCTGCTGACGAGCACGAGGATGTTGGCCGGATGCGTGTTGCCGTTCGCGGCGGCTCCGGCGGAGGCCTGGGTGGAAACGGTGAGCGGGGTGCCGGCAGGGGCGGTTCCTTTGGAAATGGTCACTTTGGGAGCTGGGGCGGGCGCAGGAGCCGGTGCTGCGGCTGGCGCGGGAGATTCAAAGACGGGCTTGAAGACCGGAGCTGGCTCGGGCTTTTTCACCGGGGCCGGGGCGGGAGCCGGAGCGGGCTTTGCGGCAGCTTTGGGTGCCGGTTTGGCGGCTGGCTTTTTGGCAGGGGCGGGCTTCGGTGCCGGTTTCTTCACGGGAGCGGGTTTTTTGGCCGGAGGTTTCTTCGAGGGCGCTGCCTTTTTGGGAGCAGGTTTCGCGGCGGGTTTTTTCGCGGGTGCCTTCTTGGGTGCTGGTTTCTTGGCCATGGTCGGTTGTGGTGGTTGAATTTTACATTTTTTGAAGGCTAACAAGAATTCCTCCCGCCTGTCGAGATTCCTCTTGGAAGAAAAATGAGGCTAACCCGGCTGGAAGGCCGGAAAATCAAGGCTTCCAGAGCATTCTCGAAGACAACCAGCCTGGAAAAACGGCTTCTCCGGGCTGCCGGTTGACCCAAGGTGTCCTGCGGAGCCGCAGAGGAGGGGCGATGAAGTTTGCGAGCAATTCTATGGCTTATAAGTGTTCAGATGCTTACTTTTCCAGAAATTCCGCTGCCCGCAAAAATTCTCAAAACGAGCGTTGCAAAGGCTCACAAAGATCGATTATAAGGATTAATTGAATTTTTAGCTGGATCGTGTGGCTTCAATTTTCTGGGTTCGCGGTCCGGATTGCCTCAAGCCTCTTCCTCCCGTCATGCACGCTGCTGTTTTTGCCTCGACATTCCCCTTTGCCGCCGGTTTCCGGGCGGACTCGGGGAGTGCCCTGAAGGCCATCACCAGCAGGATTGCTAGAATGAGTGAAGTTTTTCAAGTCGGTAGCTGGCCGTGGTTCGGTGCGGCGGATGCGATGGATGATTTGGTGCCCGCCAGTCGTGGTCTTGGTGAGGCTCGTTTCTCGGGCGGAGGCTCCGGCGGGGCTTCGCCACCCGATGGCATGGGCGGTAGCGGTTTGGGGCAGCGGAATCTTCCTTTCTACCATCTGCCGGTCTTGCTCGCCGAGACTCTGGAGGCTCTGCAGCCTGCTCCCGGCAAACTTATCTTCGATGGCACGCTCGGTGGCGGAGGCCACAGCGAGGCTCTTTTGCAAAAAGGGGCCCGCGTGGTGGCGATGGACCAGGACGAGCAGGCGCTCGCCTATGCCAACGCCCGCTTGAAAGGCTACGCGGACCGCTTCTGCGCCCTTCGCGGTAACTTCCGCCACTTCCCGCAGATCGTCGAAGAGGCGGGCGTTTCCGGTTTTGACGGCATGCTGGTCGATATTGGCGTGTCGAGTCACCAGCTCGATGACGGTGCTCGCGGCTTCTCCTTTAATAAAGAGGCGCCGCTCGACATGCGCATGGACACGGACGCGGATCAAACCGCCGCCGATCTGATCAACACCGCTGCCGAGGAGGAACTCGTGCGCATCTTTTTCGAATATGGCGAGGAGCCAAACGCCCGCCGCATCGCTCGTGCCATCGTGAAGGCCCGCTCGTCCCGCCTCATCCAGACGACCACGCAATTCGCCGAGATCGTCGCCGCCGCCTCGCCGAAGCGCGGCAAGCGCCATCCGGCCACACTGGTGTTTCAGGCATTGCGCATCGCGGTGAATGATGAACTCGCTGCGCTGCGTGATTTCCTCGCCGCCGCGCCAAAGTGGCTGAAGCCGGGCGGTCGCCTCGCGGTGATCACCTTCCACTCGCTGGAAGATCGCATCGTGAAGCAAACCTTCGCGCATCTTTCCATGCCGGAACTCGACCGCCCGGAGTGGCCCGCGCCGCGGCCGAATCCGGACTGCGTGCTCAAATTGATCACCCGCAAACCGATCGAGGCCTCCGAGGCCGAGCTCGAACTCAATCCCCGCGCCCGCAGCGCCCGTCTGCGTGTCGCCGAACGCCTGCCGTCATGAAATCCCGTCGCACCACCCGCTATCGGAACCGCCTCAGCCTGACCGCCATCGTGGCGATCATCGTTGTCGTGGCCTCGCTCGCCCTCGCGGGGCTCGGCATCGTGGTCAGCAAGAACCGCGTGCGTGCCCTCGGTGAGGAGCAGCGGAAGGTGGAGGACGAGATCCGCCTGCTGCGCACGGAGATCGAAAAGCTCGGGCAGTTCAAAGAGAAGGCCTTTGCCTCGCAGCGAGTGCAGCCGCGCCTCACGAAGATCGCCACGATGCTCCGCCCGCTCGATGAGGGCCGCATCCTCGTCATGCCCGCCGCTTCTCCCGCGCCTGCCGCCGTTGCCTTGAGTACGGACGAGGCGCCTGTCCCCGCCGCGATCCCTGTCGCCCGCGCCCTCGCGCAACACACACCCGCACCTTGAGCCAGCCCCTCCCAGATCACATCCAGCTCCGCCGCGACCGCCCGCTGTGCCGCCGCATGTTGGTCTTGCTGTGTGTGCTGCTGGCGGGCTTTTCCATTGTCACTTGGAAGCTCGCGGTCATTCAGATCAAAGAATCGCCGCGTCTCGCCGGCCTCGCCGCGCAGAAGTATCAGCGCCACATCACCCTGCCGGCGCATCGCGGCACCATCCGCGACTTCAACGACGACTTCCTCGCCTTCGACGAGGCCTTCAGCGAGCTCTACACCGACCGCGCCCACCTGCGTGAGATCGTGACCGTGCGTCACCGCCTCGCCACGCTGCGTGGCGTGAAGGCCATCGAGATCCGCGAGACGATGACGGATGCCGAGACGCTCGCCGCGTATCACGATCACGTCGCCACCAAGCTGGCCCCCGTGCTCGCATTGCCGAAGGACGAAGTCCTCACCAAGCTCACCGCGGACAAAGGCGAGGTCATTCTCGAAAAACTCATCGAAGACGAGCGTGCGGAGCAAATCGCCGCCGTGCTCAAAAAGGAGCGTCTCTTCGGTGTTTACCTGCGCCCCGTCGTCGAGCGCACCTTTCCTGCAAAGGACCGCATCTCGCTGTTCATTGGCGACACGGACACGAAGAGCAACCACGGCCTGTGGGGCGTCGAAAAACTCATGGACGGCATGCTCTCCGGCGTGCCGGGCGAGCAATTCATCGAGCGTGACCGCTCCGGCAATGAGCTGCCCGCGTATCGCGGCAAGCTCGTCGAGCCTCGCAACGGCCACGACATCCATCTCACCATCGACATGCAGCTCCAGGACATCGTCGAGGGTATCTGCGAGCGTGAATGGAAGTCTCATCAGGCCAAGCGTGTCGTCATTGTCGTCACCGATCCCTTCACCGGCTCCGTCCTCGCCGCCGCCGCCCGCCCGCATCGCGACAGCGAGAATCCCGATCAGTCCACCTGGACCAACCACGTCTATGGCGGCCTCTACGAGCCCGGCTCCACGTTTAAAATCGTCACGCTCGCCGCGGCGCTGGATCAGAAAAAAGTCACGCCCACCGAGATCATCGACTGCGAGGACTGGCACTGGTTTGAGCCGAAGCTCAAGGTGTGGATCAACGACGACGAGTCGAACGGCCGCCAGACCGTCAAAGGCGTGCTCGTCCACTCCAGCAACATCGGCACCTACAAGATCTTCAAGCGCATCGGCCGCGATTCCTTGCTCGACTATGCGAAGCGCTTCGGCTTCGGCCAGCGCACCGGCATCGGTCTCAGCGGCGAGCAGCCCGGCCTGCTGCCCATGGGCAAGTGGAGCAATCCCACGCAGAAGAACGTCTGCGTCGGTTACAACCTCAACACCACGCCGCTGCATGTCGCGCTGGCTTACGGCGCTGTCGCCAATGGCGGCACACTCATGCAGGCTCGCATCATCGACCACATCACCACGCCCGAGGGAAAAGTGGAGCATGTGCCGCCGCAGCCTGTCGGCCAGGCCTGCACCGCCGCCACCGCCGCGCATCTGCGTGACTTCCTCGAGGGCGTCGTGCTCGAAGGCACTGGCAAGCGGGCCTCGCTCGCGCCGGAAATCCGCGTCGCAGGCAAGACGGGCACCTCCGTTCGTTACGACGACAAGCTCAACAAATACATCCAGAACCACTACGTCACCTCCTTCGCGGGATTTGCCCCGGTGGAGAAGCCGCAGGTCACCTGCGTCGTCATGCTCGATGATCCGGTCGCCAAGGACCACCATGACATCCGCGGCGGCAAGGTCGCCAGTCCCATCTTTGCCGAGGTCGTGCGCGAGACGCTGCACCACCTCGCCACCCGCCACCAGAAGCGCATGAACCTCGCGCAAGAAGGAGGCGCCAAATAAAATGACTCTTCGCGATCTCATTCCCCATCTCGACAAGCCCATGACCAGCGGATCGCTGGACACGGAGATCACCGGTTTCGCCTACGATTCACGCAAGGCCGGTCCTGGCATTGCCTTCGTCGCCCTGCGCGGCAGCAGCGTCGATGGTCACACATTTATTCCCAAGGCCATCGAGGCCGGTTGCGCCGCCATCATCGCGGAACAAGCCCCGCCGGATGGCTGCACCACGCCTTGGGTGCATGTGCGTCACTCACGCATCGCGCTCGCGGATGCTGCGGCGGCCTTCAACGGCCATCCGGGCAAAAACATGACGCTCATCGGCATCACCGGCACGAATGGCAAGACGACCACTGCCTTCCTCGCGCATCATTTGATGAATCTCGGCCAGATGCGCTGCGGATTGCTCGGCACCATCTTTTACGATCTCGGCGGCCAGCATGTGCCTGCCACGCACACCACGCCGGAGTCGTTGGAGATTCAGAGCCTGCTCGCGCAGATGCGTGGCAATGGCTGCCGTGCCTGTGCGATGGAGGTGTCCTCGCACGCCCTCGATCAGCATCGGGCACATGGCTTGCCGTTCTCGTCCGCCATCTTCACCAACCTCACGCAGGACCATCTCGACTACCACGGCACGATGGAGAAGTATTTCGAGGCGAAGGTGAAGCTCTTCCAAATCGCCGCCGATACGCCGCGTGCGAGCCTCGTGATCAACGGGGACGATCTGTGGGGGCGCAAATTGATCGAACGCTTCAACAGCACCGGCCGCATCATCAAATACGGCTTTGGTGTCGGCTGTGACTTCCGTGCGAACAACGTCCGCTACGACATGACCGGCACGCAGTTCGAACTCGATGCCAAAGGACGCAGCTTCCTCGTTCGCACGCCGCTCATCGGCGATTTCAATGTTTACAACACACTCGCTGCTTTGGCTGCCGTGAGCAGTTGCGGCCTCAATTTGCGCGAAGCCATCGCCAACATGCAAAAAGCGCCGCAGGTGCCCGGACGCCTCGAACGTGTGACCGACACGACGACACGCTTCCAGATCTTCGTGGACTATGCGCACACGCCCGATGGCATCGTGAATGCTCTCAAGACCGTGCGTGCCCTCCGTCCCGGACGCATCATCACCGTCTTCGGATGCGGTGGGGATCGTGATCGCTCCAAACGCCCGAAAATGGCCTCCGCCGCCGAGCAGGGCAGCGACATCTGCGTGCTCACCTCCGACAATCCGCGCACCGAAGACCCGCAGGCCATCTTGAACGATGCAAAAGCCGGTTTCGCCCGTCCAAACAGCCACGCGGTGATCGCTGATCGTCGTCAGGCCATCCAGATCGCCATCGAGAATGCCCGTCCGGGCGACATCATCGTCATCGCTGGCAAAGGCCACGAGGACTACCAGGACATCCAGGGCAAGAAACATCCCTTCGACGACCGCAAAGTCGCCCGCCAGCTCCTCTTCCACACCAAAACCGCCCGCGCCCAAGAACGCGAAGAGCGTGAAGCCGAACGCGAAGCCATGCGCAACGGCTTCGGCCCACCTCCAGACCGTCGCTTCTGAAAATCATAAGTCGTAAATCATAAGTCATAAATCCAGTGCAGCCCACTTCCATCCAAACGCTCGCCTCTTACGCGCACGCCACCGTGCACGGAGACGCCTCGCGTCTGGTCGAGAACGTCAGCACAGACACACGCAAAGTGGCCGCAGGAGACCTCTTCGTGGCTTTGATCGGTGAAAAGTTCGATGCACACACCTTCGTGCCGCAAGCGGCCGCCGCAGGAGCTTCCGCGGTCGTTGTCAGCAAGATCGAGCCGGCCTGGGGAACGCTTCCGTGTCCTATTTTGGAGGTCGATGATACCTTGGTCGCGCTTCAGTTGATGGCTCGCGGTTACCGCCAGCAGCACAACCCGATCATCGTCGGTCTCACCGGCTCGAACGGCAAAACATCCACCAAGGACCTCACCGCCGTCGTGATGGTGAAGAAGTTCATCACGCGTGCGACCTTCGGCAATCTCAACAACCACATTGGAGTGCCTTTGACGCTTCTCTCGCTCAAATCGGGCGAGCAATGCTGCGTCACCGAGATGGGCATGAACCATCCGGGCGAGATCGAAGTCCTCACCGACATCGCCGATCCCGATGCGGGCATCGTCACGAACATCGGCATGGCGCACATCGAGCATCTCGGCACGCAGGATGCCATCGCGTGGGAAAAGGCCACGCTGCCGGCGCAGGTGAAACGCGATGGCGTGGTCGTGCTGAATGCCAACGACAAGTACACCACCGTCATCGCCCGTCACTGCCAGGCCGTTGTCTCCACCGCCGGCGTCAACGCGGGCGATGTGAGCGCTTCCAATCTTCGCGCCGATGGCACCGGCACCACCTTCACGCTCGATTTCAGCGGCGAGAAAGTCGAAACGCGCCTTCCCATCCTCGGCGAGCACATGGTGGCCAATGCCGCTCTCGCCGCCTGCATGGGCTGGCGCTATGGCATCTCGCCTGCCGACATCGCGGACGCTTTGAGCAATGCGAAGCTCACCGGAGGCCGCGTGGAGCCGAAAGTCGTCCACGGCGTTCGTTTCATCGACGACAGCTACAACGCGAACCCCGACAGCATGATTGCCGGTCTGCGCACGCTGGCCACGCTTGAGGGCAAAGGCCGCCGCGTGGCCGTTTTGGGCCGCATGGGCGAGCTCGGAGCCATCGCCGAGGCCGAGCACAAGCGTGTGGGCGAATTTGCCGCTTCGCTCGATCTGACCGCGCTCTGCACCGTCGGCGGTCACGAGGCCGAATGGATCTCCTCGGCCGCGAAAGGCCTTCACACCCGCCATTTTTCCGACCACGCCGCCTGCGCCGCCCATCTGCGCGAGGTGCTGCGTGAAGGCGACCTCGTGCTGCTCAAAGGCAGCCGCAGCGCCGGCATGGAAAAGGTTCTCACCCACTTTCAAGCGTCATGATGTACTGGCTTTACGAACTGCGTGAATGGATGCTCGCCCACAACTGGATGAGCGATGACGCCGCGCTCTACAAGATCCTCAACCTCTTCAAGTACCACACCTTCCGTGCGGGCGGAGCCGCGATCACGGCCTTCGTGCTCTCGCTGCTGTATGGCGACAAGCTCATCTGCAAGCTTATCTCCCTGAAGATCGGCCAGCCCATCCGCACCGCCGAGGAAGTACACAAGCTCGCCGAGCTTCACGGCAAGAAAGCCGGCACGCCGACCATGGGCGGCATCCTCATTCTAGGCACGATCATCCTCTCCACGCTGCTCTGGGCCAAGTGGGACAACATCATGGTGTGGATCGTCCTCTTCACCACCATCGGCCTCGGGGCCCTCGGCTTCCGCGATGACTACCTGAAGATCAGCAAAAAGAACTCCAAAGGCGTCTCCGCCCGCACGAAGCTTGTCTGGCAGACCAGCGTGGCCGTCATCGCCGGTTTCGCCTTCGCCTATCTCGTGCCAGAGGACAGCGGCCATACGCTGCGGGCGCTGTACATTCCCTTCGTGAAGGACGCGGTCATCACCGACATGGGCATCTTTGCCGTCGCGATGTTCTCATTGATCATCGTGGGTGCCTCGAATGCCGTGAACCTCACCGACGGCCTCGACGGTCTCGCCACCGGTTGCTCGCTCACCACCGCGCTGGCCTACACCGGCTTCGGTTACATCTGCGGCAACGCCAAATACTCCGACTACCTCGGCGTCGCCCATCACAGCCTCGCCAATGAGCTTCCCATCATCGCCATGGCGCTCGCAGGTGCTTGCCTGGGCTTCCTGTGGTTCAATGCGCATCCCGCGAAGATGTTCATGGGCGACACCGGCTCTCTCGCGCTCGGCGGCTGCATTGCGGCGCTCGCCATCGGTTGCAAACAGGAGATCGTCCTCGCGCTCGTCGGCGGTGTCTTCGTCATGGAGGCCATGAGCGTGATCTTGCAGGTCTGGAGCTTCAAATCACGCGGCAAGCGCATCTTCCGCATGGCGCCGATCCATCATCATTTCGAGCTCGCGGGCTGGCACGAGAATCAGGTCATCGTGCGCTTCTGGATCATGAGCCTCCTCTTCGCGCTGCTCGGCCTCGCAACCCTTAAACTCCGATGAACCTCCTGATGCGTGATTCGTGATGCGTGAACCACGCTCGACCCTCTTCCCAGTTTCACGCATCACTCCTCACGCATCACCTTCTCCATGAAATTCGCCTCACAACGCCTTGCCATTCTCGGTGCTGGACGCAGCGGCCTCGGTGCCGCTCGTTTGGCGCGTTTGCATGGCGCGGCGGTCACCATTTTCGATGAAGGCGACAAGGCGAAGCTGGTCGAGGACTTCACATGCGTGCTCGGCCTGGCCGCTCGTGATCTCATTGTGAAGCCGGGTGACTTCGATCTCGTCATCATCAGCCCCGGTTTGGACGAGCATTGGCCGCTTCCGGCCAAATTCACTGCTGTGGGCGTGCCGCTCGTCGGTGAAACGGAGTTCGCGTTCAACCTGACCGACATGCAGATCGTCGCGATCACCGGCACGAATGGCAAAAGCACCTGCACCGAGCTTATCGCGGCACTTTTCAATGGTTGCGGCATGAAGTCGATTCCTTGCGGCAATCACGGCATGTCCTTGAGTGAAGTCGTCGCCAGCGGAGTGCGCTACGACGTGCTCGCGTGTGAGATCAGCAGCTTCCAATTGGAGACCATCCGCAAGTTTCGCGCGAAAGCCAGCCTGTGGCTCAACTTCGCCCCGGATCATCTCGACCGCTATCCCGGCATGGCGGAGTATTTTGCCGCGAAGGCCCGCATCTTCGAAAACTGCACGGAAAGCGATGTCGCCATCGTCCGGGCCGGAGAGAGCGTTTCGAGCGGCAAAGCGCAGCGCTGGACGTTTTCCGCTTACGGCGCGGAAGCCGACTACAGCTACGCAAACGGCAAGTTTTACTATTCCGGCCACGAGATCGGCTCCGCCGCGAATCTCAAAGTGCGTGGCAAGCACAACATGGAGAACGTTTTGGCCGCTTTGATGACTGGAAAGGTCTTCGGCCTTGAATTCGATGCCATGCTGAAGGCTTTGGCCGACTACGAAGTGCCGCGGCATCGCTGCGAACTCATCCGCACGCTCGCGGATCGCGAGTACATCAACGATTCCAAGGCCACCAACCTCCATGCGCTCGAAGCCTGCCTGCGTTCGCAAGAGCGACCCATCGTGCTCATCGCCGGTGGGAAGGACAAGCAGCTCGACTACACGCCGCTGCGTGCCGAGCTGAAGGGCCAGGTGCGTGCGATGGTCTTCATCGGCGAGATCGCGCAGCAGCTTGAACAGACCTTTGGCGATCTGCTGCCCTGCCAACGCGGCAAGGACATGGCCGAGGCCGTTTCGCTCGCCACGCAGCTCTCCCAGCCCGGTGACGCCATCATCCTGAGCCCCGGCACTTCCTCTTTCGACATGTACACCGGCTACGGCCATCGCGGCGATGCCTTCCGCGATGCTGTGAATGCTTTGACCTGATTTTTCTCAAGACAACAACCCGACCAACCCGAACCCAGCGCACACCATGAAAACAAAACGGAGCAAAAAAGACTCGCTCATCATCAAACTGATCGATGGCGACCGTCACAAGCATCGTGTGGCCCTCGTCACCGACGAAGGTGAATGGAACCAGCACGAGCCCAACACCGGCATGGCCCGCATGTTCGTGGTCATGCTGCTCATCCACGTCGTCCTCATCGGCGGCATCATCGTGTATGATTTCATGGGCGAGGAGGAAGCTCCCGCGCAAACCATCACCCAGGCCGCTCGTGCGCAGACCAGCTCTTCCGGCCTTCCCCAGGCCAGCCAGGACATCATCAATGCCCAGGCCAATGCCGTCGCGAATCCCGATGAGCATACGGAGCAATACACCGTGGCCTCCGGCGACAGCATCCGCAGCATCGCTGAAAAACACGGAACCTCCGAGGACACCATCATTCAGATGAACCGCCTCGACAAAGGCATCCAGATCGAGCCCGGCACGCTGCTCAATGTGCCCAAGCAGGACGTGCCCTCCGCCGTGCCGGTGGACCGCGACACCGCCCTCGCCATGAGCCGCCAGTCCCCGCCGGAAACGCAGGGCGAGCTCGTGAAGCCCGAAAACGCCCCCGCGAGCCTCGCGGCGGTCACGGCACCGCTGTCCCTCCTCGCTCCCGGCGAGTCCGTTGCGGTCGGCAACAGCCTCAGCGCCGCCGCCGAAGCTCCCGCCATCGCCGCGCTGGCCACCGATGCCGCTCCTGCCGTGCAAATCACCGGCCGCGTGAACCCTGAAGCCATGGCCGCACTCGCCAATGCCACCGCCGAGACCGAAAGGGCCCTCGCCGCTGCCAACGACGCTCCTCCCGCCACCAAAGTCGAGCCCGAGCCTCCGCCCGCACCGAAGGTCGAAGCCAAGCCTGAACTCAAACCAGAACCCAAGCCCGAGCCGAAAAAGGTCGTCGCGAAGCCCGAGCCCAAGCCGCTGGCCAAGCCCAACCCGGTTCCCACACCGAGCCAGATGACCAAACGCCTCGCCGACGCTCCTCCCGCACCCAAAGCCACGACGAAAAAGTCCACCAAAGACACCCCGCCGAAGCCCGCCGCCGCGAAGAGCACCGCAAAGACGCACACCCTCGCCTCCGGTGAGACCCTCTACCGCCTCTCCGCCAAATACGGCGTATCCGTCGCCGCCATCCAAAAGGCCAACAACATCAAGAACCCCAACGCCATGCGCGAAGGGATGAAGCTCACGATTCCGGCGAAGTAACAAGCAGAGGGCGAAGAGCGAAGGGCGTAGAGTTCTGAAACATGAAGGCCCATGAATATACCGCTGAGCTAGACTGGCTTAAACCCATAGCCAATTGGGGCGGCGCGGTCCTACTCTGCGTCTTCCTGATTCCATGTGCGCGAGCAGTTTGGAATGACTGCCGGATTCGTTCTGGCATCATTCCAGGGTGGGGTGGTTTGTTGGTTTGGTCCTGTGTGATGTCACTCGTCGTCCCGGAGATACTTTCGTTGCTGCTTCAGGATGTTCGCGTGTGTTATCACTTTCCTGCTCTGCGGATGGTTTTCCCTTTGATTATCATTGGGTGGTTGCCTGCCTTGATCATCTCTTTTGCTGTCTGCCTTGTGCGCGAGGTGGTGACTCTCGTTCGCGAGCGTCGAATCAAAAATCAGGAATCAAAAATCTAGAATTCCCCATGTCCCGTCACTCCATCATCCTGCTTCTTGCCTCCGTCATCGGACTCCTCGCGCTGGGGATCACGATGCTGGCGAGCACGACGTTCGAGGTGGCTCAGGAGGGGACGGAGGATTATGTGACGGTGTGGAAGCAGTTGAGCTGGCTCGGCATCTCGCTGGTGGCCTGTGGGGCGGCGGCGATGATTGATTTCAATGCCTGGCATCGCTGGCGCTGGCACATCCTCATCGGCGCGGCCGTGTTGCTCGTGCTTTGCTACATCCCGGGCGTGGGCGTGAAGATCAATGGCTCGCGTCGGTGGATTGGGATAGGCTCGTTTCGCATTCAGCCCTCTGAATTTGCGAAGATCGCCCTGCTCATCGCGCTCTCGGGCTGGTTTGCCACGCATGAAACGATGGTCCGCACCTTCCGCCGCGGCTTTTTGCTGCCCGGTCTCGTCCTCATGGGCATCGTGGGCCTCATCGGCTGCGAGTTCGACCTCGGCAGCGCCTTGCTCGCGTCCGTCGTGGGCCTCGGTGTGATGTTCGTGGCAGGAACGAAGCTGCGCTACCTGGCCGTCATCGTTGTGCTCGTCGGCGGTGGATTGGCCGCAGGCATCAAATTCCTCCCGAACCGCTTCGAACGCGTGATGGTGCTTTTTGATCTCGAAGGCAACAAAGACAAGCTCGGCCTCCAGCAGTGGGTGTCCAAGCTCGCTTTCGGCTCCGGCGGCCTCGAAGGCCGTGGCCTCGGCGAGGGCCGCATGAAGCTCTCCTACCTCCCCGAAGCCCACACCGACTTCATCTTCCCCATGGTTGGCGAGGAACTCGGCCTCCGCGGCACCGCGGGCACCGTCCTCGGCTTTGCCGTGCTCGCCATGAGCGGCTTCATGGTGGCCGCGTATGCCCCGAATCGCTTTGGAAAACTCCTCGGCAGCGGCCTCACCTTCCTCCTCGGCATGGAGGCCCTTCTCAACATGGGCGTGACCACCGCTTTGCTGCCGAACAAAGGCCTGCCGCTACCCTTCGTGAGCTACGGCGGCTCCAGCCTGCTCGCCGCGATGATCGCCATCGGCATCCTCATCAACATCCACCGCCAAGGCGTCCACCTCCGCCGCGAAGACCTCCCCGTCATCCGCCGCAAGCACCGCTGGACGCCGCAGTTGTGATTTTCGGCATCAATTGATCACGGCAGGCCGCGGTGAGGAGTTCTCGGGCTTTTTGAATGGCTTCGGTGATGGGCATGTTTTCCGGCTTCACTTGGATGAGATGATCAAAGTGAGGCGTGAGAGCCTCGCGTGCCTCGATGAGGCCGGCGATGGCGGCGACAGGTTTTCCGAACTCGCGAGCCAGGCGTGCGACACCCATCGGGCCTTTGCCGTGGAGGGTTTGGGCATCCACGCGGCCTTCACCGGTGATGACGAGATCGGCGGCCTGCACGCGGCGGCGGAGGTCGATGAGGTCGGCGATCAAATCGAAGCCGCTGGTGAGCTTTGCTCCGCAAAAGGCCATGAGGCCAAAGCCGAGACCGCCTGCTGCGCCAGCACCGGGAACGTCGGCCGGATTCACGTTGAGGTCTCGGGCGACGATTTGGGCGAGACGTTCGAGGCGGCTTTCGAAGAAGGCGAAGTTCTTCACGCCTTTCTGAGGGCCGTAAACGCGTGTGCAACCTTCGAGGCCGAGCAGGGGATTGGTCACATCACAGGCGACGAGGATTTCGGTGGCCCAAGTTGAAGGCGCTTCGATGCGATGAAGCTTGTCGAGGTCTTGCGGGACGTTTTCGAGGGCTTTGCCATGCTCGTCGAGAAAGAGGAAGCCAAGCGCCTGAGCCATTCCGGTGCCACCGTCGTTCGTGGCACTGCCGCCGATGCCGATGATGATGCGTTTGGCTCCGCGGCGGATGGCATCGAGCATCATCAAACCGGTGCCGTAGGTGCTGGCGGTGGCCGGATCGAGCGGGAGATCGCTCACCATCGCGAGGCCGCTGGCGGCGCTCATCTCCATGACGGCCTCCGAGGCCACTTGACCATATTTCGCGGTCACGCTGCGGTTTTGGGCATCGAGGGTCTGGCATTCGACCCACGAGCCGTTTTTCGCGGTGATGATGGCCTCGGCGGTGCCTTCGCCTCCATCGGCGATGGGGCAGAGATCGAGCTCAAAGTGCCCCGGCTGCCCATTGAAGGCCTCCGCGATGCTTTGCGCCACGGCGGTGGCGGAGAGGCTGCCTTTGTATTTATCCGGTGCGATGAGGATGCGCATGCGGTGACAATGAAACAGGGCGGCGGGGAGACAAGGAGAGGTGTGCTTTGGATTGCCGCTGGTGGCAAAAACATGCCACGCGGCTTGCCAGCGGGAAGGCTTCACCGTTAAGTACCATCAAATCACATGCCGGAGAGCCTTCCAGACTCAAACCAGAGCCGTTTTGCGCAGGAGCAGCAGGAGCTGAACCTGCGCAATGCACGCATGGGCGCGTGGTTTGTGATGGTGCTGGTGCCGCTGTGCTGGTTCCTGGACTGGATGGCCTATCCGGAGCGGAAGTGGGAGTTCCTCGTGCTGCGGCTGGCCTGCGCGGCCTCGTGCGTGCCGCTGCTGCTGGCGCTGAATGGCTCGTGGGGGCAGCGCTGGTGCCGCGTGTATCCCATCGTGCTGCCGCTGCTGCCGGCGGTGATGATCTCGGCGATGATGTATCTGAGCGGCGATCCGGGCAGCGGCTACTACGCGGGCCTCACGCTGTGCATCGTGGCCACGTCGTTTGTGTTCCACTGGACCTTCCGCGAGATCGGCATCACGCTGGCACTGGTGCTGGCGGCCTATTTTGCATCCACCGTGCCCAATCTGCTCCGCGGTGGCGATCCGAAGGCGCTGGGTATCTTCGTGAACAACACGGGCTTCATCCTTCTGAATTGCGTGGTGCTCTACTTTGGCAGCCGTCAGCATCATGCGATCCGGCTGCGGGAGTTTGCTGCACGATGCAAGGTCGAAGACCAGCGCGAGGAGCTGGCCGCACGAAATGAGGAACTCACTGCGACGCTGAAGCGCCTGCGCGAGACGGAGCTGCAGCTCGATCAAAGCGAGAAGCTCGCCTCCATCGGCCGACTCAGCGCGGGCATCGTGCATGAGATCAACAACCCGCTGAACTATGTGAAGTCGGCGATCTTCCTGCTGAAGAAGAAGAGCAAAGGGCTGCCGGAGGACGTGGCCGATTCCGTGAACCGCATCGCGGCGGACATTGGCGAGGGCATTGACCGCGTGGCGGCCATCGTGAGCGATTTGCGCACCTTTGCCCACCCGGAGAATCGAGGCTCGCGGCCGGTGAATCTGCATGAGATCACGCGGAAGGCGCTGCGTCTGCTGAACAAGGAGATCAGCGACCGCAGCGTGACGCTGGTGGACGAGGTGCCGGAGGGCTTGATCGCGCAAGGGGATGAAAACCATCTCATCCAGATCGTGCTGAACCTCGTGCAAAACAGCCTCGATGCGCTGCAAGGCCGTGCGGAGGCCCAGATTTTGCTCAAAGCCTTCGAGCAGGACTCACGCGTGCTTTTGATCGTGCGTGACAACGGCTCCGGCATTCCGCAGGCGAATCTGGCGAAGATTTTCGATCCCTTCTTCACGACGAAACCGGTGGGGCAGGGGATGGGGCTGGGCCTGAGCCTGTGCTACCGCATGATCCAGGGCATGGGCGGGGAGGTGAGCGTGGACACGGCGGAGGGCAGCCACACGCAGTTCACGATCAGCCTGGCTCGTCCCGGCTGAGCCCGGGTGGAAAGTTGAGAGGCGTGTTTGCCTGTTTTCAAACACAGCCTAGCATCGGCGCGTGATCGCCATCTCAACAGCCAGTCAAAAAGGGGGCGTGGGTAAAACCACGCTCTGCATCAACCTCGCTTACTCGCTCGCCCGCCGCGGCTGGCGGGTGCTGCTGGTGGACACAGACCCGCAGGGCGGCGTGGGCCTGTCATTGGCAAAGAGTGCGAAAAGCCGCGAGGGCTTTTATGAGTTCGTTTTGAAGCGTGGTGACCTGCCAAACCTCGTGATCACCACACGCCTGCCCGAGCTGGAGGTGATGCCGGCCGGCCTCACGGACGCGAGTGCCCGCGTGATGGCCGTGATGCACGAGGCGCCGGGTCGTGTGGCCGATTTGCTGCGGGCGGCGGAGCTGCGCGGCATTGATTGCGTGCTGTTTGATACCGCGGCAGGCCTCAACGGCATGTCGGAGACGATTGTGAAGGCGTGTGACTATGTGATCCTGCCGCAGCAGGCCGAGCCGCTGGCTGTGCGCAGCGTGCCGCACATGCTGGAGACGCTCGCACGCTTTCGTGCGGAAGGCGCGGGCGTGAAAGTGGCGGGTATTTTGCTCACGATGGTGATGCGCGAGCATGAGATGAGCCTGCGTGTGGCCCGTGAGCTGCGTGAGATGCTGCCTGCGAACCTTCTTTTCCAACAGAGCATCCCCCGCATGCCGTCTTTCCTCGATGCGAGCGCCCTCGGAGTGCCGGTGGCGCTGACGAAACGCAATCCGCCGCCGGAGGCGCTGATCTTTGATCAAATCGCCGCCGAGCTGGAGCAACGTGCCGGGATGTCCAAACAACGCGAGAAAACTCATGAACACGCGAGTCTCCTGGATTGACGAGACGCATCTGCACAGCCTGCTGGAGCGTCTGGAGGCACCTGCGGCTCTTGAAGAGGTTGCCGAGACCGCGGAGATCGCCACGCTGCCGGAAACGGACGCGGAGGCTCCGATGGCGTTTTTTGTCGAAGAGGCTGTTTCAGAGCCTGTGGAGCCTTTGCAGCCTGTTCGAGACGAATTTCCTCCGTTGCCGCCAATGCGTGAAGAGCCTGTTTTGGAGCCTGAGGCATCGGCAGAGCCCGAAGAGGCTCATGATGAGGCTCCCGTGGATACCACGCCCGTGCATACGGAGCCGGAGGCTACTCCGCCGCTGGATCGCATTCGCGAGCGTTTGCGCATGATCCGGCATCGTGCGGCCGAGGCGGGCATCTTGAGTCACTCGCTGCCCGTGATCGAGTCTGCCGCACCGGTGGTCGAGACACCGGAGGCAAGGCTGGCCGCGTATGCTCGGCGTGCCTTGGAGGCGCTGCCTGTTGGCTCGCTGCTGACGATCCTCGATGCGGAGGGTGGCATTCTTTGGAACAACAATCCGAAACCCGGTCTCGTGCTCTCCACCGTGATGGCGCTGAAGGCGGCGCAGCATGGCAGCCTCGCGGCGATCGCGGGTCGCAATGAAGTGATCCGCCAAGATTTGCCGCCGGAGCATTACTTGACGATTTTCTATGTCGTGTCGGCCTCAGGTCAGATCGAAGTGGCGATTAAGAGCCGACTGCCGGTGGGTGATGAGATGATCGAGTCGTGGCGGCAAACCTATTGAGGCCAAAAAAGAAGCGCCGCGTGGGTTTCACGCGGCGCAACAGAGGGTTTGGAAGGGCTGCTTACTTGGTGGGAGCAGGTGCGGGAGCTGGGGCAGGTGCCGGAGTGGCAGTGCCAGCAGCAGGAGCGGCAGCGCCTGCGGCGGGAGCATCGGGTGCCTTGGTGATGGGCTCGCCTTCCTTGTGCTTGCTGAGGACGAAGGCTACGACCTGGCTGACCTTTTGCACGCCGAGCACGGCTTCCCAGGCGGCCATGCCCTTGGTGATATCGGGTGAGCCTTTGCGGACGATCTTGAAGATCTCGGTGGGCTTGCCGCCATACTTCCATTCCTGATCGTGGAGCGGCAGACCGGGCAGTTTGGCTCCGGCGAGCGTGCCGGTGAGGTCGGGGCCGTGGCAGGTGACGCACATGCCAGGGGTCATGAAGACCGCTTTGCCAGCCTCGACGGCCTGCGGGTCACGGGACATGGCCCAGAGCTGCTCGTCGGTGATGTTTTCGGTCTGCTTGTCACGCGCGGCCTTCTGCTCGGCGATGACCTTGTCCATTTCGTCCTGGTCGGAGCTGCCGATGCCGAGCTGGTAGTAGCAGAGCCAGTGGCCGATGAACCAGACGATGGTGATGTAGAGCGTGAAAAGCCACCAGTTCGGGAGCTTCTGGTCATACTCCTGGATGCCGTCATAGACGTGATCGCGGAGTTTCGGCTCGTTGGAGGAGGATGTGGGATGAGTGTCCATGGCTAAATTAGTCGTCGAGTGGCAGGTGGGACATGTGTTCGGACTTCTCTTTGCGCAGCAGCATGCCGCGTATGGTCATGACAGCGAAGACCACGCCGGTGGTGGCAAAAGCGAGCAGGGGGATGATCGCGTGCCAGTTTTCGTAGATGATGCGCTTGTACATGAGATGTGGGATAAGAGATGAGCGATCAGCGATGCAGGTGGCGTGAAGCGATCAGGGTTTGACCATGGCGCTGCGGGCCTTGTCGGGATTCACGGGCGTGAGCGGGAAGGGGACGCCGCCGCCGCTCTTCTTCGTGAGGACTTCCTCGACGGCGGGCGTGTCATACTGGCCGAGCTTTTGCAGGTAGGCGATGATGGCGACCATCTCGCTGTCCGGGCGGACGACGATGTTGGCCTTCTTGAGATCCTCGGCGATGGCAGCACCCTGTTCGAGGGCCTTCATTTTGATGCTGGTGGCATCCATGGCGGGATAGGGCACGCCAAGCTGGCGCATCACGGCGATCTTCTTCGGCAGGGCGTTTTGATCGAAGGGCTTGTCCTTGAGGTGCGCGTAGGGCGGCATGTTGGACTGCGGGGACATGGAACGCGGGTCCATCATGTGTTCGTAGTGCCAGGAGTTCGGACGGGCACCGCCTTCGCGGGCGAGATCCGGGCCAGTGCGCTTCGAGCCCCACTGATAAGGATGATCGTAGATGCTCTCGCCGAGGCGGGAGTAGTCGCCGTAGCGCATCACATCAGGAACGAGCGTGCGGATCATCTGCGAGTGGCAGTTGTAGCAGCCTTCGGAGACGTAGATGTCGCGGCCGGCGAGTTCGAGGGGCTCATAGAGCTTCTGGATGCGGTCCTCCATGTTCTTCGCCGTGTTCACGGTGATGGTGGGGATGAGCTGGATGAGGCCGCCGATGACCACCGCGACGAAGGTGAGGATGGTGAAGGGCAGGTAATTGTGGAGGAGCTTCTCATACCAGAACGACCAGTTCTGGTGGGCACTCTTGAAGCGCTTCACGGCCATGAAGGCGAAGACGAGGGCGCAGGCGAGAGAGGCCACATCGGCACCACGAGGCAGGAAGAGCCAGCCGCAGACGAGAAGGATGCCGCCGATGGAGTAGGTGAGCGGGTCGTTGAAGAAGGTCTCGCCAAGGCCCATCTGCTGGCTGCTGTCATGCTGGATGACGGCGACCTCGCGGACTTCGTTGGTGGCTTTGCCGGACGCGATGGTCTTGAAGAGATTGATGCACATCACGAGCCAGCCGACGAGGAACATGGCACCACCGATCACACGCAGGCCCATGAGCGGACGGATGGCCTGGAGAGTGTCGAGGAAGGTGTTTTTCAAGGCAAGACCATCCGGCGTGACCTGGCTGAGCATGAGGCCCTGCATGATGCCGCTGATCCACATGGCGACGACGTAGAGCAGGATGCCGAAGGTGCCGATCCAGAAGTGGAAGTTCGCCATCGGCACGGAGTAGAGCTTGGTGTTCCAGAGACGCGGAGCGAGCCAGTAGAAGAGACCAGCGGCCATGAAGCCGTTCCAGCCGAGGGCGCCGCTGTGCACGTGACCGATAGTCCAGTCGGAGTAGTGGGAGAGGGCGTTGACGGCGCGGATGGAAAGGAGCGGGCCTTCAAAGGTGGACATGCCGTAGAAGGTGACGCCGGCGATGAAGAACTTGATCACAGGATCGGTGCGCAGCTTGTCCCAGGCACCGCGGAGGGTGAGGAGGCCGTTGAGCATGCCGCCCCAGGAAGGAGCCCACAGCATGAGGCTGAAGAACATGCCGAGATATTGCAGCCACTTCGGCAGGGCGGTGTTCAGCAGGTGGTGCGGGCCGGCCCAGATGTAGAGGAAGACGAGCGACCAGAAGTGAACGATGGAGAGACGATACGAATAGACCGGACGTTCCGCCGCTTTCGGCAGGAAGTAGTACATGATGCCGAGGATCGGCGTGGTGAGGAAGAAGGCGACCGCGTTGTGCCCATACCACCACTGCACGAGGCCGTCCTGCACGCCGGCGAAGATCGGGTAGCTGTGCGTGAGGCTGGTGGGAATGGAGAGATGGTTGACGATGTAGAGCATCGCCACGGTCACGATGGTGGCGATGTAGAACCACAGGGCCACATAGAGCGTGGGCTCGTTCCGCTTGTGCAGCGTGATGAAGAAGTTGATGGCGAAAACGACCCAGATGACCGCCACGGCCACGTTGATGGGCCAGATGAGCTCGGCGTATTCCTTGCCACGGGAGAAGCCGAGCGGCAGCGTGATGGCCGCGGCCACGATGATTAGCTGCCAGCCCCAGAAGTGGATCGCTGAGAGCGTGTCATTGCCCATGCGCACCTTGCACAGGCGCTGCGTGGAGTAGTAAACGCCGGCGAACATCATGTTCCCCACGAAGGCGAAGATGGCCGCGTTCGTATGAAGGGGGCGCAGACGGCCGAAGGTGAGGAACTCCGCCAGGTTGAGCTGGTGGAAATTGAGCTGCGTGGCGATGAAAACGCCCGCGAGCATGGCAACGACGCCGAAGATGATCGAGGCCAGCATGAACTGGCGCACGACCTTGTCGTTGAACTCAATGGGTACTTTGGTGGCGGATGTGCTGGTCATGGGAATGGGGTCGGGTGAAATTCGCGGCGGAGGGGCTGCCGCCGTCGTCGAGGGGGAGCAGAGCCACCTGCTCGATGCTCACGCGCCGCTTTTGCAGCCGCTCCGCCAGAAACAGCGCCGCAAACAAGACGGCGAACATCAGGCTGACGAAGATGGTGACGGCGAAAACTTCCATGGCGCGTAAGGAGAGGAGAAGAACTCTCACTGCGGCACTATGCCGCGCCCTGCTTTCGCTGCTCCACCATGCTTGCCCGAGACAGCACGCATCTTGCGTTGCTCATGCAACAATCCGCAAGATTGGCGTGATGCGGACAAGATCAGCGAGGGGCGGCTGGGGAAATGGAGTGTTGGAGTAGTGGAGTATTGGGTTCAGTTTCAGCACTCCAACACTCCACTACTCCAGCACTCCCACGCTTGAACGACGCAGGGCGGACCTTTCGGCCCGCCCTGCGTGGTGAGTGGTGTGCGGTGGGATCGCTTACGCGGCCTTCACGGCGGCGACGATCTTCTGCGCGGCGTCGGTGAGGCCGTCGGCGCTGGTGATGGCGAGGCCGCTGGCTGCCAGGGTGGCCTTGCCGGCCTCGACGTTGTTGCCTTCGAGGCGGACGACGAGCGGGATGTTCAGCGAGACTTCCTGCGCCGCGGCGATGATGCCGGTGGCGATGATGTTGCAGTCCATGATGCCGCCGAAGATGTTCACGAGGATGCCCTTCACGTTCGGATCACCGAGGATGATTTTGAAGGCCGCGGTGACCTGCTCCTTCGTCGCGCCGCCGCCGACGTCGAGGAAGTTCGCCGGTTCGCCGCCGTGGAACTTGATGATGTCCATCGTGCTCATGGCAAGGCCGGCACCGTTCACGAGGCAGGCGATGTTGCCATCGAGGCCGATGTAGTTCAGGCCGAATTCGCTCGCGGCGACCTCGCGCGGGTCTTCCTCGGTCTTGTCGCGCATCTCGACGACGTCTTTCTGACGGTAGAGGGCGTTGTCATCGAAATTGAACTTGGCGTCGAGAGCCACGACCTGGTTGTCGGTGGTCACGGCGAGCGGATTGATCTCCACGAGGGAGCAATCGCTCTTCAAATAGAGGTTCCACATGGCGGTGAAGAGCTTCACGGCCTGATTGGCGAGGGTTCCGCGGAGGCCGAGCGAGGCGGCGATTTTGCGGCACTGGTAGCTCTGGAGGCCCAGCGTGGGGTGGATGAACTCCTTCGTGATCTTCTCCGGGGTCTTTTCGGCCACTTCTTCGATGTTCATGCCGCCTTCCGTGGAAGCGATGATGGCGTGGCCGCTGCTGCCGCGGTCAAACAGGATGGCAAAGTAGTATTCCTTGCTGATATCGACCGCCTTGGCGATGAGCACCTTGCTCACCAGCTTGCCTTCCGGGCCGGTCTGGTGCGTCACGAGCGTCTGGCCGAGCATTTTGCCGGCGATCTCTTCTGCCTGCTCCGGAGTATCGACGACATGCACGCCGCCTTTGAAGCCGTTTTTGAAGGTACCCTTGCCGCGACCGCCGGCGTGAATCTGGGATTTCACCACGAGGCCCGGGCCGCCGATCTCGCGGGCGGCTTTTCCAGCCTCCTCGGCCGTGCTGGCGACGATGCCTTTGGGGGTGGCGACGCCGAATTTTTCAAACAACTGCTTGGCCTGGTATTCGTGGATGTTCATCTGGGGGGCGGGGGAAAGGAGCCGCGATAGTAGGAGCGGCATCCGGTGCGTCAAGGCGCATTCCCGCCCCATCACAAAAGCACCATTCTTGGCCCCATTTCGCTCCGCATGGGCAAATCCGCTCCCGTATTCCTCGTATGCTCGCCATGCGTTTCCTCGCTCTTTCCCTGCTCCTGCCTGTTTTCGCCTCCGCCCAGCCGGTGACGAAAAAGATCGATCTGCTCGAAGTCATCAAATCGGGCAACGTCGAGCATCACGTGAATCCGAAGATGGATTTCCACGATGATCCGAAGGACATCTGGAAATTCGCCGCGGATGGCACCTTCAACATCTCCGGCCGCGGCTACGGCTATGTGGCGACGAAGGAAAACTACCGCGACTACCACCTCGTCCTCGAATTTAAATGGGGAACAAAGACCTGGGGTGCCCGCGAAAAGAAAGCGAAGGACAACGGCATCCTCCTCCACGCCTACGGCCCGCACGGTGCCTACAGCGACACCTGGATGGCCAGCATCGAGGCGCAGATCATCGAGGGTGGCGTGGGCGACATCTTGGTGCTCTCGCCGAAGCTCGCGGACGGCACGGAGCTCACGACTTCGCTCTCTGCGGAGTTCGCGCTCGACCGCGACAAGGAAAAAATCTGGAAAGCAGGCTCCCCGCGTCAGACGGTGACCAAAGGCCGCATCAATTGGAAAGGCCGCGATGAGGACTGGAGCGACACGGTGGGCTTCCGCGGCAAAAACGATGTCGAAAGCCCCAGCGGCGAGTGGAACCGCCTCGAAGTCATCGCCAAGGGCGACACGCTGCAATACTTCGTCAATGGCGCGATGGTGAATGAGGCCTTCGATTGCAAACCGAGCGAAGGCAAAATCCTCCTGCAGACCGAGGGCGCGGAGATGATCGTGCGTCGCTACGAGCTGTATCCGCTCGGCGAGTTCAAAGAGAAATGGTCCGCCATCCAGGCCAGCGGCGGCAGCGACATCGGCGCGGTGCGCGATGGTCAAAGCGAGGCCCTTTCGCCCGAGGAAAGCCAGAAGCGCATCCAGCTCGACGGCCCGTATGAGGTGCAACTCGTCGCCGCCGAGCCGCTCGTGCTCGATCCCGTCGAGGCCACCTGGGATGACAAAGGCCGCATGTTCGTCGCCGACATGCGCGACTACCCGCTCGGCCCGCCGAATCCCGGCGATCCCTGGCTTTCCCGCATCCAACTCCTCACCGACGAGAACGGCGACGGCCGCATGGACAAGGCGGTGACCTTTGCCGACCACATGGACAACGTCCAAGGTCTGCTGCCTTACGACGGCGGCCTCATCGCCACCACGCGCAGCCAGATTCTCTTCCTCAAAGACACCGACGGCGACAACAAGGCCGACCTCATCAAGCCGCTCATCCGCGGCTTCAATCCGAAGCACAGCCAGCTCCAGGTCAGCGCTCCGCGTTGGGGTCCAGATGGCTGCGTGCATTTTAACAACGGCCTTGATGCGAAGGAAATCTATCCCGCCGATGCCCCCACGAAGGTCGTCGGCATTCCCGGCTCGAACTTCAAATGGAACCCCAAGACCGGCGAGATCACCCCCACCGGCGGTCGCGGCCAATACGGCGGTGCGTTCGACGACTACGGCCACCACTTCTATTGCTCGAACCGCAACCCGCTCATGTTCACCGTCATGCCTTACGAGGCCATGCTGCGGAATCCGCACGCCGGCATCACGCAGGTGCATGAAGACATCGCCACGCCCGGAGCGGAGACCCGCGTCTATCCGCTGCAAATCACCCACACCACCGCCGATGCCCACGCCGGCACGAACACCGCCTGCAGCGGCCTCGGCGTCTATCGCGGTCACTTGATGCCCGAACTCAAAAACAACGTCTTCGTGCCCGATCCCACCGGCCAGCTCGTCACCCGCTACAAAATCGAGCCCAACGGTGCCTCGCTCAAAGCCACGCGTGTCGGCGACCGCACGGAGTTCTTCCGCAGCAGCGACGAATGGAGCCGCCCCGTGAACTTCACCACCGGCCCCGACGGCGCGATCTACATCTGCGACATCTACCGCCGCTGGATCGACCACGCTCGCTTCTTCCCCGAGGAGTTCGTCAAAACCCACGACATGCGCCAGGGCGAAAACCATGGGCGTATCTGGCGTGTCGTTCCCAAAGGGTATGTTGGAGTCAAGGCTTTAGCCGATTCAGGGAAAGGCCCAGATCGCCTAAAGGCTACACTCCAACCCGAGCACCCCGAACGCGCCCTCTTCCTCAAAATCCCCACCATCACCGACACCGCCGAACTCGCCGCCATCCTCACGAAACACGGCGAAGACCCGTGGATGGCCAAAATGGTCGCCAGCGTCTCCGCGAAGAACATGGGCCACATCCTCAGCCAGCTCGGCGATGCCTTCTTCAGCCGCTTCTCCGCCACCAAGAGCGACACCATCCGCACCTTCGCCGCCGGTTCACTCGCCGATGGCGATGCCGACGACATCAAGTCACTGCTCACGCTTCTCCAAAAACAACCCGGCGAACTCCTCTGGTGGAAACCCGCCCTTCTCCAAGGTCTCGCCAAGCTCCCGAAAGGCCACGAAGACGCCGCCAAGGAGATCGCCGCACTTCAAACGAAGATCGACACCATCATCGCCGATGCCAAAGCACCGCTCGATCAACGCCTCGCCGTGCTGCCGCTGCTTGCTTCGCGCAAATGGGCCGCCGTCGAGCCCGTGGTGAAAAACCTGCTCACCACCACGCAGCCGCTGGAGCTCACCGCGGCCACCGTGGCCCTGTTGAAGAAATTCAGCTCCACCAGTACCTCGCCGCTCATTTACGAACTCCTGCCCAAAGCCGGCCCCGGCCTCAAACGCGACCTCGTGACCATCCTCACCGCCAACGCCACCACCGCGCTCGAACTCTTCAAGCGCATGGACAAAGGCGAGTTCCCGCCCGCGTGGGTCGATGTCGAAAAACGCTGGGCTTACCAGCGCGGCAAAGGCGAAATGGCCGAACTCGCCAAAAAGCTCTTCGGCGAGGCCAACAGCGACCGCGCCAAAGTCGTCACCAGCTACCTCGACGCCGCCAAAAAGCCCGGCGACGCCAAAAAAGGCCAGCAACTCTTCGCCACCATCTGCATCACCTGCCACAAGCACGGTCAGCTCGGCGTCGATGTCGGCCCGCCGCTCTCCGACGTGAAGGTCAAGCCCCCCGAAGCCCTCCTCAGCGATATTTTGGATCCCAACCGCATGTTCGAAGCCCGCTGGAGTGGCTACCAGATCGAAACCAAAGACGGCCGCACCCTCGCCGGCCTCATCCAAAGCGAAACCACCGACGCCATCGTCCTCGCCATGCCCGGCGGCGCGAAAGAGACGCTCTCCCGCACCGCGATCAAAGACATGAAGAGCCTGGATCGCACCCTGATGCCGGATGGTCTGGAGGCCGCCATCACGAAGGAGCAGATGAGTGATCTGCTGGCGTTCTTGCTGGGGAAGTAGCATCGGCTTTCTAGCCGGTGCTCCTCAAAAAGCACAGCCTAGAAAGGCTATGCTACGGGGCGTTCTCGTGGCGCTGAATCGCCACGCATCGCGATTCTCCGACAAAGTCCCCCTTGGCGGGCGTTGTGGAGGCGGTCATTGTCTTTTGTGAGCCTTTCCGCGTCATCCTCCCGCCCTCCGGCCGCCTCGTTTCTCGATCCGGCGGCGCTCATGCGCATCAAATCGCTCGAGCTGCGGGCCAAGGTGGTCGTCGAGGGGCTTTGGAAAGGGATGCACCGCAGCCCGTATCACGGCTTCTCGGTCGAGTTCAGCGAGTATCGCGCCTACGTGCAGGGCGATGATCCGCGCTACATCGACTGGAAGGTGCTCGCTCGCAGTGACCGCACCTACATCAAGAAGTTCGAGGACGAGACGAACCTGCGCTGCCAGCTCGTGATCGATCACAGCAAGTCGATGAAATTCGGCTCGCAGGGCTTCACGAAGGCAGAGTATGCCGCCACGCTCGCCGCGACGATGGCCTCATTTCTGATGAAGCAGGGCGATGCGGCTGGATTGACCACGTTTGCCGATGGCATCGAGGAGCATCTGCCCGCGCGGAATCGCCCCGGGCATCTGCGGCGGCTGCTCACCGAGCTGGAGAGGCCCGCGAAAGCGGCCGGCACCTCGCTCGATCTCTCGGTCGGTCAGCTCGCAGAGGTGCTGCGGAAGCGCGGCATGATCTGCCTCATCACCGATTTGCTCGCCCCTGTCGAGCATCTGGAGAAGCAACTCGCCCTGCTCGGGGCGATGGGGCATGACCTCGTGCTCTTTCACCTCATGGATCGGGCGGAGATCGACTTTACCTTCGAGAAGTCCGCGCACTTCCGCGATCTCGAAAGCGGCACGGAGCGCTTCATCGATCCGCAAATCGCCCGCGAGACCTACCTCACGCGGCTTCGCGCCCATCGCGATGCCATCCAGGCCGCCTGTGACCGCAACAACGTCGAATACCACTTCTGCCCCACGGACCGTCCGCTGGAAGAAGTGCTCTTCGATTTCCTCAGCGCCCGCCAACGCAAGAAAACCTCCAAACGCGCCGCCGCATGAGCTGGCTCTTTCCCCTCTATCTCGCCGGTGCGGCCGCGATCCTCGCGCCGATCCTGCTGCACCTGCGTCGGCGTCCACCGCAGGACCGCGTGGAGTTCAGTTCGCTGCTCTTCCTGGATGCGCAGACGCCGATGCCCGTCTCGAAGCGTCGCCTCGAAAACTGGCTGCTGCTCCTGCTGCGCTGCCTCGCCCTCATTTTGCTCGCCTTGATGTTCTCGAGGCCGTTTTGGCCTTCGGAGCAATCCGTGACCGCCTCCGCGAGCCGCGCCTCGCTCATCCTGATCGACCGCAGTGCCTCGATGCGCCGCGAGGATATTTGGAAGAAGGCTGTGGCCGAAGCGGAAAAGCTCGTGCGCGAGGCAAAGATCACCGATCGCATCGCGTTCGCGGTGTTTGATCGCGAGCTCACGCCGCTGTGGACCTTTGACGAAGACCGCCAAAGCCCCGCGAACCGTCTCACGACCTTCAAAAGCCGTTTGGAGGCTCTTTCGCCCACTTGGGCACCCACGCACCTCGATCGCGCTCTCATCGCCGCGGTGCCGAGTTTTGATTCGAGCACCTCCACGCTGCAAAAACGCATCCATCTGATCTCCGACCTTCAAGAAGGCGCGAAGCTCGATGCCCTGCGCACCATCGCCTGGCCGGCGGAGATCACTTTGCAGCTTCATCGCATCGACGCGGCGGTGAACGACAACCTCTCCCTCGCCCTCGCCGCCAGTGAAGTGGCCGATTCTCTCCGAGAATCGAGCCTTTCCACCCGCCTGCGCCTCTCGAACACTCGCGACTCCGCGCTGCGTGACTTCACGCTCGCTTGGGAAGGCGGCGCGAAAGCCGATGCCATCACCGCGCAGCTCCCGCCGGGGGCCTCGCGCATCCTTCCGGCTCCGCCGAACAGCACGAACACCACCACGCTCACGCTCAGCGGCGACAAGCACGACTTTGACAACCGCGTCTTCATCACGCCACCGCAGCCGCGGGCCGTTCGAATTCATTTCCTCGGCAAAGAAGCCAGCCGCGATGAGGCCTCCGCGCCGCTTTACTACCTCGCCCGTGCCTTGCAGCCCACCGCTACACTCGCGCCGCAACTCACCGCGGATGAAAAGCTCCCCGCGCAGGCTCCTGACATCGTGTTCGCGGTCGGCAACGCGTCTGCCGAGGGTTTGCGCGATCACCTTCAGCGCGGCGGATTCCTCGTTGTCGCACCCAGCGATGCCGCCTTGCTCAAAGCGCTCGGTTTCGACCTCACGATCACGCCGGAAACCAGCGACGACTACCGCATGCTGGCCGAGGTGAAGACCGAGCATCCGCTGCTCAAACCCTTCGCCGATCCGAAGCTGCGTGATTTCACCAAGCTGCGCTTTTGGAAGCATCGCGTCATCGCGGGCGCAGGCCTCGAAACGCTCGCCACCTTTGACAACGGCCATCCCGCCATCCTCAGCGCCCGCGTGGGCAAGGGCACGCTCATCGTGCTGGCCTCCGGCTGGCATCCGGCGGACAGCCAGTTGGCCCTCAGCACGAAGTTTGTGCCGCTGCTGTATGGCTGGCTCGCCGCCGCGGGCTTCAGCCACGATCCCGCCGCCACGCTTTTCGTCGGCGATGAGCTGCCGCTCGATGCCGCGCAGCCGCACACGATCACCGATCCCGAGGGAAAAACGCACAACCTGAAGCCCGGCGAGCGGTTCACGGCCTCGCAGCCCGGTCTCTTCAAGCTGCAAACCTCCGCGCATACCCACACCCTCGCCGTGAACCTCTCTCCTGACGAAAGCCGCGTCCTGCCCATCGATGCCGCAAAGCTCGCTCAATACGGATTGAAGCTCTCGAATGCCGCTGAAAGCGCTTCCGAGAGCAGCACGAGCGACCAGCGCCTCACCGCCTCGGACAGCGAGCAGCGCCAGCACCTGTGGTGGTGGTTTTTGATCGCTCTCCTGGCCGTGCTTTTGCTCGAAACAGCCCTCGCTGGCCGTTCAAGGCAAGTCGCACGACCTGCATAATTTCTGTTACTGTCCAAGTAGTGAAAGCCATCACGCTCGCCACGCTTCTTATTGTTAGCCGCTGCCTTGCCACGGAGTGGGTGATCGTCGAGGGTGGGCTTTCGCCAAACAAACAGTTTGCTGTGGCGGTGTATCCTCAAAAAACAGAGTTCATTGATGAAGCGGATGGGACCGTTCTCCTCGTGGATGCTCGCACGGAGCGGAAGATCGGGCCTCTTGAGGAAGTGGATTCCAGAGGAGGGACTTGGGGTAAAACCACGGAAAACGTTCGGTGCCAATGGTCGCCGGATAGTAAACTGCTGCTGGTAAACTTCCGAACAGGCAGGCTGATGGGGGGCGCTCAGTTTTACCGGGTTGCCAAACGCCGGGCCATCCTGATGAAGCTTCCAGACGGCAAGGGGCACCCAAAATCCAAAGTGCTGGATATGCTGACCACAACTGCAAACCCGGGATCGGAAGCGAGTTTTGCCAAGGACGGGGCGATCATCGTTCGCGCTTGGGGCTTCATGCCCAAGGCGCAGCACATAGACGAGGACTTTGCCATGCTCGGATTGAAGGGATTTGACGGTGTTTTGATTTTCCGTCACGAATTGCAGAAAGATGGGAGTCTCCGTCTCACCGACATAACCACTGATCCCGGCAAAAATTGACACACTCCACGCCATGATCGCACGCACCATCCTCGACGCCCGCATCACTGAAGTCCGCGAGGCCCTCCGCAAGGCGCGGCTCCTCCGGCACATGGCCGTGGTCTTTCTCATCGGCATCCTCGTGCGCGGCAGCTTCCTGTTCGCGATGACACAGGGCATGCGGCTGCCCCGCACGCTCGACCGCTGGTCGATGATCGGCATCATCGTGCTGGCCTTCATCGCTTACTTCAAAGGCCGCCGGAACATCTGGAGTGATCGCGACATCGCCCGGCTCATCGAGCTAAAGCATCCCTCGCTCGATTCGCTGCTGCTCACCGCGCTTGAGCACGAACCGCAGGCCGAAGAACCCGCCGGCTACCTCCACGAGCGCCTCATCGATCACGCCCTCGCCCGCTCCGCCACGCAGAACTGGCCCGTCACCGTCGCCGACAAACCTTACCGCCGCGCCCTCGCCGCCGCGTGGATCGCCGTGATTGCCTTCCTCGCCACCGACATCGCTTTGAGGCTGCAAAACCGCCTTCACGCATCACGCATCACGCAGCAAACGCCCGCTGCGCAGGCGAAGCAATCGACCGCCTTCACCGCCACCCTCACGCCCGGCGATGCCGAAGTAGAACGGAACTCCCGCGTCATCATCGAAGCCCGTTTTGCAGGCCCCGTCCCGGCCGATGCCACGCTCGTCACCACCGATCTCGATGGCACGGAACGCGACCGCCAGCCTATGCGCCTCACCGTCGATGGCCAGGTCTTCGGTGGCATGATCCCGAAGGCGGATCGTCACACGCGTTACCACGTCGAATTCGCGGGAGAAAAGTCCGCCGAGCATACGCTCACCGTCTTCGACTATCCCGCCCTCGTTCGCAGCGATGTCATCGTCACACCGCCCGACTACACGAAGCTCCCCGCGAAAGAGACCAAGAACACGCAGAAGGTCACCGCCCTCGAAGGCTCAAAAATCGCTTGGAAGATCAAAGTGAACAAACCGCTCCTCCCATCCAGTGATGCGGGCACTCCTGCCCGCACCGGCAATCCCTTCGATGCCGCGCCTCTGTCGAAAACATCCACCACTCCATCTCTCCAGCACTCCAGCACCGCCTCCCCCTTCGAGCCCCACCTCATCGCCGCCGAGCTCTTCGGCGAGGACAAGACCATCATCCCGCTCACGCCTTCCGCCGAAGATCCCACGCTGCTCGAAGCCGTTTTGACCGCCACCACCTCGCAGAAGTATCGCCTGCACCTCGTCGATGAAGCGGATCGCGGGAACAAAAACCCGCCGTGGTTCACCGTCACCGTGCAGAGCAACCAGCTCGCGAAGATCGAGGTCGTCTTCCCGAAGCGCGACATCCAGGTATCGAGCCTGCAGGAGCTTCCCGTCGAAGCCAAAATTTCCGACGACCTCAGCGTCGTGAAATCGGGCGCGGTCTTCAGCATCAACGGCAACGAGAAAGAGGTCGCCTTCACGCATGCGCCCACGGAGCCGCGGAAGAAGCAGGACGTGCGTGCGGAGTTGTTGCTCGAAAAAGAAGGCGCTCAGCCTCGCCAGCTCGTGAGCTACTACATCTGGGCCGAGGATACCGGACCGAAGGGCGAGGTGCGCCGCAGCATGAGCGACATGTTCTTTGCCGAGGTGCGGCACTTTGAGGACATCTTCCGCGAGGCCGAGGCTCCGCCGCCCGAGCCCGGCCAACCCAAACCGAAGGCGCAAAAGCTCATCGAACTGCAAAAGCAGGTCGTGAACGCCACTTGGAAGCTCATTCGCGATGCGAACGGCGGTCGCCCGATGGAAAGTCTCGCGCCGGATGCCGGTGTCGTGCAGCAGAGCCAGGGCATCGCCATGGAGCAGACGAAGGAAGCCATGGAAGAAGTCGAGGACGCCGAGATGAAGAAGTTCCTCACCGAGGCGTGGAAGAGCATGAAGGACGCCACCGTCCCGCTCGGCCAGGCTGCGGAGGAGAAGAAGCGCTCGCCTTTGAACCAAGCGCTCACCTTTGAGCAGAGTGCACTCGAATGGCTGCATCGGGCGCAGAGCCGCGAGCATCAGGTGATGCGTCAAAACAGCCCGCCGATGGCCGGTGCGCCCCAAGAGGCGAATAAGAACCAAGTCATGGACCTCGAGCTGAAGCAGAAAGAGCAGCGCTACGAGGAAGAAAAGGCCGCCAGCGAGGAGCAGACCGCCGAACAGCAGGAGAACCTGCAAGTGCTCAACCGCCTCAAGGAGCTTGCCCGTCGCCAGGAGGCGCTCGCGGAAAAGATGAAGGAACTGCAAAACCAGATCGCCCAGGCCAAGAGCGAATCGGAGAAGCAGGAACTCGAAAACCAGCTCAAACGCCTCCAAGCCGAGCAGGAGCAGCTCTTGCGTGATCTCGATGATTTGAAGGATCGCATGGAGAAGCCCGAAAACGCCCAGCAGATGGCCGATGCGAAGGAGCAGCTCGAAAAGACCCGCGAGCAGGTCAGCGAGGCGGTGGATCAATTGAAGCAGGAGAAGCTCACCGATGCCACCAACGCCGCCACGCGGGCTCAACGCGAGCTCGAGCAGATGCAGGAGGACTTCCGCCAGAAGACGAGCAAGAAGTTCGCCGAGGAGATGAAGCAGATCCGCCAGCAGGCGCAGCAAGCCGCCGAGGCGCAGAAGAAGATTAGTGAGTCCCTCGAAAGCCAAAAGCCCGCCGATAGCGACCTCGCGCAGAGCCTTCAAAATCAAAGCCAGGCCCGCCAGATGGCCGAGCAGCAGGAAAACGTCGAAAAGCTCCTTAACAACATGCGCCAGCTCAGCGAGCAGGCCGAGCAGAGCGAGCCCCTCCTGCACAAGAACCTCTACGACGCCGTCCGCAAAGCGCAGACCAACGGCCTCGAAGAAAATCTCCAAGAAGCCCGCGATCAACTCCGCTACGGCAGCGCCGCCGAAGCCAAGGACGCCGAACGCAAAGCCGCCAACGCCATCGACGAACTGCAAAAAGGCGTCGAGAAAGCTGCTGAAAGCGTTCTGGGTAGTGAAAGCGAAGCCCTCCGCGTGGCGAAGAACGAACTCGATAAGCTCATCAAGGAAGCGGAAGCGCAGGCAGCCGGTCAAGAGGGTCAAGAAGGCTCCAAACCGTCCAACAAGTCAGACAAGTCAGACAAGTCCGACCCGTCCGACAAAACCGCCGAAAACACCAACAAGCCCGGCGAAGCTCAAAACGGCCAAGGAGAGCCCAAAGCCGCCCAAACCGGAGAAAAGCCCGGCGAAGGCCAAAAGCCCAACGAACAAGGCCAGGGCCAAGCCCCCCAAATGGCCCAAAACGGCCCACAACCCGGCACCCAAGCCGGAGGGGGCCAAAGCAAAGGACAGACCCCAACCGCCGCCAACACCGGCACCAGCCAGCGCCCTGAAGACTGCCCCAACCCCGAACCCTCAAACTCAGGCGGTAGCGGCAAGAACCCAAACGGCACCCCTCAAACCGCCAACAACCCGTCAACTCCGTCAATCAGGTCAACCCGGTCAGATTCGTCCAACCCCAACCTCACCCCCAACGGCCCCACCACCGACCGCGACTCCGACAACGACCGCACCCGCCCTCAAATCATCGGCGGCGCACTCCCTGACTCCCTCTTCTTCGACGACGCCAAGGAACAACCCGACAACAGCGTCTTCACCGGCGATGGCTACGAGCGCTGGAGCGACCGCCTGCGCAATGTGGAGGAGCTTCTCAACAACCCCGAGCTTCGCAACGAGGCCGCGAAGATCCTCGACCGTGCTCGCGAGCTGCGCGTGAACCTCAAACGCAGCAACGAAGCCCCGCAGGTGTCCTTTTTGAACCAACGCATCACTGCGCCGCTCATCGAGCTGCGTGATCGCGTGGTGGAAGAGCTCTCAAAGAAGGACAGCGGCAAAAACCTCGCCCCAGTGGACCGCGACCCCGTGCCCGCAGAGTTCCGCGACCTCGTGAAGCGCTACTACAAGGAACTCGGCGCTGGAAAGTGAGGCCGTTCTCGCGTTTCGTGACGCAATGCCTGATTTCCTGACGCTGCACACCGAGGAGGCCGCTCACTCCTTTTCCTGCCCACCGCAGGCCGTGCTCGTGCTCGGCAGCAGTGATTCATGCGACATCGCTTTCGATGGCGAAGAAATCGCGCCGCACCATGTGGAGATCCGGCGGCTTGAGGACACGCGCTTTCAGCTTCGCAGCCTTTCGACGGCCCACCGGCTGAATGTGAATGGCGTCACCGCCAGCGAGATGGAGGTCGAGACGCCCTTCCGCCTTCGTCTTGGAGGTGACGTGCTTGATTTCGCCCTCGCCAGCGAGTCGCCCAAAGCCTCAACAACCTCCGTAAGCAACCGTCGCCGCGATTACATGCTCGGTGGCAGTGCCCGCATGCGTCAGCGAATCTCTCCTGCGCCAGCATCTGCGAAAGCGCCCGAGCCGGAGCCCGAGCCTGCTCCCATCGCAGCCCCGGTGGTCGTGCCTCCGCCGTTTCCTTCACCACCTCCGCCCCCAGTGAATCATGTGCGGGTGCTTCCGCCCGTGAGTTATTCCGCAGGGACGACGCCTGTCACCGAGCCTGCATCGGGTGATGGCTGGTGGGTCGTCGCCGTCATCGGTGGCTTGCTGGCCCCTGCGGCCATCTACTTTGGCTATCAGTTCCTCTTCCCCCATCCGACAGCGAAGGTCCGCGAAGCGCCCAAGCCCAAGGCCATCGAGGTCACCGCTCCGAAGCCAGTAGCCAAACCAACTCCACCACCTGTTCCCGCAGCCCCCACGGACACTTACCGCGAGGATGCGTTCGCTGCTGCAAAGGCCTTTTTGGACGCGTGGAATGAAAACGATGCCTCGGGCATGCTGCGTTTCGTGAGCCCCGCGCCGTCGAGCTACTTTGAGATCCCGAATCCCTCGTCCGAGGATGTGTTGAAGCTGGAAGAACTCTTTCGCGATCGCTGGCCGCAGCGCACGTTTCGCGTCGAGGGTTCACCCACGGCTACGCGAGCCGCTGAAAGCCAGTTCGAGATCACCCAGCGCTATCTCTTTGACCTCCGCGGCCAGAATAACCGCCACGCCACAGGCACCGGCACGCTCTTTGTCACACTCGAACGTGCCGCGCCGAAGACCTGGCTCGTCACGCGTGCCACGGACAAGATCGAAGTCCAAACCGCCGAGCCCTCGCGTGATGCCTTCTCGCCTGCCGTTTCGCTGCGTGACCTTAAGCCGGTGCTGAACAACGACGAGATCATGCAGCAGGCCAAAGATCAGCTCGCCGTGCTGGTGAAGGCTGGCAATGCGAAGACCACGCTCACTGCTATCCTCGACAGCGCCGCGAAGCATCCGAACGAGACCTTCTGGCGGTTCGCCACCGACCAGACCTGCGATGCGCTCTCGCGTGCTCTCTTTGCCACCGGCGAATGGCCTGATCCCACCTGCCTCGTGGAAATCCAGAAGCTCTCCGAACTCGGCGTGCCCTCCGCGATGCTGCTGCACGGCCACTTGCTGCGTGCTGGCTATCTCCTGCCGCGCAACATCGCCGAGGGCGAGGTGCTTTACCGCAAAGCCTACGAGTCCACGAAGAGCCGCGAGGCACGCTTTTACTATGCGGAGGCTCTCTTCATCGGCGGCGAGCATCAGCGCGCCTCCGCCATCGCGCTCGCCACGATGGTCAGCTCGAAGCATCCGCTGGAGGCTTATCTCGCGGCGCATCTGCTTTGGAAGAAGGCCGAGCTCGATCCCTCGCTGTGGCAGCAGGTTTATGAAATCGCCGCCCGTGCCGCCACGCAGCATCCACCGGCGAAAAACCTCGCCGGCCTCGTGCTGCTCAAGCATGGCCAGACGACCAAGGAACGTCAGGCAGGCTTCGCTCTCATTGAAAAAGCCGCCGAAGAAGGTGTCACCGAAGCGATGAAGAACCTCAGTGCCTGCTACGAGTATGGCGACGGCTGCAAACGCAATGAAGGCGAGGCTGAAGCCTGGAAGAAAAAAGCCGCCAGCACGCCTCCGCCGCCGAAGCGGCACTACAGCGAGTTTGAATGAGGATCACGGCTGCTTGCCGACCGCTCGTTTGAGTTCGTGCTGCGCCTTGTTGAAGCTGGTGACCGCCTCCACGCGGCTTTGACGGGCCCGCGTGAGTTCTTCGCGTGCCAGCAGATACTCCAAGACGACACCGAGTTGGCTCGCCTGGCGTTCTTTGGCCAGCTTCACCATTTCCTCCGCCGCAGTCACGGCTTCGTCGTTGATGTCGATCTGATCGTGAGCGCTCTGCGCCTTCGCCGCAGCCTCCACGACCTCGCGGCCGATGGCGGCCTTGATCTGGCCAGCTTGCTGCTTGGTGGCCTCTTCCTGAGCTCCGGCGATGATCTGGCGTTGTTTGTCAAACAGGCCGCCGGGGCCGATTTTCCAACCGATGCCGAGATAGAGGTTCTGCGAGTAGTCAAAGTTGCCCATCGAGCCGTTGTAACCACCGCCGAGCCCTCCGAGTCCAAAACCGGCGTGCACGCTCGGAATCATCGGAGCCACGCGGGCGCGGTCTTTTTCCAAAACGGCGGCTTGGTTCACCGCACCCGCCGCTTTCATCTCGGGACGATGCTGCGAGGCCTGCGAGATGAGCGTGGCGACACCGAGTTTGCGGTCGATCAAGCGCACAGGCACAAGGTCGGCCTTCGCGGGGCGCAGTTCGCTGTCGGCGGGCAGTCGCAGCGTCTCCGCGAGCGCTGCTGCGGCGAGATCGCGCTTCTCTTGATGCTGGCGGATGGCGAGTTTTTCGCGGCTGACTTGGGTCTTCACGCGCAGCAAATCAGCACGGAAAGCTGTTCCGGCATCGACGGCACCGCCGATCTGTTTTTCGTAGTCCTGCGTGAGCCGCAAATCGTCCTCGATGATCGCCAGCGAGGCCTCCGCGGCCAAAAGATCGTAGTAGCGGCCCGTCGCTTGCATCACGATGTCGCGTCGTGTTTTCTCTGCGAGTTGCTCCGCCGCCAGCGCCCGCTGTTTCGCCGCCAGCGCCGCGTAATACATGTCACCGGGCGACCAATCGATCATGAGATTCGGTCCCACAGTGTACTGCTGCTTGCTGACATCAAACACCGCCCCCGCGATGTCCTGCACATTCCCATCCGTGCGCCGATAACCCGCCCCCAGCGTCAACGAAGGCCAAAACCGCTGCCACGCCAGTTTTGACTCGGCGAGCACTTCCGTGTGTTTTGTCTTCGCGAGCTGGATCTCGTCGTTGTTCGCGCCCGCGAGCATCATGACGGTGGGAAGGTCCACGTGGACTGGTGCCGCTACCGACACAGATGCGAACAAAAGCAGTCCAAGGGATCGAATCAAAGAAGGCATGGCAGTCAGAGGTTGGAGTCTAGGCTTTAGCCGAGGTTTGGAAGGATGGGAGATTTCAAAGAGTCGGCTAAAGCCTGGACTCCAACTTACTTGGCGGTGACGGCTTGTTTGTCAGTCAGCGTGGTCGTTCCGGGCACGAGCAACACATCATCCGTCTTCAGCTCCGGCACCTCGACATTCACGCCGTCGTTAAAGACGGGTTTGACGGCAGTTTTCATGGCCTTGCCGTCCACATGCTTGAAGACAAAGCTGTTCGCCTTTTCCTTCACCAGCGCGGCCACGGGAATGAGAGTAGCGTTGTCGTGCTGCTCCAAGGCGATGCGGGCGGTGGCGAACATGCCCGGGCGGAGCCTGCCATCGTCGTTTTTGAAATCGGCCTCGATGAGCATGGTGCGCGTGGCCGGATCGAGCGTGCCGGTGATGCGGCTCAGCGTGGCTTTGATCGACGAGCCGTTGAGAGCGTCCACCTTGACCTCCACTTGCAGGCCGTTTTTGAGGAACGAGGTCTCAACCTCGATCACGGGCACCTGCAGGCGCAGCGTGCCGGCATCGGTGATTTGCAGGAGCGACTCTCCACCCGCGGCGGCGAAGGCCCCGGGATCCACGCGACGATCGGTAATCGTGCCAGCGAAGGGTGCTTTGATGTGAGCGAGGTCGATCAGGGCATTCGTGCGCTCCATGCCGGCCTTGGCGATGGCGAGTTTGGCCTCGGCATCATCGACGGACTGCGGCAAAACGAGGTCGGGAGACTTCGCGCGGGCCTCGTGGAGGCGTTTTACCTCGATCTCGGCAGCCGCGACCTCGGCGCGGTGCTTGATGAGGTCTGCTTGCAGTTCGGGGACTTCGATCTCGATGAGTTTCTGGCCCGCTGTGACGACATCGCCCTTATCGACGGTGATTTTTTGAATGTAGCCAGCCACACGGGCCTTGAGCTCGACCTGCTGCCAAGGGGCAAAGGCGGCAGGAAGCGTCACCCAGCGGTGAATAGTGCCTTTCTGCGGTCGGGTGACCGGCAGTTCAAGCGCGAGCACGCTCGTGGTGAGGAGGCAGAGTACAAGAAGATGCTTCATGGCAAGAAGAGGATCAGCGGGTTTCAAAGAGGGCGCTCTGCTCGTCATCGGGATCGAGTGAGGCGGAGGTGGCCTTCTTGCTGGCGAGAAGGGCAAAGATGGCCGGAAGGAAGAACAATGTGGCGACGGTGGCGAGTGCCAGACCACCAACGACCGCACGACCGAGCGGTGCGGTCTGGCCAGCACCGAGTGCGAGCGGCATCATGCCGGCGATCATGGCAAAGCTGGTCATCAAGATCGGGCGCAGACGGCTGACCGCTCCTTCGATCGCGGCGGCACGGCGGTCGCCTTGCTTCGCCAGACGGGCACGGTCGGCGAAGGTCACGAGAAGGATCGCATTCGCCACGGCCACGCCGACGGCCATGATGGCGCCCATGGCGGACTGGATGTTGATCGTGGTGCTGGTGAAGAACAACGCGAGCACCACGCCGGCGATGACCGCGGGCATGGTGGAGATGACGACGATGGCGAGGCGCAGCGATTGGAAATTGGCGCACAAGAGCAGGAAGATCACCAGGATGGCGATCACGAGGCCGCTGCTGAAACCCTCGTAGAGCTGGTTGAAGGGCACCACCTGGCCCCGGATGTCCACCTTCGTCTTGCCATCGGGGGCGGGCCCCAACTCGTCGATGGCTTTGCGCACGGCCTTGATGGCGCTGCCAAAGTCGATGGCATGAATGTTCGCGGTGATGCTGGCGATGCGCACCATGTTGTAGCGCTCGTAAGTGCCCACGGCGGTGCCTGGTTCGAGCTTGGCGATGGTGCGCAGCAGCACGGTGCCGCCATGGGCGGATTTCACCGGGATGTTGCCCAGGTCTTCGATGCTCTTCGTGCGTTCTTCGGGGATCTGCACCTGCACATTGAAGCTGATGCCGGTGCCCGGATCGGCCCAAAACACCGGCTGCGTGAAGCGGCTGGAGGTGGTGGCGGCCACGAGGCTGCGTGTGACGTCCTCCACATTCACGCCGAGCAATCCAGCACGCTCGCGGTCGATTTGGACGTTCACCGTGGGCGCATCGAGTGTCTGCGCGATCTGCGCATCACGCAGGAAAGGCAGCTCGCTCAGCTTCGCGAGGAGCTTCTCCGCATGCTCTTTGCTCGCAGGGAGGCTGGGGCCGCTCACGGCGACCTCGATGGGCGTTGAGGCACCAAAGCTCATCACGCGGCTCACGATGTCCTGCGGCTCGAAAGACACACGCACATCAGGAAGCTCGCGCCGCATGATGTCGCGCAGTTTTTCCTGCAAGGCCTCCACGGTCACGCCGGCGTCCTTTTGGAGCTGAAGGGCCAGCCAGCCCTCCTCGGGGCCGCCATTCCACAAATGCACCAGATTCACGGGGAAGCTGGAATTGTGCACGCCCACCATGCCAATGGAAAACTCGACCGGAGCCTCGTCGCCGATGATCTTGAGGATCTTCTGCGCGATGCCTTCGGTGATGCCCACCTGCGTGCCGCTGGGGGCGCGGAAGCGAATGGCGAACTGGCCGCTGTCCGTCTGCGGGAAGATTTCCGATCCGAGAAACGGCCCAAAGGACACGACGATCAGCGCCGCGCCACCGAGATAGGCCGGAACGAGGATCCAGCGCATCGTGACTGCCGTTTTGACGAGGCCGCTATACATTCGGGCGACGAGGCCGGGCTTGTCCTCATGCAAACGGACCTTTTTCGGGAGCAACCAGACGGAAAGCACTGGAACGAGCGTGCTGGAGAGCACGAAGGACGCGAACATCGCAAAACCGACCGCGAGCGCGAGCGGCACAAAGAGCGCCCGGGCCGCGCCGATCATGAAAAAGGCAGGGATGAACACCGCGAGGATGCACAGCATGGCCAGCAGGCGCGGCAGTGTGGTCTCCAGCGTGCCATCCAGCGCGGAGCGGGCCAGCGATTTGCCGCGGGCGAGGTGCGTGTGGATGTTTTCCACGGTCACGGTGGCCTCATCGACCAGGATGCCCACGGCAAGCGCCAGACCGCCGAGCGTCATCAGGTGGATGTTCTGCCCGCTGATCCACAGGCCGAAGGTGGCGGCGAGCAGCGAGAGCGGGATGTTGATGACCACGATGAAGGCGGAACGCAGGTCGCGGAGGAAGACGAGCACCATCAAACCGGTGAGGAGGGCACCGAGGGCGCCTTCGTTCAGCAAGTCCTGGATGCTGCGGTTCACGACCGGGGTCTGGTCGAACTCGAAGCTTACTTTGATGCCTTCCGGCAGCAGCTTCTGAAACTCCGGCACCGCTGCGCGCACCGTCTTCACCACCTCGAGCGTGGAAGCCTCCGCACGCTTTGTCACCGGCAGGTAGACCGTGCGTTTGCCATTCGCCAACGCGTAGGAGGTGGTGACGTCGGCGGCATCCGCCACGGTGGCCACATCGCGGATGAAGACGGCGCCCTTGTCCGTCTTTTTCAGCGGCACAGCCTCGAGATCCTTCACGTTGGTCACGATCGCGTTGGTCGGCACGATGGGATACTTGCCATCGAGATTCATGTTCCCGGACGGGCTGATCGGATTACCCTTCGCGATGGCCTGCACGATGTCATCCGGCGAGAGGTTGTAGGCCTTCATTCGGTCCGGATTCACATTCACCACGATGCCGCGCGAGCTGCCGCCGAAGGGCGGAGGGGCTGAGACGCCCGGCAGCGTGGCAAAGGCGGGACGCACCTTGTTCAGCGCTTGGTCCTGCATCTGGTTCAGCGTGATGTTTGGATCATCCGTGGAGAACACGAGATGGCCCACGGCCACACTCCCGGCATCAAACCGCATGATGAAGGGCGCCACGGTGCCCGGCGGCATGAAGGCACGGCTGCGGTTCACCTGCGCCACCGTCTCGGACATCGCCTGGCTCATGTCCGTGCCCGGATGAAACTGCAGCTTCATGATCGACGCGCCCTGGATCGACTTGGACTCCACGTGCTCGATGTTTGCGATGTAGAGGAAGTGATACTCGTAACGGTAGGTCAGGTAGCCCTCCATCTGCAACGGGTCCATGCCGCCATAAGGCTGCGCCACATAGATCGTCGGGATGCCCAGGGGCGGAAAGATGTCCCGGGTCATGCGCTTGAGCCCAAGCCACGCACCCAGCGCCACGGCAACAAGGGCGACCAGGACGGTCCAGGGATGGCGAAGGGCGAATCGGACGGGAGACATGCAGGGTAATGACGAAACCAGAATGGCGAATGACGAACGGCGGCAAGCTTTACGGGGGCCGTAAAACGTGGGGATTCAAGTTTCTTTCCCCGAAGACGAGGAAAAAGTGCCGTGTCTGCGGACCGGCGTTACTTGCCCACTTCGACGCCGAGCTCGCGGAGCTGCTTCTGCGCGATTTTGAGCACCTTCCGGCCATCCGGGGTGATCTTGTAGCTGCGCGGGGCTTTGGGGCCGCGTTTGTCATCGGCGGTGGAGGTGAGCCAGCCGTTTTTCTCCATGCGCTTGAGCAGCGGATAGAGCGTGCCGGGGCTAACGTCGTATCCGTGATGCCGGAGCTCTTCGAGCATCCAATTGCCGATCACCTCGCCCTCGGCGGCGTGATGCAGGACATGCACCTTCCAGAAGGAGAGCAGGATTTCACGATTGACGAGCTTGAGGTCCACGGCGGCAGGAGAATGGCAACCACGCAGCGGATTGCAATGACGGGCCGGTAACGAAAAGGTGGCTCAGGCCTCATTGAGCACGGGATTGGTCAGCGTGCCGATCGTTTCGATCTCCACGCTCACGGTGTCGCCGTGCTTCATGAACACAGGCGGCGTGCGGGCCATGCCGACGCCGTGGGGCGTGCCGGTCATGATGACGGTGCCGGGCATGAGCGTGGTGCTGCCGCTGAGGAACTCGATCAGCGTGGGGACATCGAAGATCATGTCGTTCGTGTTCCAGTCCTGCATCGTCTGGCCATTGAGGATGGTTTTGATCGCGAGGGAGTTCGGATTCGGGATCTCGTCGGCGGTCACGAGCACCGGGCCGAGAGGGCAAAAGGTGTCAAAGCTCTTGCCTCGGCACCATTGGCCGCCGCCACCGTGCTTTTGCCAGTCGCGGGCGCTTACATCATTGCCGCAGGTGTAGCCGAGCACATGCTTCAAGGCATCCGCCTTGCTCACATTGCGGGCTTTCTTGCCGATGATGACTGCCAGCTCGCATTCGTAGTCCACCTTGTCGCTTTTCAGGTGCGTGGGCAGCAGAATGGGATCCCCGGGATGCTGCACCACATTCGGCAGCTTCATGAAGACGACGGGGTGCTGCGGGATCGCGGCCTTGGTCTCCTCGGCGTGAAACTTGTAGTTCAGACCGATGCAGATGATGGCAAAGGGCTGCACAGGAGCGAGCAGCTTCGCGATCTCCGCTTTTTGATCGGTGACACGAAAATCGCCGAAGATGTCGCCTTCGATGATGAAGGCTGATCCGTCGTCTTGTTGGGCGGCGTGGGCGATGTGGCTCTGTGGGTTGGCGAAGCGGATGATCTTCATGTTATGAGGGACGATTGTTCCAAGCCACGAGCTCGTCGTATCTCGCACCGGTGCCGCCGAAGAGATCGAGAGCGCTGCCGACAGTGCCGTCCACGCGGCCGGAGCTGAGCACATCGATGCGCTTGAGGTCGTCGAGATGGCGGATGCCTCCCGCGTAGGTCATCGGCACGGGTGAATGCTCGCCGAGGAAGCTCACGAGCGCCTCATCGATGCCCTCACACTTGCCTTCGACATCGACGGCGTGGATCAAAAACTCCGCGCAATGTCCGGCGAGCCATTTCAGTGACTCCGCGGTCACGTCGAGCGTGGTCAGCGTCTGCCAGCGGTTCATCGCCACGGTCCAGCCTTGAGGCATTGCCTTGCAACTGAGGTCGATGACGAGCTTTTCACGGCCTGCCGCACTCACGATGGCATCGAGCCGCTTTTCATCGAAACGGCCATCGGCATCAAACAGGTAGCTGGTGACGATCACATGGCTGGCTCCGGCATCGAGATACTCCGCCGCGTTTTCCGGCTTAATGCCGCCGCCGACTTGCAAGCCGCCCGGGAAGGCGCCCACGGCCGATTTTGCGGCCTGCTCATTGCCTTTGCCCAAAAGAATGACGTGACCACCTGTGAGGCCATCGCGTTGATAGAGCTGCGCATACCAAGCGGCATCGCGGTCGCTCACAAAGTTAGTCTTCAATCCGGTGCCGTCATCCCGCAGCGAGGAGCCGACGATCTGCTTTACGCGGCCGTCGTGGAGATCGATGCAGGGGCGGAACTTTGTCATGCGGTGGGAGGTCGCGTGTCCTACCGCTGCCAGGCTTTTGTTCAAGCGTGGAACCGCTCACTTTTCCGCCAGAAGCAGCTTCTTGCATTGGGCGAGGCCGCCGAGCTTGTCGGCGGGGAGCTTTGGCCAGGCGAGCTTCATCCGCTGCATCTCGTCGAGAATGGCGGCGCTGACGATGAGGCGCATGTTCTTCTTGTCATCGGCCGGGACGACATACCACGGGCAGTCCTCCGTGCCAGTGACGCGGATCGCATCCTCGTAGGCCTCCATGTAGTCCTTCCAGTGCGCCCGCTCGCGCACGTCGGCCTCCTCGAACTTCCAATTCTTGCTCGGTGTGTCGATGCGGGCCAGGAAACGTTTCTTCTGCTCGTCCTTCGAGACATGGAGGAAGAACTTCACGATGCGGATGCCATTGCGGTGGCAGTAGGCTTCGAAGTTGCGGATGTCCTTCAAACGGTCGTCGAAGAGCTTCGTGAGGTTGCTGGTGGTCTTGTCCGGCAGACGCTGGATTTTGGTGACGATCTCCGGATGCACGCGGCAGACCAGCACCTCTTCGTAGTAGCTTCGGTTGAAAATGCCGATGCGGCCGCGTGGTGGCATCACGCGGGTCGTGCGCCAGAGGAAGTCATGGTCCAGCTCGGCATCCGTCGGGCGTTTGAAGGCATGGCACTCCACTCCCTGCGTGTTCACGCCGCTCATCACATGCTTGATCGTGCTGTCCTTGCCCGCCGCGTCCATGGCTTGAAAGATGAGCAGCAGGCCCTGGTGGTTCTGCGCATACATCTTCTGCTGCAGTTCGTCGATCTCCTCCCGGAACTCCGCGATGAGCGATTCGTAGTGCGCATCATCCTGGTAAAGGTCCTTCACCTTGGTTTTGGCCTTCTTGATGCGGAAAGGCTTGCCGTCCGGCACACGGAAATCATCGAGGTCGAGCTTGAGCTTCATGCAGTGGCATGGGTAGCAGAGCAGCGGAGTGCTGAACAGGGTGAAATTTCCTCCATCACCAGAATACCACCACCGGGCACTTTCCGTGCTTCACGCTTCACGACGGCTCCCGTATTCTTTTCCGCATGAAACGGATCGCCCTCTTCCTCTTCGCCCTTTGCCCTTCGCTCTTTGCTCAGGACAAAATCGTGACGAAGACCACCTACGCCAAAGCCTACGGTGAGACGAAGAATCCTGTCGCCGTCGATCCGGCAAAGGATTTGCCGCGCTATCCGGCCGTGGAGCCGAAGGACGCCATCGGCACCTGGCAGGTGAAAAAGGGCTTCAAGCTCCAGCTCGCCGCGCATGAGCCGCAGGTGCGTGACCCCATCGCCATCTGCTTCGACGAGCGCGGGCGCATGTTTGTGTGCGAAATGATCGACTACAGCGAGATGCGCGATGTCACGCCGCACCTCGGCCGCATCTCGATGCTGCAGGACAAGGATGGCGACGGCTACTTTGAAACGAGCCAGGTCTTCGCTGACGACCTGCCTTGGCCCACGGGGCTGATTTGGGCCAATGGCGGCTTGTTTGTCGGTGCCACGCCGGATATCTGGCGCTTTGAAGACAAGGACGGCGACGGCAAGGCCGAGGTGCGCGAGAAAGTCTTCACCGGCTTCGGCACCGGATTGAAAATTCTCAACGTGCAGGGTCTCATGAACAGCTTTCAATGGGGGCAGGACAACAAGGTCCACATCCTCGCCGGTGGCGGCAATCGCGGCGTCATCACCTGCCTGAAGCGGCCTGATTTGAAGGGCATGGAGCTCGGTGGCAAAGACTTCTGGTTTGATCCGCGCACGCTCGAGTTCGGACTCGAAGGCGGCGGCGCGCAATACGGCATGAGCTTCGACAACTATGGCCGCAAGTTCGGCTGCTCGAACAGCGACCACCTTCAATACTGGGTTTACGACGACCAATACGCGAACCGCAATCCCTACTACCAGATGCCGCCCGCACGGCAGAGCATCGCGGTCGATGGCGGCGCGGCGGAAGTTTTCCGCCTCAGCCCGGACGAGCCCTGGCGCATCATCCGCACGCGTTGGCGCATCGCCGGAGTCGTGAAAGGTGCGGTCGAGGGTGGCGGACGCGTCAGCGGCTACTTCACCGGTGCCACCGGCACCACGATCTATCGCGGCGATGCCTACGGCCCTGACTTCGTGAACAACAGCTTCTCCGGCGATGCTGGTGGCCAGCTCGTGCATCGCAAGATCATCAAACCCAGCGCCGACGGCATCAGCTTGATTGGCGAACGCCCCGCCGATGAGCACGGCTTCGAATTCGCCGCGTCGAAGGACACCTGGGTGCGCGTTGTGAACTTCGCGAACGCCCCCGACGGCTGCCTGCACATCTGCGACATGTATCGCGAGGTCATCGAGCATCCGTGGAGCATCCCGGACGAGATCAAGAAGCACATCGATCTAAACAATGGCAATGATCGGGGGCGCATCTATCGGGTCGTGCCGGACACGCTCGATGCCGCCTATCAGTCCGACAGGTCAGACAAGTCCGACTCGTCCGACAAAAAGCTCCGCCGCGCGGTGAATCTCCACGCAGCGACCACCGAGGAGCTTGTGAAGACCCTCAGCCATCCCAACGGCTGGCACCGAGACACCGCGCAGCGTTTGCTCTTCGAGCGTCAGGACAAAACGGCCGTGCCGATGCTGGAGAATGTGCTGAGTGGAGAGAATGCGCTCGCAAAGCTGCATGCGCTGGGAGCGCTGGAGGGGCTGGGAGCCGATCTTCAGCAGGCTGTCATACTCTGCCTTCGCGAGAATGAAGACGTGGCTGTTCAGTTGGCGGGCATCCAGAAAAGTGAGCAGTTCCTCGGAAGGGGATCGAGTCCCGCCCCTGCGATGGTCATGCTGTTGGCTCGTTTGACGGATTCTGAGGAAAATCGAGTGCGCTACCAATTGGCATTGAGTTCTCCGGTTGTATTCGAGGCGACAAAAAGGCTCCATGCCTCAAGCACTGGCATTCAGCAAAAGCCAGACTCTCAAGGCGAACTATTGAACATGTGTGTGCGCTTGATTGGGATGCTGAAACCCCACAAAGACGACAATGGCAGGGTATTGGATGCCTTTTTGGCAAGTGCCCCGGACGCGGCAGTATTCTTGGCAGGGATGATCTCGGTCCATTCCAAAGACAGCGGACTGAAACAAGGTGAGGCTGCCAAAGTCGTCGAAGCGGCTGCCGCTGGATTGAATGCTCCGGCCAGGTGGTTCCCCGAAGATGAACGACTCCTTTCGATCACGAAACTGGTCGAACAGGTGGCCTCGGCAAATGATCCAGTTCTGATCAAGGCACTCGCTCGCGGTTTGAAGCTCGCTGGTTCCTCTTTGGATAAAGCAGACCAAGATGGAAAGCTGGCTGAGGTCTTTGTGAGAGCTCGAAGAACTATCGCTGATCGTTCGGCACGGGAAACAGCCCGCCTCGATGCCATCGAACTCCTCGGCGTGAGTTCATCCAAAGAAGCTCAAACAGCTCTCATCGCGTGTTTGGGCGAAAAACAGCCGGAAGCGGTGCAAACGGCTGCGATTCGTGTTTTGGCGCAAAATAGCTCCGAAGCGGTCACGGCGGCTTTGATTGGTAACTGGCCGCATTATGGGCCGAAGGCTCAAAGTGTCGCTATGGAGGCACTTTTGGCTCGGGATGACCGGGCAGTGGCCTTGCTGGAGGCGAAGGTGGTGAAGCCGGAGGCGTTTTCGGCGGCGCAGGTGCAGGCGCTGATCAAGCACAAGTCCCCGAAAGTCGCCGCGGCGGCGAAAACGGCGCTGGCGCCGGTCATTCCGCCGTCACGCGAGGAAATGGCGGCGAAGTTCAAACCGGCGGTGGCGGCCAAGGGCGATGCCACAAAGGGCCAGTTGCAGTTCATGGGCCGCTGCATGATCTGCCACAAGGCCGGTGCGAATGGTTTCGCGGTGGGGCCTGACCTCATCACAGTGAAGACGAAGGGCCGCGAGGCACTGCTGGAGGCCATTTTGATGCCTCACAAGGAGGTGGCGTCCCAGTACATCGCCTACACGGTGAACACGAAGGACGGGCAGACCATCGCGGGCGTGATCAGCAATGACACGGCCAGCAGCATGACGCTCAAGATGCCAGGCGGCGCGGAAAAGACGCTCCAGCGCAGCGAGATCAAAGGCAGCAGCTCCAGCGGGCAGAGCCTGATGCCGGAAGGCCTCGAAACCGGCATGACCGTCGAGGACATGGCGGACCTGCTCAGCTTCATCGAGGGGCTGTAAACCGGGGCATTTCCGGGCTTGCGCAACGGGGGCGGCGTGCCATTTTCGCCGCCCTTTCTCCCCACCCAGCATGGCTCTTATCGTGCAGAAATACGGCGGCACCTCCGTCGGCAACCCAGAACGCATCCGCAACTGCGCCCGCCGCATTTTGGAGACGCAACGCGCTGGCAATCAGGTCGTCGCCGTCGTCTCCGCCATGTCCGGCGTGACCGACAGCCTCATCAAGCTGGCCAAGGAGGTCTCTCCCGAGCGTGAACCCGTCGAGCGTGAGATGGACGTGCTTCTCGCCACGGGCGAGCAGACCACCATCGCCCTCACCGCGATGGCCATCAACGCCCTCGGCGGTAAAGCGGTGTCACTCACCGGCGCTCAGGCTGGCATTTCGACCGACCGCGTGCACACAAAGGCCCGCATCGTGAACATCACGCCCGACGCCGTGAAGCAGATGCTCGACGAAGGCAACATCGTCATGCTCGCCGGCTTCCAGGGCGAGACCGCGAGCGGCGAAATCACCACGCTGGGCCGCGGCGGCAGCGATTTGACCGCCATCGCCATGGCCGCCGCAATCAAGGCCGACCTTTGCCAGATCTACACCGATGTGGACGGCGTGTACACCTGCGATCCGCGTGTCGTGAAGACCGCGAAGAAGATCGAGGAGATCAGCTACGAGGAGATGCTCGAAATGGCGTCCTCCGGCTCGAAGGTGATGCAGAGCCGCAGCGTCGAGTTCGCGAACAAATTTGGTGTGCGCTTTGAAGTGCGCAACAGCATGAACAACAACCCAGGAACCATCGTGAAAGAAGAAACCCCCGGCATGGAGTCCGTCGTCGTCCGCGGCGTGTCCCTCGAGCGCAATCAGGCCAAGGTCACCATCGACGACGTCGCCGACCGCCCCGGCATCAGCGCCGCGATCTTTGGCGCCATTTCGCAGGCGAACATCACCATCGATATGATCGTGCAGAACGTCAGCCACGACGGCATCACGGACATCTCCTTCACGCTCGGTGCCGCCGAACTGCCGAAAGCCGAAGCCGCGCTCAAGGCCGTGCTTCCCAGCCTGGGGGACAAGACCACGCTGCGCACGCAAAGTGGCATCGCCAAGGTCAGCGTCGTGGGCATCGGCATGCGCAGCCACAGCGGTGTGGCCGCGAAGATGTTCAAGGCCCTCGCCGATGCGAAGATCAACATCCAGATGATCTCCACCAGCGAGATCAAGACCGCCGTCATCGTCGAGGAAAGCGAAGTGGAGAACGCCGCCCGCGTTGTTCACACGGCCTTCGGCCTCGACGCTTGATCGGTTTCAAGACGACTCGTTTCAGCAAAACCCGTGGCTCACGAGCCGCGGGTTTTTGTTTTCACACGCAGGAGGAACATGTCCGCTGTGATGTAGAGCGTGGCGCGGTCTTCGCCGCCCCAGGCGCAGTTCGCGGTGGCCTGGCCGGTGAGGATGGAGCCGAGGTGTTTGCCGTTTTTGTCGAGGATGAGCACGCCGCCGGGGCCGGTGGTCCAGATGTTCCCCTGCGCATCGACTTTCATGCCATCGCAGCCGCCTTTGCGCTGCGGCGACTTGAGCGATTGCGCATTGAAGACCACGCGTGATCCAGCTCCGGGCGTGGCGAGATCGTAGGCGATCACTCGCGTGTCCTGCGGATCGGAGACGGCGACGTAGAGCGTCTTTTCATCGGGACTCAAAGCGATGCCATTTGGGAAGCGAACCGTCTTGTCGAGCAGCGAGACCTTGCCGGAGGCATTGACGGCAAAGATGCCGTGAAAGTCGAGCTCGGGCTGATCGGTGCCTTTCTTGAGGCCGTAGGGCGGATCGGTGAAGTAAACGAGGCCGCTCTTCGCAATGACGAGGTCGTTGGGGCTGTTGAAACGCTTTCCTTCAAAGCGATCGGCGAGCGCGGTGAAACTGCCGTCCTTCTCCAAGCGTGCCACGCGACGCTCACCATGCTGGCAGAGCACCAAATGACCCTGTGCATCGACGGCGAGGCCGTTCGAGCCTTGGCCGTCTTTGCCGTTGAGACTGCCGCTGGGCTTCAAAACAACCGACGCGGCCTTTTCGCCCTCTTTCCAGCCGAAAACGGTGTTTTCCGGCACATCGGAGAAAACGATGCCGCCATCCTTCCAAACGGGGCCTTCGCTCCAGTTGAAGCCGGAGGCGAGCACTTCGATCTTCGCGTCCGTTGCCAGCAAGGCATCGAGAGCCGGGTCGAGTCGCTCAATGGAGCCTTTGAACTCCGGCACGGGTTCGGCGGCAAAGGCCGCGATGGCGGCGAGGCTGAGAAAAAGGGCGGATTTCATGACGATGAGCCGGTGAAGGTTACTTCAACTCTTGGATGCGGATGTTGCGCCACATCACTTCCTTGCCCACGGCCTCGGTCTTCTTGCCGATACCATGCACTTGAAGGGCGATGACACCTTCCTTGGTCATGTCGTCGGTGAAATCAGCGGCGGGAACGCCATTGATGAAGGTCTTGATGCTGCTGCCGCGGCACTCGATGCGTGCCTGGTTCCATTCGCCCTGCTTGAATGCCTTGCGGGCGGCTTCGTTGTTCTTCAGATCGAAGAGCCAGCCGCGGCGGCCTTCATCATACACACCGCCGGTGTAGGCGCGGGCACTCGGATCGATCTCAAATTGATAGCCATGCACGCGGTCGGCAGGGAATTTCTTCTTTTTGCCGGCGATCTCGACCTCCGTCTCCTGCGTGTAGTAGTTGCTGCGGAACTGGATGCCGGAGTTCATCGAGGGATCGACCTTGAATTCGACTTCGAGGATGAAGTTCGAATACTTCTTCGCGGTGCAAAGGAAGGAGTTGCCGGTGTTCGGCACGGTCTTGCCAACAACGGCGCCATCCTGCACGCGATACTCGGCCGTGCCGCTGTGCTGCTCCCAGCCGGTCAGTGTTTTGCCATCGAAAAGGGTGGTCCACGTTTCTTCCGCGAAGGCGGAGGTGGTCAAAAGGGCGGCGAGGAGGAAGGCGGTGCGTTTCATGGTTGGATGAGGTTGGGGAAAAGATCAGGCGGCTTGTGCGGCGGGAGTCTTCACCTGGTCGAGGAGCTTGGTGATGATGTCGTCCACTTTGACCTGGGCGGCCTCGCCTTCGAAATTCAGAATGACGCGGTGACGCAGCGCGACATGGGCGATGGCACGCACGTCGTCGGTGGACACGGCGGTGCCGCCTTGCACAGCGGCCCACACGCGGGCGCCGCGGATGAGGCTCTGCAGGCCGCGGGGGCTGCTGCCGTAGCTCACATAACGCTTCACTTCGGGCAAGGCATCCGGCTGCTCCGGATGCGTGCCGAGGATCAAACGGGAGGCGTAGTGCGCCACGGGATCGGCCACGGGCATCTGCGCCAGCTCGTGCTGCATCGCGATGAGCTGTGCGCCATCGGCCATGCGTCCCAGCTTCGGCTCGGTGAAGCCGGTGGTGCGGCGGGAGATCTCCACCAGCGAATCGAGGTCAGGGAAGGGGACCTTGATCTTGAACATGAAGCGGTCGAGCTGCGCTTCCGGCAGTGGGTAGGTGCCCTCCATCTCCATGGGGTTTTGTGTGGCGAGCACGATAAAAGGCTCTGGCAGCGGGTGGCGCTCACCACCGGTGGTCACGCAGCGCTCCTGCATGACTTCGAGCAGCGCGGCCTGAGTCTTCGGTGTGGCACGGTTGATCTCATCGACGAGGAGGAGGTTCTTGAAGACGGGGCCTTTTTCGTAGCGCAACACGCGGCGGCCGCGCTCGTCCTCTCCCACGATGTGCGTGCCGAGGATGTCCGCGGGCATGAGGTCAGGCGTGCACTGCACACGGCCGGGCTCGAGGCCGATGACCTGCGAGAGCGTGCGCACGAGGAAGGTCTTGCCGAGGCCGGGGACGCCTTCGAGCAGCACATGACCGCCGGAGAAGATGGCCACGAGCACATCGGTGAGCATTTCATCGTAGCCGACGATGGCTTTCTGCATTTCTGCCTTGAGCTGGGCGAAGAGGGCGCGGAACTGGGTCATGCGGTGCAGGTTGGAAAATCGGGCCATTCATGCCGAGCGGCAGGGGAATGTCGAATGGTGAAACGCCGCCGGAGGGATCACTTCTTCGTGAACTTCTCATCCGTGAGCGTTCGCAGGAAGGCCACGAGCGCTTTTTTGTCCTCGGCGCTGAGGCGGATGCCGGTGGACGGATGCTTGGCGAGGTTCGGATCGAGTGTGGGGCCGCGGCGGAGGTTGTGATCGTAGTGCTCGATGACCTCTTCGAGCGTCTGAAAGCGTCCGTCATGCATGTAAGGTGCTGTGAGGGCGATGTTGCGCAGGCTGGGCGTGGAGAATTTGTAGAGATCGCGTTCGTCTTGGGTCACGCGTTCGCGGCCGGTGTCGGTTTCAATCGGTGAGAGGCCGTTGTTGTGAAATTGATGATCGCTGAAGAGCGGGCCGCCGTGGCAGTGAAAGCAATCGGCACCCTTCTGGCCCATGCGCGGCTCGTATTCGGTCATGAAGAGCTCAAAGCCCCGTTTTTCCTCGTCGGTGAGAGTGGCATCGTCACGCATGCTGCGGTCGAATTTCGAGTCAAAAGAGGTCAGCGTGAGCAAGAAGCATTCGAGAGCCAATCCGATGCGTTCGGGCGTGATGGCATCGCTGTCGAAGGCGCGGGCGAAATCGGCCTTCGAGGTCTTTTCGAGCTTCACGACCACATTTTCGAGCGTCTCATCCATCTCCAAATGATCCTGAATCGGCTTCAAGGCTTGCTCGCGCAGCGACGGCGCACGGCCATCCCAGAAGAAGCTGGTCTTCCACGCCAGATTGAAGAGCGGCATGCCATTACGTGTGCCGGTGCGGCCTTCGACGCCCACGCTGAAGCGTCGCGGATCGGTGAAGGCGTTCTCATTGAGATGGCAGCTCGCGCAGGAGAGCGTGCCATCGCGCGATAGCGCCGTGTCGTGGAAGAGTTTCTCGCCGAGGGCGATGCGTTCTTCGATGAGCGGGTTGTCGCGAGGCAGCGGCGGGATGGGAAAGTAGCTGCTCATCGTGAAACGATACGGCGAGTGCTTCGGCGGAAGGTAGAGCGGCTTCACGGGCGAGGGCCGCGAGATGGCAGGCAGGCTGCTTGAGATGGCCTTGAGCGTGAAAGCGGCTGGCAGGTTGGCTTTGAGTGCCGCGACGATGGGATCACCGTCATGCGAATGCGTGGAAAGACCGTCTTTGGCGAAGGAGAGAGGCGATTTGGCATTCAGCAAGGCGGGCACGTCGAAGACGAAATCGGCCGCGGCATCGGCCGTGAGGTTGAAATCGCCCTCAAAGGTCAACGCGGTGCGATTCGGGCTGCGGGCAAGGTGGTAGGAGAAACCGCCGGTGGAGCCATTTTTGGCGCGGAAGGCTCCTTCGAGAGCGAGGAAGATATAGCCGCCCTGCCAGCTCCAGTGCAGGCCGTTGAGGTTGGGATTCAGCGGATGATCGGATTGATACTGCGAGACGGGCGCGGCGTTCGTTTTCTCGTCGAGACCGAGGTGCAGGCGCAGTGCTTTGTATTTGCCAGCGGGCACGCTTTCGAGCGTGGTTGTCAGGCGGCGTTGCGTGGCATCCATCCACGCGACGTGGGGCGATTCGATCCAGGTGCCGTCTGCTTTTTGCAGCGCGAAGCCGCTGAGGAGGAAGCTGCAGCGGCTGATGGAGAAGGTCTCGCCTGCGGTCGTGGTGTAGCGTTGGGAGTCGAGCAGCAGCGGCGCATCACCTGCCACGGGCGTGATGGCGAGGTGGAGGGTGCTGGCTTGCACGGTGAGCGCAGTGGCCAGCACGAGAAGGAGGCGGTGGAGCATGGACGAACTGAGAATGGAAAACTGAAAATGGCAAATGGCCCGGAGGGGCCGGGAAGAAGGTTGCTTTTGAGCGTTTGCAGGGCATTTCACGGGCCGCATGCCGCCGCCCAAACGCCAGGAACTGACCACCCACCTCGGATCACCCGCGGTGGAGGACTACCTGGAGCAGATTCACAACCTCATCGCGCAGAAGGGTTACGCTCGCGTGGTGGACATCGCGGGCAATTTGAAGATCTCGCAAGCCAGCGTGACGAACATGATCCAGCGCATGGACGCGGACGGGCTCGTTGTCTACGAGCGTTACCGCGGTGTGGTGCTCACGGAAACGGGCCGCAAGGTGGGCGAGGAGATCGCGCGACGTCACGAAGTGCTCACGCGGCTGCTCGCAGGCTTTGGCCTCGATGCGGAGACAGTCCACCAAGACGTGGAAGGCATGGAGCATCACATCAGCCGCCAGACGCTGGAGGTGCTGACGCTCCTGATGGAGGAGTTGGAAGGCAATCCGAAGCTGCTGGCGAAGCTCAAAGGCCGGCTGGGTGCCTCAAACGGCGCGTGAGGCTTTCTCGGGCCTGCGCAGCAGCTCGGCAGGAGCGGCCTCGATCTTATCGCGGAAGCGCTGCGGGATCTCGATGGCCTTCATTTTGCCCGTCGCGGGATCACGGCGCACGCACGCGGCGGTGATGCGGCCTTCGGCGGCCAGTTCACCATCTGCCTTCCAGAAGCGAATGAGATGGCGGATGACCTTGCTGCGCACTTCTTCGACGAGGAGCTCGCATTCAAACTCCTCCTCGAAGCGCAGCGGGGAGAAGTAATCACACGAGGCATGCACTCGCGGCCAGCCAACGCGTTCTTCTGCCTGCGTGGGCGGATCGACGATCGAGAAGCCTAGGCTTCGGAAGAAGGCATGCTCCACACGCTCCATGTAGCGGAAGAAGTTCGAGAAGTGCACGATGCCCGCCATGTCGGTGTCGGAGAACTGAACGCGCTCGGTGCAGGTAAAACGGTGTGCCATGAAGGGAAAGGGAATTGAGCCCGAACACACCGCGAGGTGCCGGTGTGCGCAACCGCATTTCACAGCTTCTCCGAGGGCTCAGAGCGTCTGATGAATGCGGCCAAGAGCCATGAGGATGTAGCTCGTGGTCAGCACGGGATCGCTTTCCATCCAGCGGCCTTGGTCGTTGATCCATGAACCGTCGCCTTTTTGGAGGTTGAGCAGCTTGCTGGTCACGTCCGCACGCCAGTCGATGGTCTTGCCGTCCTTCGTCTTGATGAAATCGACATCGGCGATGGCGAGAGCCTTGCTCATCGTGTGGTAGTAGTAGAAGAGGCCTTGGGCGCCGAGGCCGGGATTCTCCTCGACGGTGTAGTTGTTGCGCAGCCATTCGAGCACGGCCTTCACACGCTCATCCTTTTTGTCGAGACCGGCGTAGATGAAGCTCAACAAACCGGCGTAGCTGATGCTGCCGTAGCTGCGTAGGGCGATGCGGCCATCGGGCAGCTCCACTTTGGCACCGCGGGTTTCGGTGGGGTTGTAGATGAAGCCACCGGCATCAGCGGGGTCCTTGCTCACCCAGCTCGATTTGTTGCTCTCGGGGCGGTTTTGGCAGCGCTGGATGAAGTCGATGGCGGCAGCGTAGTTGAGCTGAGGCTCGTTCTTCGCGGCGTCACCTTTGTCCGCAAGCAGCGACTGGGCGTAGTAGAGTGCTTCGAGGGCAAAGGTGGTGTTCGAAAGGTCGGCGTGGGTAGCCTTTTCCTCGCCATAACCAATGCCGCCATCGGTGGCGGCGTCGTTCTTGCCCTTCTCGTCGAGATCGAGCTGGCGGGTGACGAGGTAGCGGCGGGCTTTGAGCATCACTTCCTCGTTCTCCGGCTTCGGATTGAGCATGAGCGCGGTGAGGGCGATGGCGGTATTGTAGGTGGCGCGGGCCTTGATCGTGATGGAGCCATCGGGCTTGGCATTGCTGAGCAGGTAACGCGTGCCGGCCTCGACCTCGGCCGGGACGGCATCGCCGGGCTTGCGATTCGGATCGAGCATGAAACTGGCGATGGCCAATCCAGTCATCGCCACGGGCTCGGCCTCACCCCACTGGCCGGTTTGCTTGTTCTGTGTGCCACGGAGGAAATTCAGCCCTCGCTCGACGCTGAGGCGAAGCTCCTGTTTCAGCGATTCATGACGCGGAGCCTGCGTGGAGGCCTGCCCGAAAGCGCAGACGGCGGTGGCGGCGAGGAAGAGGGTGGAGAGCTTCATGGCTGGATGGGAGGTTGGAAGGCGGCGGCGTCAATCATCAAGATGTCACGCATCGGATGAAGAACCATTCTTGACCATTGGTGGAGCTTTGTGGCCGCTTTTTGACCGGCTGGAGTAGGTCGGGAAGGTTCGGCGGATAGGACGTTGATTACGGGTGAGATGAACTTCGCCGAACTTCCCGACGTGTGGGGGCTGGCGTGTGCGCTGGGAGCAGTCGGGAAGTTTGGCGAAGGCAATCGAGAGGTTGGCGGTGGTCTTTGTCGCCAAACCTTCCCGACCTACTTCGCGGGCGTGATGATCAGCGTGACCTTGGTTTCTTCGGCGGGAATGTTCGACGGCATGCTGATCCACAAATCATCGCGGTGGTTGCCTTTGGCGGCAGAGTTGATGACGGCCTGGCGGTCCACGTAGGTGGAGATGATGGAGCCGGTCATCTCGGCATTGAAGCCGTCTTTGTCGATGATGGAGCCGTTGAAGATCCAGGTGTCGAGGTCGGGCGGTGTTTTGCGGGTGTCGCTGTCTTGGATGAAGTCGGAAAGCGGGACCTTTTTGACCTTTTCGCCCTCTTTCCACTCGCAGTGGATGGCGAGGCGGTTGGCACCGGGAGTCGCGGGCTCGGTATCCGAGGCATACGGGCGCTCTTCCTTGGCATCGAGCTTGTCGAGGATGCCCTTCGTGCCCGGCTGGTAATTTGCCAAAAGCAGGGCGAGCTGGACCTCGATGGGGCGAACGGCGGTTTGCAGGATGGTTTCGTGGACTTTTTCGCCGGCTTCGTGGCAGAGAACGTATTCGATGGGCAGTTTTTGATGCAGCACGCTGCATGGGATGCGCAGCTCACGCGTGGCCGCGTTGATCTGGATCCCATTGAGATCAAACTGGCCGGGCGAGACCTCTTTGAGCAGCTTCTTCGCATCGGCGAGCTGCGCGGCGGCATCTTGGGCCGTGGCGAGGCCGGTGGTCAGAAGCAGGCAGGCGGTAAGTCGGAGCAGATTCATGGTCGTCCATGCTACGAGCCGATGATGGAAGGGCAAACGCCGGAGCGTGTCATTTGGGCGTTAGAGCAAATTTTGTCCGCAGAGTTGCGCAGGCATGGCATCCCCGGTAAAACAGCCGCCCACACTCCTCGCATGGCCTCGCTTTTTGACTGGATCGCCGCCGCCCGCCCGAAAACCCTCGGTGCCGCCATCGCGCCTGTCGCGGTCGGCTGGGCACTCGCCGCGAAGGTGGCGGGCAAAGTGGATACGAAGCTGGCGCTGTGCACGCTGGGCAGTTGCATCGCACTGCAGGTGGCCACGAACTTCTTCAACGACGCTCTCGATTCGCTCAAAGGCGCGGACACGAAGGCCCGCATCGGCCCGCGACGCATCACGGCCGCTGGTCAGGCCTCGGCGGGCACGGTGAAGCTCGCCGCGTGGGTCATGCTCGGCATCGCCACGCTGCTGGCGCTGCCGTTGTTTGAGCTGCGTGGCCTGCCGATCCTCTTCATCGGCATCCCGTCGCTCTATTTTTGCTTTGGCTACACCGGCGGGCCGATGCCGCTGGCCTATCGCGGCCTCGGCGAGCTCTTTGTGATCTTGTTCTTCGGCTTCGTGGCCGTCACCGGCACGGTGTTTGTGCTCACGGGCGAGTGGTTGGTGAACAGCTTCGTGGCCGGTTTTCAAATCGGCTGCCTCAGCACGGTGCTCATCGCGATCAACAACCTGCGCGATGCAAAGGAGGATGCGCAAACCGGCAAGCGCACGCTCGCGGTGCGCTTTGGCACTGGCTTTGCGAAGGCGGAAATCGTGCTGCTGATCGCCGCGGCGCATGCGAGCGGCTACTACTGGTTCAGCGAAGGGCTTGAGCAGGCCTTCACCATGCCGCTCATCACGCTTCCGGTGGGCTTGTTCATCAGCTGGCGCATTCTGGTCGAGGAGCCGGGCCGTGGTCACAACCGCCTGCTGGCTATCAGCGGGGCTCAGTTGCTCGCCTTTGCCGGGATGCTCTGCTGGGGTATCAGCCGCTCCGCGGATGTGATGCGGTAAAAAAGACCGTTGACCGCGAAAGGGCCGGTTTGGTATAACCGCCCCATGAAAACGCGATTCGCATTCCCTTATGGGCGGATCATGTCCGCCAAAACACGGCGGTGGGGCAGGGGCTATACACTGGTGGAGATGCTATTGGTCATCGCCATCATCGGTGTGCTCTCTTCGCTCATCGCATCCCAGGTCATCAAAATCCTCGATGATGGCAACCGCCTCAAAACGCGAGCGCTCATCGTCGAACTGCAAAATGGCATCGGCAGCTTCTTGACCGACTACGGGCGCTTGCCGCTGGTCGATGCTCACGACGATCAAGAATGGTTCACCGATGGCAGCAATGCTCTCGTGGACTCGATGGCAGGTCTGCCGGCCGAAACGGGCGCGGTCAACCTCAACCCGCGAGGCACGAAGTTCGTCAATTTCCCGACCGCGAAGAGTGATCGCCATGGTTTGTTGAATGGATCGAGGCCGCTGAAGCTTCACGACATGTGGGGGCAGCCTCTCCGTGTCATTCTTGATGTGAATGGCGATCGTCAGGTGCCGAATCCCGATGCACTGAGCACGGACCCGGCCATCGCTCACCCCGGTGGCAAGCCTGCGAGTCCCTTCCTCATCCTCGACATGGCGATTTACAGCTGTGGCAAGGACGGACGTCCGCACACGGCTGACGACATCGTGTCGTGGCGCACGCCTTGAGCTTGCCCGCGACGCGGCGAAGGCTACAGAAGCCTTGGCCGCCTCATGCAAAAAACAGACGCCATCCTCATCGGCCGGCAGCGGCACACGGAGACGAGTTTGATCGTCGAGTGGTGCTGTGCGGAGCTGGGCATCTTCAAAACGATCGCGAAAGGTGCCTTGAGGCCGAAATCACCCTTCGCGGGGCTTTTGGACCTCTTCGTGAGCTGCGAGCTGCGCTTCGTGCCTGGCAAGTCCACGGACCTCGGCATCCTTTCCGAGGCCCGCTGGACGAATCCACGCCTCGGCCTGCGCACCAGCTATGGCCGCGTGCTCGCCGCGACGTATCTGGTGAAGCTGATCACGCTCGTGGCCGAGCGTCATGCGCCGCTGCCGGAGGTGCATCCGCTGCTCGTGAAGGCACTCGATTACCTTTGCGACAAAGATCCCAGCCCGGCGCTGGTGCTTCGCTTTGAGCAACGCCTCGCTGAAGCCCTCGGCATCATTCCCGAGGGCGGCGAATCGCTTGCCGCCGATGCTATCGCGGATGTGTTTCACAAACGACTGCCGGTGCAGCGTCGGCAGCTCTTTGAATGGATGCAAAGTCGCCGGTGAGTCTCAACGCTTGCGAGCACTGAACAGGCCGTATCGCGGGCTGAAGATGTAGGCGAGCACGAAGAGGCCACCGAGCACGACGATGATGGTGGCGCTGACGCTCCAGCCGAGCGGATACGACAGGAAAAAGGCCGCCACGGAGCCGAGGCCGCCGATGATGCCGCCGCCCCAGAAGAGCGTGCGGGCATTGTTCGTGAGCAGATAGACCGTCGCCGCTGGTGCGACCATCAAACCGACACTCAGGATGCAGCCGACGGCTTGCAACGAGGAGATGAGCACGAGGATGGTGATGCCAAACAACGCATAGCTAAGCAGTCGCACGGGCACGCCGAGGCTCGCGGCGATGTTGGGCTCGAAAAGATAGATCAAGAGCGGCCTTTGCAGCGCGATCAAGGCGAGCACCGCGACAGCGCTGATGCCGAAGGCGATCCACAAATCACTGTCTGCCATGCCGACGATGCTGCCGAAGAGCCATTCATCGAGCTGCTGACGGATGTCGAGCTTCGTGAGGATGAGCAGGCCGCCCGCGAAGGCCGTGGTGTAGAGAATGCCCATGGCCGTGTCCTGATCGAGTCGCGAGGTGCGTGAGAGAAAGAGTGATCCCAAGCCCACCATCAACGCGGCGAACACCGCGCCCGCCAGCGCACTCCACTGCGTCAGACCGGCCACCAGCACTGCCAACGCGATGCCAGGCAGCAGCGCATGCGAGAGCGTTCCGATCTTCAGCGCCGACTTTTGTAACACCACGAAGGCGCTCACAAAGCCATTCGCGAACCCGATCATCAAACACGCCAGCAACGCCCGCTGAGCGATGGGCTCGGCCAGGCAGTCAGTGAGTGTGGTGGAGAGGAGCATGGGGGTGGAGGGGGGGATGACGAATGACGAATTTAGAATGACGAATGAATGACGAAGCTCGAATGCCTGAAAGGCTTTCGCGGGTGCTCGTCATTGGGAATTGGGCCTTCGTTCGTCATTCGGAATTCCTCATTCGTCATTTCTCGCCGTAGGCAGATGCGATGTTCTCTTTCGTGAAAGCCGTCGCCATCGTCCCAAACGCAATCTGGCTTCGCTTGATCAAAAGAAGCTCGTCGAAGATCTCGGGAGCCGTTTGGAGGTCGTGGTGGCTGGCGATGAGGAGGCGGCCTTCGTGGGTGAGTTCGCGGAAGAGCTTGGAAAGGTTCTCCTGGGCGGGTTTGTCGAGGCCGGTGAAGGGTTCGTCGAGCAGGAGGACATGCGCTTCCTGCGCCAGGGCACGGGCGATGAAGGTGCGCTGCTGCTGGCCACCGCTCAGAGCGCTGATTTGACGGTCTTGGAGGTCGAGCAGGTTCATCGCGGTCAGCGCACGCTGGACGATGTCGTTGTCGTGACGGGAAAACGAGCGCCACCAGCCGAGGTTCGGATAGCGGCCCATCTCGACAAGGCCGCGCACGGTGATGGGGAAGTTCCAATCGATGTCGCCACGTTGCGGTAGGTAGGCGATTTCATGGCTGCTGCGGGTGAGCGGCTTGCCGCGCCAGAGGATGCTGCCGCTGTCAGCGCGAATGAGACCAGCGAGGGATTTGAGCAGCGTGCTTTTGCCAGCTCCGTTCGGCCCGATGAGGGCAATGCTGCGGCCGCATTCGGTGGCGAAACCAATGCCATCGAGAGCGAGCACCTCGCGGTAGGTGACACGGAGATTCGAGACCTCCAGCTTGTGATGATGCGTGGAAGCATCGCCACCGCCGCCCCAGCAGACGTGGCCGTCCGCGTGCGTATGACCGCACGAGCTGTGATCATGGTCGTGGGTGGTCACCATTGGAAATGATACACTTCGTTGAGGCTGCCTGCGGTGGACCAGTTGGTTTCACGCTTCGTATCCTGGCCATCGGGTTCGATTTCGAGGGTCAAAGCCTGATCAGGAGCACCATAAGTCCAATCCGCGGCCACGAGCAGATCGAGGCTAAAGGGCAGCGTGGCCTCAAACTCGACCGCGTTGTCCATCCAGTCGCCTTTTTCGAGCAATTCACGCTCGCCGAGCTTCACGCTGAGCTTCTCGGGCTTGTGGACAAAACGCACGCGAACGAGCGACTTGGCTTCTTTGGGCTTTGCCGTGGCTTTCGCGGCTTTTGGAGGCTCGACAGGCGCATTTCCAGTAAGATGCGCCAACGGGATCGCCAGCACGACGAAGGCGATCACGAGCAAAAACAGCTGGATGGGCGGCGAACCTCGCATGGGGGCTTACTTCTTAGTGCCGAGTGCTGCCACGATGGCGCGGACGTTGTGAGCGATCATCGTCTCGAAGGTGTGCGCATGCTTTGCGGTGCCGTCGGCCACGAGCGGATCACCCATCTTCACGCCGGTGCTGCGCACGATCTCGGCCAGCACCTTCGGATTGGCCTGATCTTCGGGAAACGCGGCCTTGATGCCATGCTCGCGGATCGTGGCGATGGACTCGGTGACGTGCTTCAGGCTCGAATCATCGCTGCGGGACACGCCGAGGATCGAGATTGGCTCGAAACCGAACTCCTTGCAGAAGTAGCCAAAGGCATTGTGCGCCGTGACGAGCTTGCGATCCGCCCGGTCGATCTTGGCGATCTCGATCTTCGCCCAGGTTTTGAGCTCGCCGAAGCGCTTCGAGGCCGTTTTGGCATTCGCGGCGTAGGCGGGTTCGTTGGCCGGATCGGCCTCGGCAAAGACATCGGCCACAATGCGGGCGGCACGCTGCATGTTTTCGGCGCTGTGCCACCAGTGCGGATCAAACTCACCGTGATGATGGTCGTGCTCCTCGGAATGGTCGTGATCGCAGACGTAGGGAATCGACGGCACTTTTTCGCCGACTTCGACCAGTTTCACGCCCGCGCCGAGGCTGTCGCGCAGCTTGTCGAGGTAGGTTTCGAGGCCTTTGCCGGAGGCGAGGATCAATTTCGAGCCGCGCATGGCCGCGATGTCCTTCGTGGCCGGTTCGAAGTGATGGACGTCGCCTCCCGGCTTGAGGATTTCGATGACTTCCACGTTCGCTCCGCCGACCTGACGGGCCAGATCACCCACGATGGGATGTAGCGTGGCCACTTTCATGCCCGCAAGGGCCGGCGAGGCGAGGCAAAGGAGAGCGAGGAGTGTTTTCATGCAATCAAGTAGCACTTACCAAACGCCACCACAACGCCGATCTTGGCCTTCAATCGGCCTGCGGCACCTCAAAGTGTCCCGGCGGCTTTCACGTCGAGATAGCGGTTGGCCAGCGCCACGGGGAGCATCTGTGCGGGTTCGTCCACGGTGAGCACGCGGTTGGCGCGGAGGCTTTCGAGGAGGAGGCGGCGCTCGGTGAAGTAGTTCGTCATGGCGCCGAATTCGAGGGCTTCGGCCAAGTTTTGCACGGGCACGGAGGCGTGGGCCTCCAGCTCGGCTTCACGCAGCGTGGCCACGAGCACCAGATGACGCTTTTGCATGAGATGCACGGCGGTGGCGAGGCTGCTGCTGTCCTCGCTGCGCAGATTGGTGAGCAGGATGACGAGGGCGCGTCGCTTCTGGCGGGCCATGACCTGCTCCGCGGCCTCGATGAAGTCGCTCGGCTCGCTGGTGGCCTCGTAGTCGTAGAGGTGATTGAGCAGCTTCGGCATGCTGTGCGAGCCTTTGACGGGCGGCAGCCACTTCCGCGTGCCGCCAAAGCCGCACACACCGATCTCATCGCCCTGCCGCAGCGCGATGAAGGAGATGAGCAGCATGGCATTGAGACAATGATCGAACTGGCTGAGCGATCCATCGAGCGCCCGCATGCGGCGGCCGCAATCGGGCACGAGCAGCACGGTCTGATTGCGCACCTCGTCGAAGTCGCGGCTGATGAGGCTGAGGCGGCGGCTGGTGGCCTTCCAGTCCACTTTGGAAAGGACATCACCGTCTTGGTAATCGCGCAGTTGATGGAAATCGAGCGAGGCACCGATGCGGCGACGGCGGATGATGCCCATCTGCTCGACACGATTGGCCATCGCGAGCAAGGCAAAGCGCACGACGGGCTCGTAGTTCGGATAGGCACGCGTCTGCTGTGCCGTGCCGATGAGGTAAAGACGCTGCCAAAGGCCGAGCATCGACGAGGCCAGCGCATGCGCGGGCGTGAAGGTATGCTGGCCGCGTTCGGTGAAGATGGCCTCGTAAGTCATCGCGGAGAACTGGCCGGGCGGAATGACGAGCGTGTGCGGCAGGCCCGGAGCCGTGGCAGCGGTGGGGATGCCATCAAAGACCAGCAGCGTGAGCTTGCGACGCAATCCGTGGGAAACGGTGAGTGTGACCTGCGAAGGCACGCCGAGAGCGAAACGACCTGGAAGAGATCGCTCGGCCTTCAGATGCTTCTTTTTCGGCAACGAGAAGGCATCGAGTGCCATCACGAGCACCAACGCAGCGACCGCGATCTGCCACAGCAGCACAAACTGGCCCCACACGCACGCGGCCAAGGCGAGGCCGAGCAGCAGGGTGAGGAGTTTGAGAAGCGTGGAAGTGGGGCGCATCGGGAAATGACGAATGTCGTTTAGCCGCGTGGGGCTTCGACGGTGCGGACGACGGCATTCAGCATGTCATCGACAGTTTGACCGGTGATGGCGATCTCGGGGGAGAGCTGGACGCGGTGGCGCAGGACGGGGAGGACGGCGCGTTTCACATCGCCGGGGGTGATGTAGCCGCGGCCTTCGAGCAGGGCGTAGGATTTGGCGACGCGGACGAGGCTGATGGCTCCGCGGGTGCCGGCGCCGAGGCTGATGGCGCTGTGCTGTCGCGTGGCGCGGACGAGGTTCACGGCGTAATCGACGACGGGCTCCACGGCCTGCACGGCGGCGGCTTCGGCTTGGGCGTTCAAAATGTCCTCAGGCGTGCAGACTTGCTGCACCTCGCCAGCGGAAAGACCGCTGCCACCGGCTTTGGAGGCCACGGCTTTGACAATCCAAGCCTCGTGCTGGCTTTCGGGATAGTCGATGAGCACTTTCAGCAGGAAGCGGTCGAGCTGGGCTTCGGGCAGCGGGTAGGTGCCTTCTTGCTCGATGGGGTTCTGAGTGGCGAAGGTCATGAAAGGCGGCTGCAAGGCATGGCTTTCACCGTCGATGGTGACCTGCGCTTCCTGCATGACTTCGAGCAAAGCGGACTGCGTCTTCGCCGGAGCACGATTGATTTCATCAGCGAGCAGCAGATTCGCAAACACCGGGCCGCGACGCACGCGGAAGGTCTGGCTGCCGAGGTCAAACAGCGTGTGGCCGGTGACATCGGAGGGCATCAGGTCCGGCGTGAACTGAATGCGGCGGAAGTTCCCACCGAAGGTGCGGGCGAGGGCGAGCACGAGATGGGTTTTGCCGAGGCCGGGCTTGCCTTCGAGCAGCACATGACCTCCGGCGAGCAAGGCGGCGAGCACTTGATGCACGACTTCATCTTGCCCCACAAAGACCTGGCCGACGGCCTGGCGGATGGCGTGCATCGTGGAGGTGCTGGTGGGCACGGTCGGCGGTGCGTAGCTGGCCGGTGGCGGCACATACACGGGCTGTGCAGGAGGTGGTGTGTAGCTTTGAACTGGAGGTGCGTAGCTCGGCGCGGGCGGCGAGTAAGGTGGTGGCACCGTGGAGGGCGGGGGAGGCGGGAAGGCGGGATCGTTCATCGGAGTGGAGTGATGGAGTGTTGGAGAAAGGGAGGGCTTAGAGCTTCATGCGCATGGTTTGAAGATCACGCATGAGGGGGATGAAGTTGTGGGCCTGATGCGGGGCGGGCATGTGGAAGGCGTCCTGGACGCGTTGGAGGGGGATTTCGCAGCGTTCGGCGATGCTCGATGCGAGTGTGTCGCTGAGCTGGCGGGTGTGGACTTCGAGGCCGCTGTGATGCTGGCGCAGTTTTTCCCAAACGGCCTCGCGGGCGGCGTGAACGAGGACATCGGGACGGCGCATGCGCCAGAAGAACTGGCCGAGCGCGGCGATGTGGCTGGCAAAATGTCGCGTCTCGCCGAGCTCGACTTTTTCGAGGGGGCCGAAGCGGGGCATGTGTCGCCACAACCAGAAGGCGATGCAGGCAGCGAGCGTGAGGATGGCCATCCAGCCGTGATCCCAGAGCAGCGACCAAAAGCTCGCCGTGGCCGCGGCGACGAAATGCACCTGATGCACGTCGTCCTCGCCGACGAGGGCGGAGAGCCAGCGGGCGTGGTCGTGCTCGCCGAGCCAGCGATTGCGGAAAGGCCGCGCATGCGTGAGCACGGTGATGCGGCCTGCACCGCGGATGAGATGCAGCGCCGCGGCGGCTTTGGTGGTGCCGACGACGAATTCATCGCGTGTGAGCTTGCGGTCGAGTTCCATCGAAAGGAAGCCCGCGAGCTTCAAATGATAGTGCTGGCCTCGCCAGCGCAGGTTGAACTCCGCCATCTGGTCGTCCACGACCTGCTCGATGAGGCTGCCGACCTTCTTCATCGTTTCGCTGACCTCTTTGCCATCGACGGAGAGCTTCTTGAGCTCTTCCTCGGCCTTGGAAGGCGTTTTGGCGTCTTGGTCGTCCTTTTTGTCTTTGGAGTCTTTGTCGACCTCGAAGTGCTTTCCGATCTTTTTGAGCGCCTGCTGAATGTTTTTGGGGTCCCACTTCTCCATTTTGATGCCGAGGTCGCGGAGCAGGGGATCGCCTTCCTCGACGAGGACCTCGTTGAGCACCCGCATGCCGAGTTCGAGGCCGGTGGCGTGGTCGTTGTAGCTGCGAGTGCCGCCGAGGCAGTAAATGAGATGCCCGCCGCCCTCGACCCAGTCGAGCACCTGCTTCGTGCGACCTTCCGAAAGCCCGCCTTCGGCCGAGAGGAACATCACGGCGTCGTAGTCCGGCATCTTCGAGAGATACAATTTCCGCTCCGCGTCGTGCCCGAGCTCGTCGAGCACACGCTCCGCGGCGAGGAAGGGATTCACGCGGGCCTTGCCGCGGTAGCCAGTGACCTTTTCGACTTCTTCCCAATGGCCTTCGCAGGAGCAGAGGAGGACAAGTAACGAGCCGAGGGCCAGGCGGCGAAGAACTGCGGGCAGGAGTGCCCGCATCACTTGGATTGGCTTCGCCGTGCTCATGCCGCGCCTCCTTTCCCCGCGAAGGGCCAGCGGGCGCAGAGGTGCATCACTTCATCGCGAGTGACGGGAAGGGTGGCGTAGGCGGTCTGCACCCAGGCACCGGTGAGTTGATGGAAGAAGGTCGCTTCAGGCTGCGGCGCATGTTGGGCGACATGGCTGAGGCAGTCTTCCTCGGTGTCGCTATCACGAATGGGCACGCGGCGCTGGGTGACGAGCCATGAAAGCGAGCCGCGATAGAGCAGGCTGAGGGCTTCGCGGGCGTTTCCGGCATCCCACGCGGCCATCGCGGCGGCGAGGATGTCATCGGGCAGGCTTTCACGCGTGATCTGCATGCCCATGACGACCTTCGGCGCTTCGTATTGAATCTCGTCTTTCGGCCGGAAGGCGAAGACCTGGAGGTTCTTCACGAGATAAACAACCAACGCGACCACTGCGGCGATGATGACGGCCCAAAAGAGCACCTGGCCGATGGCGGCGATGAAGCTGAAATCGCCTTTGGGAGCATCGCCGAGGCTGATCTTGTCCGGCACGAATTCCCAGGTCTTCACCTTGTGAACCTCGAAATCGGGGCTCTTCAGCACTTCCTCGGTCACTTTGCCCACATCCTCCGCCATGACGGTGCTGGTGAAAAGGAAGCCAATGGTCAGCAGCGCCATCACGGGCGATGCGAGGCGTGCAGCGAGCTTGCGGAAGGCGAGTTCGACGTCCCAGCCTTCGATGCGCGTGCGGCAGTTCAGATACAGTCCAAAGCCAGCGCCGACGTAAAACGGCTCCACGACGGTCATCGCGAGCATGTAGCAGCTCACATACCACCAGACGAAGGGCGTGCGGTCGAGGCCGATGGCATCGGGCGCTTCGAGAAGAGCACTCCAGTCCGGCTCCCATGATTCCGGCAGAAAGCCGTAGGTGGTGAAGAGCAGGCCGAAGAGCAGCACGATCTCCAGTTTTAGGAACGCATAGGTCACCATCATGCCGCTGCCGCCACCATCGACGGCAAGCGTTTTGACGCGTTTCCGCACCGCAGAGCCTCGCAGGCCTTCGAGCATTTGCGCTGGCATGGCAAAGCTGCGAATGAAGGACAGGCGACGCCACAGCAGCGCGGGCAAAAAGTTGGCGAACCACAGCTTTGGCCACTGTTTGAGCGTTTCACCCAGCTTTGGCTCGACGCCGAAAGCACGTCGGCTGAGGTGGTAGAGCGGCACGCGGTCGTAGAGCGGCTTCAGCCACCAGATGATCATCGATGCCCAGGTGGGATCATTCGGCATCAGGGCGATGATCAGAGCCCAAACAGGAAACACCGTGATGCACCACAACGCCAGCACACGGCCAAAATCACGCCGCACCATGGCGCAGCCGAGATCCACCGCCTCCCAAGGAAGCCGTGGACGCAGCGCGATGGTGACATCCTCAAGCCGCATGCGTCCTCCTCCGGCCTGAGAAGATCAAAAATGACGCCACCAGCAGCCACTGCACGATGCCGAAGCTGTATTTGATGACCGGAGCGAACTGCTTCGGCGACCAGAAGCCCTCAATCACCGCGGCGAAGGAGGTCATCATCGCCGCACCGAGCATCAGCGGCAGCGCCTGACGACCGGCGAGCACCAGCGCATCCTTTCGCAGCATGCGTCCTGGCTTTAAAGCAGTCAGGCCAAGCCGAAAACCAGCCATCGCGGAGATGACCATGCCGGTGAGTTCCAGCGCCGAGTGACCGCTCACCCACAGCAGCAGGCTTTCAGGATCACCGGCATAGCGGATGTAACCGGCGAGGGCGCCGATGTGCAGTCCATTGAACAACAACACGAAGAGTGAGCCCACACCGCCCGCGAGACCACCGGCGAAGGTTTTGAAGTCGATGCCCACGTTGTTCCAGATGTAGAAGCAGAACATCGCGAAGTCCGAGCCAAACTTCCCGCGCAGCGTCTCCACCAGATCGGAGCCGTGGCCATACATCTCCTCCGCCTGTGCCATGCCATCGGCACCGAGCAGCGCCATCGACCACTCGGGGTAGTGCGGCGTGATCGTGATGAGCACGGTGAGCGGCACATAAAAGATGGCGCTGCACCACCAGAACAGCCGCCATTCCTTCCGCACCAGTTGCGGGAAGGTGACGAGCATCATGTTCAGGAAAGCCTCCACCCCGCCTGCGGTGCGTCGCTCCAGGATGCGGTAGCCGCGGATGGCGAGATCGTTCAGCTTCTGCGTGAGACGCTGCGGGCTCATGCGATGCTGCGCGACGCTGAGGTCATGGCACACTTGACGGAAGGTGGCAGGAAGCTCCACGACATCCGCCTTCGGGTTCGAGGACTCGGCGTCATTCATGAGGCGCTCCAGCTTTTGCCAGCGCGGCTCGATTTGTTTCTCGAATTGAGCGGGCGTCATGACTCAGCGAAAGGGCGGGGGTGACGGTTTCGGGGCTTCCGGCTCTTGAATCCACATCGCCATGCCCACGAGGCGGCGCAGACCCTCCATGCCGACGGCTTCGGTGAGCGGCTGCAGGATGCCGGAGAGCTCCAAACGGCGCTCGTCGGACCAGTTCGGGGCTCGTTCGAGGAATTGTTGCAAGGCCGCCTGCTCCTCACGGTTCAAAGGTCTCGGCGGAGCCCGGCGCTCAGCATTCACGGTCGTCTTTGGCAGCGTCACGGGCGGTGGATCGGTATAGACCATCACCGTGCCCGCCACGAGGTCGCCGAGGCGTTGGAAGCGCTTCGTGAAGAGGCAGCTCAAAAAGCCGGTGAGGTAGAGAAAGGGCATGAAGTCGATCACACGCAGGAAATTCCGCAGGATGGCCTGCGAAACCGTCACCGGACCGCCGGTCACGCTCACGACACGCAGCTTCATCCACTTTTGCCCCGGCGTGCAGCCCCGCGAACTGGCCTCAAAGACCACGTTGTAGAACCAGTTCATCACAAACATCACCAGCATCATCAGACCCTCCGTCATCTCGCCGCCGATCACATGCGCGATGGTCATGCTGAGGCCGATTTCGATCACCAACAGCGCCACGAGAAAGACCAGCAAGTCCAGCAACCACGCCGTGCTGCGCACCGCCGGGCCGGCCACACGGAGCTGGATCTCGACGCCGTCCGCGAGTTCCACAGGTTGAAGAGTGTCCAGACGTGCCGCCGCCATGTTTTTTCAGAAGTGTACTCAAGCGGGGGCGGAAAGTTTTGACAAGACTTCATTTGTTCCGCTAGCCTCATGGCGACGTTTTACCCGCACCCCTCATGGAACCTACCAATCCTTACGCCACGCCCTCCGCCCACCCTTACGGCTCCAACCCCCTCAGCATGGAAGGCAGCGTCGCCGCCGAAACCATCGCCCCGCTGGCCGGGACGAAGGGCTGGGTGCAGTTCATGTCCATACTGTTGTGGATCGGTGTGGGCTTCATGGTGCTGGCGGGGGTGGGAATGATGGCTGCCGGTTCGTTCATGGCTGATGCCATCGCTAAGACCCAGCCAAGCAGCCCCATGGGCAACAAAATGGTCGTGCTCGCGATGGGTGGCCTGTATCTCCTGTTTGCGCTGTTCTATGTCTATCCGGCGCTCAAGCTCTGGTCCTATGGCAGCCGCATTGGCAAGCTCAAGAACAGCCTCAGCCTTGCCGATCTGAACACCGCGCTGCATGAGCAACGCCGTTTTTGGAAGTTCACCGGCATCGTGGTGATTGTCATGATGATCATCTACCTGCTCGTCGTCGTCGGCCTGGTCGCCGCGGGAGCCATGGCGGCTTCGAGGGGCGTGTGAATCGCCCTGTTTTTTCACGTCGCAGGCTGGCGCATCGCACGGCGGTGGCCTAGACTTGGGGCTCATGCGTTGTTGTTTTCAGATTCTTGCCGTCATCGGATGCCTGCCTGCCGCGTTGCTTGCCGCGGGGCTGGAGGATTCGGAGGCCTTTACGCGGGCACGACAGGCGCTGGCGGACGGTCTGCCCGAGGTGGCGGCGGTGAAGGCGGTCAGGCTGTTGCAAGACAAGCAGTGGACGAAGTCCGAAGTGAAGACGCTGGCCACCTTTGCCGCGGAGGCCTGGATCCGCACGGGAAAGGCCGCTGAGGTGCTCGCGTTAGCTGATGCACATGAACTGGAAGAGGAGAGCTTTTGGCGGGCACAGGCGCTCGTGCTGGAGCGCCGCCAGGCAGAGGCGCGTGAAGAGCTCACCAGCGGCTCCACGGCGCTCCGACCGCGTGCCCGGCTGCTGCTGGGACAGATCTTGTTCTCGCTCGGCGAGCACGAGGCAGCGCAGGAGGAGGTTGAGGCGTTGCTCACCGAGGCAGACGCAGGGCTGCGCCGGCATGCCACGCTGCTGCTGGCCGAGATCGAACTCAATACCGGCAAAGCGGCCGCGGCCCTGCAGCGCCTCGATGCGATTCATGAGCCGGAGGATGCCACGACGGGGCTGCTTCGCGCTCGTTGCCTGATGTTCACCGAACGGTTGTCGGAAGCGCGGCCGGCGCTGGAGGCGGTGTTGAAGCTTTCCAGCGGTGGAGCGCATGCGCGGGACGCGGCAGCGGTCTCGCTGGCAGAGGTTTGGATGCGTGAAAACCAGCCGCAGAAGGCCGTCGAGCACCTTGTGAAGATGCTCGATGCCAGTGTGCGGAGCGAATGGTGGGCGCAGGCTTTTGACATGCTGCACCGCGCGTGGTCCGCGCTGCCGGAGCCACGTGACATGCCGGAGGCGGTGCTGCGCTGGGCAGTGCAGGGGAGCCAGGCGCAGCAGGTGCTGCAACCTTCCGCTCTGTTGCTGACTGCCACCTCGGAGTTTCGCGGGCATGCGGAGCTTCTCATCGCGCGGTGGTTGCAGGCGGGAAAGCGTCCGCTGGAGGCCGCGGGCATGCTCGAGGGCTTCATCCGGCTGCATCCGGAGCACCCGCGCCTCAGCGCCGCGCTGCGGGTGGCGATGGAGATTTACTCCGGTCTCGGAGCTGATGCCCGCGTGATGCAGCTCGTGGAAATGTGGCGCACCCAGTTCAGCGGCGAGCAAGGTGGCACGATGGTCGATTTCCTCGCAGGTGCCATTCAGTTCAACCGCACAGACTACATCCCGGCGCAGGAGTCTTTCCAAGCCGCGGCGAATGTGGCCTCGACGCTCTCGGAGCGTCGGCGCTCACTCTTTAATGCCGCCGTCTCCGCCTTCAAAGGGGGCGATCTCGTGCTTTACCTCGGCTTGCTTGCTCAATTGGAAGCCGCGGGTGGCAGCCAGGATGCCACCGGTGATTCCGCGGCTGATTTGCAGCTCAACAAAGCCCTCGAATCCGCCGCGAAGCATGCCGACGACGCGGAGGAGAGCCTGCGCACCTTCATCACGACACGTCCGTGGCATCCACGTCTGCCGGAGGCTCGCATCGCGCTGGCGGAGACCATGCTGGCGGGCAGGCCGCCGCGTGTCGATGAGGCACGCAAGCAGCTCGATGACATCCGCCTGCCCGCAGAGCCCTCCGCGACGAAAGAAAAGCTGGCGCAGCGCATGGATTTCACGCGCCTCTGGATGCGGGAGATCAGCGGAGACTCGAAAGGACTCATCGCCGATTGCGAGGCCTTTGCGAAGACCTGGCCAAAAAGCCCGCTGCTGCCCGAGGTGCGCATGAAGGAGGCCGGAGCTCACTTTCAGCTCGAAGACTTCGCCAGCGCCCGCACGAGCTTTGAGATCGTGGCCAAGGAGCATGCCGAATCACCGCAGGCGGATACCGCACTCTACTTCGCCGCGCTCTCTGCCATGTCGGTGATGAGTGCGGAAGGCCGTGAGCGTGCGCTGGAGATCTGGGACACGCTCGCGAAGAAAGGCGGGCCGCTCGCCCTGGCCTCGCGTCGTCAGCAGGCGCTTGCGTATCGTCGTCAGGCGGATCTGCCATCCGCGTTGAAGGTTCTCGATCAAATCCTCGCCGTGAAGCAACTTGATGCCGAGACGCGAAATCTCACGCTGTGCGAAAAAGCTGAGGTGCTGCTGCTTCAGGGCAAAAAAGACCGCAAAAGCCTCGAAGAGGCCGCGAAGCTCCTGCGTGAGTTTTTGGATCAAAACAGCTCGTTGAGCTTCCTGTGGAAGGCACGGGCCGGTTTCACGCTCGCCAGCGTGCTGCATGAAGCTGACAGCGATGCCGAGGCTCTCGAAGCCTGTTATGACACACTTCGCGCGGCTGATTCCGCACCGCCCACCAACCCGGCGGACTATTTGTGGTTCTCGAAAGCAGGCTTCTTCGGCATCGAATTGCTCGAAGACGCGCATCAGTGGGAGGCCGCGGCCAAGCTCGCCGAGCAGATCGCTCAAGTGAAAGGCTCGCGGGCCAATGATGCCCGTCAGATCGCCACGAAGATCCGTCTGGAGCACTTCCTTTGGGATGGTCCGAAGCCCACGCCGCCCGTGCAACCGGCTCTTCCGGCCATTCCGGTGCCAGACGAGCCCGAGCCCGCGAAAAAAGCCGCGCCGAAGAAAAAGAAGTGAGTGCCCGCCGGGGCATCGCGTATGGAAAAAGCCATGCGCACGACCTTACTCGCCCTTCTTGCCATTGTTTCATCGCTTCATGCCGCTGCTCCATCCGAGCACGTCATCCTCGTCAGCATTGATGGCTGGGCTCATCACTACTTTGATGACCCCAAATGCCACATGCCCGCCGTGAAGTCCCTCGCGGCTCAAGGCGTGCGGGTGAAGCGCATGGAGACCTCGTTCCCCACCGTGACATGGACGAATCACACCACGCTCGTCACCGGCGTGCATCCTGGCAGGCACGGCGTGCTGGCGAATGAGTATTACGACCGCAAGGAACGCAAAAAAGTGCCGCTCATACCCGACCCGATCTTCAACAAGGATGAGATCGTCAAGACACCCACCATCTACGATGCCGCCAAAGCCGCCGGATTGACCACCGCTGGTGTCATCTGGCCCGCTTCACGCGGCGCGAAGACGCTCGACTGGACCGTGCCGGATGTGTTTGAGCAGGAGCTCTTCGAAAAATACGGCACGCCGCAGCTTCTCGAAGAGGCGCGGGCTCTTGGCATCCCCGTCGAGAAGCAGATGGAATGGTGCAAGCTCGGTAACGCGGGCAAAGCGCAGCGTGACTACATGTACACCCAGCTCGCCACGCATATCATCCGCACGAAGAAGCCAAACTTCCTCGCGCTGCATCTCGTGAGCCTCGATTCCTTCGAGCACGCGCATGGTCGGCAGGTGCCCGAGGCCTATTGGGCTGCGAATGACAGCGACAACCGTGTCGCCGACCTCATCCGTGCCTGCGAAGAAGCTGGCATTCGTGACAAAACGACCTTCGTCATCACCACTGACCACGGCTTCGTCACCTTCGCCAAGTCCATCAATGCCAACGCCGCCCTGAAGAAGGATGGTTTTGTAAAAAGCGTGCTCGGCAAGAGCCTCGCGCCCGACTCCAAAGTCTTCGCCATGGCCGAAGGCGGTGCCTGTTTCGTGTATGTGCTCGATGAAGCCAATCGCGACAGTATCCTCGCGGAGATCGCACCGAAGCTGACGAAGCTCGAAGGCGTCAGCGAAGCCGTTGCTGCAAAGGATTTTGCCACGCGTCTTCGCCACATCACCGCCGCCGCGGACCCTCGCGAGCCGGATCTCGTGCTGCTCGCCGCCGATGGCTACACCTTCACCGACTCGCTGGCCGATACGAATGAGGTCATCCCGAATGATCCGCCGAAAGGTGCCCACGGTCATGATCACCTCATGCCCAACATGTATGGCTGCTGCGTCATCAGCGGGGCCGGCATCGCCAAGGCCAAAGTCATCGACGAAGTCCAAAATGTGGACATCACGCCCACCATGGCCCGCCTGCTCGGCATCCCGTTCCCCGATGCCGACGGCAAGGTCATCGAGGCCGCCCTCGCCAAGTAACGGGGCCGTTCCTGGCCCCTCTGGACGGGGCAAGAATGCCCCGAATACATCCCAAATGGATCACCACGGCCAAATGGGGCGCTGGGCTTGACTCCGCCCCCCCTCTCTGCCATCTCACGCCGTCCCTTTAGTCATTCTGATTTCATCATTCGTCCTTTCTTTCCATGGCCGCCCCCGCCCACAACTACACTGAAGACAGCATCAAGTCCCTCGACTGGCGTGAGCACATCCGTCTGCGCCCGGGCATGTACATCGGCAAGCTCGGCGACGGCTCGCTGCCGGAGGACGGTATCTATGTGTTGCTCAAAGAAGTGGTCGATAACTGCATCGACGAGCACGTCATGGGCTTCGGCAACACGATCGAAATCGAGATCGATGAGGCGCAGACCGTCACCGTGCGCGATTACGGCCGCGGCATTCCGCTCGGCAAGCTGATGGAGTGCGCCGCGCAGATCAACACGGGCGCGAAATACGATTCGGAGGCCTTCAAACGCTCCGTGGGCCTCAACGGCGTCGGCATCAAGGCCGTGAACGCGTTGAGCGAGTTCTTCGAGATCCAGGCCATCCGCGATGGACAGACCCGCAGCATCGAATTCAGCCAGGGACTCGTCGTTTACGACATGGGCAAGCCCAAGCCCTGCACGGAGCCGAACGGCACCCGCATCGCCTTCCGGGCGGATGCGGAGTCCTTTGCCGATGACACGCACTTCCGCCTCGACTTCGTCCGCGAGATGCTGCGCTTCTATTCGTGGCTGAATCCGGGTCTCACGCTCGTTTTGCGCCATCCCGGCGGCGAGGAGAAATTCAAGTCCAAGGACGGTTTGATGGACCTCATCCGCACGAAGCTCACCGAGCAGCCGATGTATCCCATCATCCACATTGCCGGAAAAGATGTCGAGATCGCCTTCACGCATGGCAATGGCTATGGCGAGGAGTATTACAGCTTCGTCAACGGCCAGAACACCACGCAGGGTGGCACGCACATCGCCGCCTTCCGCGAGGCCATCGTGCAGGAGTGCCGCGAGTTCTTCAAAAAGCAGTATGAGCCCGCCGACGTGCGCGGCAGCCTCATCGCCGCCGTCAGCGTGAAGGTGCAGGAGCCCGTCTTTGAATCGCAAACGAAGACGAAGCTCGGCAGCACGCACATGGAGCCGGAGGGGCGCAATCTGCGCACGCACATCCTCAATACCGTCGTCACGCAGCTCGACAACTTCCTCCACAAGCACGCCGATGTCGCCAAGGCGCTGCAAGAGAAGATCAACTCGAACGAAAAGGAGCGCAAAGAGATCAGCGGCATCCAAAAGGCTGCTCGCGAGAACGCCCGCAAGGCCAAGGTCTGCAACAAGAAGCTCCGCGACTGCCGCATCCACTTCGACACGAAGGACAAGCGCCGCGACGACAGCACGCTCTTTATTACCGAGGGCGATTCCGCCTCCGGCAGCATCACAAAGAGCCGCGATGTCGAGACGCAGGCCGTTTTCTCCCTGCGCGGCAAGCCGCTCAACTGCTTCGGCCTCACGCGGAAGATCGTGTATGAGAACGAGGAGTTCTACCTGCTCGCCAACGCCCTTCAGATCGAGGAAGACCTCGAAGAGCTGCGCTACAACCGCATCGTGCTCGCCACCGATGCCGACGTGGACGGCATGCACATCCGCCTGCTGATGATCACCTTCTTCCTGCAGTTCTTCCCCGAGCTCGTGCGCAAAGGCCATCTCTACATCCTGCAGACGCCGCTCTTCCGCGTGCGCAACAAGAAGGACACCTTCTACTGCTACAGCGACGAGGAACGCCAGCGTGCCATCCACATCTGCGGCAAAAACGCCGAGATCACCCGCTTCAAAGGTCTTGGCGAAATTTCGCCCGATGAGTTCAAGCACTTCATCGGCCCGCACATGCGCCTGGAGCCCGTCACCATCCGCGACCACGCTCTCGACGAGCAGGGCAACCCGATCCCGAGCGAGCACAAGAGCGTGAAGGAGTTCCTCACCTTCTACATGGGCAAAAACACGCCCGAGCGCCAGATGTACATCGTGGACAACCTCCGCGTGGAAAAGGAGCTCGAGTTCAACGACAGGCCTGACGGCGAAACCGAGTTCAAGCTCGCCGCCTAGTAGCCGGGGCATTCTTGCCCCGCCGGAGGGGCCAGGAATGGCCCCGATACGATTTTGCTGCTGAAAGACATCCGGCGACTGCTAAAATGGCGTCCGCTGACCATGAAATCGCCCCCTTCTGAACTCGAGACGACACGGGGACGTGTGTTCTTTTGGATCGGAATGGCTATTCTTCCCGTCTTTTGGGTCTGGTGGATGCGTGCGGCACCCTTCGCGGCTTGGCAGCGCAGACTCGGATGGCTGTGGACCTGCATTTATATCGGCATCGGCTTCTTCCAGCGCGATTGGCTCGCCACATGGATGCCAGCATTGCTCTTGGGTTCTCCAACTGTGGCCGTCCGGCTGGCTGTCGTCCTCCTGATCTGGCTGTGGATGCGAATCGAGGGACGTTGGTGGCACCGGTTGATCGAGTTGATTTTGGTGGTGGATTGTCTGGGAATGCTGTCGTCAGATGTGCAATGCATCCTGGTGCGAATGCCACAAACGCCACTGGTGTATCTCCCCGCGGCGGCTCTTGCGGTTGCTCATCTGCTGCTCGATCCCGTTCGTGAGAGGTTCAATGCCTGGTGGTCCAAGTGTTAAGAATGCGCCTTGCCTGGAGCGGTCTCGCCCCGGTTTGAAACGCGCCATGAATGAAGTGGTCTCCCTCGGGCAAACTTTTCGGCCAGTTAGCACTCTTCTTGCTTGGCAATGAGGGCCGACCACATGCCCGAGACCTCACGCCCTGCCTCGCCGATCCAGTCTTATCTGGAGGAACTCCATGCCAAATACCAACCACTGCGCGAAGGCTCGGTGGCGACCTACATCCCCGAGCTGGGGAAGGCTGATCCGGACTGGTTCGGCATCTGCGTGGTGACCTGCGACGGGCAGGTTTACGAGGTGGGGGATACGCGGCAGCTTTTCACCATCCAGTCCATCTCCAAGCCGCTCACCTACGGCATCGCGCTGCAGGATAGCGGCAAGGAAACGGTGCTCTCGAAGGTGTGGATGGAGCCCAGCGGCGAGCCCTTCAACTCGATCAGCCTCGATCCTAGCGGCCGTCCGCTGAATCCGATGATCAATGCGGGTGCCATCGCCACCACCGGGCTCGTCGAGGGCAAGACCACGCGGCAAAAGGTGAACCGCATTCTCGACACGTTTTCGCGTTACGCCGGGCGGCAGCTCACCATCGATCAAGACGTGAGCCGCTCCGAAAGCGAGACTGGGCATCGCAACCGCGCCATTGCCTACATGCTGCGGAATTTCGACATCTTCACCGAGGACCCGATGCCCAGCCTCGAGGCCTACTTCCAGCAGTGCTCCATCCTCATCAACTGCCGCGACCTCGCCTTCATGGGCGCGACGCTGGCGAATGACGGTGTGAACCCGCTCACCGGCCAGCGGGCCATCATTGGCGACTACGTCGAGAGCGTGCTCAGCGTCATGGCCTCCAGCGGCATGTATGACGCCGCGGGCGAGTGGCTGTACAATGTCGGCATGCCGGCGAAAAGCGGTGTCGGTGGTGGCATCCTCGCTGTGTTGCCCGGCCAGCTGGCCGTCGCCGTCTTCTCACCGCTGCTCGACAAGCGTGGCAACAGCGCCCGCGGCATCGCCGTGTGCCGCGAGCTCTCGAATCGCTACAACCTGCACGTCTTCAACAGCGCCACGCCCTCCCTTTCCGTCATTCGGAATCGCATCACGGGGGCGCAAATCGCCTCGAATCGCGCACGGCCGGAGGAGGAGGCGCAGTTGCTCCGCCAGCACGGTGAGCGCATCCGGCTGTTCGAGATCCAGGGGAATGTCACCTTCGGCCCTGCGGAACGTGTCGTGCGGGAGTTGCTCGCCGGTGCGGACACCGCCTTCGCCTACATCCTCGATTTCAGCCGCGTGCCGCAGCTCGATGTCGTCTCCAGCCGGCTCTTTCTCGATACCTTCGAGGCCCTGGCCGCGCAGGGCATCTGGGTGCATGTCACCCGCAGCCATCATGTTTCCATCCTGAAACGGTCCGCGCGTCGTCGTCATGGCGATGCTCCGCCTGCCCGGCTCGCTTGGGAAAACGATGCGGACACCGCGCTCGAATTCTGCGAGAACCGCCTCCTCGAAACCCTCGGCGACCGCCGCTCGTCCAGCATCGCCGTGCCTTTTGAGAAGTGCGAGCTCGTCCACAACCTCACCGCCGCCGACCGTGAAAAAGTGGCGCGGCTCCTCACCACCCGCCACTTTCCCAAGGACAGCGTCGTTTTCGAGGCCGGTGCCCCTGCCTCCGAGATGCTCATCATCCTCAAAGGCAAGGCCAGCATCAGCCTCACCCTCGCCAACGGCCTCGGCTACCGCGTCACCACCTGCACGCCCGGCATGACCTTTGGCGAGATGGCGCTGCTCGATGGTGCGCCCCGCTCCGCCACCGTGCGTGCGGACACCGATATCGAGGCCCTCTCCCTCGGTGCCGATGCGCTCGATCTCCTCATGAAAGCCGAGCCCGTCATCCACGCGAAGCTCCTCACCAACATCGCCCGCCACCTCGCCGCCCGCCTCCGCAAACGCAACGCCGAGGTCATCAACAGCCATCTGTGAGGCAAGGAGGGCGGGAAAGTTGCCTTGTTCCTGCGGAACAGGGCCTTTCCCAAGGCGAGTCGTGTCTCCACCGCGGGGACGCGGACGTTGGAGTCCAAGCTTCAGCCTGATGTCACATAAGGCTGAAGCCCGAAGTACGAACCAAGAAACAAGAACAGCGGTCAGACGTGCCCGCGCTCCCTTCGGCGCTCTGAACTTCAGCAACTCGCTGATTGCACCCGGCCCGGTTCCTGCTTGGGAGGATAGACCCCATGCCAACCCCGCCCGCCACGTCGCTCCGCCAGCTCGGATTTCAGCTTCTTCGAGATGATCTTCAGTTCCTCATGCAGGCCTTTGCCGCCGTGCTGAAACGGATGGGAGAGCCGCAACTGGCCGCCAGCCTGCCGTGGATCAATGGTGAGAATCCGCAGGGCGAGGTGCAGGCCACGCGGTCGCTCGGCCAGGCCTATTCGATCGCCTTCCAGCTCCTGAACATCGTCGAAGAACGTGCAGCTTCGCAGATCCGCCGGCTGCGGGAGAAGCAATCCGGCCCCGAGGCCGAGCAGGGCCTGTGGCCGGACAACATGCGGGACATGCTGGAACTCGGTTTGAGCGGCGATGACATTCTCAACGTGCTGCGAGATGTCGCTGTCGAGCCGGTGCTCACGGCGCATCCCACGGAGGCGAAACGCGAGACCGTGCGTGACCTGCATCGCGAGATTTACGGCCTGATGGAGCGTCATGAGAACACCGCTTACACGCCGCGTGAGCAGGCAAGGCTCCACGGCCTGCTGCAAACGCAGCTCGAGAACCTCTGGCGCACCGGCGAGATCCATGTGACCCGCCCGAGCATCGAGGCGGAGCTGCAAAATGCGCTTCATTACCTCCGCGAGGTGTTTCCGGAAGCGCTTTACCGGGCGCATGTTCATCTGCGCGAGGCTTGGATCGCCGCGGGCTTCCCGGCGGAGCAAATTGAGGATGTGAAACCGCTGCTGCGCTTTGGCTCCTGGATCGGCGGCGACCGCGACGGGCATCCCTTTGTGACCGCGGAGGTCACCGAGCATGCGTTGAAGGCCCTGCGCACGAATGCGCTGCGTGTGCAGCGTCGTGCCATCGAGCATCTCGCAGCGCATCTGCCCCTCAGCTCGCTCTTCCAACGCACGCCGGAGAAGCTCGCGGAGCTCATCGCCACCTTGTCGGCCTCGCTGCAAAACGAGCCGCACATTGATCTGGCCTACATTTTGGACCGCAACAAAGAAGAGCCCTGGCGCTGCGCCGCCTACCTCATGCGGGCGAAGATCGTGCTTGCCGTCGAGAAGCCTCAATCGCCCGCCGCCTACTCGCAGGCCGAGGAATTGCTCGCTGACTTGAACACCTTTGCCGCGACTCTCACGGAGGTCGGAGCGGCTGCGTTGGTGACCGATCTCATCGTGCCGGTGCGGCAGCGTTTGCAGGCGTTTGGCTTCCACAGTGCCTCGCTCGATGTGCGGCAAAACTCCGCGTTTCACGAAAAGGCACTCGACCAACTCCTGCGTGCCGCTGGTTTGCTCGACGAGCGGAGCTTCATCGACTGGAGCGTGGAAGAAAAACGGGCGTTGCTGGACCGCGAGCTGCGTTCGCCGCGTCCGTTTCTCTCGCCGGGCATTTCCGCGGGTCCGGAAGCGGACACCGTGCTGGCCTGTCATCGCGTTTTGGCCGCGCACATCCGTGATTTTGGCACCGCGGGCCTCGGATCGCTCATCGTGTCGATGACGCGTCGCGTGGAAGATTTGCTCATCGTGTATCTTTTGGCCCGCGAGGCCGGTTTGGCCGAATGGACGCCGAAAGGCCTGCGCTGCCCGCTGCCGGTCGTGCCCTTGTTTGAGACCATGGGCGACCTCGAAGCCGGTCCTGGCATTGTGGAGGCCTTCATGAGCCATCCGGTGACGCAAAACAGCCTCTCCGCCCTTCGTGAGAAGCTCGGCGGCGATCCCAGTTTCCAGGTCATGGTGGGCTATTCGGACTCGAACAAGGATTGCGGCATCTTCGCGAGCCAGTGGGCGCTGCATCGTGCTCAGAAGGCGCTTTCCGAAACGATCACCCAGCATGCCGCGAAGCCCGTTTTCTTCCACGGACGCGGCGGCACCGTCGGTCGTGGTGCTGGCCCCACGCACTGGTTCATGGATGCGCTGCCGCAGGGCTCGCTCAGCGGCATCATGCGCATGACCGAGCAGGGCGAAACGATCGCGCAGAAGTATGCGCACTTCAGCTCCGCCGTTTACAACGCGGAAATTTTGATGGCCTCCGCGGCCTCCGCGACGGCTCGTCATCGCCATGCCAAGCCGCAGCCGCTGGCGGTGGAGCACATCCTCGATGATCTGGCGGCCTCCAGCCGTGATGCGTATCGCTCGCTGCTGCACACGGAAGGCTTCATGGCTTTTTACCGCACCGCCACGCCGATTGATGCGCTCGAAAATTCTCGCATCGGCTCGCGTCCCTCGCGTCGCACGGGCCAGGCATCGCTCGATGACCTGCGGGCCATCCCGTGGGTGTTCTCGTGGACGCAGGCCCGCTTCTACCTGCCGGGCTGGTTTGGTGCCGGCTCCGCCTTGAAGAAGCTGCGTGATGAACGTCCCGCGGATTACAAGGCACTCGCCGCCGCCTTGCACGACTCCGCCTTCCTCAAGTATGTGCTCACGAACATCGAAAGCTCGCTCGTCAGCGCCAATGCCGACCTCATGCGGGCCTACGCCGGCCTCGTGCCCGATGCCACGGTGCGTGATCGCTTCATGGGGCGCATCCTCGATGAGTTCGATTCCACGCGGGTGATCCTCGAAGACCTCTTCCAGGGCACTTTCGCCGAGCGTCGTCCGCGTCTCGCCTACACGCTCGACATCCGCGAGGCTCCGCTGCGGGTGCTGCATCTCCAGCAGGTCGCTTTGCTCCGCGAATGGCGCGGAGTGATCGCGTCCGGTGATCAAGCCTGCGCCGATGCGATGCTGCCAGACATGCTGATCTCGATCAATGCCATCGCTTCCGGCTTGCGCACCACGGGCTGATGGATGGTGCGCGGAGAGGGATTCGAACCCCCGACCAACTCGGTGTAAACGAGCCGCTCTACCACTGAGCTATCCGCGCTTTTTTGTTGATACTGAGGGATTTGCGACGTTTTTCAGGATACCGAAAAACCCTGTTGATACTGATTTTGTATACTCATAATCTCCCCGGCATGTCGGCAGGGAAGAACGGAGATCAAAAGGGACAGTGGATTCGGGTGGCACCATGCTTGTATCGCTACCGCAGCAGCGGCGTTTACTATGCCGTCGTGAGACGCTCTGGCAAGTTGATCCGGCGGAGCCTTGAAACAGACACCATTGAAGTCGCCAAACGGAAGCTGCGGGACTTCCTGGGTGAACAGGAGCACGCTGCTTCTGATGCGCACAAAACCTACCTCGACGTCCACATGAAAGAATTCCTGGCAGGAAGGACCGGAGCCCCGAAAACCCTGAAACGCTACCGCCAGCTCACGGACCATGTGTGCGCAAACTGGCCCGGTGGAGCCCATCAGGTTCTTGCCAAGGTGGATCACAGTCAGTGCTCCAAATGGCTGAGTCAGTGGAATGGGAAGGTGGCTGCCTACAATCACGCTCGGCAGTGGTTGCTGGCCTTTTTTGACTTCGCGACAGCCAACCGCAAAATCCAGAGGTCACCGATGGACAAGCGCCTGGTCAAGGCCATGCGACGCCCGCAGGTGATCCGCAATGCGCCCACCCCTCAGGAGTTCGAGGCCATACTGACAGAGGTGCGGGCGCAACCCTTCACAGACCATGCGGATGATTCTGCGGATGTCCTGGAGTTCATGGGCCGGGCGGGCCTTGGGCAGGCCGAGACATCCGGCCTCAAGTGGGAGCACATCAATTTTAAGGATGAGACCATCAAGCTGTTCCGGGTCAAAACGCAAACCTCATTCCAAATTCCCCTCTTTGCCAGACTACGACCGTTGCTTGAAAGGCTCAGGGCGGAGAATCCCGATGCATCCGCATCGGATAAGGTTTTCAAGATCAGCGACCCCAAGAAAGCGCTAGCCACGGCATGCAGGAACCTCAAGCTGCCTGCTTTTTCCGCCCGCTCGTTCCGGCGGATGTTCATCATCGACGCCCTCAAGAAAGGCATTGCCGTGAAGCGCATCAGCCGATGGCAGGGACACAAGGATGGTGGCGTGCTGATTTTGAAGACTTATTCTGAAGTGATCGAACAGGAGGACGACCGGGAAGCCGCGAACCTCTTGGCGTGATGCAAATCGACACCTTTGTCGCCTCCTCTGGTATCGCTTGTCTCATCCTCGACACATACAGCCACGTCCGCCGTCCGCATCACGACCGCATGGCGGAACTGCTGGCGTGATTCTATTTGGGCGTAAACTTGCCCATCCCTGACTGCCTAGACCAAGACACATGACACCCAGCCTGCGCCCCTGCCTTCGAGAACCCATCCCAGAAATCGGCGAGGCAGCACGTTTGCTTGAGTCTGCGGTCCAGGCACACCTCGCGGGCAATCCAAATCTAGCCCATGAAATGATCCGGGGTGCTGACCTGCCTGCGATTCGAGAATGGACGGAATCCCTCTGGGGTAGCAACAGCCCGTATGTTCAATATCGGCCCGTTGAGAATGCGCCGCCCAGTATTCCCAAAGAGCAACGGGTGAAGCTTCGTATGCCCACCACTGCGGAAAAGAACGTCCTGCATGAGCGTGACGGGTTCCACTGCCGGTTCTGTGGCATACCACTCATCCGCAAGGAGGTCCGAGAGCGCATCAAAAAGGCGTATCCCCAGGCACTTTCATGGGGATCGAAGAATATTGACCAACACGCCGCATTTCAGGCGATGTGGTTGCAATATGACCATCTACTCCCGCATGCTCGTGGTGGAGACAACAGCTTGGACAATATCGTGATCACCTGCGCTCCGTGCAATTTCGGGCGTATGAACTGGACTGTGGAGGAAGTCGGTTTGATCGACCCGAGAACTCGCCAGGCAGTGCGATCATCATGGACCGGGCTGGAAGAATTCAGGTGATCAAAGCAGGTCACTGCTTCACGGTCGCTGTTCCTGTGAGCTGTCCAGAAGCGTCCCGGAAAGTGATGGTGTTGCCTCGGATGGTGCTGGTGCCTGTAATTTGACCTGATGAATCGCGGTAGGTTGTCACTCCCGAGGATGAGCTTGAGGAGGTCCCGGTGAGTCGTCCCTGAGCATCTCGGCAGGTAGTTTTCGATCCGCTGGTGTTTGAAGTCCCGGTCATTCTTCCTTGGGCATCGCGGAAGGTCGTTTTGCCGGTGCTCGATTGTGTGGCTGTTCCCGTCATCCTCCCCTGAGCATCTCTGAAAGTCGTTCTGGTTCCTGAGGCGCTGGAGGTCGTCGAGGCTTTGCCCTTCTCGTCTCTCAGTGTGGCGGTTTTACCAGCAAGTGAAGACGCAGGATCAGCAAGGGCGAGAACGGGGAGCAGGAGGGCCAGAATCAGCTTCATGCGGGCCTTGGACGACGTGAGGATGGAAATCTTCAGCCCTCCACATCGAAAGGCAGGTTGAAATACCCGAACACAGCCTTGGTCCGCTCGAAGGAATGGCGCGAGGCGGTGGACAAGCTGCCGCTCACGCTGCTGGACTCGGCACAGGTGAACGCGTGGCAGGTGGCCTATCGGAAGGCAAAGCCTGCGAATCCCGAGGCACAGCGCCGGGTGCTGAATTCCGCCCGCTCCCTCGTGCGGAATGCAAAGGCGATGTTTGGGGTGAAGATTGCGAAGGCGCTGCGGGATGTGGCCGGGCTGAAACTGCCGGAGCCGCTGCCGATGGGGGATGTGAACCTGTCGGAGCTTTTCGGGAAGAAGCAAAAGACGCGGTATCAGTCCCGCATCGACGCGGAGAGGCTGCTACGGCTGGCCGGTGATGAGCTGGCGGCGACTCAGCCGGAGGCGTTCAAGGTGCTGCTGCTGGCGCTGTGCTGCGGCCTGCGAAAGCGGGAGATTGATTGCCTGCTGTGGCATCAGGTGGACATGGAGGCGGGCGTGATCCGCATCGAGGCCACGGAGCATTTCCGCCCGAAGAGCGAGGACTCCGCAGGCGAGGTTGATCTTGATCCCGAGTTGCTGGCGCTGCTGCGGCGCTGGCGGTCGCTGGCAAAGGGCGAGTTTGTGATTGAGGGCCGGGCGACAACGGACTTCAAAAGCCGGGTGAGCTACCGCTGTGAGCCGGTGTATGCGGCGCTTTATGAGTGGCTGCGCGGTCATGGAGTGAAGGCGCAAAAGGCGCTGCATGAGCTGCGGAAGGAAGCGGGTGCGCTGGTGGCAAAGTCGGCAGGCATCTACGCGGCCTCCCGACTGCTGCGGCATTCAGACATCCGCGTGACCGCGGACTTTTACGCGGATAAGAAGCAGCGCATCAGCACGGGGCTTGGCTCGCTGCTGCCGCCTCAAAACGTGATCGCGTTCCCCGGAGCGGATGCGGCACAGCCTGAGAGGCTGTCGGCATAAGGCGACCGTTCAAGCAGGCGGGGCGGGGGGGTGAGCTTTCGCCGCTGTCTGCGATTTCTGATATGGATTCGAGCACGAGAAATTTTTCTGCATTGCGAGGCGGTCTAATCAACGATTGCCCTCCATCGCGTATCAACTAGACATAGATGATGACTGCGGATGAAGAATCAAAGCTGTATGCGGAGACATTGCGCTGGATGGCACGAGCTAAACTGCTGACCTGGCCGCCATGTGCGCCGAAGCATTGGAGCCCCTTGGATTTTGGATACCCTCTCGACGCATCAGTCTTGGCGGGTATTGACTTTTATATGCTGGGTGGGGTGAAGTGGTTTGAACTCAAGAGCGTCTATGACGAATGGAAGGCACGCCATCAGCGAGAAGTCGCCGGCGAGATCGCGGAGGTAGTGATATTCTTGGTTGGACTATGTGAGGTGGACCCCGAAAATCGGGCCAGGGGTTAAGGTATGCGATTATGGTGGTTGTGGCTTGGGGCGGCATACCCCGAACCCAAACACAGACCATGAAGAACAAACGCAAACGACATGACTCGCAGTTCAAGGCCCGTGTGGCCTTGGAAGCCCTCAAGGGGCTGAAAACCGTGCAACAGATCGCCAAGGAATTTGGCATTCATCCCGGACAGGTTTCGGTGGTAGGAGTCCGGCAAATCGACTTTCAAAACTGTCGACGGGCATGTCTTCGGCATCACCCAAATTCCAGAATTTGCCGTGTCCTATAAGATAAATGGGTTCTGATTGTGGCCAGAGGCTAAAAGCTGGGCCCATGCAAGCAGGGTTTGGCGCAGTAACCGAGTCATGCATGAATATCAATTGTGAATACTCTCTCATTAAAGATAATTAACCAAGAGTGACTAAATTAGTTGATTTATATCATGTTAGCCATAACTTTCATACTTTTCTAGGGCATAGGCCTGCCATCACTTCTTTCTCAAATGAACTCATCGTCTCACCATCTTCCTAGACCACGCGGTGTCTCCAAAACCTATTGGAGCGCTCGTGGTTGGCTGGCACACATCAGCTTTCTATTGACCCTTCTATTTGGGGGCTCGCTAATGGCTGCCGTCGAGATAACCGATGTTAAAGTTGTGGCGGGCAGTACAAATCTCCTGATCGGCGAGGTTGGCTCCGTGGATATTAAGTATCGGAATGCATCTACCACCCAGAATGCACTGAATGCTCAGATTAACGTGCCAATCCCTCTAGCTCTGGCAGGTGGTGTTCCTGCCGATGTGCAGCTTGCAGGATCGGCCCATACAACAGCGGCCTTTTATAATCCGGGCACGCGGACAGCGACATTTACCTTCATCAATCCTTTGGGAGCGGGTTCCACTGGCACATTGCGCCTCAGTGTTCGTTTTCCTGCCGGGACGACCCCCAACGGTCAGACTGTGGCGATTACTCCGGTGTTTACTGCGACTGGTGATCCGCCTAGTTCGAAAACGGTCAATCTGACCTCCGTTGCAGCTCCCAATCTGACAACCACAAAAACCATCGTGGCCGGCGGTGCGCACGACGGTGAGGTGGTCTATCGGGTGACAGCCGCCAATGGCTCGGCCAACGGCACCCTGAATATAGAAGGTGCCACCCTGACCGACACACTTCCAGCCAATGCGGTGCTGGTGGAAATGATCCCATCGGGCTTGGGAACCTACAACGGCCCTCCAGCCAATACGGTGGTTTGGAACCTGGGAACGCTTAATGCAGGGCAGTCGGTGAGTTATCTGCTGCGGGTGGCCTACCCGGCCGCAGCTTTTCCCCTGGGCGGAACGGTGGTCAATCAAGTGACCGCAGCGGGAACGCCGGTGGGGCTGCCACCGGTGTCGGCGAACGCGACTGTGCCACTCACTCTCAATGCCGGCGCTGCGAGCATGTCGTCGAGCAAAAGTCTGTTTTCGAGCACACCAGCCCTGAATTTCAGCCCCACCTACTACAATCTGAACGTGGCAAACACCGGTACGGCTGCGCTGAGCAATGTGGTGGTCGAAGACGTGCTTCCGCCTGAGTTCTTCCCATCGAGTATTGAAACGGGTTATGACACGGTGTTTGGCGGAGCAACGAATGTCAAAGTGGAGATCTCGACGAAGAACAATCCGGCCTATGCCGAGGTCACCGGGTCGCCCTTCGCGGTGACCTCAAGTTCCGCCGTCGTGAACCTGGTCCCGCCGCTGGTGGCTGCAATGGATGTGGTGACCAAGGTGCGATTGACCTACAGCACCGTTGGCGTGGGCTTTGCGAACGACGCCATCCGCATCTACGGACAGTTCAGGTCCCCGGATCGTAATGGAGTGGCCTATACGATCTCGGACAACGGGATTGTCACCTATCAGACACCCGATGGAAGTGTTCAGAACCACCCTATCACCAACAATGGAACGGTGAGCTATGTGTTCAACGGCACGCCCTCCAGCACGCCGGTCACCTCCGTCAACACCATCCGTGAGACCCGCCCACGCCCATCGCTCCAGAAGTCCGTGAGCAACCCCTCACCAAAGCCAACGGACATTCTGACTTACACGATCAACATCAACAATGGGGCGGGAGCCACCGAAGGCCTGAGCAATCCAGAGGTCATTGACCTGCTGCCGAGCACCGTGACTTTGATTCCTGGTTCGATCTCACTGACGAGCGCACCTGGAGGCTTTACGATGGCTTCACCGGTGATCACGCCGAATTTCCTCCCTGGGCAAACCAGGATCAAATTGAACTTCACCGGTTCGATTCCCGTCGCAGGATCTGCCGTCGTCACCTTGCAGGCCCAGGTCAATCCGGGCGTTGCCTCGGGCACAGTCGGCATCAACACCATCGTGTTATCGACCTTCTCCAACGGGCCGATGCACCCTGACGACGGCACTCCGATTACCGACACGCTGGATCTCGATGGTGACTCCAACACCACCGAGATCTTCGTCGGTTCAACAGCAACCTACACCGTCACCGAACTGGCTGGTCTCGACTCTGAAAAGCAGGTTCTGGGCTACCTCGATACTGTTTACTCCAAGTTTCCGCAATTGGGAAAAACATTGCCCCTGGGAACTGCGGACTACCGTCACTACCTCTTCAATCCGGGCAATCAACCCGCCACTGCGCTGGTCGTTTATGACATCCTTCCCTACATCGGCGATACCGGAGTGCTGACCACCGGCGACGGTCGTGGCTCGCAATACGCCGTGAATCTCGAAGGCCCGCTGTCCACCACTGCCACGGTGCGCCGCTGGAACACAGGGACCCAATCCTACGACGCTCCGACAACAGCCCCGATCACGATCACTTACAGCACTTCATCCAACCCACAACGTCCCGAACTTTTCCCGGAGATACTTTCCGGCCCGGCTCCTGTTGGAAGTGATGTTCCAAACTGGATGGCGGCTGGAGCCGTCTCCAACTGGAGCCTGATTCGCTCGATCCGTTTCGACTTCGGAGCTTTGGTCATCAATCCCCTGGATGATCTTGAGTTTCACACTCCGATCCGTGTGGCAAGCGATGCTGATGCCGGTGAGGTGTCCTGGAACAGCTTTGCGTTCGCTGCCAAAAACGCCAACGATAACGAAGTCGTCTCTCCTTCGGAGCCGATTAAAGCGGGTATCGAAATTCGCGCTTCCAGCCTTGGCAACTATGTCTGGATCGACAGTACACTTGGCTCCCCTGTGACGACTGGAAATGGCATCCAGGACGGCATCGAAAATCCTCTCCCTGGTTCCACAGTCGAGCTTTTCAAAGCCGATGGCGTTACGCCCGTCACGAATGCTTATGGAGTCGTCGTTCCGTCACAAATCACCGGTTCGAATGGCCGCTACGAATTCACCGGCCTGATGCCAAGCAATCTGAGCAACACACTCCCAGGCGGGCTCGTCGTCACCGGCACGGACTACGTCGTGAAGGTCACTCCTCCTGCCAACTACGTGCCCACTGGCGTCAATGGTGGTGACCCGGACAACAACACGGCCAATGATAACAACGGCGTGATCGATGGCGCAGGCCCAGCCTCCAAGAGTGCTCCGATCACACTCACCATCAGCAGTGAAACGACCAGTGATGGTCAGACTTCAGGCGTGGATTCTGATGGCAACATGACGGACGATTTCGGCTTCGTGCCCATCCCGGTTAACGTCGCATCCCTCGGCAATTATGTCTGGCTCGATCGCAATGGAAACGGCATCCAGGATCTGGGTGAACCGGCCATCACGGGTGCCGTTGTAAGCCTCAAAAACCCAGATGGCTCTCCGGCCATCGACATTCACCGCAATCCGGTTCCGAACGTCACGACGACAGCGTCCGGGAGCTACAGTTTCCTGGATCTCCTGCCAGGTGACTACTACGTCACAGTCACTCCTCCTACAGGGCACAGCATCACCCTCGTCAACGGTGGTGATCCTGATACGAATCCAAGTAATACCGACAACAACGGCACCCTGGTTTCAGGGGTCATCCGCAGCTCAGTCGTGACTCTCGCCGCAGGTGAAAACGACACCACCGTGGACTTCGGCCTGATCCGACCAGTTTCCGTCGGCAACTACATCTGGATCGACAAACGCGACGTCGCGGGCAATCCGAACGGCATCCAGAACGCCGGTGAAAACGGGCTGCCAGGGGCCGTGGTCACCCTTTACCTCGCAGATGGCACAACCCGCGCCAACAACATTAGCGGCACGCAGGTAGCCACGATCTCCACGCCAAACTCAGGCAAATACGAGTTCACCAATCTTCCTCCAGGTGACTACGTGGTCGGCGTGGCACCGCCGCCTTATTACATCCTCACGACGCCGACTGGCAATGATCCTGATAACGATGTCGTGGGAGACAGCAACGGCTACTACGAATCTCCCGGCGTGGTCAAAACACTCCCCGTCACACTTCACTCCAGCCTCGAACCCACGGGTGACAATCAGACTCCTGGCGCAGGTGCCGGAACTGATAGCGATGGCAACATGACGGTGGACATTGGATTCGTGCCGAATCTCCCAGATCTCGTTTCCGTGGGCAGCGTGGTTTGGTTCGACCTCGACAAAGACGGTCAGCAAGATGTGGGTGAACCTGGCATTTCTGGGGCGACCCTTTCTCTCCGCTATGATGGTGGCTCAACAGGCGCTCTCGATGCCTATCGCGATGCCGTAGCGGTGAAGACCACCGTGGCCGATGGTCAGTATGAGTTCATCAACCTGCTTCCACGCGACTACAATGTCTCCGTCACCGTTCCAGCCGGCCAGGGCTTTATCACCTCGCCTGGCGGACTCGACCCCGGTGCCGACAGCAGCAACACCGACAGCAACGGCATCGTTGTCCGCAGCAACACAACCACGAGCCAGCCCTTCACTTTGGCTCCGAACACCGAGCCCACCGGTGAGGATAGCCTTGGCACTCCAGACGGACTTAATGTCGATGACAACAATGGTAACCTCTCCGTGGACTTCGGCTTCATCAAGCCCATCGCCGTGGGCAATGTCGTCTTCAACGACCTCAACAATGACGGCAACCACGACGTCGGTGAAGGCGTCAATGGCGTCACGGTGAGGCTTTTCGCAACGGGCACCAATCCGCTCGTTGATCCTGCGGTGGCCACCACGACCACGGCTCCTGATGGCACCTATCTCTTCAGCAATCTCAATCCAGGCACCTACTTCGTCTTCATACCACCGACCAACTTCGGAGCGGGCCAGCCGCTGAATGGGCTGATCAACATTGGTGGTACTCCAGGCTACTTGCGTGACGACGACAATGGCGATGATGCCCTCGACAGCATCACTTACCTCAGCTCCGGTCTCCGCAGCGATGACGTTGTGCTCGCACTCGGCGGCCAGCCGCAAAATTCGGGTTATGAAGTCGGCTTCCTCAACACGTCCGACAATCCGTATGACTCCGATGTGAATCTCACCATCGACTTCGGCTTCTGGAATGACGCCGTGCTTGTCGGTATCGGTAACGTTGTCTTCATCGACGCGAACGGAGATGGTAAATACACGCCGGGCGAAGGCATCGACGGCGTCACAGTCGAGTTGTTCCAGCAAGGTCAATCCCTCGCCACCCGTCCCATCGCCACCACCACAACGGCGACGATCAGCAGCGTGAAAGGCATCTATGGATTCCAGAATCTGACGCCTGGAACCTACGTGGTGCGCATCCCTGCTTCTCAGTTCCTCAGCGGCGGACCTTTGTTCGGCTACTACTCGGTTCCCGGTGTGAACGGCGCGGGCGTCGATGACAACGCGGGTGAGAAGGGCGTGGACAACACCGCTCCTGGCACCAACGGCATCCTCGCAAATGTGACCGTCAATGTCGGCACCGCCCCCATTGATGCGGGCACCGAAATCGGTGTGCTTGCCAACAGTGACAATGTCTCTGGTGATGCGAAGACAGACCTCACGGTGGACTTTGGTTTTGCCCAGCCAGTCAGCGTGGGTGATCTGGTCTGGATCGACAGCACTTACAATGGCATCAAGGACCCGGCTGAACTCGGACTCGCAGGCGTCACCGTCACTCTTTACGACGCGACAGGCACCACGCCGGTGACTACCAATCTGCTTGGTGGAGCCATCACGCCGTTTGTCACGACTTCGACGGGGCTCTACAGCTTCACGAATCTGCCGCAGGGCCAATACACGGTGAAGTTCACACCGCCGCCCGGCTATGTACCGACTCTGGTGAACGCCCCCGGTAGCACCACGGCGAATGACAGCAATGGCCTCAGCGCCCAGAGCAGCGTGCTCGCCAGCGGTCAGTCAGACAACACACTCGACAGTGGTTTTGTGCAGCCAGTGACGGTCGGCAACTTTGTCTGGCAGGACATGAACGGCAACGGCATCCAAGAAGGCGGCGATCTCGGCCTCGCTGGCGCAACGGTGACTCTCTACAACGCCGCTGGCACCACGCAGATCACCACCGACATCAATGGCGCGGCCATTGCGCCTGTGGTCACTACGAGCACCGGTCTTTACACGTTCACCAATCTGCCTCCTGGCCAATACACCGTCCGCTTCGTCGCGCCTGCGGGTTGGAATCCGACGCTTGTGAATGCTTCCGGCAGCACCACGGCCAATGACAGCAACGGACTCAGCGCTCAAAGTTCTGTGCTCGCGGGTGGCGGTAGCGATCTCACCCTCGACAGTGGCTTTGTGCAGCCTGCTTCACTCGGCAACTTCGTCTGGAAGGATCTCGACCGTGATGGTGTGCAGGATTTCAATGAACCCGGCATCGAGAACGTCGTCGTTACCCTCTACAACAGCGGTGGCACCGCCATCGGCACCACCACCACAAACGCCGTCGGCTTCTATAGCTTCACGGGTCTCGTGCCAGGAACCTACAGCGTTGGTTTCCCTGCATCGCTGACTCCGACCGGCGTGCTCACTACGGCTGATGTTGGCTCTGATCTCACCGACAGTGACGCGAATGTCACCACCGGCCGCACACCGACCGTGACACTCGTCTCCGGTGAAAACAACACCACGCTCGACGCAGGCTACAACTCACCGAAGGCTTCACTAGGCGACTTCGTCTGGAAGGATCTGAATCGCGATGGCATCCAGCAGGTCGGTGAACCCGGCATCGAGAACGTCATCGTCACTCTCTACAACAGCGCTGGCACGGCGGTCGGCACCACGACGACGAATGCCGTCGGCTTCTACAACTTCTGGGACCTTGATCCAGGCTCCTACAGTGTGGGTGTTCCAACAACCTTGCCCGATGGCCTCATCCTCGGTGCCGCTGATCAGGTCGGCACAGATGCCACCGACAGCGACGGCAACATCAGCACAGGCCGCAGTCCCTCGATCACACTGGTGGCGGGTGAATACAACTCCACCATCGACTTCGGCTTCTACAGCAACAAGGCCAGCCTCGGTGACTTCGTCTGGCTCGACCTCGACAGTGATGGTCAGCAAGATCCGAATGAACCCGGCATCGAAGGCGTGATCGTCACCCTTTACAACAGCAGTGGCACAGCCGTCGGCACCACCACGACCAATGGCGCGGGTTGGTATCAATTCACCAGTCTTGATGCCGGCACCTACAGCGTCAGCTTCCCCGCCACACTGCCAAATGGCAACGCGCTGACCACCGCACTGCAAGGGGCAACTGCCACCGACAGCAATCCAAATGCTGGCACGGGTCTCACCGCCAATGTCACGCTCACGGCAGGTCAGCATAACGGAACGATCGATGCTGGCTACCAATCCACGAAGGCCAGCCTCGGTGACTTTGTGTGGAAGGACCTCAATCGCAATGGACGCCAGGATGCTGGTGAACCCGGCATCGAAGGTGTGGCCGTCACGCTTTACAACAGCAGCGGCGTCGCCATCGGCAGCACCACCACCGACAGCCTCGGTTACTACAGCTTCACCGAGCTGGCTCCTGGAACTTATGGTGTCGGTTTCCCGACCATCATCGGCCAGGGCATGGTCCTGACCACGGCAGACAATGCCGCGGACACACTCGACAGCGATGCCAGCACCAGCACCGGACTCACCATCACCACCGTGCTGACGGCCGGTGAAAATGATCCAACCTGGGACGCGGGCTATGTTTCATCGCTCGCCTCCTTGGGTGACTTCGTTTGGAACGATCTCGACAAGGACGGCATCCAGGATGCAGGCGAGCCCGGCATCCAGGGCGTCACCGTCACCTTGCTCAACAGCAGCGGCGTCGCCATCGGCAGCACCACCACGAATGGCGTCGGTTACTACAACTTCACCGATCTCCAGCCCGGCACTTATGCCGTGCAGTTCCCAACCGCGCTTGGCACCACGGCCACTCTCACACAAGCCGGACAAGGCACGCAAGCCACCGGCAGCGATGCAAACGACGGCACCGGAAAAACAACCAATGTCACGCTCAGCGCAGGCCAGAACTACCCCGACCTCGATGCGGGTTATGTCACGCCGTTGCTCGCCTCCATCGGCAACTTTGTCTGGAGCGATCTTGATCGCGATGGCGTGCAAGACGCTGGCGAACCCGGCATCCAGGGCCTGATCGTGACCTTGCTCAACAGCACCGGCACCGCCATCGGCACAACGACAACAGACGCCACCGGCTACTACGCCTTCACGAATCTGCAGCCCGGCACCTATGCCGTGCAGTTCCCGCTGACCGCTGGTGCCAGCTCCGTGCTGACCGGCATTGATCTCGGTGGCAATGACACGCTTGATAGCGATGCCAGCACGACCACCGGCAAGACCATTAACGTCACGCTCGCCGCTGGCGACAGCAACACCACGCTCGACGCGGGCTACAGCTCGCCGCTCGCCAGCCTCGGCAACTTTGTGTGGAAGGATCTCGACAAAGACGGAACCCAGGACTCCGGCGAACCCGGCATCGCCGGTGTCGTCGTCACCTTGCTCAACAGCAGCGGCACAGCCATCGGCAGCACCGCGACGGATGCCACGGGCTTCTACACCTTCACCGGACTCCAGCCTGGCACTTACTCGGTCGATTTCCCTGTCACCGTCGGCAGCCTTGCGCTCTCGCCGCTGGATGCCAGTGGCAATGACGCCACCGACAGCGATGCAAGCCTCACCACAGGCCAAACGGCCAACGTTGTGCTCGCCGCAGGCGACAACAACACGACGCTGGACGCGGGCTACTACGATCCGCTTGCCTCGCTTGGTAACTTCGTCTGGCGTGATCTCGATCGTGATGGCGTTCAAGACGCTGGCGAACCCGGCATCGAGAACGTGGTCGTCACGCTTTACAACAGCAGCAACATCGCGATTGGCACCACCACGACCAATGCCCTTGGCTACTATGCCTTCACTGGTTTGCAGCCGGGCGACTACAGCGTTGGTTTCCCTGCATCACTCAATCCTGATTTGATCCTCACGCTTCCCGGCATTGGCATCGAAGGTCTGGACAGCGACGCCAATGTCACCACGGGCCGCACTGCCGCCGTGACGCTGGCGGCTGGAGACAACTACCCGGACCTCGACACCGGTTACTTCAGCCCGAAAGCCTCGCTGGGTAACTTCGTCTGGTTCGATCTGGATCGCGATGGCATCCAGGATGCCGGTGAGCCAGGTATCGAAAATGTGGTGGTCACGCTTTACAACAGCAGTGGCACCGCCATCGGCACGACCACCACTAATGCCGTGGGCTTCTACAGCTTCTGGGATCTCGATCCCGGCACCTACACCGTTGGCGTGCCACCGACTTTGGCTGATGGCAAACTTCTCGGTGCCGCAGATCAGTTGGGCACGGATGCCACGGACAGTGACGGCAACCCAGCGACTGGCAGGACAGCCAACATCACTCTCGTGGCAGGTGAAAACAACATCACCGTGGACTTCGGCTTTATCAGCAACAAGGCAAGCCTCGGTGACTTCGTGTGGATGGACTTGAACCGCAACTTCCAACAGGACGCCAATGAGCCAGGCATCCAGGGCGTTGTCATCACCTTGTATGACAGTGGCGGCTCACCCGTTGGCACAACCACTACCAACGGCCTCGGCTGGTATCAGTTCACCAACCTCGACGCGGGAACTTACAGTGTTGGCTTCCCCGCGGCGCTTCCAAACAGCGCAGTGCTCACAGCTTCACTCCAGGGAGCCACCACCACCGACAGCAATCCGGTCACTTCCAATGGTCGCACGGCTTCGGTGACTCTCATCGCAGGTGAGCACAATCCAACCATCGACGCCGGCTATGTCTCGCCGCTTGCTTCGATTGGCGATTACGTCTGGAAAGACCTGGATCGCGATGGCTTCCAGGATGCGGGCGAGCCCGGCATCGAAGGCGTCACTGTGAATCTCTACAACAACCTGAACGTCCTCGTGGGAACCACCACCACGAACAGCGTGGGTTACTACCACTTCGGTGATCTCCAGCCAGCGACTTACAGCATTGGATTCCCGACCACGCTCGGGAACGGTTATGTGCTGACCACTCGCGACAACGCAGCGGACATCGCCGACAGTGATGCCAATATCGGCAATGGCCGGACGACAACGGTCGTGCTCACCTCCGGTCAGAACTACCCAGACTTCGATGCCGGCTACGTCTCGCCGTTTGCTTCACTCGGTGATTACGTCTGGCGCGATCTCGATAAGGATGGCGCCCAAGACATGGGTGAGCCTGGTATTCAGGGTGTTCCTGTCACCTTGCTGAACAGCAGCGGCGTGGCCATCGGCAGCACGACGACTGACGCCACCGGGTATTACATCTTCACTGATCTCCAGCCCGGCACCTACGCCGTGCAGTTCCCAGCCAGCCTCAATGGCAGCGACCTCGTGCTGACTACCATCGATCAAGGCGCAGACTCTTCCGATAGCGATGCAAACACGACCACCGGCAAGACGATCAACCTCACACTCGCTGCCGCTGAGCACAATCCAACGCTCGACGCAGGCTACGTATCACCGCTTGCCTCGCTTGGTAATTACGTTTGGAGCGACACGGATCGTGATGGCGTTCAGGACTCCGGTGAACCTGGTATCCGGGGCGTCAGCGTCATCTTGCTGAACAGCAGCGGTGTCGCCATCGGCTCCACCTTGACCGATGCCAGCGGCTACTACGTCTTCACCGATCTCCAACCCGGCACCTATGCCATCCAGTTCCCGGCCAGCCTCAATGGGGGTGATCTTGTGCTCAGCACGCCCGATCTGGGTGGTAATGATGCTACCGACAGTGATGCCAATATCACGACGGGCAAGACCAACAATGTCACACTTGCTGCCGGTGCCAATGACCTCACGCTTGATGCAGGTTATCAGTCGCCGCTTGCCTCCCTCGGTAACTACGTGTGGCGCGACACCGACCGCGATGGTGTCCAAGACGCTGGTGAAGCAGGCATCCAAGGCGTGACCGTGAAGCTCATCGACAGTTTTGGCAATACCCTGGGCAGCACCACCACCGACGCTTCGGGCCTCTATCTCTTCTCGGATCTCCAGCCCGGCACTTACTCGGTCGAGTTCCCACTCACCGTCGGCAGCCTGGTGCTCTCACCGATTGATGCGGGTGGAAACGACGGCACGGATAGCGATGCGAGCCTCACGACGGGCCGCACCACTTCTGTCACTCTGATTGCAGGTGAAAATAACCTCACGCTGGATGCGGGCTACTACTCGCCATTCGCTTCCCTCGGTGATTTCGTCTGGCTCGATCTGAATCGCGACGGCCAGCAAAACGGAGGTGAGCCTGGCATCCAGGGAGTGATCATCACTCTCTTTGACGACAATGGCGACGCCATCGGCACGACCACCACAGATGCCACCGGCTTCTACCACTTCACGGAGTTGCAGCCTGGCGACTACAGCGTCGGATTCCCGCTGACCAGCGGAGTGAATGTTCTCACTACTCCAAACAGTGGCTCCGATAACAGTGACAGCGATGCTGATACGACTACTGGCAAGACAATCAGCCTGACGCTGGCTGCGGGTGACAATGATCTCACTTGGGATGCCGGCTACTATTCACCGCTCGCAAGCTTGGGTAACTATGTCTGGGAGGACGTGAACAAGAATGGTGAACAGGATATCAATGAGCCTGGCATCGCTGGAGTCACGGTCACGCTCCTCGACAATGGTGGTGCTGCCATCGGCACCACGGTGGCAGATGCAACTGGCTATTATAGCTTCAGTGGCCTCCAGCCCGGAACCTACTCGCTGCTCTTCCCAGTTTCACTGAACAGCAATGCTTACACGCTGACCGCTGCCAACAGTGGTGCAGTCACCACTGACAGTGATGCAAACACCAGCACGGGCCAGACTGCCTCGATCACTCTGGTCGCTGGTCAGAATGATCCAACATGGGATGCTGGCTACATTTCGCCGAAGGCCTCCATCGGTGACTTCGTGTGGATGGATCTGGATCGTAACGCTCAGCAGGATGCAAATGAGCCCGGCATCGAAGGTGTCACCGTTGTGCTCTACGACAGCGCAGGGACCGCCATTGGCACGACCACGACCAACGGAGTCGGCTACTACCACTTTGGCAATCTCGATCCTGGCACTTACAGCATCGGCTTCCCGATTGAGCTCGGCAACCTCGCCGTGCTGACAGCTTCGCTTCAGGGCGCAACCGCCACCGATAGCGATCCTGTGGTCGCTACAGGACGCACTGCATCGGTCACTCTCGCTGCGGGTGAGCACAATCCAACCATCGACGCGGGTTACAGCTCGCCGTTGGCCTCCATTGGTGACTATGTTTGGAGTGATCTTGATCGCGATGGAGCACAAGATTTGGGTGAGCCCGGTATCCAAGGCGTCACTGTCAATCTCTACAACAACCTCAATGCCCTCATTGGAACCACCACCACGAACAGCGTGGGCTACTATCACTTCGGTGATCTCCAGCCCGGCACCTACAGCATCGGGTTCCCGATCGACCTTGGAAATGGTCATGTGCTGACCACGCTGGATGCCGCCGCAGATGGTCTCGATAGCGATGCAAATCTGACCACCGGCAAGACCACCACGGTCACACTTGTGGCTGGCCAAAACTATAATGACTTCGATGCAGGCTACGTCTCGCCGCTCGCTTCTCTAGGCGACTACGTCTGGCGCGATCTCGACAAGGACGGACAGCAGGATGTCGGTGAGCCCGGCATCCAGGGCGTGGCCGTGATGCTGCTCAACAGCAGCGGTGTCGCCATCGGTAGCACCACCACGGATGCCACTGGCTACTATGTCTTCACGGAGCTTCAACCCGGCACCTACGCCGTGCAGTTCCCTGCTTCTCTTGAAGGTGGCGATCTCGTCCTCACCACGACTGATCAAGGTGCAGACGCATCCGACAGCGATGCCAACACAACCACGGGCAAGACGATCAACGTCACCCTCGCAGCTGCGGAGCACAATCCAACCATCGACGCAGGCTACGTCTCACCGCTTGCCTCACTCGGTAACTTTGTCTGGAGCGACACTGATCGCGATGGCGTGCAGGATTCGGGCGAACCCGGCACCCAGGGCGTGACCGTCACGCTGCTGAACAGCACGGGCACAGCCATCGGCACCACTTTGACGGATGCCAGCGGCTACTACGTCTTCACCGATCTCCAGCCCGGCATCTACGCCGTGCAGTTCCCAGCCAGCCTCAATGGTGGCGACCTCGTACTCAGCACGCCTCTCCTTGGCGGTGATAATGCCAAGGACAGCGATGCCGACATCAGCACCGGCAAGACGATCAACGTCACGCTCACTGCTGGTGAGAACAACCTCACCCTCGACGCGGGTTACAACTCACCGCTCGCTTCGATCGGTGATTACATCTGGTTTGACGCCGACCGTAACGGCCAGCAAGACGGCGGCGAGCCTGGTATCGAAGGCGTGACCGTCACGCTCTACGATAGCAGCAATGTCGCCATCGGCACCACGACCACGGATGCCACCGGCTTTTACCGCTTCACGGATCTCCAACCCGGCGACTACAGACTCGGCTTCCCGCTTACCGTTGGCAGCAAGGTGCTCAGCCCTGTTGATGTCGGTTCTGACAGCAGCGATAGCGATGCTAACCTCACCACGGGCAGGACCATCGTCACCACTCTGGTGGCGGGTGAAAACGATCTCACTTGGGACGTCGGCTATTACTCGCCACTCGCGACGTTGGGTAATTACGTCTGGAAGGATCTCAACAAAAATGGCGTGCAGGATTCCGGTGAACCCGGCATTGAGAGCGTTGTCGTGACCTTGCTCAACAGCGCGGGCGCATCCATCGGCACCACCACCACGGACGCCACTGGCTTCTATCTCTTCACTGGACTGCAACCCGGCGACTACGCCGTGCAATTCCCGACGACCATCGGCAATCTCGTCCTCACTGGCATCGATCAGGGTGGCAATGACACGCTCGATAGCGATGCCAATGCAACCACTGGCAAGACGATCAACGTCACCCTCGCCGCTGGTGACAATAACCTTACGCTCGATGCCGGCTTCTACAATCCGCTGGCCTCGCTCGGTGACTACGTCTGGATGGACCTCAATCGTAACGGTCAGCAGGATGGTGGCGAACCCGGCGTGGCTGGTGTGACTGTCACACTTCTCAGTAGCGCAGGCACAGCCATCGGCACAAAGGTCACCGACAGCACGGGCTACTACCTCTTCTATGATCTGCAGCCCGGCACCTATGCTGTGCAGTTCCCGATCACCCTTGTGGACGGCAGCGTCATCACCAGCGTCGATCAAGGCGCGGACGCCACGGACAACGACGCCAGCATCACCACCGGCAAGACGATCAACGTCACGCTTGCCGCCACCGAGCACAATCCAACCATCGACGCAGGCTACGTGTCTCCGTTCGCCAGCATTGGTGACTTCGTTTGGAAGGATCTCGACCGCAATGGCCAGCAGGACGGCGGCGAGCCCGGCATCGAGAACGTCATCGTCACGCTTTACAACAGCAGCGGTGTCGCCATCGGCACCACCACCACGGACGCCGTCGGTTACTACAGCTTCTACGGCCTGCAACCCGGCACCTACAGCGTCGGCTTCCCGCTGACCGTCGGCAGCAATGTGCTCAGCCCTGTGGACGTCGGCAACAATGCTAGCGACAGCGATGCCAGCCTGACCACGGGCCGCACCGCGAGCATCACACTGGTCCAGGGTCAGAATGATCCGAACTGGGATGCAGGCTACTACTCGCCGCTCGCTTCCCTTGGCAACTTCGTCTGGGAAGACGTGAACAAGGACGGTCAGCAGCAGCCCACCGAGCCAGGCATTGCCAATGTCACCGTCGTCTTGCTCAATAGCACCGGCACGCCGATTGGCACCACCGTCACTGACGGCACAGGCTACTACAGCTTCGTCGATCTCCAGCCCGGCACCTACGCCGTGCAGTTCCCAGTCTCGCTGAACAATGGCGGCTACACGCTGACCACGGCGACCACAGGAGCCAGCGCTACCGACAGCAATGCCAACGCGACCACTGGCATCACCGCCAATGTCACGCTCGTGGCCGGTCAGAATGATCCGACCATCGACGCGGGTTACATCACGCCGCTCGCTTCTCTGGGTGACTTCGTCTGGATGGACCTCAACAAGGATGGTAAACAAGATGCGGGTGAACCCGGCGTGGCTGGCGTGACCGTGAAGTTGCTCGACAATAGCAACGTCGAGATCGGCACCACGGTCACCGATGGCACCGGCTACTACCATTTCGCCGGCCTCACTCCTGGCAGCTACAAAGTGCAGTTCCCGCTGACGCTCGCCGACAGCTCCGTGCTCACCGTCGCCGATCAGGCCGCAGGTGATGACACGCTCGACAGCGATGCAAACACGACCACGGGACGCACCATCGCTACCACGCTGGTCGCTGGTGAAAACGATCCAACGTGGGACGCAGGCTACTACTCGCCGCTCGCTGCCCTTGGCAATCGTGTCTGGCTCGACATCAACAAGGACGGCATCCAGGACGCCAACGAACCCGGCATCGCCGGTGTGCTCGTCACCTTGTATGACAGCGCAGGCACCGCCATCGGCACCGACGTCACGGATGGCGAAGGCTACTACTGGTTCCTTGATTTGCAGGCAGGCACCTACTCGGTTGGGTTCCCGACCATCGTGAACGGCGACTACCCGCTCACTGGTGCCGACCTTGGCACCGAAGCCAATGACAGTGATGCAAACGTCACCACTGGCAAGACCACCCAGGTCACCCTCGCCGCTGGTGAAGTGAATCCAAACATCGACGCAGGCTACTACTCACCGCTCGCCGCATTGGGTGATTATGTCTGGCTTGACCTCAACCGCGACGGCGTGCAGCAAGTGAGCGAGCCCGGCATTGCCAATGTCATCGTCACTCTCTACAACGCCGCAGGTGTGGCCGTGGGAACCGACGTCACCGACGGCAATGGTTACTACTACTTCCATGACTTGCAGCCCGGCGACTACAGCGTTGGCTTCCCTGCCAGCGTGCTGCCAGGCTACGTCCTGACCGCTGCTGATCAGGGCGCTGATGATGCGAAGGACAGCGACGCGAATCCGACCACCGGACGCACCACCGTGACCACGCTCGTGGCTGGTGAAAATGATCCGACATGGGATGCAGGTTACACCTCACCGTTTGCCTCGTTGGGTGACTTCGTCTGGCATGACCTCAACCGCGATGGCATCCAGCAGCCAGGTGAACCCGGCATCGCCAATGTCACGGTCACTCTTTACAATGCTCAGGGCGTGGCAGTGGGAACCGACGTCACCGACGGCAATGGTTACTACTACTTCCCTGATTTGCAGCCCGGTGAATACTACATCGGCGTGGCCACCACGCTGAACGATGGCCTCACCCTCAGCCCTCAAGATCAAGGCACCGATGACGCTCTGGACAGCGATGTCTCGCAGATCACTGGCCGCTCCGCACTGACCACGCTCGTGGCCGGGGAGAACGACCCGACGTGGGACGCTGGATACTACACACCGTTCGCCAGCATCGGCGACCGCGTCTGGCGTGACCTTGACCGTGATGGCATCCAGGATTCCAACGAGCCCGGCATCGCAGGCATCCGCGTCACCTTGTATGACAGCGCTGGTGTCGCCATCGGCACGGACATCACAGACGGCTTGGGCTACTACGGCTTCTATGATCTCCAACCCGGCACCTACAGCCTTGGCTTCCCAACCGAGCTGATCGACGGCGCCCTCATCACCCGCATTGACCAAGGCACCAACAATGCTGCCGATAGCGACGTCAACACCACCACCGGCCGCACCGTTACGACTGTGCTCGTCGCTGGCGAGAACGACATGACGTGGGATGCTGGCTACATCAATCCTCCGCTCAGCCTCGGTAACTTCGTCTGGCTTGACCAGGATCACGACGGCCTTCAAGACCTCGGCGAGCCCGGCATCCAGGGTGCGAAGGTCGAGCTGTTCTATGCGAACATGACCCCAGCTCGTGACTATGAAGGCAACCTCGTGGTCTTCCAGATGACCGGCACCAATGGCGAGTATCTGTTCACCACTCTCGCCCCAGGCGACTACATCGTCCGCGTCACACCTCCAGCAGGCCTCGAGCCGACGATCGGTGGTGTCGATCCTGACAATGACAACAACAAGGACAGCAACGGCGTCGAGATGCTCGGTGAAGATTACGTGCAGTCCCTGCCTGTGACCCTGCTCAACAACAGCGAGCCCGTCAACGACAGCGACGTCGATACCAACACCAACCTCAGCGTGGACTTCGGGTTCTATTATCCGAAATATGACCTCGCCCTGCGCAAGACGCTGGCACCGACACAATCCAACCCGATCAAGGCTGGCAGCAAGGTCACGTTCAACATTGAAGTGTTCAATCAAGGCGACATCGCCGTGAACAACATCACGCTCGTTGACTACACACCGGTCGGCCTCGTGCTCGACACCGCATTGTCACCGAACTGGGTGGCGCAGACCAACGGCACCGCCACCGGTCTGATGATCAATCCAGTGGCCCCAGGCAAGTCCCACATGGTCAGCATCACCTACACCGTCGCCCTGACGGCAGAAGGCCAGACGCTGCGTAACTTTGCTGAAATCACCGGCGCACGTGATCCAGACGGAGCGCTTATCGCCGACGTGGACAGCACGACTGACAACAACCCCGGCAACGATGGCCTTGTGGATGATGATGAACTCTACAACAACAACGGCGACGAAGACGACCATGACGTGGCTGACATCGTCATCTTGCCGCCTGGAGTCTGGGACCTCGCCCTGCGCAAGTCTTTGGCCACAACTCAGGCCGCATCCGTGAACCCCGGCGACAACGTCCTGTTCAACGTGGAAGTGTTCAACCAAGGCACCGAAACCGCCTACAATGTCCGTGTGGTGGATTACATCCCAGCGCAAATGACGCTCAATGACTTGCGCTGGACCGCAGGCACCGGCAACACCGCCACTATCCTGCTCAACCAACCGTTGCAGCCCGGAACCAGTGTCATCCTGCCGATCATCCTCAAGCTCAACAACAACGTCGTGGGTCCGATGGACATCACCAACTTCGCTGAGATCCAGAGCTTCGTCGATGTGAACGGCACCAGCCGCACCGATATTGACAGCACGCCGGATAACGTTCCTTCCAATGACGGCCCATCCACGGATGACGCCATCAACAATGAGAACAGTGATCAGGACGACACCGACGGCGCCCTCGTCAAGGTGAACCCACCACAGGTGTTCGACCTCGCACTGCGCAAGAAGCTTGCCGAAGGCCAAAGCAGCACCGTTGCCCGCGGTGGACTCGTGACCTTCGAGTTCGAAGTGTTCAACCAAGGCAGCGTCACCGCGCAGAATGTGGTGCTCACCGACTACCTGCCGAACAGCCTCACGCTGGAAGACGATAACTGGTTCAGCACCCTGCCTGGTCAGGTGGCCACCACCGTCTTTGGACCGATCACTCCTGGTCAATCCGTGCGCCTCACCTTGACGGCCCGCCTCAGTGCGACCGCCACGGCCAATGCCACGATCACCAACCGTGCTGAAATCAGCGCCGCGCAGACCGGCACTGGAGCCACCGCCATCGATGGTGACAGCACCATGGACAACAATCCAGGCAACGACGGCGTGCCGACCAACGACGCCATCAACAGTGAGAACGGCGACCAGGATGATGCCGACTTCGCCCTCATCACCGTCGCACCTCCAGGTGTGTTCGACCTCGCCTTGCGCAAGACCCTTGCCGTCGGTCAGGCCACTGCGGTGAACGTAGGCGACTACGTCAACTACACCATTGAAGTGTTCAACCAAGGCAGCGTCACCGCCAAGGCCGTGCAGGTCACCGACTACATCCCAGCCGGTATGACACTGGCTGACAGCAACTGGGTGAACAACGGCAACGGCACCGCTACAGGCAGCTTCGGCAGCACATTCACGCTTGCTCCAGGAGCCACCGCCAGACTGGCGCTCCGTCTCCAAGTCAGCTCGAACACCGCTGCAGGCAACCAGCGCAACGTGGCTGAAATCAGCTCCGCTCGTGACATCGACGGCAACCCCGTCACCGACGTGGACAGTCTTGCCGACAGCAGCAGCACCAACGACGGCAGCATGACCGACAATGAAATCGGCAACGCCAACGCTGATGAAGACGACAGCGACTTCGCTGATGTCACCATCAACGAGCCAGGCCGTGCTGACCTCGCGTTGCGCAAAACCTTGAAGCCAGGCCAAGCCGCCAGCGTCCGCGCTGGAGACAAGGTCACCTACCGCATGGAAGTGTTCAACCAGGGCGTGCTGCCAGCCACTGACATCAAGGTGAGCGACTACATCCCTGCGGGTATGACGTTCGTGCAGACCGACAATCCGTTCTGGACCATCGATCAGCCGAACATCGTCTCGTGCACACTGACAGGACCGCTTGCTCCCGGAGCCAGCGCCGTGCTGGAAGTGACCCTCACCGTGTCTGAGTCTGCCGCCACCGGCAGCAGCCTCACCAACTACGCCGAGATCAGCAGCTTCAAGGCGCAGGGTCCGAACGGCGTCATCATCACCTCGGATGCCGACAGCACACCTGACACCACCCTGGGCAATGACGGACAGGTCACCAACGACGCCATCAACAATGAAGGCTTCGACCAAGATGATATGGACGGCGAGCCTGTCACCATCATCGAGCCGCTGCGTGCTGACCTCACCCTCAGCAAGGAACTCTGCGAATGTCAGAACAGCGCGCCTTCGCCCGGCCAGGAAGTTGGTTATTCCATCAAGGTGAAAAATGAAGGTCCCATCGCCGTCAATCACATCCAGCTGCGCGAGTACGTGCCAGCCGGCATGACCATGACCGCTGCATGCGCGGTGGATTGGATCGACGATGGCAAAGGACTCATGACCCGCACGTTGGATCGCACTCTCCAACCCGGCGAGTCCCTCACCGTGGGTGTGACCTTCACCGTTGATCTCAATGCCTTGCCTGGCAGTCTGCTCATGAACTGCGCTGAAATCGGCGGAGCCCTTGATGACAAGGGTCAGCCTGTGCTTGATATCGACAGCACCTTCGCCAACGGCCATCATGCTACTCCTGGCTGCTGCGGTCTTGAAGATGCAGATGAAGACGACATGGATTGCCTGCCTATCACGGTGGGTCCTGCCAGTGCGTTTGACCTCGCCCTTCAGAAGCGCCTCGCTCCAACTCAGGTGGGCAGCGTGCGCCCAGGTGACCTGGTCACCTTCAGCATCGAAGTGTTCAACCAAGGCACCATCCCTGCCTCGCAAATCGGCGTGGTCGATGTGCTCCCTGTGGGCTTCACTCTCAGTGATCCGCTTTGGGTGCCGATGCCTGGTGGCATGGCTCTGCGCTCCGTCGCAGGTCCGATCGCCCCTGGCACCAGCACGGTGGTGACCATCACCTTGAAGGCAGGCAGCACCACCGGTGTGGCCTCCAACTTTGCCGAGATCTTCTCCGCACGCAATGCCACCACCAATGTGGCCGTCAACGCCCTCACCGGCGACTCAGACAGTCCCTACGACGCACTGCCCACCAACGAAGGTGTCATCGTGGACGACGAACTCAACGGCGCGCTCGGCGACCATGACAGTGGCGACAAAGCCATCGTCGAAGTGCTCGCCGGACCTTCCATCGGTGACCGTGTCTGGGAAGACCGCAATGCCAACGGCATCCAAGATGCCAATGAACAAGGCATCGGCGGCGTGACGGTTTACCTGCTCAACGGCTCGGGCACACCGACCGGACGCAGCACGACGACCGACAGCAGCGGGTTCTACACGTTCAGCAACCTCACCCCCGGTGACTACTGCGTGTCGTTCGAGCTGCCACAGGGCTTCGCGTTCACCAAGGCCGACCAAGGCACCAACGACAACATCGACAGCGATGCTGACGCCACCACCGGTCGCACCGCGAAGACCACCATCGACGCCACCGAAACCGACGGCTCATGGGATGCCGGACTGTTCCGCCCCGCAAGCCTCGGCGGCACCGTGTGGAATGACAGCAATGACAACGGCATCCAAGACCCAAGTGAATCAGGCCTTGATGAAGTCGTCGTGCAGCTCACCACCCTGAGCGGCACCATCGTCGCCACCACCACCACCGATGTCGATGGCAGCTACCTCTTCGAAGGCCTCCCTGCCGCGCTCTACCGCGTGAAGATCAACACACCGCCGACCTCGGCTCCTGTGTCCTCATCGAACACCGACCTGGCAGACAACAACCAGCCCGGTGACGACAACGGCAACCAGAACGGTGCAGGCGCACCGACCAAGAGCCCCCTCATCACCCTCAGCTACGGCGAGAGTGACAAGACCATCGGATTTGGCTTCGTGCCGACCGTCGGTGTGGGTAACTTCGTGTTCATCGACCACAACGGCAACGGCGTGGGCGACGACGGCGAAGGCGTGGCAGGCGTCACCCTGCGTCTCTACAAGCAGGGCGACACCGTGGGCACCAGCACACCAGTGGCCACCACGACGAGCACCGCAGGAGGCAACTACCTGTTCAGCAACCTCAAGCCCGGCTCTTACTTCATCAACATCCCGGCCACCCAGTTCGCCACCGGCGCACCGCTGGCAGGCCGCAACTCCATCCCTGGAGCAGGCATCGACAACGGCGTCGATGACCTCAGCGATGAAAACGGCATCGACGTCGCCAGCACCGCTGTCAGCGGCATCAACTCCATCGTGTTCACCCTCTCACCAGGCACCGAACCGATCGACGCCACCAGCGAAGGCGGCACCCGTGCCGATCAGGACAACGCCAACGACGCCAACACCGACCTCACCATTGACTTCGGGTTCGTCGGCGCCAAAGCCTCCACGTTCAGCTACTGGCAGGCCATCAACGGACTCAACGGTCAGAACGGCCCGACCCAGAACGGCGACACCGACACGTTCAACAACCTCGTCGAATACGCCCTGTGCCAGAACCCCGCCAGCGGCGTGCAGCCAACCCCTGCGTTCTGCGCACGGTTGAATGCCGGCACCAATCCGGGCGACGGCAAGGTGGAAGCGTTCTACACCCGCCGCGCCGGTGGTGGTCAGAGCGACATCACCTACACCCTCGAAGTGTTGAACGAGCTGAGCCAGTCACCGACCGGCTGGAGAACTTCCACGCTCACTCCGACCATCACCGCCAATGGTGACGGCACCGAGAAGGTGTATTACCCAAGCCTCGAGCTTGATCCAGCGTTCGCCGGAGCCGACCACGGGTTCGTCCGCCTCAAGGTCACCCTGACTGGCACACCGAACAGCGGCACCACCGAAGTGTTCGGCTGGACCAAGCGCGCGTTCCCCGTCCAGTGCGAAACGTTCTCCATGCCTTACCTGCAGAAAGAACTGTTCAGCGGCGGCGTGGACAGCATCAGCGGCAACACGATCAATGTGGCTACCTCCGCTGGCCTCGTCAGCCTCACTGGCGTCATCAACCCGGCCCAACCCTCGTTCCTCGAAGTCACCGACGGCGACAACGAAGGCCACCGCTTCGAGCTGGATGAAGCCGCCACCACGGCCACCACGCTGAACATTGATGCCAGCAGCACACGCAACACCCAGGCCACCCTCCCAGCCAGCCTGGTCGGTGACAAGGTCGTCGTGCGCAACCACTGGACCCTCAACAGCCTGTTCCCCAAGACCTACTTTGTCTCGGGTCCGAACGGCACCGTGGCTGACCGCCTCATGTTCTTCAACCCAGCCAAGAACGACTACGACATCATCTTCATGACCACCGTCGCCGGACAGCGCCGCTGGGTCCTCGAAGGCGATGCCACGCAGGCCGATGCCGGCAACCGCGTCCTCGGCCCAGGTGAATCCGGCGCCTTCTTCGTCCATCCGCGCAACAACCCGATCACCATGTCCTTCGTCGGAGTCGTCCGCGCCAATGACTTCGCCGTGCCGCTCAAGGTTGGAACCAACTACATCGGCGGTGGCTGGCCCATCGACCAGAGCCCCAACGAGCGCCGCATGAGCGTAGCGAACGGCTTCACCGGTGCTCGCAGTTCCACCAATGCCGACCGCTTCCAGTTGTGGAAGGGGGACATCGTGTTGCATGCCGAGGGGTATGAAACCCACTTCCTCTACAACTTTGGCGGCCTCACCCAATGGATCACCGATGGAAACGCCACGTTCACCAACGAGAACGACCTCAAACTGTTCAAAGCCATGCGCGGCGTCGTGTTCACCAGCAGACTGGGCAAAGCCAACTACGTCATGCCAAACCCCTGGACACCCTAAAAAGTAACCGAACCGTTCCCCCGCTCTAGCTGGACTCCAAACACAGCTCCAACCCATGGCACAGGGACGGCTCCCACACGGAAAACCCTCGCCAATCTCTTTGACTTCGTCACGCCTTAAATATATAGTTTTAATAACTTTAATGAACTCCACACACACTTCGACACTCTCTGCCGCTGCCGCCAAGCTCGCTTCCCTCGCAGCTCTGCTCCTTGCTTTCCTCCCAGGTTCCTCCAGCGCCACCACCATCAACTGGGGCACCTACATCGGTTCCTCCAGTTACCTCTTCGACTCCACTGGTGCCAATCTCGATGACGACTACGTCTTCGAACTCGGCACATTCGGCTCATTCACTCCCACCCAGGCCAACATGTCCACCTGGCTCGCCAACTGGAAGGTTTTTGACCGTGCGCTCGCTCCATCCGGCAGTGGTTGGAACTCCGCCGCTGGCATTGTCGCCCGCAGCGCGACAGCTACGGAAATCATAACGGCTCCGACTGATTTGCTGAACGATTCAGTGTCAAGTAACGCATCCCTCCCTCCGTTCGTCTTCAACCAAGGTGAGCAGGCTTACATCTGGGTTTACAACGATACGTTTGGCAATCTCAGCCCCACACCCAGCTACAATGCTGCACTGAATTGGGCCTTGGTCACCAATGGTCTGGGAGACGGCACCCCTTCGGACGACTGGCTCTTCCCGGCTCCCTCGGGGCACGTCTCCACCACCCTCGACTGGCGCATCGAAGACGCCACGTTCACACCCTTCGGAGGTCTAAATGATAACCAAGGCCCCGGTGGGTTTACGACGGCGCCTGCCGATTTCATTTTACAGACGCACACCAACTCTCTTCCCATCCCCGAGCCCTCAGGTGCGCTTTTAGTCATCGCAGGTTCACTTCTTTCGCTCAGGCGCCGCAGAAGTCCTACCACCTGATCGGTCTGTAAACAGATCGGTAATCGATTCAAAAACTCCGCTACTTAATTTCGAAAGGGCCTTCCATGTCTATCCCCAGAATCTTTGGTCGATTCGAATACTACATTTTGTCACCACTACTAACGGTACTCGCGTCCTGCACAACGACCGTGAGGCATGACCTGTATCGCGTTCAGAACAGCGTGCGTTCTTTCTTTTACGGCCCACAGCAACAGAACCGCCAGTATGCGTTCATGTATCGCACTCCATCAGCGCGCCCGTACTCATTCTCCCCGCAATACCACTACAGCGTTCCAGCTACTCAGAAACCGAGAACCACGGCGAAGCCTGCCGTTTCCAAGATCGTCAAGAAAACGTCTCTCCCGAAGGCAGTTCCACCCAAGACAAGAGGGGCATCTGCTTCGGCATCACAACTGCTGGGCGAGATCGGCGTGCGCAGTCGCTTCGTAAGTCCCGCCGCACTTAACCGCGCTTCTCACCCGCCGATGAACCCGACCTTCATCACCATTCACTCCACCGGAAATCCGAACATGAAAGCAGGTGAGTACGCCGTGGCAATGAGCAAAGGATTGCCCTCTGTCCGTCGCGTTGGAGCCACTGGCAGAGGCATGCTCTCTTGGCACTTTACCGTGGATGACACCTTTGCCATTCAGCACCTCTCCACCTCTCAGCAGGGCGGTCACGCCGATTTTAACGGCCCCGGCAATCGGACCTCCATCGGGATTGAAATGTGCGAATACAAAGGGGTCGATCTCAACAGCGTGATCGACCGGACCGCTAAACTGACCGCCTACCTGATGAAGAAGCACGGGATACCTCTCAGCCACGTCGTACCCCATTACCATTGGCCGCGCGCTGGTATGAAGCCGTCCCACAAAGCTTGCCCGCACTTCCTCATGGATGGCGGGAAGCCAGGGCCCAAATGGGCGGCTTTCAAAAATCGCGTCAACGCTCACTACCACCGCCTCAACGCAGGCTGATGTCTCTCTTCCCATCATCCCACCATGAGAACACTCCTGAAGATTCTGCTTTGTTGGTTCAGCGTCTTGAATTTGACGCAATGCGCGCCCCTTACGCAGGCACAGATGGCACTGAATCGCGGCAGCACACTGAAGCGGGGGAGTCAGATGATAGGTGTCAGTCAGATACCCCCGGCAGAGCCGTGCTTCCTCGCGGTGTGTAAGTGGCAGCCGTGAGCTGGGGAACGTCCTGAATGGGTTGTGCGGCGACGGGGACTTCGTAGGCGTCATCAAACTGCACTAGCGTGAGGCGGGCCTCGCCGGGCACGTCGAGCTGGGCTTTGATGAAGTCGTTGAAAGCGGCAACGGCTGGCTCCTGCATGGGTTGCATGGAGCCGGAGCGGTCGAGAATGTAGGCGATTTCGGTGAGGTGCGGGTTCATGAGGATGCCACACTCTCACAGGGGGTGGGACATCCATGGGGGTGGTGGGTCCTAATTTTTAGCCTTCTCGACCGAGGCAGACTGCCTTTCGCCTTGTGAGTGGCTACGGGGAAACCACGACGCGATTCGCCGGAAGTCATCCGACGGCGAGTCTGCCATGCGCCTGTGGTGCTTGTGAACCACGTCGAGGAGTTTCCTGACAGTCGGGCGAACACGCAGGTATTCCCAAAGGCCGGACAGGGAATGCCGGTCTTTCGCGTCCAAATGGGCTGGCAGGCAGTCGAATGTGGTCCCGCTGTCCAGAATGCACCAGCCCGGCGGCAAGCGCTTCTGATGGCAGGCGAAATGGGGCGACGTGCGCAGATCGGCAGCTTCGGGCACGACCCACAGAATGCCAATGTAGCGCCGCAGGTCGTCAGGCTCCCGAATCAGCAGGAACTCCGGTGTGAACCGCCAAATGTCGTCCTGTTTTAGCTCATCACTGACCCGCCCCACCAAGTCCCAAAAAGGCTGAACGGTAAATGTAAATCGAAGGCCGGAGGGTAGGACGGGCATGGCTTGAGTCAGGGGATGCAGACAACACGACGGATTGATCAGCTTATAGCATCCGGGGTCGGACAATCATGGGGTGACAGTGGCGTTCATTTGCTTCAGTTTTCCCGGCATGCCCCGTCCCCAGCCCTCGCCCGCTCGTCGTCTCCGCCAGGAGGCTCCCGCCACTGCCTTCCGCTCCGGGGTGAGCCGTCCGGCGATGTGGCGGGTGATGGAGATCCACAAAATCATCCGTGCGGGGCGCTTTCCGAACTGCTCGACGCTGGCGGCGGAGATCGAGGTGACGCCAAAGACGATCCAGCGGGACATCAGCTTCATGCGGGACCAGCTCGGGCTGCCGCTGGAGTATCACGCGATCAAGCACGGCTACTTTTACACACAGGAGGTGCATGAGTTCCCGATGCTGCAACTGTCGCGGAACGACCTCGTGGCGCTGTTCCTGGCCCGCCATGCCTTGGAGCCTCTGCGGGGCACGCGGCTGGAGCGGATGCTGACGGAGAGCTTCAGCAAGATCGCCGAGGCTTGTCCCGGCGAGGTCTCTATCGCCTGGCACGAGCTGGACGAGGCCTTCAGCGTGAAGGCGGCCGGCGTGCTGGCGGCGGACGTGACCCTGTTTGGTGACCTGCTGGACGCGGTGCGAGGTTGCCGGGAGGTGAGCTTCGATTACCGGAAGCTGACGGCGGGCCAGCCGGAGCGGCGGACAGTGCGGCCGCACCATGTGGGCCAGATCGAGCATGGGTGGTATGTGATCGCCTTTGATCCTGCGCGTGGGGCGATGCGGACCTTTGCCCTCCAGCGGATGTCGAATCTCCAAGTCGAGCGCACGAAGTTCACTCGGGAGCCGGGTTTCAACGCCCGCGACCATCTGGGCGGCGGCTTCGGCGTGTGGAGCTATGCCGACGACGAACGGAAGCGGCACGAGGTGCATATCCGATTTGAGGGCTACGCCGCCCGCGTCGTGGCGGAGCGGCAGTGGCACCCCACCCAGGCCATACGGAAGATCAAACCGGATGGGAGCATCATTGAATTCCAAGCAGACCTTGCCGGGCTGGAGGAGATCACGCGGTGGGTCCTGAGCTGGGGCAGCAAGGCACGGGTAATAGGACCGCCAGAGCTGAAGAAGCGCGTGCAGGATGAGCTGGCGAAGATGGCGAACGTGGGCTGATCAAACCCACTCCTTCACCATTTTCTCTTTCGGGCCGAGGTTAATGACCAGCCCTTCCTCGACCGATTGATTGCCCTTCACAGCTTGGTCGCCTTTTTGCTGGGAAATGGTCTGAACACTCTTTGCACCCGCGAGTGTCTTCGATCCTTCCAGGACGGCCAGATCATCCCGGTAGTAATCAAACCAGGGGAATCCCGCCCGCTCATACTCTCTGACTGTCAGGGGTGTTTGCGGAGGATTCTCCCCTGTGATGTCGCGCCATAGCAGGGCATCGCACAGGTGGACAAAGACACGGCTTGTTTGATCCGTGTCCCAATCCTCCAGATCGTATGGATCAGCATAGATTTCCTGTTTCATCCGACCACCAGCACCCAGGCCCATGGCGGGACTCTCGCAGCACCTGCAGCAGTCAATCCCCGATTCGGTCCTCCAAGGAGGCAAAAGCTCCTCCAGAATGTCAGCCAGCCGCTTTGGCAGTTCAGGGAGCAACTCCTTCTCGAAGAAGCTTTGCGCCTTCATGGGAATGGCCTGCAATTGGATGCCTCCGAACTCTCCCTTGCCGGAAAGCTGCTCTTCAATCGAGTAACCAGCCCCCAGGGCCATCGCGACAAACTGACGGATGACACCCTTCTCAACGACGAATCCATCCAGCCAGGGTTGATCAGGTGTCACCACATAGTCTTGCGGATCACGGCTAAGCCCTGATTTCCATGATTCGCCACTGACGGCGTTGATTTTCCCGGCTCCGATCTTGATGGCAAAGGGATAGCGGCACTGGAAATAGAGCCACAGGGCTTCCGCCTGATACATCGGCATCAACACGCCTCCTCGTTGCTTCCATTCCAGGGGCACACGTTCTGAATAATCCTCGACGTGCCGAAGCGGGAACCGCCCAAGTGAGGGGGGCAGGTGATAGGTCTTGCCGTCGTCCGGGATTCTCAGCGTTCGTTCAAACTCAATCTCGACGACGCCCGGCTGGTTGTAGCCGAGCGATGTTGCCTGCTTTTTTACATGCTTGCGGAGCATCTTTTCGATGTCCTCCTCATTGAGTCCCGTGACCGTGGTTCGGACCTTTTCCTGATACTCTGGGGAACTGCACAGGGCGTGATTTGCGTCGAGGAATTGCTCGATGACCGTTTCCCTGTCTTCAGCGAGCAACGTGGGGAGCAGCCTTGTCGTGTAGTCCTCAACCATTCGCTCAACATCCTTGGCAACACCGGGGAACGAAAAGCGAAGCACATCTTTCTTGATCTTGATCATGGTGGTTTTCGGTTGGGTGTTCACAGCAGGTGCACCGGAACTGGCGATGCTACCTGACTTGGGCGCTCCTTATACAACCAGGGTGGGACAATGGCGGGGGGAGGTCGAAAATTTCCAGAATGCTTATTCAGCCTTGGGCCGAGTGGGCTGTCCTGCGTCTGTGACTGAGTGGTTTGATCGGGAGGCAGGAACTGAACTCTCACTATTAGTGAGAGTTCGCTTTTCGACGTCGTCGATACGCGCCAAGGCGTCTCTAGCTCGCACGGTTGGTCAACGTCGATGCTCCTGGCCGTCCAGAAATAGTCGCCCACCAACCCGACGTTGAGCGGGGCATTTAATACATACACAATAGACTTAAAAAAATAATACTACAAACCACCTAATAAACGAGTCGGAAAAAACGTATTAGGAGTGTGTGAAAAGCACATTAACAAGATACAAATACTATGAATAATAACATAAATAATAATCAGCTCGGCATGTGGATCATCCCTCCTGGCCGATATTCCGCGATCTTCAAACAGGTGTCAGCTCCTGATCCAACCCAAATCCGGGTGGTGTTCGAGCTGATGCCTCAACGGGGTCTCGCGGATGTCAAGAAAGCTGGGAAATACTATTACACGTCCACGCCTCAGTGGTTGGAAAAGGATCTTGAGTGCTGGCTGGGAAGGGACCGAGCACGCGAACTACTCAAAGGTTGCAGCGGGATTCTTGTTCCCCTCAGAAAACTGATCGGAACTAAAGCTGTCCTTGTGATTAGCAATGAGGACCGAGGTCAAACGGTGCCGCTGGTGAAGATCTCCGAGATTCTCCCCCACACTCGCGAAAGCTTCGAAGGAAACTCGAGCCCTGTGAATAACGAAGGTCCGAAGTTCCGCTTCTCCTTCACACAAGATGAGGATGACAGCGCAATGGCGGCATGATTGGTGTTATGAAATCATGCTGAGCTGAAGGTTCGCTCTTCAAACTGAACCGCTAAACCTCCAGCCCAAATCACTTCAAACCATCACCAACCAAGCCCGGTCTGACCCGTTCAGATCGGGCCTTTTTTTTGATGGGCAATTCAACCTCAACTCATGTCACGGCCCACCCACTATTCGCCCGTGATTTCAAGGTTTGTCGTCTCCGTCCTCTACCACGAGGCCAGGCACCGCAGTATTCCGATGACTCGTCTCACGGATGAACTGCTGCTCCAGGCGCTTCGTGGCACCCCCGGATGGCAGACGGCCACCAGCCTGCGAATCACCGACGATTCCGCCTCCAACACTCCGGCTTCTGTGATCGCGCAAGCGGCATAGCAGCACTCCACCACCCTCATCACAGGAAGCCCATGTGCCCTCGCCGGTGCGTGGGCTTTTTCGTGTCCATACCCACAACCCAACACACACCCATCATGGCTATCAAACTCAGCGCCAATTACAGCAAGAAGCTCGGCTTGCCTCAATACAGCAGCCACAGCTTCTCCGCCTCCATCGAGACGGAACTCTCCGACATCACGCAGGCGGAGGCGGAGATCGCCAGGCTTTACGGCCTGCTCCAGCAGTCTGTTGACCAGGAAATCCAGCACCCCGGCTTTGTGCCAGAGGGCAACGGATCGAATGGCTCCAACGGTCACCACGCACCGCAGAACGGACGCACCTATCAGGTGAACGGCAACGGGCATCGTGCTCCGGCCAAACCTGCGGCAGATCACTGGAACTGCACGGAGGGACAGCGAAATTTCATCCTCCGCATCATCAACGAGAACAAGCTCACCAAGCAGGAGGCGGAAGACCTGTCTCAGCAGCTCTTTGGCACCGGCGTCAAGGAGCTGAACAAAATGCAGGCCAGCCAGCTCATCGAGGATCTTCTCGCGAAGGTTGGCAAGCCTGCTCCACGCCAGACCCGCTGGCAGCAACGTCCCACCGCCCAAGCCGCATGAACGCCGAAGCCAGTTCCATCCCCCAGGAGCCCGGCGAGAAGGACATACTCTGCGACCTGCAACGAACGGTCTCGGCCTCGCGGCTGGGGCTGTTCTTGCAGTGTCGTCTGAAGTTCTACTTCCGCTATGTGCTCCGGCTCACGAAGCCCAAGACGCCCTCGCTCCATCTCGGCAGCTCGGTCCATACCGTGCTCAAGTCTTGGAACAAGGCTCGCTGGCTGCAAAAGCCGCTCACGCTCAAGCAGGCGCATGTCGCCTACACCACCGCGTGGGCGGACACCTCGGAAGGTTCCGTCACCTGGGAGCCGGGCGAGGAGGACGATGAGAAAACCACCGGCTGGCGTCTGGTCGATACTTACCTGCGGGAATCTCACGTTCCCGCTGAGTTGAAGCCTGATGCCGTCGAGGTGCCGGTGGAGACAGACCTGCGCTCGCATGGTCTGCCGAAACTCATCGGTGTCCTCGACCTCGTTCAGCGCGGGGAGATCATCGACTACAAAACAGCCTCCACCACCCCCAACGCCGACAAGGTCATCCACACGACCGAAATCCAGACCAGTGCTTACGCCATCCTCTACCGGCACAACACCGGCCAGCAGGAAAACGGCATGCAGCTCCATCACCTGGTCAAGCTCAAGAACCCCAAGGTCGTCATCACCACCATGCCACCCATGAGCCAGCAGCAGGAATCCCGGCTGTATCGGCAAATGGAATCCTACGTCAACGGACTTCAGCAAGGTCAGTTCGTCCCTTCACCGGGGATGCACTGCGCTAGCTGCGAGTTCTTCAACGAGTGCCGCAAATGGCACTGACCCATCTCAACCCTTCACCACTTCCTACCATCATGTTGCAATCCATCCTCACCACCCTCTTCGACATCATCGGCACCACCATCTGGGTCATCTGCGCGGTCATCGCCCGCGTTGCCCAGTGCCTGATGAAGTAAAACCTCATCTCCAACTTCAACCCGCCAGGAGCCGGATCATCGCAGGATGGTCCGGCTCTTTGCATTTCCGCAATCTTCCACATGGACTCCATCACTCTGTATTTCCGCGAGGGTTCATCCGACAAGGTTTATCAGGCCATCATTCAGCCCCAAGGCGGCGGTCACATGGTTCACTTTGCGTATGGCCGTCGCGGCTCCACACTCACCACCAGCACGAAGACCACCTCACCCGTGGATTATCAGACCGCCAAGAGCATCTTTGATAAACTCGTGCGCGAAAAGACCGCCAAAGGCTACACGCCTGGAGAGGACGGCACGCCCTACCAGCACACGGAGAAGGCGGCGAAAGCCACCGGTATTCAATGCCAGCTCCTCAATCCTGTGATCGAGGAACGCGTCGAGGATCTCATCCACGACCGCGAACACTGGATGCAGGAGAAAATGGACGGTCGTCGTCTGCTTATCCGCAAGGAAGGCAGCTTCATTACTGGCATCAACCGTCTTGGCCTTGGGGTTTCCATCCCGAAGACCATCGCCGACAGTGCTGCACGCTATCGTCATGATTTCCTCATCGACGGCGAAGCCGTGGGCGACACACTGCATGTGTTCGATCTGCTGTTCATCAGCGGCGAGGATATGCGCACGCGAGCCTTTGCCACCCGCTACTTCCGCCTGCGAGAGATGCTCGATGCCTTTGAGCATCCGCATCTCAACCTCGTGCCGAGTTACTGCTTTCCCGAAAAGAAGGAGTGGTTCCACCGGTTCAAGGAGGCAGGCAAGGAGGGCGTCGTCTTCAAGCATGTGGAGGCACCTTATACTGCCGGACGCCCGAGCACCGGCGGCACGCAGCTCAAGCACAAGTTCCACGAGACGGCCTCCTTCATCGTCACCAAGCTCAATGACAAACGCAGCGTGTCCCTCATGCTGTGGGAAAACGGCAAAGTGCGGCTTGCGGGCAATGTCACCATCCCGCCAAACCACGACATCCCGAAACCCGGCGAAGTCGTGGAGTGCCGGTATCTTTACGCCTTCAAGGAGTCCGGCTCGATCTACCAGCCGGTCTTTCTCGGCAGGCGTGACGACATCTTCCACGAGGAGTGCACCACCTCGCAGCTCAAATACAAGGCCGAGTCCATGCAGCTCGCCGCCTGATCTGGGCAGCCGACGCAACCACGAAGCCCCTGTGCCTCACCGCCAGGGGCTTCTTCATTCAACCCATACACCCAATATCATCATGAAACCCATCACGCTCCCCGTGGCGGAACTCAAACCCGCCCTCACCGGCCTGGGCAAAGTCCTCAACGGACGCTCCACCCTCGCCATCCTCAATAACATCAAAGTCGAGCGCACCAACGACGGCTGGATCGCGCTCACCAGCACCGATCTCGACCGCTGGGCCACCGTCCGCCTGGAGCATCCCGCCGAAGGTCCTCCGGCCACAGTGCTCCTGCCTTTCGACCAGCTTTCACAGCTCGTGAAAAGCTGCGGCAAAGGTGAGAGCATCGAGGTGATGTCCTCCGGCGATCACAACCTGATCCGCTTTCCGCTGGGTGACACCCTCGGTGAGTCGAAGGTGCCGTTCGTCTCCCCGGATGAGTTTCCGGCGACACCCAGGATCAAGTGCGAGGCCATCCCGCTTTCATCCACTCTGCGGGAATCCATCCTGGAGGCGATGGAGTGCGCCAGTGAGGACAGCACACGCTACGTCCTCAACGGCACCTTCATTGATGCCAGGGACCGCAAGGCCAACTACGTCGTCGCCACCGATGGCAAGCATTTGTATTCCGCCAACTCGTTCACTCTCCCGCTCAAGGAATCCGTCATCATCCCGACGCACAAGTTTCTGGACTGGAAGGAGTTCGCCTCGGATGGCGAATGGCAGATGCGCGAGGGCGAGAAGCACCTTCAGCTCAGCTCACGCCGCTGGCGCTTCATCACCAAGACCATTGAGGGAAACTACCCCGACTGGCGTGCTCCCGTTCCCAACCCTGCCGATGCCAAAACGGTCGTCACCCTCGACCCGGCAAAGCTGAAAACGCTCATCAAGCTCATCCAGCGCATGCCCTGCCATGATGAGCGCTATCATACCCTCGGGCTGGAGTGGAAAGGCGGGCAGTTCATGCTCATGGGCAAGGACAAGCCGCAGGAAGACTGGCTGCGTGTGCCCGTGCCTGACATCCAGGGACGCGGCCCCGACGTGACGGTGTTCCTCGACCGCCAATACCTCATCAAAGGCTTCGGCTACGGTTTGAATACCATCAGCCTCATCAGTGCGGTGCATCCCATCCGACTGCACAGCGGCGGGAAGCAGCTCATCATCATGCCGGTGCGTGCCAACGACACGGAACCCGCGCCCTCACCAGCCAAGCCAGCTCCACCTCCGGCTGTCACGACGGCAGCCTCCTCAACTCAACCTCCGCCTAAGGCGGAACAACCCACCCCAACAACACCCATGCAAACACATCCACCCACCAACGGCAAAACTCACCATGGAGCCAACGGTTCCAGCAATGGTAGCGACAAGAGTGACACGAAATCCACTCTGGAAGCCGCTCTCCTTCAGCTCGAAGGCATCAAGTCGGGCTTTCGCGAGTCGATCAACCAGCTCTCGAAAATCGGCGACTCCATCCGTGCGGCCATGCGCGAGCAGAAGGCCAGCGAAAAGGAAATCCACGGAGTCCGCCAGACCCTCCGCTCGCTGCAAAGCGTGCGCATCTGACCGCACCTGTCGTCACCCACACTCAAGGCACGGGCCTGGCGCATCCTCGCGATGCCCAGGCCCGCCTTGTTTTAGGACACCCACATCATCATGTCCCGCATCTCATCCCTTGTCTTCGACAGGAACGAGCAGCTCAAACGCGCCACGATCATCACACCGCTCGGCACCATCAAAGTCGAGTGGATGGATCTTCATGGAGACCGCTCCTGGTTCACCAGCGGCAATCTCAACGCCAAGAAGCTCGCCTCTCCTGTCATCGAACGCATCGAGCGCATGGTCTCGCGGCTGTGATGCTCACAACCTTAAACTCACTTCTCCATCATGATTGCAGACCTTGATCATCCCGCTCCTGCCGCCAGCACGCGGCGGAAGCCCAACCTCGTGCTCCACTGTGGAGCTTCCAAAGTGGACCTGCCCGAAGTCCGGCGCATTCCCACTCCCGATCCCACGGATACCTGGTGCCCCATCCCGCATCATCAGCTTATCCATACCGTCCAGCAGGCGCTTCAAACCACCAACCTGCGTATCGGCTCTCAGGCACATTCCTTGTCGCATGAGGGCCATCGCTACTTCGGATTGATGGAAGTTCATGCCACGCGGGCGAGCACGGATTACGCCTGGGTTCTCGGCATTCGGAACTCGCACGACAAGACCTTCCCCGCTGGCATTGTCGCCGGTGCTCAGGTCTTCGTGTGTGATAATTTGTCGTTCTCAGGCGAGATCCAGTTCGCCCGCAAGCACACTCGTTACATCCTGCGCGACCTGCCTCAGCTCGTCAGCCGTTCCATCGGACTGCTGCTTGCAAAGTGGCATCATCAGGACAAACGCATTGCGGCCTACAAGGATGCCGAGATCACGGACACCAACGCCCACGATCTCATCATTCGTGCGACCGATGTCGGCGTGTGCAGCAACCGCATCATTCCCTCCATTCTCCAGGAATGGCGTGAACCCCGGCACACGGCCTTCGAGGGCCGGAGTGTCTGGAGCCTGTTCAACGCGTTCACGGAATCGCTCAAGGAGGGTAATCTAGCCGAGCTGCCGAAACGAACGCAGGCGCTGCACGGCCTGATGGACACCTACGTCGGGCTGTCCGCCTGATGCCGTCCGCATCAGCACCGGCAGGCGCGAGTCTGCTGGTGCTGTTGTGGGTTCATTTTATCTTTTCAAATACTCACTCAACTTTAGAGGGTAAAGATCATCATGTTCAACTTCACCGAATCCGCCAAGAAAGCGCTGGATGTCTTCGCCAGCGCCACCGGCCTGCGGCTCTTCCCCGATCCGCTCAAGCATCCGGGAGGAGAAGATGTATGCACGCTCGACCTGCCTGGTTACCGCCAGCTCGAATCCTACACCTGTGGTTTTGTCGCTGGTGCCATGGTCCTCCACACCTTCCGTCCTGGTGCCTCCTTGAAGAAGTTCTTCGCGCAGTGCAGCCCTGACTACGAGCACGGACTCGATACCAAGCCACTCATTCGCTGTCTGCGAACTAACGGCATCGGTGTCAGCCAGCGCCACAACCTCGATTTCGAGAAGATCGTCAGCACCATCGACCAAGGCTATCCGATCATCACCCTCACCAAAACACCCCGTTCTGATGAGGATCACTGGGTGGTGATTTATGGATACGCACGCCATCCGAACCGCGTGTTCATCGCCGGAGAGGGCATACCCTTGATCAACAACCTTACCGGGCAGAAGGAGATTCCATGGTCCACATTCACGCGTTCCAAGTGGGCACAACGGGGCTTCGGGCTCGTGTGCTGGGGCAAGTGAGCCGCCTGTGAAGGTGGTTCACTTGTCTCGCATGGCTTGTCCCTTTTTTATCTGTCTTCGGATTCTTCGCACCAGTCTATCGCAGACATTATTGGCGTGATCCTCAAGCCAAATTCCGGGAAAGTAGATTTCCCTGCAGATTTCGACCTCTTCGTTGCCTACGAGGATCATAACGGACTTGGTCCGGTGCATGAAATATGCAGTCGCTCCTCCTCCAAGAACTGCCATCAAAGTGAGACCGGTGGCTGCCGAGGCAATCAAGGTTCCGGCGGCTTGAGCAGCGGTAATTCCAGCGAAGAAAACCATGAACCTACCAAGAGACACTTGTTCTCCATTCCGTTTGAACACACCCGAAACTTTGCTCAGCTTCCACGATCCGACCGGCGTGGTGAGCTTCCCCTTTTCGATGATCACAGATTCGACTCCCTGATCTTCCTGTTCATGCTTGGTTCTCATGGGCGATCACATGCGAATATGTATTGTGTCATCTCAACTGGTAGCCTCGTCCTCCGCAATGATTACAGCGAATCCAACCGAATCCTGGTTGGTAACCTCCACCTGATCCACCACACCAGATGCAGCGTTCTGGTCCGGCAGGCGTGGGAAAGTATGGTGAACCGTAATTTGTTCGTGGCGCACTATTCGAGGTGAAAACTCCCGAGACAAGAATGGCAGCCATGCATATCCCGGCAGCCTTGGCAAAGTAGGGTCGTGTTTGCAGTGTCGGTGAACTTATCCAGTTCATCCATGCCGGGACGATGGATGTGCCTTCGGCCCAACTTTGTTCTGAGGTTTTTGCGGTGGCCAATTTCACTAGAGCCCAGACGCTCAGACCAGCAATGCCAGTAAATAGCAAAGGACTCACAAATGTGTTGTTCGCCGCATGAATCGCGGAAGCCACGCCGAGGCACATAACGAAGTACCCCATTTTCTTCCACTGGTTCGTCGTTGCCTTGATTAGCGGCATTTTGTCCCAGAGCATAGCCGCACTTATGGCCGCCCACACACCATGAAGAGGAACATTCCGGAACCAGCGGAGAACATTCAGGTTCCATTCTGTCATTCTCGTCCAAGGGGAATACCCCATTAAAGCTTCAGTAGCTCCAAATGCCAGCCCACCGAAGAAAGCTGCCATAATTACCGTCTTTCGCGTTGCAGTGTCCCTCGCTGTCGCGGCGTATGCGATGAGCGCCCCAGGTGCCACTTTGGTGATTTCTTCCAGCAGTCCAACACCCAGGAAATTCGCGACAAAGTGCTCTGCGGGATCTACCACATTCAGGCTACCACGCGCCGCATAAATGATACTCAAAATACCCTGCCAAATCCATACGAGAAGCATGGTTCTTCCACCACCTCCGTGGAAAGGCTTCTCCAGCAAACGTGGAACCAGTCCATCTACAATTGGAAGATACAGAAAACCTGTGAAGGCAGCCACACAGGCAAATGCCACCCCCACCTTCTTCCAAGCATCTTGCTGCAAACTCATTGGCATGAGGAGGTGCAGAAAGGCCAGACTGCCGAGTCCGCATCCCGTGACTGCCAGAAGCAGGACCGGGAGGAATCCGCTCTCTGACAAATGGCGGTTACTCGGCAAAAAGAAGAAAGGCAATAGCGAACCAAAGCCCACAATGCATGCGGTGAGAGGTATGTATGAGAGCCACCCTTGGTTCCCGGACTTCTTTCCTTTTGTTGAACCGCACTTGGGGGGCTCGGGTCGTTTGAAGACGGGTTCTAAAGGGGGTGCCTCGTTGACTGCGAACTGGGCATCTACGGAGCCAAAGCAAATTTGATCACCGTCGTTGAGCACAGCCTCAGTGACCGGCGATCCATTGACCTTGGTGCCGTTCGTTGAACCCAGATCACGAAGAATGAGGCCGTTATCGGTTTGCTCGATCTCGGCGTGGTGACCCGATACGGACGCATCATCCAGAACAACCATGTTGTCTTCCGCCCTGCCGATGCTGATCAGCGCCGCTTCCAACGAGTGGGAGAGCGTGCCAATATTCAGGGTAGGAAAGGACTGCACCATGGCTTGAGGTGGATCAGGATTGCATTGAGATGTTGCCTACCCAGGAGGTCAGCCGCTCAGAGGTGGGGATTTATCCTCATCCTCAGTTCCGAAATTGTCAATCATGGTCGCAGTCGTGTCCGACGACGCTGCCAGCCAGATTGTGTCAGAACTGAGCAAACGACTTGCTCAGGAGCGCGAGGCTGCCGGTGTGTCGAAGAAGTCGCTGGCGAGCACCGCTGGGTTCGACCGTTCCACGGCCCGCTACATCGAGAACCCAGAGGACAACCCTACCTTGCTAAACCTTATTCGTTATGGACTGGCGTTGAATTTGGATGTGGGGCAGATCTTGTCAGAGTGTCTCAAGGAACATCTCGGAGCGAAGCCCTTGAAAAAGCGGCCCTCAAAGAAATCCTAGTGGGGAGAGAGCACTTCGCGTTGGCCCGTGAATCATTACTGACGATTTGCTATGCACTTTACTTCCTGGAATTCAATCGACCGCAACATACTCTTCGACTGCGCCAAAGCGGTTGGACCACTTCCTGTGGCTGAACTCGAAGCCATGGTCCGTGATCATGTCCGGACCATGCAAATCGAGCTGCTTGGCGAAGTCGATGCAGGGCACAGGAGAGCCTCTGATCAACTGACGCTCACGATCCAGAGCTTGATTGATGTGTCTGGGTGCCTCCTGGTGGCAAGGTTCAAACTCCATCCCTTTGCAGAAACGGGTCTCGAACAGGCTTCTGGTATGACACGGCTGATCCAGGTGGTCTCCCATTGGGTGCCTCTTTTGCTCGTTTTCCCGAACGCTTCCGAAACCCTCGTCGAACACGAGACCATTCACGCATGCCAATACAAAAATCCAAACTCCTATCCGCTGACGGAGAACGAGCGACTGCTGCTGGTTTCCAAAGGATTGAAGCATCTGATGGATGCGGAAGTTTCACAAGATGGATGTGATGTGGTCGATCTGGTCGCAAGAATCTGCGCTTTTAAGGTTTGGACCGAAATTGAGGCATACCAGTTGTCATACGGACAAGTTGGGCTCGCGGCCGATGAACTGCTTGACCGGGTATTAACCTCGGCGAGTCCATTTGGGACAATTGAAATGATTTTGGGCCTAGGGGAAGGCGCATTTCAGGCCCAGGACAAACTCCGAGGGTTTTGTGATCAGATGGAAAGAGACCATCCTTGGATTGGTGAGCTTGTTTCCAAAATCAGCGGTAAGCCTTTCTCCCTCTACTATGCTCTTGAAGAAATCCATCTTGAGCAAGAAATGGAAGCATTCGATTTTTGAGGGACCGATGATTGCGCAACCCGGTCAATCGAGCAGAAATGCCCGCCAAAGTGCAGACGGCATCCCCACATCTCCGACAGCTCAGGTTGTTCCAGCTCGATAATCCTCTGTGCGGCCGGCTTGGCAGCGCTTTCTTCCTCGGCCTGCCATCCTCGCCTGGCGTCTATTTTTTCTTCGGTCGTGAGGGCGAGCTGCTCTACATCGGCCAATCTGGGGATTTGAGAGCGCGGATTGGCAGCTACCGGCATGCTTCGCCGGAGAAGCACCCCAGGCGCACGCTGCGACTCGTGAACCGAGTCATGCGTATCGAATGGAAGGTGTGTGCATCACCAGAAGAAGCACTGGAGCTGGAACGCAGGCTACTGCTGGAGCATCGTCCACCATTCAACCGCGCAGGAGTTTGGCAGGGTGATCCGTGGTGGTTGTCAGTGGAGGCCGTTGAAGGACGTGTCTGCTTGGAGCTGGCTCGGGAGACACGTCAACTTGGCCCGCTTCCGTCCGCCTTTCGCTATGTATTCGGCAGCATGATCCGATGCCTGCTGCGCACAAGCTATCCATCACGTCCGCTGGCTGAGTATCCACACAGAGTCTTTGATGCGGCGGTGCCGTTGTCCTTTGCTCTGGACCTACCCTCAGCCGTTGAAGTCGCGGAGGCGGTCAAACATTACGCGGCAGGCTCCTGTGTTGCGCTCCTCAGCCGACTCGAAACGATGCATATCGGCACCACGGAGGCGGAGCAGGAATACTGGACTGAGGAGAGGGAGCGGGTGAAAAAGTATGCTGACAAAGTCATCAGGACGCCGCACGCGGAGGCGTTGCACAGTTCCCCCGTCGCGGCATGATGGCGCACGATGATGTTTGACGAGCGCACGCATGCCAGACTCCGCGAACCGCTTGAAAGGCTCGCGGCTGAATCTGTGTTCATCGGCACCTCGTCATGGAAATATCCGGGCTGGGGCGGGCAGGTGTATGACGAGTCCCATTACGTCACGCGAGGCAAATTCTCGGAGGCGCGGTTTGAGCGCGAGTGCCTGGCCGAATACGCGGAGATCTTTCCAACCGTCTGCGTGGATGCGGGCTACTACAAGTTTCCCTCCCCGCAATACCTGGAGGGCTTGTGCAAACAGGTTCCTGATTCGTTCCGCTTTGGCTTCAAGGTCACGGACACCATCACCATCAATGGCAGTGCTGAGTAAATCAGTCCCATTTTGAAATCCTTGTAGAATTTTCTGAAAGGGGAGCCCTTTTGAATAATTCACTCTCATTCTGAATGACGCCTGAGATGCGCACGGCTTCCAGCAGGCAAAGTCAGCGAGCGGATTTTCCAGCTAAGGCCGGTCATCATCAGCACTACCGTCGATCATTTCTGTTTTTCAAAAGCCAACGTTCCCACCTGCTTTAGAAGAGCCATGAGCCCCGATAAGAAGGTAGAAATGTTTATGTTTCCCACCGATAGTAAAGGCTACAAAGTCGATAGGGAATAATATCTCTTCCGATCACCCTCATTTTCGGCCTCAAATGCGGCAATTTCGATTATTTTCTTCGCAACGGATTCGAGGATCAAAAGAGCGGCGCGGTTAGCCGATTGAACTCAGTCACTCTCGTTCCAATCGTCCATCGGGGGGCTGCCTGTTTTGTCCTTCCGCCAGCCGGCCTGTCTGTCACTCAGCTCAAAACTGTAGAACCCCAATTCTTGCGTATCGAAATCACATCCCGGTATTGCCAGTCTGGTTGGAATCGGGCCTTCCTCCAGGCCAAAAAGTGCTCCTCCGTCGATGTGTTTGGTGGCATATAGCAACCGGTAGAAGTCAGATTCACTTAAGACCGTGTATCTTCTCACCCTGCCGGTGAAGGGTGTCCATTTCGCGATGACGCGACGAACAAGGCGCTGCCGTTGGTGCATCGAACACGCTGCTTCTTCCAGATCCGGCAGGTTCATCACATCCTCGTAATGATACCAGGTTAATTCACCATCAATCATAGCCCGCAGCCGAGTGTTGAAGAAAGGTAGGAATACGAAGCGTGGGTTGGTGAGGTTGATAGTAGGCGGACGATTGCTCCTACGTTTGGGAGGTGAAGATGCGGAACGGGAGGTGGTTTTCTGTTTTGGTTTTTGGGGTGCTGTTGATTTTGTATTCATAAACTGGTGTTGGCAAAAGTTGGTGGTGGGATGGATGGTTGTTTGCTGTTCACTGTATTGATAAGTGTCCGTGATTGGTCGAGGGGACTCGCTTCGCTCGTCGCTCCTGCGACCATCACGGAAATTGTGCCCCCCTGGTCCCTGCGCTCACTTCGTGAGCTTGGGCACCAGGAGTGCACAATGTTTCTCCTCTTTGCCCTTTCCCTCACTCCTGCCTTTTGGGGGCAGGAGTGAGGTCAGGATGATGGCCAGGGAGGTTAGTTTACAGGTATGGGTGAGATGTAGTCAGTATTTAGAACAGATCCGCGTTTTGGGCCAAGAACTCTTCAAACGCCTCCTCTGTTCTGGGGCAGATTACATTTACTGGAGGTGGTGGCTGTCCTGGAGGGATCAGTGATCGCAGGTCGAACTGCCTCAACTTCTTGGCCTCAGCACGAACCTGTTGGCGAAGTGTTGAAGCCCACTGTTTACCCAGCCCCATAAACTCAATGTATCTATTAAGTATCCAACGGTCGGCCATTTCCTCTGCCGCCAAAAATCCAGCGATACAACTTGTACTCTTACTCTTACTGGCAGCAGGCTTAATGTTATTGATACGACCCATTAATGTGCTGTACACAGAGTAGGAATGGTGAAATCCAGGCGACGTGAGTCTAACACCAGGCTTCATGCCAAATTGCTTGGCAATGCGTTCGATGCCGGTGATCCTGAACTCTAAACGGCAAGCGTCCGTGGCAGAAGAAGGTGTGATTTTGCCACCACTTTGCCCCTGTTTATCATATGCTTTTAGTCCAAGGTAGGTTCCTGCAAAAACAATGTTCTTACCTTCATAAATAGTGGGCTTTTTGTTAATGCCATCCACCTTACCGTTTTGAAGGGCATTACGGAGGGTAGTAACAGGCAGATTATATTGCCATACTAGATCAATTCGACTTACTGGACCTAAATCTATGGGGTGTGCCGAGCCATCACTGCCAGGAGGCAGCAATGTGAAATGGCGCAATATTGCACCGATTCGTCTGATCGCCTCGCCCAGTCCGGCTTGGTCAGGTATCAATATTCCATTGTGTCCGTACAGTAGCGTTGGGAGTTCGCACTCGATCTTCGTGATGGCTGAATGGTGGCTGCTTTCCAGCCGCAATCCGATCATCGGAAAGTTCCAGTTACGCGTCCGGTATGAGTACCTTGACGTTTTGGCAAAATATTCCCCGCCTTGCTTTTTGGGGAATCTATTTTGGAAGGACTCTAGTAGGTATAGATCAATGGGTATGGGTATAGAAGGGGTAAATTGTATAGTATCAATCATGCGTAATAATTCGGGAAAAACCTATTAGATTGGCTGTAATACAGGTGGGGTAGGGCATCGGTGAGTGGGCAGCGCGAATGGGTGGAGTTGCGCATGAAGGCACAGGGCAGTCCGGGGAATGCACAGTGTATGCACTCCCCGGTTGCTGTGCCTCGATGCGTGGTTGGGGCCTTTATCGGATGCCGCGATGGAAGTTCGCTCGTGTGGCGAAGAACTTGATCGCTTCCGCCTCGCTGATCTGCTCCGTTGCTGCCGGGAAGTACTCTTCGTAGATGGCTGCAATCACCGGAGCATACGCGTTTTTGTGATAGCGCGTCTTGCGACGCCGACGTGAGAACGCAATGTCCAAATGCTTGAGAGTCTTTACGATTTGAGTGTGGCGAGACTTTGGCTCCGATGTGCTTCGTATTATTACCTCCCTTAGCGGACCGTGTGTTCGATAATGGTAGTCTGCGACACGCGCAACCGTGGGATCTTGTCCCGGCGGAATCTTAATGGAGGTTAATCGTTGCGAGAGGCGATCAAGCTCCCATGTATCGAATACTTCTTCCAAAACGCCCTCGTCGGACGCCCAAAAGTAGTAGTTAGGCTCGTGTAAGATCAAGTCGGGCAAAACTCGCCCCTTATGTTTCCCGAAAGGCATCGGGTCGTAAAATGGAGATGGAGGACCATTCATACAGGTTAGGTGTTAGAGTGGCCGAGTTGCGAGAGCGAAGTTGGAGTCGTCGCTGAAGAAATTTTTGGCAGCCTCCTCAGTGACGTTTGCTCTCGATCCGCCGAAGTGGCGGTCAATCACCACATCAAGGACGGGATCAAAAACAGGGCGGCGGCATCCTCGATATGCGTAAAAATCGTGGGCCAGGTCGAGGACGTTTTTTGTCACCAGAGTTCCGGAAGTCGATATTTCGGCGGGCTCGTCTGCTCGTCGCAGTTTCACTGCGACGAGGCCTTCGGTTGCGGTGCTGTAGTAATCCGCAACCATACCATCCGAAACTGCTATCCGGGTGGCTTTGGTGAACAGTGCCTGAAGTTTCTCTTCGTCGAATGACCGCACGAGGCTCCGCTCGTTTAATGACCATAGAAACCAGTCGGTGCGCCGTAAAATGAGTGCTGGTATCTTTGCGCCCGCATGGGTGCCATATGTGATGGCATCATGCATAGGGTCGAGTTTTATATTTGCCTTCATTGTGTTATTTGTGTTTGATTTTTGCTTTGCTTCGAGCCGTAGCTCGGTTTGTCTTGCTGTGGTGCGGGGACGGCTTTGCATTCATAGTGCCGTCGCCCATTTTTGAGATCACTGTGCTACCACCCTCCCGGCGTGAGGCCGGGGCTACACAGTTGATATTCCCCAATGCGTGGGTGCTTTGGGGCTGTTGCGTTGGACGTGGTTTACCTGATTCGTCCGTGATGATGGTCCTGTTAGAAGCAGCCACGATCATTTGCTCCCGATGAGAGTTTGTAGCTGGTCCACCGGTATAAGATGGACGCGCAGTATGCGGAGAGTTTGGAGGTGCCGGCGGCGGATCATACGCCTGACCGTTGTTTCGGAGACGCCGAGTAGCTGGGCCACCTCGGGTATGCGGAGTGTCAACCGCCCTTCAAAGAGGGAGGTGGGACATGTATTGCTGCTGGAGGTTGTATACTGTTTCACTTTCTTCGATTCAATTTTTGATTTGATCGAAGTGTGACTAACAAAAATCACTCCAGCACATCACCCAGACTCGCGAATTAGTGGAAGTCTCTGAGTGACTGGCATTGAAACCAGCGCACACCATCAGTTCATCAAACAAGCCTGCCGCACAAGCCATTTTTCCAAAATAATGCCCCCCTGAGTTTGCCGCGGGCGACTATGACGAACTCAGTGTGCCAAAGTGTTCAGATTGCAGCGATGCCAGAACGATCAATCTGCTGATACTGTTTTGTATACTCGGGGGTGCAAAATGGGGCTAATTGAGGTCCATTGGGATCGCCCGTTTTCGTGCTTCTACGAAGGAAAGACAAAGAGAGAACAGGTGAGGCAAAATGGGGCAAATCACCCTTTTCACGGTGTAAACGAGCCGCTCTACCACTGAGCTATCCACGCGTTCTGGTAACGGGCGGCCTGTATCGCGAAAATGCTGGCGATGCAAGCCGCGAGAGCTTTGTCAGCGTCCCCAGGCGGTTTTCGAGATGTACCAGTCGAGGATCTCCGTGCCGTAAAAGAGCCAGATGAGGGCTCCGAGGGCCAGGTAAGGCCCAAACGGGATCTTCGCGCCCCATTCGGCGCGGCCGGTGATGCGGCTGACCACGGCGGTGAAGGTGCCGATCACGGACGCGGCCAGGATGGTGAAGAGCACGCACTTCCAGCCGCAGAAGGAGCCGATCATCATGAGAAAGAACACATCGCCCATGCCCATGGCCTCACGCGGGATGATGAGCTGCGTGATGCGGCCGTGGAGCAGCGTCACGCCTTCGAGCGGGAATTCGTGGATCTCCGTGCCCTCACGCACCTTGAGCTTTTCCATCCACAACTCGGCTGTGTTTCGGGCGAACTGACGTTCGTTCACCCGCAGCTCCTCGCAGGTGATGAGCATGCGGTCGCTGGCACGCATGAAGATGTCCTCCCAGGGCATCTCGTTGTCCGCAAAACGCACCACGGGCGGTTGCGTGTCGTCCGGCTGCGCCACCTCCCACTTCACCGATTGCTCAAAGACATGCTTCTTGCGCCCAAAGGCCAGCTTGCCGAGCTCGACCACGAGCCACAAGCCGCCGAGGCCGATGGCCGCGCTGCCAAAGGACATCGCCAGGCCGCGCCAGTGCTCGCCTTCAAACTCGCCCACGAGCTGCGGCACCCAAAACGAGGCCAGCAGGCCCACCGCCGCGCCACCAAAGGTGATCGAGTGCGGCAGGATGTAGTGCTCGATGTCGATGAAGCTGCCGGAGACGAGCAGGCTCACAAAAACCCACAGGCAGAGCACCTGCGGGCCCCAGGCGGCGATTTGATTCCAAGGGCCATGATGCAGCCAGAAGACCGCGTAAAAGAGCAGGCCGGTGAGCAGTTCGACAAAGAAGTAGCGGCTGGAGATCGGCGCGGCGCAGGCGGCGCATTTTCCCCGCAGCATCAGCCAGGAAAACAGCGGGATGTTCTGCCACATGGGGATCTGCTTCTTGCAGGTGGGGCAGAAGGAGCGCTTCGGGTTGTTCACCGAGATGCCACGCGGCACGCGGTAGATCACCACGTTGAGGAAGGAGCCGATCCCCGCGCCCATGAAAAAGGCGAGGAAGTGCAGCAACGCGTTCAGAATGTCGTAGCGGGTGGAGTCCATGGCTGTTGGTTGCCGGAAACTTGCCTTGCGGCCCGCGGCAACGGAAGCAAAAACTCCCTCGTGCCCGCATTTTCTCGGTAAGCCAGAGGGTTGAATAAGGAAGGCCGGACAGGAGATTTCCGGGCTTTTTTGTGCCTGCAAACGCCGGATACATGAGGCTCACGCGGCCATGGCGAGGAGGTTGTTACGGATGGAGGACCAGAAGGACTCGAGGAAGAGGTTGGTCTTGGCGGCGGGAGCCTTGGGGGCGGGCATGTCCATGTAATCGAGGCCGCGGAGTTCCTGCATGATCTCGCCGTAGGCGGGCATGGCGTTCCAGCCGAGGGTGATGTCGGAGGACTCAGCGGTGGGGGAGTGGGAGGAGGCGAAGGCGTTCATGGTCGTGTCAGGCGTGAGAGGTTGGGGAGTGAGAAGCGGGGTTTTCGGGGCTTTGAGAGGATTTGATTCGCAGGTTTGTCAGGTGGCTTGTTTTCGAGAGTGAGAATCGAGTCACAAAAATGAGAATTAGAAGCCAGCAGGATGACGGGGGGTGAAGCCAGCATAGCTGCGGCTCTTGGTGCGCCAGCGGGGGCCTTCGCCAGTGATCTGGCCGGAGGTGTCCATGCGAAGACCGCAGATGGTCATGAAAACATGCTCGCCAGGCTTGACCCAGATGGTGATGAAGCGGCCAGGGCCGGCTTCGCCATAGGTGGAGAAAGCGCTGGAGGAGAGGGGGGCGCGAAGCAGGACGGCTTTGATGAGGACATAGGAAACGCTGCCGGAGCAGTCGTAGGCGTTGTCTTCGACATGGGCGTGGCCACCACCGCGGACGTAGGGCTTGTTTTGGAGGGTGTTGGCAGCGTAAACCGCGTGCTGGAGCTGGGCAGGGGCAGTGGCACCGACGGAGGCGAAGCGGCCGTCGAAGCGGATCTGGGAGGAATTGCCAACGGTGGCAGCGGCGCGGGGAGCGGCGACCGGGGTGGCGCGGGGAGCGGAACGGGCGGCGGCAGCAGCGGCGGCCTGCTGGGCGTGGTAAGCAGCCCAAGCCTGGGCGTTGGCCTGCTGCTGGCGGTAGTAGGCGGCCCAAGCGGCCTGGTTTTGAGCGTAAGCGGCAGCCTGCTGCTGGGCGTAGGCGGCCTGGGCGTGGGGAGCGGCGTAGTGACCGGCAGCATAGTAACCCTGCTGAGCAGAGGCGGGAGCAACGAAAGCCGCGAGGAGGAGGGCGGAGGCGGCGATGAGAGTGTTGCGGAGAGTGGTCATGGCTGTTTCTGATGTTGTGGGAATTATAACCAACATGAGAATCATTGCAAGACCAGAATCACAAATTTATCATAAAATTGTAAAAATGAGAATCGAATGGGTCGAAAAAGGGCCTTTTGGGTCTGTTTTGGGCGTCAAAAGTGGGAATCAGGGGTGATTAGGCCTGAAAGGAGTCCAAAAAGCGGAGCTGAATGAGAAAAGGAGCGAAACGAGGCCCACTATAGAAAACGATAAAAAAGGCGAAAAGCCGGAACGAGGCAGCCGAAGGTGCCCGGAAGCCGAAAAGGACTCCCAACGCCCATCCAGGGCATGGGAGGGCGGGCGGCGGAGTGACTGTGGCTGGACGTTAGCGTCTCATGTCGCTGGCAGACCTGTTGGACTCTGCTTTCTGATCAACGGGCTAAAACGAAGCGAGCACGGCCGAAGCCGTGCTCGCTAGTGATGAATGAGGTATTGATGGGCGTTTTCAGCGCCTGATGGCTTAGCTGGCCGACTGCTGGCGGCTGTTTAGGTCGCTGATCTGGCCGTTGAGAGTGCAGAAGTCATACACGACGCCAACGAGGAACAGGCCGCCGGTGAGCAGGTAGAGGATGCCGGTGCCCCATTTTCCCATGTAGAAGCGGTGAATGCCAAAGACGCCCAAAAAGGTGAGCAGCAGCCAAGCCACGGTGTATTCAACGGGGCCGGAGGCGTAGCGGCGGTCGGCATCGCGTTCCATTCCGGGGATGAGGAAGAGGTCGATGAGCCAGCCGATGAGGAAGAAGCCTCCGGTGAGGAACCACAGGATGCCCGTCTTGGGCCGGCCGAAGTAAAAACGGTGGGAACCGGTGAAGCCGAAGATCCAGAGGATGTAACCGATGGCCTTGTTGTGAGTGGATGCGGGAGTGTTTTGCATGGCGCGGGTTGTTTCG
>JAEUHK010000120.1 GCA_016795465.1 Verrucomicrobiaceae bacterium | reverse complement strand
AGTTCGACCGCGCCATCAGCACCCTCGAAAAGGTCAAAAACGCCACCAACCCGCCCTCCTACATCGCCCAGGAGATCGCCGCCCTGCATGTGCAAAAAGAGGACTACCGTCGCGCCTGGGAGCACTATCGCCAGGCCATGCAACAATTGAAAAAGTAATCCGGACACCTCTCGTGTGTGACACGAGTGTCACGCGCCTCTTTTTCTTTGCCGCGCACGGTCCAGCGGCTATGGATCGGCCATGATTGCCATGAAACGCGCCCCCCTCCTCCTCGCCGCCGTTTGTTTCGCCGCCGCCCCCCTCCGCGCCCAGGATGCCGCTTCTCCCGCCGCGCCGGCCGCAGGCACGCCCGCGGAAGCGCCCAAGCCCATGTCCGAAGAGGTGCAGAAACTGCTCCAGGAAGCGCAGAAAATGCGTCTCGAAAACCGCTACACTGACGCGCTGGCAAAACTCGACGAGGCGGAAAAGATCGCGCCCAATGAGCAGCTCATCTTCACCATGCGCGGCGATGTTTACATGGCGCCGCGCCGCCGCGATCTGGCGCTGGCCGTCGAGCAGCACAAAAAGGCCCTCGAACTCGACCCGAAAAACCCCGGACCGCACTTTAACATCGCCGAGGTGGAATTTGGCAGTCACAAGTTCAAGGAAGCCTCCGCCTCCTTCCGCAAGCTCCTCACCGACTTCCCCAAACTGCCCCTGGCCGTGCGTCATCTCGCCTGGAATCGCATCGTCATCTGCGAGGCGCGCCAGGGAAACTATGAGGAGGCTGAAAAGATCATCAAAGCGCAGTTCACCTTCATGGACGACACGCCCGCCTACCAGTTCAGCAATGCCGCCATCTCCTTTGCCAAGAAGGATGAAAAAATGGCGCAGGAATGGATTCTGCGCGCCACCAGCATCTTCAAGGAACAGCACACCAGTCCCTACTTTGACGCGCTCAAGGAGATGCGCTGGATGAAGGACGTGGACTTCGAGGCGCTCCCCGATCCCTCCGCTGGCAAGTAACCCGTGAACTGGCGCATCGCAGCGGACACTGGCGGCACCTTCACGGATTGCCACGCTCTCGACCCGCAAGGTCGCGAATCCCGCTGCAAAGTCCTCTCCACCGGCCACCTGCGAGCGACTTTAAGTAATCGGGGCATTCCTGCCCCGTCAGAAGGGGCCAAGAATGGCCCCGATACGTTTCTCTCCGGCCTCCCACCACTCCCCAACGGCCTTCTGCGCGGCTTCTCCATTCGCAGCCTCACGCATCACGCATCACGCCTCATCACCTCTCACGACGAAAACGGCCAAATCACCCTCGATTCGCCTCCTCCAGCCGAATGGCACACCGGAGCCCTCGTGGAGCTTTTCACTGGTGAAGAGGCTCCCGTGCTCGGTACCCGCATTTTGACCAACACACCGCCTGGAGCCGCTTTTCCGCCGATGCAGCTCCGCATCGCCACCACGCGGGCCACCAACGCGCTTTTGGAGCGAAAAGGCAGCCGCATCGCCCTCTTCATCACCCAGGGGTTCGGCGACTTGCTCCACATCGGCGATCAACGCCGTGCCGATCTCTTCGCATTGCGTCACGAGCCGCGACCCATCTTTCACGAACTCGCCTGCGAGGTGCCCGAGCGCGTCAGCGTCGAGGGCGAAGTGCTCACGCCGCTCGATGAAGCCGCCGTGCGTGCTTCCGCGCTCGATGCGATCGCGAAAGGCATCACCACCGCCGCCGTGTGCCTCATGCATGGTCACGCGCATCCGCAGTATGAGCTTCGTGTCGGCGAAATCCTGCGCGAGTGCGGATTCACGCATGTCGTGCTGTCGCATCAAACCGCCGCCTTTGCCAAATTGCTGCCGCGAGCCCAAAGCACGGTCGCCGATGCTTATCTGCATGGTCCCGTGCAGTCGTTCTTGAATGCGATCCGCACCGTTTCGCCTGCGATGCAGGTCATGACGAGCGCTGGCGGCCTCAAAACGGCCGACGACATCCGCCCGAAGGACATGCTGCTCAGCGGCCCGGCCGGTGGAGCCATCGGCGCGGCGAATTTCGCCCGCCGACTCGGCTTTGAGCAGATCATCACGCTCGACATGGGCGGCACGAGCACCGACGTGGCCCGCATCGCGGGCAGGCCTGGTTATCGCTTCACGCAAGACGTCGCCGGCATGAAACTTCTCGCGCCATCCGTGCACATCGAGACCGTCGCCGCCGGTGGCGGCTCGATCTGCCGCATGACGCATCATGGCCTCGCCGTCGGCCCGGAAAGCGCTGGCTCGCATCCCGGCCCCGCGTGCTACGGCAAAGGCGGACCGCTCACGATCACCGATGTGAATCTGCTGCTTGGTCGCTTCGATCCCTCCAAAGCCCCAATTCCGCTCGACGTGAATGCCGCGCGACAACGCCTCCGCGAGCTTCACGCGCAAACCGACGGCACCTTGAGCGAAAACGAGCTTCTGCATGCCTTGCTGCGCCTCGCCGTCGAGCACATGACCGATGCCATCCGCCGCATCAGCATCGGCGAAGGCTACGATCCCGCCGATCACGCGCTGCTGGCTTTTGGAGGCGCTGGACCGCAGCACGCATGCGCCGTGGCAGAGAGCCTCGGCATCCGCACCATCCTCGTGCCGCAGCATGCGGGCATTTTGAGCGCCGTGGGCCTTCAAGAAGCCATCCCAGAGCGCTTGGAGGAAAAAGAATACCGCGTGCCGCTTTCGCAGTTTTTGTCGGACATGTCAGACGAGTCCGACCAGTCCGACAATATCACGCGCATCGCCGAACTCCGCCTCCGCGGCCAGGACACGCCACTCCAGGTCGAATACCAAAACGCCCACGACCTCCCGCAACTCTACCGCGAAGCCTACCAACGCCTCTTCGGCTACCCACCGCCCTCGAACCGCGAAATCGAGCTCGTTTCGCTGCGAACGATCATCCGCGAAGAAGTACGTTGTTCACGCTGTTACCCGTTCCGAAGTTGTTTATCAAGCGGCGGGAAAGGCGTCACGTTCAAAACGCCAGCCGCCGCCGGTTGTGAACAACTTCGCCGCGGCGAAAGCTGCGGTGGTGGATAAGCTCTCCACGTCCTCCTCACCGAGGATCCGAGAGCGCCTGCCGCGCGACACGGTCCGTTCACGCTCGCCTCGCGAAGGCTCGCTGAAGAACACCGGTCCGCGTGCAGGCTCCCGCCCAAGGTCTGAT
>JAEUHK010000014.1 GCA_016795465.1 Verrucomicrobiaceae bacterium | reverse complement strand
CGTGATGAGTTGGTAGCCTTCAAATGTCTTCATGAGGTCCGCAGCATGGCCGCGCAGCTCGATCCTGCAAACACGCGCTCTTTGAAATCCATCCGTGAATGGCGAACCCCGCCTTTTTACCGCGCTCACCACGCTGAGGCTTGATCGAGCGCATGGAGAGGTGTCTGCTCGCCGTCTATGAGCCAACCTGCCTGCCCCATGTGCGAGATGAACGACGTTCTCGAGCACGCCGAACGTTTTGAATGCATGACCTGCGGCCACGAATGGGCCAAAGAAGCCGCGGCGGAGGCTCCAGAGGCCGAGCGCGTGGTCAAAGACGCCTACGGCAACGTGCTCGTCGATGGCGACATCGTGGCCATGATCAAGGACATCAAGCTCAAGGGCTCCTCCGATGTGCTCAAAGTGGGCACCAAGTCCAAACCGATCCGCCTCCAGGACGGTGACCACGAGATCTCCTGCAAAATGGACGGCATGGCCATCGCGCTGAAAGCCTGCTTCGTGAAAAAGGTGACCGTGTGAGTTCGGGGCATCCCAAACCTCATTCCGCTGGCCGCCGACGGCAGTCGTGGTAAAAGGGCGGCGATGAACCTCACCCCTGATCACATCCTGCAAACCGGCCTCGCCTTCTGGGCCTCGAAGACACTGCTCACCGCCGTTGAAATGGAGATCTTCACCGATCTCGCGAAGCACCCCGGCGATCTCGCCAGCGTGCAGGGCCGCATGGGTCTGCATCCGCGTGGGGCGCGTGACTTTCTCGATGCGCTCGTCGCGCTCGGTTTCCTCAAACGCGAGAATGGCATCTACTCGAACACGCCGGAGGCCGATGTCTTCCTCGACAAGGCGAAGCCGTCCTACATCGGCGGTATCCTCGAAATGGCGAACCACCGCCTCTTCCGCTTCTGGGGTGATCTGACGACCGCCGTGCGCACCGGCGAATCACAAAACGAGTCGAAAGGCGGTCACGATCCTTTCAAGGCGCTCTACGCCGATCCCGCCAAGCTGCGCGAATTTCTCCGCGCCATGTCCGGCGTGAGCCGCGGCGCCAACATGACCATCGCGAAGCAATTCCCGTGGGCGAATTACAAGTCCTGTGCCGACATCGGCACCGCGCAGGGTGATCTCGTCACGCAGATCACGCTCGCGCATCCGCATTTACGCGGCATTGGCTTCGACCTTCCAGAAGTTGGCCCCATCTTCGAAGAATACATCGCGGCGAATGGTCTCGCCGATCGCGTGAGCTTCAGCGGCGGCAGCTTCTTCACGGATGAGCTGCCCAAGGCCGGCGTGCTGCTCTTTGGCCACATTTTGCACGACTGGGACCTCGATACGAAGCTCATGCTGCTGCGCAAAGCCCACGCGGCGCTCCCGGAAGGCGGCGCGGTGATCGTCTATGACTCGATCATCGACGACGAGCGCAAGCAAAACGCCTTCGGTCTGCTCATGAGCCTGAACATGCTCATCGAGACCCCCGGCGGCTTTGACTACACCGGCGCCGATTGCATCGGCTGGATGCAACAGGTCGGCTTCAAAGACTGCCGCGTCGAGCACCTCATCGGTCCTGACTCGATGGTGATCGGCATTAAGTAAGGTTTGCGGGGGAATTAATGGTTTGCTGACGGGCCAATGCATCAGCCCGCCAGCCAGATAGATGGGCTTGCGATCACTGCCCCAGCAGGAGGCTGGTGGTGCCGTCGGCGAAGGTGACGTGGATGAGCAGGCGGCCGGTGGCGTCCATGCAGCGGGTTTCAAACTTCCGGTCGTCCGTGGTGGATCCTGGCAGGGACACTTGTGAGACCACCTTGTCGCCTTCGCTCGTGCTGATGGTGTCGCCCACTTTCATCACGAGGCTCAAGGCTCCGCCGCCGGGGGCT
>JAEUHK010000040.1 GCA_016795465.1 Verrucomicrobiaceae bacterium | reverse complement strand
GTCGGAGAGACTCCGCCTCCTGCCGCTCCTGCATCACGCGGAGGGCCTGCTCGATCTGCAAACCGCCGTCTAGCATGTCCGCCAGCTCCTCGGTGAACAAAATGAGCTGCGAACGCTTCAACTTCACCGGCCCGCTGGCTTCCTCGACCTTCTTGGCCTGCGCCGCGGCGGCTTTTTCGTCTTGCAGGACTTTGACCGGCGTGAGCGATTGGGCTTCGAGTTGCCGAAAGGCCTCCGCCTTGGTCGCCACGGTCAGTGATCCTGATACGGTCTGGCCGGTGGCGGTGAGGGCGGTGTAGGTAAAGGCTGGCATTCGGAATCGTGGGCTGGCAGTAACGCACCAAAGGCGTCGAAGTTGCGCCTTCGTGCAAGCTCCGGCCGAAGGAAATCCGGGGCAGGGGAGGGCTTATTTGATCTGCACCCACACCGGGCTGCTCCAGGCCATGTTGCCGTCGTTTTGCTCGACGCGGAGGTAGTAGCGATTTTCACCCGGAAGGGGTGATTCGTCAGTGAAGGTCTGCGAGAAGGTCTTTGCGTTCGGTTCCCACTGCTGGTGGTTCTTTTCGTTGCGGACCAAAGTGACGCGTTTGATGGCCGCGGTGCCGTCGATGGCGAATTTGAGCACGGGTTTGCCGCTCAATTCGATCTCGGTGCCGAGGAGTTTGTCGTTGCAGGTGAACTCGACGAAAATCTTGTCCGTGGCGGCGATGGTGCGGCGGGCGTTGAGGCCTTCGATGATGCCTTCGCGGGTGAACTCCTTCACATAGACGCCGCCGTAGCTCGTGTGGGTGGAAATGTGGTCGCTATTCGCCCACACGCCGAGTTTGTGGCCGAGTTCGAGCGCATGCTGATACACGCCGTTGTTCTTCACGGTGAAGCTGCGGATCGGCTCGCCCACGACGGGCACGCCGACGACATCGGAGGAGTGGTTGTACTTCTCGCCTTCACGCAAGCCAACGGTCGGCTGCGGAGCGCCGGGAGCCTCGTAGCTGACGCGGGCACCTTGGTAGATCTCGATCACGTTTTCGACGCGATGGTCGATCGGCGGGATTTGATCCCAATCGGTGCCCATGCCGGTCGCGCCGGTGTGGGAGATGGCGGTGACGGGTTTGCCGTAGCGGGTGAGCACGCTCCAGAGCTCGCTGGGATGCAGTTCGGCCTCGCCGTCTTCTTTGACCGGGAAAAGCTTTTGCCAGGGCGAGGCGAGGTAGTTTTTCCGCTGAATATAAACGATGGGGCCGCCACGTTGGGCGAAGACCATGTTGCGATGGCCAAACGGCCATTTTTGCTCGCGCTCGTAGGCATACATGCTGGTGAAGAAGCCGGGCGCGTAGAAGACATCGATGAGCTTCTGATTTAGCCACCATTCGTAGGGCGTGTAAATCTTCACGATGTCGGTGTGGTCGCTGGTGCCGAGCGTGTCGAGCTTGCCCATGTCGATGGCGTAACGGAACTGCTCGACGATGCAGCCGTCGTTCGCGGTGATGCAGTTCGAGACATCGGTGTGGCGATGGTAATCGCCCCAGTAGAGCTTGTAGGTCACGCCGTCGTGCGTCCACGTGTGGCGCTCGCTGCGATCACGCTCGGGCGTGGTGGGATTGATGTAGGCGGGGAATGGATCGCGTGGTTTGACGGCGGGCGCGGCGACGAGTGGCACATCGGCATCCGTGGCGACTTTGGCGAGGTGGATGCCGGTGTTGAGTTGGAGCTTCGAGCTGCGCAGATCGCTCGGCCAAGCGATCCACAGGCTGCCATCGCTGCCGAGAGCGTGCGTGGTTTGATGATCCTGCGAATAGACACTGCCCGGGATGGCAAAGGGCTTCGTCCATTGCTTCATGGCCTCGTCATAGCGTGTGAGTGCGATGCGCCAGGCGTAGTTCTTGAAGTAACGCACGGTGAGCCACGGACGACCCGCGGCATCGAGCATGACGTGTGGTAGATTCAGCGCCGCGACTTGATTGGGACCAGCGCGACCGACTTCTTTGTCCTTCGCGGCACGGGCCTTCGCTTGCTGCTCGGCCTTGGCTTTCGCTTTCGGATTGTTGGCACGAGGGGCGGCTTTGCCGGGTTGCGGGCCGGGAAGTTCGGCCAAGAGAGCATCGGGCGCGGGGAGTTCGGTCACCTTGCCACTTTCGATGACGAAGTAAGCGAAGACGGTGTCTTTGCGACCATTCAGGCCCTGCGCGTGACCATGCGCCCGCATGTCGAGGCCCCACTGCTGGTTGCCACGCTCGCAGGTGATCCATAGGCCTTTGCCATCTTTCGAGCCGATGGCCGAAACGCGGCCTTCATAGCGATCCGTGGCGATGAGCTGCTTTGCCTCGCCAGCTTGCAAGTCATCGCCGATGGGCGTGGCGTAGATGTTGAACTCGTTGCCACGCGCCGAATCGAACACGACCCAGGCCTTTCCACCCGCAAAGGCCACGCAAGGCTCCCAATCGCCTGCGGCATCCTTCGTGACTTGGATCTCGCGAGACCACTTTTGGCTCTCCACATCGAAGAAGCGGCAAAACACATCCGCCGTGCTGCCACGCATGCCTTGCCACACGCACCACACATCGCCGGAGGGACTCGTGGCCGCTTTGGCAAAGGCATTGCCGCCATTCGGCGAACTGGCGAGCGTGCCGACTTCGGCTTTGCCATCGCGGATTTGCGTCCAGCGCAGTTCCATGAGGTCTTTTTCGTTCACCTGGCTCCAAAACACATTGAGCAGGCCTTTTCCGTCTTTGGCGATGGCGGGCTGGTGGATGATGCCGGGCGTTCCTAGGGTCAAAACCTCGCTCAAAGCGCCGTCAGTGAGTTTCGCGACCTTCAGCGCGTCTTTTTCGCCATCCCACTGCACGAAGGCTACGTGCGGCACACCGCTGCCATCCGTCGCGAGAGCCGGAAAGTCGCTCCACTTGCCCTCAGGCTGCCAAACAGCCGGTTTGGGCAGCAAATCCTGCGCGAAGGCGGACACGGCGAGGAAGGGAAGAAGGGCGGGGCGGAGCATGGCGGGCCGTAAACAGTCGATACGCAGTTTCCTTTCAGCTCACGGGCATGGGGTGGCGAGTTTGTTATTGACGCTCAGAGACTAAATCCGGTAAAAGCTGTTATAGCACACCGAATCGCCCTCTCTTCGAAGAGCCGCCAACCTGTCAACTCGGCTTCGCGACGAAGGCATTGAAGATCTGCCCTTTCCACCATG
>JAEUHK010000039.1 GCA_016795465.1 Verrucomicrobiaceae bacterium | reverse complement strand
CATGGTGGAAAGGGCAGATCTTCAATGCCTTCGTCGCGAAGCCGAGTTGACAGGTTGGCGGCTCTTCGAAGAGAGGGCGATTCGGTGTGCTATAACAGCTTTTACCGGATTTAGTCTCTGAGCGTCAATAACAAACTCGCCGCCCCATGCCCGTAAGCTGAAAGGAAACTGCGTATCGACTGTTTACGGCCCGCCATGCTCCGCCCCGCCCTTCTTCCCTTCCTCGCCGTGTCCGCCTTCGCGCAGGATTTGCTGCCCAAGCCGGCTGTTTGGCAGCCTGAGGGCAAATGGAGCGACTTTCCGGCTCTCGCGACGGATGGCAGCGGTGTGCCGCATGTGGCTTTTGTGCAATGGGATGGCGAAAAAGACACGCTCAAGGTCGCGAAGCTCACTGACGGCGCTTTGAGCGAGTTTTTGACCATCGGTGAGCCCGGCATCATTCATCAGCCGAGCTTGGCGACGGATCGGAAGGGCGTGCTGCATGTGATCTGGAGCCAGGTGAACGAAAAAGACCTCATGGAGCTGCGCTGGGCGCAAATCCGCGATGGCAAAGCCGAAGTCGGCACGCTCGCCTCTTCGCCGAATGGCGGCAATGCCTTCGCCAAAGCGGCCACGAGCCCCTCCGGCAATGTGTGGTGCGTGTGGCAAGGCATGCGTGGCAGCACGGCGGATGTGTTTTGCCGCTTCTTCGACGTGGAGAGCCAAAAGTGGTCTCGCGAGATCCAAGTCACGAACGACGCCGCAGGCGATTGGGAGCCCTGTGTGGCGTTTGCGGGCGGAAAGGCGTGGATCGTGTTCGATTCGGCGCGTGGCAACGAGTTCAACATCTACGCCACGCCCATCGGCGATGATTTGCGAGCCGGGGAAGCGAAGCAGCTCATCGCCACGGATCGCTATGAAGGCCGCGTTTCCGCCATCGGCTCGAAGGATGGCAAAGGCCTGTGGATCAGTTGCGAGCGCGGCAATCAGCAGTGGGGCCTCGACATGCGGGCGCATGGTCACGCTCAGGGCCTGAATGGCCGCAAAGACACCGTCTTCGCCTTCTTAGACATCGACAGTGGCAAGGTGACCGAGCTCCCCGCGCCCGACGCCCTCTTCGCCGATCTTCCCGGCCCGCAACCTGCCAAAGCGGCCGCGCCTCGTGCCAACAATCCGAAAGCGAAAGCCAAGGCCGAGCAGCAAGCGAAGGCCCGCGCCGCGAAGGACAAAGAAGTCGGTCGCGCTGGTCCCAATCAAGTCGCGGCGCTGAATCTGCCGCATGTCATGCTCGATGCCGCGGGTCGTCCATGGCTCACCGTGCGTTACTTCAAGAACTACGCGTGGCGCATCGCACTCACACGTTACGACGAGGCCACGAAGCAATGGACGAAGCCTTTTGCCATCCCCGGCAGCGTCTATTCGCAGGATCATCAAACCACGCATGCTCTCGGCAGTGATGGCAGTCTCTGGATCGCGTGGCCGAGCGATCTGCGCAGCTCAAAGCTCCAACTCAACACCGGCATTCACCTCGCCAAAGTCGCCACGGATGCCGAGGTGCCACTCGTGGCCGCACCTGCCGTCAAACCACGCGAACCATTCCCTGCCTACATCAATCCCACCACGCCCGAGCGTGACCGCAGGGAGCGCCACACCTGGACGCACGACGGCGTGACCTACAAGCTCTACTGGGGCGATTACCACCGCCACACCGACTTCTCGAACTGCATCACCGGCAATGACGGCTGCATCCTCGAGCAGTTCCGCTACGCCATCGACATGGGCAAGCTCGACACCCTCGGCACGAGCGACCACACCGACATCGCCAAGATTTACACACCTTACGAATGGTGGCTGAATCAGAAGCTCGTCGATGTCTTCTACGCGCCCGGTTTCTTCACCAGCATGTATGCCTACGAGCGCGAGCAGAAGTGGCCGTATGGGCATCGCAACATGGTCTTCGCGCAGCGCGGAGGCCCCATCGTTTACATCCAGCGGAAAAACTATCTCGCCAGCCCCTGGCAGAAGCTTTTCCCCGTCAAAGAAGACGGCGAGGCCGAACTGCATCCCACCGAACTCTGGAGCGTGCTCACGCGTTACGGCAAACCCGTCACCGCCATCTCCCACACTGGCGCGACCGGCATGGGCACCGATTGGGATCAAATCCCGCCCATTGACCATCGCGTCGAAAACGTGATTGAGATCTACCAAGGCGCCCGCGTCAGTTACGAAGCCCCCGGCGCTCCGCAGCCGACCGTTGGCCTGCGTGAAGGCGAGAAGTACAACCACTCCTCCGATGTCGTCGGCGTGCCCGTCGTCGGCGAACCCATCAGGAGCTTCACCGTGAAGAACAACGGCGTGTATCAGCATGCGCTCGAGATCGGCCACAAACTCGGCGTGTGGGCCAATAGCGACCACATTTCCACCCACACCAGCTACGGCGGCGTCTATGTGAAGGAATTCACCCGCGAAGGCATCATCGAAGGCCTCAACGCCCGCCGCACCATCGCCGCCACCGACAAGATTTTCGTCGAGTTCACCTGCAACGACAAACTCCTCGGCACCGAGATCGCTTTGAGCGGCAAACCCGTGCTGAAATTCGCCATCGACGGCACCGCGCCGATCACGCGCGTCACGTTGGTCCGCAACGAGAAGAACCACCACCAGTGGGAACCGAACGCGAAGACCTTCTCGCAGACCTTCACTGACGAATCGCCAATTCAGGGCGAAAACCGCTACTACCTCCGCGTCGAGCAAAGCGATGGCAACATGGCCTGGAGCAGCCCCGTGTGGGTGCAGGTGAAGTAGTTCGTAGTTCGGGCTTCAGCCCGCTGCTGAAGTCTTCCCCTTACGGGCTGAAGCCCGAACTACAAACTACCAGCTCCATAGCCGCAACTTCGACGCCTTTGGCGCGTTACTGCCAGCCCACAATTCCGAATGCCCGCCTTTACCTACACCGCCCTCACCGCCACCGGCCAGACCGTCTCAGGATCACTGACCGTGGCGACCAAGGCGGAGGCCTTTCGGCAGCTCGAAACGCAGGGCCTCACGCCCGTAAAGGTCCAGCAGGATGAAAAAGCCGCCGCGGCGCAGGCCAAGAAGGCCGAGGAAGCCAGCGGACCGGTGAAACTAAAGCGTTCGCAGCTCATTTTGTTCACCGAGGAGCTGGCGGACATGCTAGACGGCGGTTTGCAGATCGAACAGGCGCTCCGCGTGATGCAGGAGCGGCAGGAGGCGGAGTCCCTCCGACGCGTCGCGGCCACCTTGCGGAACGAAATCCGCGAAGGCTCCACGGTCGCGAAAGCCCTCAAAAAGGCCTCGCCGAGCTTTGACGAACTTTACTGCAACCTCGCGGCCGCGGGTGAGGTCAGCGGCTCACTGCCGAGCATCCTTCGCCGCCTGGCGCAAAACCTCGCCGTGATGGCCGATCTTCAGTCGAAGGTGACCTCCGCGATGATCTATCCCGCCTTCCTCATCGGCGCGTGCATCGTGCTGATGGTGGTCTTCATGACCTTCATGGTGCCGCAGATCACCGATTTGATGTCGAAGAACGGCCAGCAGCTCCCGGCGGCCACGCAGATGCTCATCAGCTTCAACAACTTCCTCGCCGCCTGGTGGTGGATCATCCTCATCGCCATCACCGCCTTGTTCATGCTCTTCCGCGGCTACATCAGCAGCCCCTCCGGCCGGCTGTGGTGGGACGAGACACGGCTGAAGCTCCCGCTCTTCGGCCCGATCATCGCGATGCGCTTCTACGCGCAGTTTTCGCACTCGCTCGGCAGCCTCGTGACCAACGGCGTGCCGCTCATGAACAGTCTCCGCCTCGTCTCGAAGATCTCCGCGAATGTTTTCATCCAGTTGCTGCTCTCCAAAGTATCCACGCTGGTCTCCGAAGGTGCGCCGCTGTCTTCTTCACTCAAAAAAGTGGGCAATTTCCCGCTCCTGCTCTCCGACATGATCGCCGTCGGTGAGCAGACCGGCCAACTCGGCAAGTCGATGGAGAAGTGCGCAACGCGTTACGACAAGGAACTCGACACCCGCATCAAGCGCATGACCTCCATGATCACCCCGGTCATCCTCGTCATCATGGCGATCATGGTCGGCACCGTGGCCTACTCCATCGTCGCAGCCATTGCCCAAAGCGTCACCGGCATCCGCCGGAGCTAGTTTCAAGTTTCAGGTTTAAAGTTCCAAGTTTCCCATCACCCTCCACCCGCCATGAACATGCGAAATCATAAATCAAAAATCGTAAATCATAAATCCCCCGCCTTCACGCTGATCGAGATCGTCATCACGCTCACGATCATCGCCATCCTTGCCTCCGGCTCGATTTACCTCCTCAAAGGCCAGATCGACTCTGCCAAAGACACCCGCGTGGATAGCGACCTCCAGGCCATCGGCCTCGCCCTGCAAAGCTACGAGTCCCGTGCTCTGCGCAAGCCCACCACCGAGCAAGGCTTGAAAGCTCTCGTCGAAAAACCGACCATCGAGCCCGTGCCCGAGAACTACCGCGCCTTCATGAAGGACATGCCGAAGGACCCCTGGGGCCAGGAATACAAATACCGCATCCCCGCCCAGAAATCGAAGGACGACTACGATGTCTGGTCCGTGGGTCCCGATGGCAAGGACGGCACGGAGGATGACTTGGGCAATTGGAAGCGTGGAACGCCAACGAAATGACGCTCATGCGAATGACGAATGACGAATGCAGAATGACGAATGCCTCGGCGCTTCGTCATTCGTCATTCTGCATTCGTCATTCCCCCTCGGGTTTCACGCTGGTCGAGATCATCATCGCCCTCACCATCGTCGCGGTGCTCGCCGCGGCGACGATTCCGATGTTGAAGGGCTTCAACGACGAACGGCTGGCCCGCGAACCTGTCGCCGCGCTGGTGAAGCTGGCCCGCGAGGCTCGTTTTCGCGCGATGACGGAGAAACGGCCCTATCAGGTTGTTTTGCATGCCACGGGCTTCACTGCCTCACGTTACTCCAATCCCTATCTCACGCGGGCGGAGCTGATCGAACTGATCGAGACGAGCAAAAACCCGCCTGCCGAGCAGCCGCAGATCGAGAAGAACGACCTCGAAAACGGCGGTGGCCTCACGAAGACCACCCAGCTCACCCTCGCGCCGCCACCGCCGAAGTATGACGAGCATTGGACCGACAACTACGAGGCCCCGGCGGACATGAAGCTGGCCATGCAGTTCTGGTTCGACACGGACGTCACCTACCTCGAGGGCGAGATGGTGAAGCTCTGGGTCTTCCAGCCCAGCGGCGTCTGCCAGCCGCTGAAGGTCCACGTCGAGCGTGAAAGCGCCACCTTCGATGTCGAGTTCGCCGCCCTCACGGCCGACATCGTCAAAGAATCCGTCGATCTGCGATGAAGACGAACGCATGGCGCATGGAGCATGGGGCATGGAGCCAGACTCCAGGCCAAGGACATTCCTCATTCCGCATTCGTCATTCGTCATTCCGCACCCGCGGCGGCTACATCCTCTTCGAGCTGGTGCTCGCGATCACCATCTTCTCCATCGCGGTGCTTGGACTGGCCAAGGCACTCAATCAATCGCTCGACACCGCCAACCTTCTCAAGCGTGACCAGATCGTCCGCGTGGGCATGCGGAACTTCTTCGAGGAGATTCGGAAGAAGCCGCTGCGGGAGATGAGCACGTCCTACATGGACACGACCTACGGCATCACTTACACGAGCACCACGGAGCCTGTCAGCCTGCGCACCACCAGCGGCAGCACGCTCTCCGATTTATACAACCTCACCATCAAAGCCACTTCCGAGTTCAACGGCATCCCGGAGGAGGCCACCCTCAGCGTCTATGTTTACAAACCCGCCCAGCAATAGCACGCGGCGGGGGGCGCAGGCCTTCACGCTGATCGAGGTCGTCATCGGCATCACCCTGCTGTCGATGATCACGGTGACGCTGTTTGCGATCATCCGCGGCTCCGTTCAATCGGCGGCAGAGATCGAGCGGACGCAGCGGGAGAGTGATTCGGTGAACCGCTTCATTGAGCTGAGCCGTCGCGCCTTTGCGTCGCTGCCTGCGACGGCGACGCTGTCGCTGAAACTCGTGCAAACGACCGAGCCGGTGATCCAGGAACTGACCATCGCCGGTTCTCCCGATTGTTTTCCGGCCGGTGCTCATCCCATCACCTTCAAAGACACCATCCTGCGCCTGCGCCCGCACCCGGACGAGATCACCGACGATGCAGGCATGCCCATTCACTACCTCAGCCTCTCCCGCGAGGACTTGATTCCCGAAAACGACCCGCAAAACGGCATTCGCCAGGAGACCACGGGCATCTACGCACCCGACGAGGAAGGCCGCTACTGGATGCCGCTGCTGCCGGATGTGATCGCCTTCAAGTGGCGCTTCTACGTCGAGAAGGACAAGACTTGGTATGAAGAATGGAGCAAGACCGAGTGGCCGGACCTCGTCGAGGCCAATCTCACCCTCAAAAACCGCACGTTGCCCATCCGCATGGTCTTTGGCGTTCCGGTGATCAATCTCTCCCCGGGCCGAACGCCCAGCTCTTCAAGCTCATCCACCTCCACAAGCACCAGCACCACTGGTGGTGGCGGCGGAAACCGCGGAGGCCAGAACCAGCCGCAGCAGCCCCAGACACCCCAACAACCTCAACCGTCACGCTGACCGTCTGGAGATTGAAAAATGAAAACTGAAAATTGGAGACTGAAAATTGGCCCCTCTTCGCACGACATGATGCGTGTGAAGGCACGCCCATTTTCATCCTTTAGCCTTCCTCTTTCATCTTTTCCCCGCTCCGGCTCCGCCCTCATGCTCATGATCTGGGCCATTCTGCTGATGTCTGTCACCGTCCTCGGCGTGGTGGAATACATCCGGGCCAGCGCGGCGGAGAGCGTGCAGGCGGCGTATCAGTTCAAAGCCCTCCATCTGGCGGAAAGCGGTCTCGCCGTGGGCCTGCATCCCAACACACGCCGGGGCGATCTCGTTTTGAAGCAGAAGATCGGCCCGGACAGCGGATTCGATGTGGTGATCAACTACGAAGGTGCCCGCATCCCGATCAATTACGCCACCGATGAGCGGCTGCGTGAGGCCATTTACAACCTCTTCATCTACTGGCAGCTCAACGCCGAGGAGGCCGGCATCGCCGCCGATTCGCTGGCGGACTGGATCGACAATGACAAAAGCGCCCGCGCCAACGGCGCAGAGGAGGACTATTACCAGAACCTCGGGATTTTCGACGCTCCGCGGAACCAAGGATTCCTCCGCGTGGACGAAATGCTCCTCGTGCGCGGCATGGACGCGGTGGATCGCAAGAAGCCGGACTGGCGTGAATACTTCAGCGTCTATGGCGAAGGCCAGATCGACCTGCGCACGGTCTTCAAGGATGTGCTGCTCGCCATCACCGGCAGTTCGGAGAACGACGTGACCCGGTTCATCCGCGAGCGCGATGGCGCGGACGGCATTCCCGGCACCGAGGACGACCGCCGTATCCGGGACGAGGAGGCCTACCAGCTTCTCGGCCTCACGGGCGACAAGCTCAACAGCCTCCGCGCCATTCTCAATGACGACGACACCACCCTCCGCCGCATTACCAGCGTCGGCTGGGTGGGAGACAAGCGGGCGGAGATCATCATCGTCACCCGCCGGAATGCCGACACGGGCGCTTTGACCTACCTCGGACGGATGGAGGAGTAGGCAGGGGCATTTTCCTGCCATCCAGTCGTTGCCGAAGGTGGATGCCTCCTCCAAAGTGTGCCATTCCTTCACTTATGAACGACCAAGCCACGGTTCTCATCGTCGATGATGAAAAGCACACCCGCGATGGCCTGCGCCTCTCGTTGGAGGACGACTTCGACTGCTACGTTGCCTCCAACGCGGCCGAGGCCATGGAATACCTCAAGAACGACAGCATTGATGTGATGCTGACCGACCTCCGCCTCGGCGCGGATGACGGGATGAAGCTCCTCGATGCCGCTTTGGCACTCCCAAAGCCGCCCGTGTGCATCATGATGACGGCCTACGGCAGCGTGGATACCGCCGTCGAGGCCATGCGCCGCGGTGCCTACCACTTCGTCACGAAGCCGCTGAACCTCGACGAGGTCGAATTGCTCATCAAACGAGCCCTCCGCAGCCGCAGCCTCGAGCATGAGAACGTGGCGCTCAAACAGCAGGTGGAGCGGAAATTCTCCATCGAAGGCATTCTGGGCCAGGCGGAGGTCATGAAGCCCATTTTGGACACGATCCAGCAGGTGGCTCCCTCACGCGCCACCGTGCTCATCGAAGGCGAAAGCGGCACCGGCAAGGAATTGGTGGCCCGAGCCATCCACAACCTCAGCGGCCGGCCGAAGGCCAACATCGTCGCCGTGCATTGCGCGGCCCTTTCACCGCAAATCCTCGAAAGCGAGCTCTTTGGCCATGAGAAAGGTTCCTTCACCGGAGCCCAAGAGCGCCGCATCGGCCGCTTCGAGCAGGCAAATGGTGGCACGCTCTTTCTCGATGAGATCGGCGAAATCGACGCGAGCACGCAGGTGAAGCTCCTCCGCGCCCTTGGCGAGCAGACCATCGAGCGCGTCGGCAGCAGCAAGCCCATCCAGATCAATGTCCGCGTCATCGCCGCGACCAATCGAGATCTCGCCAAGATGGTGCAAGACGGCAAATTCCGGGAGGACCTCTACTGGCGTCTCCGCGTCGTGACCCTCCACCTCCCGCCGCTGCGGGACCGGAAAAGTGACATCGCCGTGCTGGCCGATCACTTTTTGAAGGAACTCGCCAAGGCCAACGGCAAACCCTACAAGGCCCTCGGCGACGACGCGCTGCCCGCGATGATGAAATACGACTGGCCGGGCAACATCCGCGAGCTCCGCGCCGCCATCGAGCACGGCGTGGTCATGAGCAACAGCAGCCGCGTGATGCTCAAGCACCTTCCCGCCTACCTGTTGAACCCCGGCGGCCTCTGGGTGCGGAAAACACCCGCCGCCGAAGCTCCGCCCGAGGCCCCTCAGCAGGCCAAAAGTGATCTCGATGTCGAGGAGGCCGAGCACCAGCTCATTCTCACCGCCCTCCAGCGCAGCGGAAACAACCGCACCGTGGCCGCCGAGCTGCTCGGCATGAGCCGCCGCACCCTCCAGCGCAAGCTGAAGGAGATGAACATGGTGCGCACGCACCGCCGACGGGTGAAACCGGATGCCGCGGAGCATTGAAAGACAGCTTTGGTTAGCTTTCTCTGATTGCAGACAGGTTAACCCCTCTCATGATGCGCCCGTCACATGGCAAGCATCACGAACGAAAAACTCCTCGCCCACACCCAATGGCTCGATGGCGATACCCGGATGGGTCGCAAACTGAACGAGACAGGCATGAATCTGGCTGGCTCGGTCCTCAATGACCTCAATCTCGCCAAAGCGCACTTCGTCGGCACGACGCTGACGAAGGCCAATCTGGCCGGCACCAACCTCTCGGAGGCCGATTTCAGCGGCGCGAACCTCGACAGCGTGAATTTCTCCGGCGCAAACCTCAGCGGTGCGGACCTCGGCGGCGTCTCGATGCGCAATGCGAACCTCACCGGCGCAAATTTCCGCGGCGCAGATCTTTCGGGGGCCAATTTGGAAGGCTCGAATCTGACGAATGCGGACTTCACCGACGCTGACCTCATCGCGGCGAACCTCAATCGCACGAATCAGACCAGCCTCATCCTCAGCGGCGCGAAACTCGCTGACACGCAGGGCATCCAAGCCTGACGCTCAGTCCTCTTCGAGCGGATTCCAGGCCTCCATGGCCAGGCTGGCCGCGCCGAGAGCGCCGGCATCTTTACCCAATGTCGTCGGCGCGAGCTTGATGGGAGAATGAGACAAGGCCGGGACTAGCTCGAGGCTGCGTTTCATGACATCATCGCAAAAACGCGAGCCCAGCGCGGACAGGGAACCATGCAGGAAGTAGCGGCGGGCATCGAGGATTAACTGCGTGATACCGAGCAGACGGGCGTAATCCGTGACCACTGCCTCCCAGGCCTCGCCGCGGGTATCCGCCAACGCGGTGAGAGCCGCACGCAGGTCTTCCGGCTGCTCGGCAACACCTTTGCCACTGAGCTTTTGCCAGACGTTGCGGGCGGAAAAGGCCTCATGAACCTGCTGGCGTCCGCCTTCGAGCGGCCATGGCAGCATGCCCACCTCACCCGTGGCGTGATTCGCCCCCGGGAGGAGCTTGCCGCCCTTCACGATGCCAATGCCAAAACCCAGCCGAGCCCGCACCACGACAAAATCATCCTCATCACGCCCCTCTCCGAACCACCTCTCGGCCATGGTGATGACATGCAGGTTATTTTCGACCGTCACCCGCGTGGCTAAACGGCGCTGCAATTCCCGCGCCAAAGGCACCTGCTGCCAATCCGGCTGGAATTGTGAGTAAACGACCATTCCCTCGGCCGCATCGACCAACCCAGGTGCCCCCACGCCGATGCCAAAGCACGGACCTGAGGCTCCGGCCTGCACTTCACGAAGGATCGCCTCAATGCGGTCGATCATCTGTGCCGCGGTGATTTTCGTGGGAAGAGGCTCCTGAATGCTCTTTTCGACCTGTCCGGCAAAATCGAGACGGGCCGCCTGCATGCGCCCGCCGGTGAACTCCACCCCGGCGAACCATCCCGCATCGCTCACGAGCTTTAGGAGCTTTTTCGGTCTCCCCGTGCCCCCACGCTCCAAACCGGACTCGATGAGAAAACCGCGCCGCGCCAGCTCATCGACATGGATGCCCGTGGTCGAAGGCGCGATCTCGAGCAAGTCGGCCAGCACGCCTCGTGACGTGCCACGGCCGCTCCTGACCTCACGCACAATGCGTGCCTGCAGGTCTTGCTGGGTCGATTTGAAGGTGCGCATCCTGTGAAGAATAAGAACTTCTTCCCTAGATTATTGCAAGATTCAACTAACAGCATCCAGCTTGGCAAGATTAGCCTTCCAAAGCGCCAAGAATACTCAAGCCCTCGCCGTGGCTGGTGTGCGGCGGTCATCGCGGAAGAAGGTCTCCATGCGCTGGCGCAGGTCCGCGTAGAAGGCGCGGGCCATGTCTTCGAGCATGTCTGCCTTGAACGTGATCCCGCTGGTGGCCGCGGCATCGCGGGCGGCACGGATTTTCTCATCAAAGGAACGCTCGAGCTCCATCAGATGCTCCAGGAATTCCTTCGCGGCACGGCTGCGGTCCACGCCCTCGATCAGCGCACGCTCCAGCGGCTTGTGCTGGGTGAGGTGGAGCAGCTTGCTCTCGGTGAGCTCCTTCATGTAGCGGTTGAAGCTGGTGAGGAAGGCCTGCCGTTCGCGGTCAAACTTCACTTCTTCGCGGTCGAGCAGCGTGTCATACGGGCCGGGCTTCGAGAAGAACTTCACGACCAGCGGGATGGTGTCCACGAGCATGAAGAGCATCGTGAGCACGAGATACGCCACCAACGCGAAGGTGCCGCCCTGCTGGCCGTTCTCGAAAAGCTCATGCAGCGCGAGGGTTTGCGTGAGGATGTCACGCCGCGGCTCGGCGCGGATGGTGGCGATGCGGGATTCCTCGTCCTTCACGAGCTGACCGACCTCGGCATGGAGGTTTTTGAGCTGGAGCAGCAGGGTGTCGATCTGTGTTTTGAGCGTTTCGCGGATCGCGTTCTGCTGCGTGACAAATTGATCGGCCTGCTGCTGCTGCACCTGCTGTTTGAGGATCTCGATTCGATCTTTTTCGGCCTTCAAACGAGCGGCATCCTCCGCAGCCTTGGCATCGAGAGCGGCATTCACGCCGTCTTCAGCGGTCTTGATCTCGGCGAGCAGTGTGACGCGAGTCTTCGTCATCGTGTCGAGCACGCCGCTGAGACGCGTGGATTCGGCGCGGCGCCAAGTGAGCTGGTCTTCCTGGATGCTTTTCGCACGCGGACCGAGGCCGATGATGCCGCTGCGCTGGCCGTTCACCTCACGCTCAAACTCCGTCTGCCAGTGATTGAGCTCTGCTGCGATCTTTTGGTAATCGGCGCTCATCTTGGCCATTTCGGCGTCGAGGGCTTCGAGCTTCGTTTTCAGCGGCGCGGAGGCTTCGGCGACTTTGGCATCGCGCTCGGCTTTCGCCTTCTTTTCGTCCTCGGTGAGCGGTTTCTCGACCGGCTTGCCGTTCTCATCGAGGAACTTCGCGGTGAACGTCGCATTCCATGCCTCACGTTGTTTGGCGATCTCGCCCTCCAAAGTGGCGATGCGGGTCTCGACGGCCACTTTCTGCTGCTTCGCGGTCTCGCGGGCGGCCTCGATCTCTTTTTGGCGATGCTCTTCGATCACCGAGGAGACGGTGTCTTTGAAAAGCAGCAGCGTGAGCGGATGCGAGATCGTGATGCCCATCAACGCTGCGACGACCATGCGCAGACCAAACTGTGCCGCTTTGCGCACAAAGCTCTGATAAGCGCGGTAGGTGGCCAGCAGCGCACGGTCCACCGTGAGGATGATGAAGGACCACACGAGCGAAACGGGGGCGATGATCCACCAGTTGTCCGTCAGCGTGCTCAATGCATAGGCGCAGGCGATGATGGCAAAGGTGCTCGGCACGAGCACGGTGGCCCCGAAGGCGACGTATTTGCGCCGTTCCCAGGCGGGACACGCTTCGAGGTTGTCGGTGGAGGCGGCGGAAAGCCAGAAGAAGACACGTTCGAGGCGGTCGAGGAGGTTCATGGCGCGTGGGGGATGCGGTGCTGCGAGTGTGCGGGCCGCATGCGAAGCGTCAAGGTGGGATTTGCTTCTCAAAGAGGCTTCGGCTTCGGAGCCGGCGTGCCTGCATCCGGCTGTTTCGGCCCTTTCCGAGGCGCCGCGGCCTCTTCGTCGGAGACTTGCTCGCCATCGCGAAACTGGAGCTTCCGCGTTGTCTTCCCGTTTTCATCCATCTCGACGACCTCGCCGTGCAGCCTGCCATTTCGATAAGGTGCCTTGAAGCGGGTGGAGCCATTCGCGTAAAAACCCTCCGCCACGCCGTGCATGACGTTTTTCTCCATCGGCACCCGCCGCGTGACCGTGGAGCCTTCGAGGCTGAGCCACTGCCACTTCCCGCCGCCTTCACTTTCGAGCACCGTTTCCTCATCGAGCTGGTAACGTCCGGCTGGCGGTGCCTGCGTGACGAGAGGCTGTTTGGAGCCTTCGAGGAAAAAATACAGCCGCCCGACCTCCTTCCCATCCTGGAAAAAGAGGGAGAGGTTTTTGAGATCCACCTGCCGCATGAAGAGACCCTTTTCAGGCACTCGCAGCGCACCAAAATCACTGGCATGCGTCCTCACATGATGCACGCGACCTTCCGGATCATCCGCCCGCGTCTCGAAGGCAAAGTAGTCGTAGTAGTGCAGCAGCATGCCATCATCCTTCTCCGGCGTGCCGCCCGCGTGCTCGCTGACTCGCTGGCGCTCCGCGCCGCTGATCACGCAGTCCGGCGGGCCGTGGCTTGCCACGATGTCCGCCATGCGCGGGGTCTTTTTGCAAGGCGGGCAGGACATTTCCATCGTCACGAAAAAGCCGCCCTGAAGACGCGAGGTGCTGCGGATATGGGAAAGCACATCTTTGATGCGTGATCGTGCATCATTCGCGTCAAAGAGGCTCTCATCGAGCATGGCCCGCCCGCCCCGCGAGCCGAGATGCGCCACCTGCGCGGCCACGCCCGCGGGCTTGAGCCCGAGCGCCTTGTCGATGGCATCCGCATCCCATTTCTTCTTGTCGGCCGGTTTGGGCACGAAGTCGAAGACGACACGCACTTCCTTGTCTTGCCCGGCATCATCCTCGACGCGGCGAAACCACAAAAGGTAATCTCTGCCAGGCTCGAAGTAGGCTCCGTCGAGCGTTTGCAGCACACGCTGGCGCTTCTTTTCCTGCGCCTTGTCGTGATCGCGGTAGAGGATGTCCGCATCGATCCAGTTTTTGAACCCGCCTTCAAAGTCACCGGCCGCCGGAACGATGAACCAGTTTCCCCAGGCCGTCGGCGCATTGAAATACCAGACGAAATCGCGGCCCTCCATGTCCTTCGGCGCGGTGATGCGCAGCCCGTCAAAGACCCAGCCTTCGCGGGCTTCGGAAACACTTTCGCCCAGCTTGAATCGCACCATCGCAGGTCCTTCACGCGGCTGTTTCACCTCATCGTAAGCCGCCAAATTCGACCGCACGCCGCGTGCCATGGACTCTTTGGTCATCTCCTCCTCCGCGTCTGCGAGGGCTGAAAAGCTGGCGAAGACGGCGACGAGCAGCCTGCGGGAAAAGAGGAATCGCATGCCTGAGAATGACGGGTTCCCGCGGGCAAGTCACGACTATTTTCACCTCGTGCACGGATCACAGATGACGACTCGGCTGCGATCCGCTATCTGAACGGGCGTGAAGTTTGAGCTTAATGATGCCTTCATGTGCGATGCCGTGCCCGCAGAGGTCATGGACGCGCTATGGTCAGGAGGTTGGAGGCATTTTGGGAAACTGTACTTCCGCTACGACAGGCAGGAGACAGAGGATGGCACGCCGCAAACGGTCACGCCGCTGCGCATTCGCATGGAGAAATGGCAGCCGACGAAGAGCCAGCGCCGCGTGCTGCGCCGCAACGCCGATCTGCGCTGGGAGATGCTGCCGGCGAAAATCGACGATGAACTGCGTGACATGTTTGATCGTCACAAGGCCCGCTTTCGCGAAAACATCCCGGAGAAGCTGGAGAACTTCCTCGGTGACACGCCGGAGACCGGCCCGTGTGACTGCCGTCTGCTGCGGGTGTTTGCGCATGACCAGCTGCTGGCGGCCAGTTTTCTCGATGTGGGCCAGCGGGCGGCATCGAGCGTGTATGCGATGTTTGAGCCCGAGGCCGCGTGGAGGAGCCTCGGCATCTTCACGATGCTGCTGGAGCTTGAATTTGCCCGCGAGCACAGCCTCGAGTTCCTCTACCCAGGCTACGCCACGGAGGAATCGAGTGTGTACGATTACAAGAAGCACTTCAAAGGCGTCGAGTGGCTCGATTTCGAGGCGGGTGGATGGCGGGAGTTGCCTCACTGATTCAGCCGGGCCATAGGGCGGCATGCGAGTGGATGTTGTGACGCTGTTTCCCGAGATCGTGACCGTGCCGATGGGCGCGAGCATCATGGGCCGCGCCCAGGAAAAAGGGGCGCTGGAGCTCCACGTCCACGATTTGCGCGAGCATGGCCTCGGCAAGCACCGTCATGTGGATGACACGCCTTATGGCGGCGGTCAGGGCATGGTGATCCGGCCGGAGCCGATGTGGGCCGCGCTGGAGGCGGTGGACCGTCCGCAAGCCCGTGTGATCCTGATGTCGCCCGCGGGCAAGCCTTTCACGCAAGCCATCGCCCATCGCCTCGCCGCGGAGGAGCATCTCATTTTCATCTCCGGCCATTACGAAGGCATCGATCAGCGTGTGATCGATCACTGGGTCGATGAGGAGATCAGCCTCGGCGATTATGTGCTGACAAACGGAGCCATCGCCGCGGTCGTCGTGATGGATGCCATCGTGCGTCTGCTGCCCGGTGTGCTCGGTGATGAGATGAGCGCGGTGGAGGAAAGCTTTGGCCAAACCGGCCTCCTCGAAGCCCCGCAATACACCAAGCCCGCCGAATTCGCCGGCCTCAAAGTCCCCGATATCCTCCTCGGCGGAAACCACGCCAAAATCGCCGCGTGGCGGCATGAACAGGCGCTGGAACGCACGAAGGCCGTGCGGCCTGATTTGCTGAAACAGCCCGTTTGCCAGACGCCGGGCATCGGGTAGCCTTGTTTCATGTCTGCCGCCCTCCGCCATGCTTTTGTCTCGCCGGAATCATATCTGGCGAGCGAATTGAAGTCCTCCACCAAGCACGAGTATGTGGGTGGCGCAGTTTATGCGATAGCTGGCGGCCGAAACATCCACAATATCATCGCGGGTAATGTGTTTGGTTTTCTCCACGGCAAGCTCCGCGGCAAAAAATGCCGTCCCTTCAACAGCGACACGAAGGTGCGTGTGCGCTTCCCGACGCATGTGCGCTTTTACTACCCGGATGTGCAAGTGGTGTGCCTGCCGAACCCCGTGGAAGACTCGTTTCAAGACCAGCCGCAGGTGATCGTGGAGGTGCTTTCCGAGTCCACCCGGCGCACGGACGAGGAGGAAAAGCGCGAAGCGTATCTCACGATCCCGACGCTGGAGACTTACCTGCTCGTGGACAGTGCCAACAAGGAGGTCGTGGCCTACCAGCGAGGTGCGTCCGCCTTTGACCGGACGATTTACACCGGAGATGAGGGCGTCATTCCCCTGCCCGGCCTCGGCCTCGAACTGCCCCTCGCGGAGATTTACGAAGGTGTGCAACTCCCGGCGCTGGAAGTGCTGGAAGAGAACGGGTGAAGTACCTGCTTACAGGTCCTCCGGACGCTGCAGCAGCTCGGCGACACGTTTGAGCAAACGTCCCGCGGCACCGCCGTCGCAGACGCGGTGGTCGAAGCTGAGGGTGATCTCGGCTTCGGTGACGGGGATGAATTGATTCACCTCGGCGCTCCAATGCGGGACTTTGCTGCCGGCGCCGAGACCGAGGATGAGGTTCTGCTCGGGCAGCGGGATAGGGGTGGCCCAGACGATGCCGAAGGTGCCGAAATTCGTGACGGTGGCGATGCCGGGGCGGTTCATGTCGTGCGGCAGGCGGCGGGCGCGGGCCTGCTCGACGAGCTTGTTGTAGGTGGGCACCAGTTTGACGAGCGGGATCTTGTCCACCTCGCGGATGACGGGGACGAAGACACCGTCCTCGACCTCGACGGCGAAGCCGATGTCGATGGCCCGGGGATGCACGATGCGGTTGCCGATGAGGCGGCCGGCGACGGCGGTGTTTTCGGCGAGGGCCAAAGCGAGGGCGCGGATGGCGTAAAGGGCGGGGCCGGGCTTCGGATCGGCTTTTTTGCGATGCGCGAGCATGGCATCGAGCATGATGGGGCTGCCGACGGTGGCGAGCGGTCGCGTCCACGCACGGCGCATGCTGTCGGCGACGGCGATGCGCATGGGCGAGGCCTTGGTCATGCGATGCTGCTCGAGGCCGCGGAGGAAGGCCTCGAAGTCTTCGACGGTGACTCGGCCGCCTGCGCCCGTGCCGGGCACGCCGGCGAGATCGGAGGCATTCAAGCCGAGCTCGAGCATGCGGGCTCGCATGCGTGGTGAGATGTAACTGGCCCCGGTGGCTCCGGCGGGCACGGGCAGGCCGCCGACGACGGGCTCGACCTTTGGCTGCGGCGAAGAGATGACATCGTCATCGCTGATCTGGAAGTGCAGATTCTCGACGACATCGGCCATGCTGGTCGTGTGCTGCTGGGCAATGCTCGGCTGCGGCGTGTCGGCAAAGCCGAGGTTCTGCGCGTCCTCTTCGCTGATCTCAAACGCGGCGAGGGTGGAGCCGACGGCGTAGCTGGTCTGCGGGACGGCGACGATTTGCGTGATCTTGCCGGCGCAGGGCGCGGTGACGGACATCGTGGCCTTGTTGGTCTCGACTTCAAAGAGGTCGCTGGCCGCCTCCACGCTGCGTCCTGCCTCGACCAAGATGCGGACGATGGTGGCCTCGGCGATGGATTCGCCTAGCTGGGGCATCAGGATGGGGATGGTGGGCATCTTTGGAGAATGACGAAATCAGAATGACGAATGCCGAATTCAATACCTCAGCAGGCTGCGCAGCGCCCCGGCGATGCTGGCGACGGTGGGGCGGTGGGCTTTCCAGAGGTTCGGGTGATAGGGAATGGGCGTGTCCTTGGCGTTGAGGCGCATCGGCGGAGCGTCGAGAAGATGGAAGCCCTCGCTGGCGACGCGGGAGATGACTTCGGCGGTGACGCCGCCCCACGGGAAGGCCTCGCCAACGGCCAAAAGTCGTCCAGTGCGGGCGACAGAGCCGAGGATGGTGTCGGTGTCCATGGGCTTCACGCTGCGGAGATCGACGACCTCGATTTGATAACCATCGAGCTGGAGTTCCTCGGCGGCCCGGATGGCATCATGAACCATCGCGCTGTAGGTGACGACGGTGGCATGACGTCCGGGGCGTGCGATGCGGGCCTTGCCGATGGGCAGGCTGCGCTCGCCGATCGACTCGGATTTGAGGTGGTAGTAGAGAAACTTGTGCTCGCAGTAGATGACGGGGTCGTTCAGCGCGACGCTATCAAGCAGCATCCAGTAGGCGTCCTCGACGGTGGCGGGCGTGACGATGACGAGGCCAGGATAGTGCGCGTAGATGGCCTCCATGCTCTGGCTGTGGAAGGGGCCGCTGCCGGCGGTGCCGCCGCTGGGCAGACGGATGGTGACCGGGCACGGCGTCTCGGTGCGCCAGTAGAGCGTGGCGGCTTGGTTGACGATCTGATTGAAGCCGATGCTGGAGAAATCGGCGAACTGCATCTCGACGATGGGTCGTGCGCCCTCGATGGCGGCGCCGATGGCGAGGCCGACCATGGCGTCCTCGCTGATGGGCGAGTCAAACACGCGGCCGGGGAACTCCTTGCCGAGGTTTTTGGTGGCTTTGAAGGCTCCGCCGAAGGTGTTGATGTCCTGGCCGTAAAGGAAGACCGCGGGATCATTCCTCAGCGCGTCGTATTGAGCCTCCCGGATGGCCTCAAGGTAGGTGATGCTGCCGCTCATGATGCGTTCTGGCCCTCCACGAGCTCCGAGGTGGAGAGCGCCAGCCAGCTTTCCTTGAAGGGATCCGGCACGGGCTCTTTCGACACCTTGGCGACGGTTTGATCGACGAGACGACGGATCTCCTCCATTTGAGTGACGAGGTCCGCCTCGGTGGCCCAGCCCTGTGCCACGGCGAATTTTCCGGCGACTTCGATGCAATCGCGGGCCTCGTGCGTGTGGCGTTTTTTGTCCGGGATGTAGCTGGCGTCATCATGCTCGCCATGCCCGGCGAGACGCAAAAGGGTGCCGACGATGATTTGCGGACCTTCACCGGCCTTTGCACGGGCCGCGGCACCGCGAAAGGCGGTCAAACAGGCGGCGAGGTCAGTCGCGTCAATGTGCTCGCCATGCACACCGTAGCCCTTCGCACGGTCCACGAGGTTGTCGCAGGCATACTGGCGGGTGTTCGGCGTGGAGTAGGCGTATTGGTTGTTCGCGATGCTGACGATGAGCGGGAGTTTTTCGACCGCGGCGAGGTTCATGCCCTCATGGAAAGCCCCGGTGGAGGTAGCTCCGTCGCCCACGCTGGTGGCTCCGATGGAATCGCCGAGCGTTCCTTTCAGCCGTCGGGCAAACAACGCTCCCGCGACGACGGAAAGCAGGCTCCCAAGGTGCGAAATCATCGCCATGTAGCCATCCCGCGGCCGACCGCGGTGGATGTTGCCATCGCGCCCCCTCATCGGGCCGGTCACGGCACCGAGGTAGGTGCGGAGGCAGTCCGTCATCGGTTCGCCAAAGGCCAGACGCCCGGCCTGATCGCGAATCAGCGGGCCATAGACGTCTTTCCCCATGCGGAGTTGCACGCCCATCGCGGCGGCGAAGGCCTCCTGGCCTTTGCCAAGGTAAACCCCACCCACGATGCGGCCACCTGCACGGTAAAGCGCCCCCAACTTCTCTTCCAAGACTCGCGAGAGTCTCATGAAGTGGAAGGCACGAAGATACTGCTCCTGAAAGTCCGCCGGATAGGCGGACACTGCGCGTTTAGATATTGTCGTGACGGGAGAGGCGGACACGGGGCTGTCTTTTAGCGAAATTCGGCAGAATCGTCAACATCATGGGTGTTTAGAGTCAGCCTTCCCCAGCATTTGGGGCAGTTTTTGATCAAAAGATGCCAAAGTCGGACTGCTAGCAGCCGACAGAGGTCAATTTAAACGCCCCTCGGCGGGGAGTGGGCCCCCTTTGGAGAGCCCAGAGAGGTTTCCAACCAAACGGTTACCGAGCGGCCTTTGCTCACATCATGGAATTTTAATAAAAGTGGAGTCGCTATTGATTTGGAAAGGTTAAATTTTATGAAAAGTGTTTGAAATTTATAATAATTTTGGTTTACTTATGCTGTTTAACCCCGAAAAACATGAGCGTCGTCATGCAAACCTCCGCAGCCACCTCCTCTAGTGCCTTGGCCTTCAAGGAATTCTCAGTTGAGAGCCTCGGGCATCTCATTGTCCCCGATCACCCGATTCGGTTTGGCTTCCAAATCGATGTCGTGCCGGAGAATTGCCCATCGCAGGTCATCTTTGGTCTCGTGGCCCATGACCCTGCCAATGGCGGCCCGACACGGTCGTATGGCTTTGCCGTGCGCATCGACCTCGAAAACCGCGAAATCTGGGACGTGCTCAATGGAGCGGGCCTTGTCGGCTGGGTGGAGCATCCGCTCGGCATCGCGGGCTTCACCGATGAAGAACCGCTGCTCCTTGGCTGGGAAATCGAGCTTCACGGGCACAATTTGATCCCGAAACTCCAAGTCGGTGCCCAACAGTGGCTCTACCCCACCATCCACTGCCCGCAAGCCACCACGATGGAGGCTATCGTCGGCTGGGAGGACGAGTGGGAAAATGGCTCGAAGGGTTTCGTGCTCCACCCTGCCCTCTGGCGTGAGCAGCTTCCGGTGCCGCAATCGGCCGAAACACCTCCCGCCGATGCCAAACCGGCCGCGGACGAGGCTGTAGCCGCTGCTTGAATCAATCCGCAAACCCCGCTAGGGGCAGCGGTTCATGAAGAACACGGAAAGTCGCATCCTCATCACCGGCGGGGCCGGATTCATCGGCAGCGCCCTCGTCTGGGAGCTGAACCGCCGTGGCTGCGAAAACATCGTCGTGTGCGACCGCCTCAGCACGGACGAGAAATGGAAGAACCTCGTCCCGCTGCGCTTTGCCGATTACATTGACGGCAATGACCTCCTCCAGGCCGTGCAGCATTCACCGGCGAAACTCGGCCGCTTTGACCACGTCCTGCACCTCGGTGCCTGCTCCGCCACCACCGAGCGTGATGCGGACTACCTCATGCGGAACAACTACGAGTTCACCAAGCAGCTCTGCCAGTGGTCGCTCGCGAATCAGACACGCTTTGTCTATGCCTCCTCCGCCGCCACCTATGGCGATGGCGCCCACGGCATGAACGACCAGGACCCGGACATCCACAAGCTGCGTCCGCTGAACATGTACGGCTACTCGAAGCACCTCTTCGACCTCCACGCAAAGCGTGAGGGCTGGCTGCCGAGCATCGTCGGGCTCAAGTACTTCAACGTCTATGGCCCCAACGAGGACCACAAGGCCGACATGCGCAGCCTCGTGCACAAGGCTTGCGGCCAAATCCTCGCCACCGGTAAGGTGCAGCTCTTCAAATCCCACCGCCCGGACTACAAGCACGGCGAGCAGATGCGCGATTTCCTCTATGTGAAGGACGCCATCCGCATGACGCTCCACCTCGCCGAGACCCCGAGCGCCGGCGGCCTCTTCAACCTCGGCTCCGGCAAGGCGCACACCTGGATCGAGCTCGCCACCGCCATCTTCACCGCGCTCGGCAAGGAGCCCGTCATCGAGTTCATCGACATGCCGGAGCACCTGCAATCGAAGTATCAATACTACACCTGCGCCGACATCGCCAAGCTCCGCGCCTCCGGCTTCACGCAGGACATCACCGCCCTCACCGAAGCCGTCCGCGACTACGTCCAGGGCTACCTCGTCCCCGACAAACGCCTCGGCGACGAGAACTGATTGAACCAAGAACAAAGAACCCAACAACCAAGCACCGTTTCCCACATGTCCAAAACCTACAACCTCGCAGTCCTCCCCGGCGACGGCATCGGCCCTGAAGTCATGGCCGAGGCTCTTCGCGTCCTCGACACCGTCGCCAGCCGCTCCGGCCTCACCTTCAACTACCACCACGAACTTGTCGGCGGTGCCGCCATCGACGCCGTGGGCAAGGCGCTGCCCGAAAAGACCATCAAAACCTGCGAAGCCAGCGACGCCATCCTCTTCGGCTCCGTCGGCGGCCCGAAGTGGGAAAAGCTCCCGCCGAACGAACAGCCCGAGCGCGGTGCTTTGCTGCCCATCCGCAAGCACTTCGGCCTCTTCGCCAATCTGCGCCCCGGCATCTGCTATCCCGCGCTCACGTCTTCGTCGCCAATCCGTCCCGACCTCGTCGAGGGCGGCTTCGACGTGCTCTGCGTGCGTGAATTGACCGGCGGCATGTACTTCGGCCAGCCAAAGAGCCGCACCACGCTGCCCGATGGCGACATCGAGGTCATCGACACCATGGTTTACAAAAAGAGCGAGATCGTGCGCATCGCCCACGTCGCCTTCAAGGCCGCGCAGCTCCGCCGCAAGCATGTGACGAGCGTGGACAAGGCCAACGTGCTCACCAACTCCGTCCTCTGGCGCGAAACAATGGTCGAAGTCGCCAAGGAATACCCCGACGTGACCCTCGCCCACCTCTACGTGGACAACGCCGCCATGCAGCTCATCAAAGCCCCACGCAGCTTCGACGTGCTCGTCACCGAAAACCTCTTCGGCGACATCCTCAGCGATGAAATGGCCATGATCGCCGGCTCCCTCGGCATGCTCGCCAGCGCCAGCCTCGGCAAGCCCAAGGGCGACGGCCTCTACTTCGGTCTCTTCGAGCCCAGCGGCGGCACCGCCCCCGACATCGCCGGCATGGGCATCGCCAATCCCATCGCGCAGATCCTCTCCGCCGCACTGCTGCTCCGCTTCGCCCTCGGGCTCGAAAAAGAAGCCGTGCAGATCGAGTCCGCCGTCAAAAAGGTCATCGACCAAGGCCTCCGCACCGGCGACATCTTCAGCAACGCCCCCGGCACCCGAAAGGTCAACACCAAGGAGATCGGCGACGCCATCATCGCCGCGCTGTAAGGCGTGGATGAATCGTCCCCCGCCCGCAACGCTTCGTGTAGCGATGCGGGCGGGTCTTCCTCCTACTCGAACTCGTCCTCGATCCATCGCCTTCTCAACACCCGCACGGCCCCTAGCCCTCCTGCCACTCCGCCACCGCGAAGCAAAGTAGCCCTCTCGCTCCGTCGAACCGACCGAAGGGAGATAGCCAGCCGGAGGCTGCCCGAAGGGTGAGCGTAGCGAAGCAAAGGAGCACACGGTCCTCGCAAGCCTCTCAACCCTTCCGCCAAACCCCAGAAAGGTCTCACGCCAAGGCGCAAAGCCGCAAAGGTTCCCAAAAACCTCGGATCTTTGCGCCTTGGCGTGAGTTTTCCTCAGCTTGCCGATTTCACCTTCAAAGCCCTGACCACTCGCGAGAGCGTCCTGGACTGCGGCGGCCCTCCACCGCTTTCGAACGTCTCCCGGCCTCGTTCCCACCCCGCCTGCTTAGTGCCACAGGATCTTTGGCAGCGGCGTGTTCGCACCGTGATGGTTCAGCCAAGCCTCACGGAAGGCCTCGACCGCTTCGTCCGTCAACCCGTTGCAGCCTCGAAGATCCAGGTTTTTCAAGGCCGGGCAGCTCACCAGCACCGCGAGGCCGCCGTTGCCCTCCAGCCGCGAGCACCCTTCGAGATCGAGCGTTTCGAGCCGCGGCAGCGGGGGCAGGTCCTCCAGACTGCGTAAGCCGGTGCAGCCGCGGAGGTCCAGGCGTGTGAGAGCCGGGCAGCCAGCCAGCGCGATGAGGGCACCGCTCCCTTCCACACCGGTGCAGCCATAGAGATTGAGCGATGCGAGCTGTTGCAGACTAGGCAGGCCCTCCAGGCTGCGCAGGCCGGTGCAGTTTATGAGGTCGAGGCGTGTCAAGGCCGGGCAGCCGGCCAGCGCGGCGAGGCCGCCGCTGCCTTCCAGGCCGCTGCACCACGAGAGATCGAGCCATTCGAGCTGTGACAGCGGGGGGAGGCGCTCCAAGCTGCGCAGGCCAGTGCAGTAGCGAAAGGTGAGCCTGTTCAAGGCCGGGCAGCCCGCCAGAACAAAGAGGCCGCCCCTGCCTTCCAAACCGGTACATCCACTGAGGTCGAGCCTTTCTAGTTGTGGTAGCGGGGGGAGGCCCTCCAAGCTGCGCAGACCGGTGCACAAGGTAAGGTTGAGGCGCTTCAAAGCCGGGCAGCCTGCCAGCGCGGCGAGGCCGCCGCTGCCTTCCAGACCGGTGCAATCTACAAGATCGATAACGTTGAGCAGCGGCAGTGGGGGCAGGCCTTCCAGGCTGCGTAAGCTGGTGCACCCATCGAGCCAAAGTTCTTTCAATTGACCCCGCTCGGGTAGGGAATCCAGCGCAGTGTAGAGGCCGACGGAGCCAAAGGCATTGTCAATCGCCTGCAAGATTTGGTTTCGAAGCATGTGTTCCTCTCTGGCACTGCTCAGCGCACGCTGGAGCTGGGTGCGAAGGGCCTCCGAGGGGCCGTGGAGTGCGGAGAGTTGCCATACGATTTCTTGGCGAACGGCGCTGCTGCGGTGGGACTCATGCAACTGGGTCTCCAGCCAGTCCACAAGGCTAGGTGTGCTGCTCCAGAGCCGGGCGAGGGCACGGACTGCACGGCGACCACGCTCGCGTGCTTGACTCACTTCTTTCTCGCTTAGATTGCGTTCTTCCGAGCGGGTCAGGGCAAGGGACTGGAGTTGCTGGCGGAGCTGTTGGCCGAAGTCGGGGTAGTTCGTGTCACGCGCGGCTATCTCGCCCCAGACCTCAGCAGCGAAGAGGATCGCGTCATGTTGCCGGACAGTGTCCTCCTCTGTTTTCGTTAGCGGCTGCCAAAGTTCGGCAAGAACGGGAAGGCGGGCTTCAAGGTAGCTGTCGCGGTCCAGTTCACTGAATAGACCGAAGTAAAAGGGCAGGATGTTGGCGAAGCGTTCATCCTGCCAGCGTGGGGTGCCCTCAGCATCCTTTTCCATGAGGAAGCGGCGGCAGAGGCTGGGGTCATCCTCGTTTTTGCTGTCCACTTCCTGTACCCACGCCAGAGCGATAAAGAACTCCAGAAAGGTACGGTGAATGAAGGAGTACAGGCGCTCGCCACTCTCCTCGCTCTGCCCAGCGTAGCAGAGGACACTGTGGCGCTCATTCAGATAGTCCGGCAGCACGGTGGCAGCGAGATCGGCGCGGGCTGGATCGACACCTTTCGGATCGACCACCTCGCGGATGGCGTCCTGGAAAATGCCGAGGCCAAAGAGGTTCTCCGCGAAGCAGAAGTGGGTGTCATCCGAAGGGTCGATGAGCTTCAGAGCGAGGCGGCGAACGATTTCCCGGCGGGTTTTGGCCGTGCAGGGGAAGGCCGACTGTATGGCGACCTGGTCTTCACCGAAGTGCTCCGCCTCCCACTGGTCGAGGAGGAGGTCGGCCGCTTCTTTGTAAAGGGCGATGCGGTTGTCACCGAGGCGGCCGATGCGCTGGAGCACGGTGATGAGGGTAAGCAGGAGGGGATTGCTGCTGAGCTGGCCGATGGCGGGCTGGTGCTCGAATCGGAGCTTTAGATCGCGCTGTTTCTTCGCCACCTCGCCGTCACTGGCGTAGAGGCGGGGGAGGATGAGCTGGATGAACTGCTCGCGCTGCTCGTGGCTGAACTCGTCCAGCAGCCAGCCACTCCAGGGCTGGGTCTGGTCCTGCCAATGGCGGGGAATGAAGCCCTGCCTGCGGGAAGTGACGAGAACGCGGATACCAAGCCGCCGCAGGCGGGAGGCACCATTCGCAATGGCAAGCCGTGTGTCCTCGCGCGAAACCTCGTCCAGGCCATCGAGAATGAGCACGGCGGCCCCGGTGCGCAGGTAATGCAGGCACCAAAGGCGATCTAGCCGGTCGATGGACTCCTCGCAGCCATGCAGGAAATCGAGCAGGCCAAGCTGGCGATTCGTGCTGTAAGCACTGGCGAAGGTCTTTAACTCGATAAGCAGCGGAAGAGGAACGACAGGCTCATCGACCGGCCTGTTTTTCTGCTGGGCAGCCCAGCGCAGTGCCAGCCGACGCACGAGCGAGGTCTTTCCCACGCCAGCGTGAGCCAGGATGACGTGCCCCGTGGATGCAGGAGCAAACAAGGTCTCGAAAGCGGGCACGGGCGGGCTTTCCCGCTGCCTTTCCTCCAGCCGCCGGGCGATGCGCTGCTGCTCCGGACTCAAGGAGTCAATCTCGCCACGCTCGATGGCGAGGAGCACATCACGGCTGGCCGCCAGGGCATCAGGCTCCAGTTCATGATGGGCGCGGAGCGTGGGCTCGACGAAAATGGCGCTGAGGGTGATGGGGCGGGTGCCCTTGTTTTCCGTCTTGGTGGAAAAGGGAATGCGCTCGCAGTGCAGGTGGAGCTTGTCCGCGTAGTGATCGAGATCAAAGCCCGGCGAGCCACGCAGATCGGTGAGCAGTTCACTGAACTGGCTGAGCTGCGCCTGCATGTCACGCAGCATGCGCTGCGAGTTGTTGATGCCGCTGAGGATGATTTGTTTGTAGGCCTGATTGGCTTTCGGGTAGTCACTGACCAAGAACAACTGAATGGCGTTGTCGAGGTGCGTGCGCAGGTGCGTGGCGAGCCTTTCCTGCAACGACGGTGAGAGGCGGACGTGCCAGTTGAAGAAGGTGATGAAGGGAACGGTGTCGATGGGCGGCAATTCCTCCCCACGCGACAGCGCGGCGGCCATCTGACGCAAAAATACCTCCCGATGCACGGGCGAGAGACCGGGCGAACCTTTCAAGACGAAGGTCCTCCAGCCTTCGGGTGCCTGCTCGGCCAGTTGTTCGAGCTGCTCCTTCTCCGCGCTGAACTGCGGCTGCTGCGAGAGGTGCTGCACGAGCTGCCCGAGCACCCAGCCCGTGTAGTCGATGAACACATGTTGATGCCACGCGAGCACGACATCTGGCTTTTGCTTCAGCGCGGCCTCCAGCTTGTCCTTGGCCTTGTCTTCACTTTTGTCGATGGCCAGCTCGATGATGTCATTGAGCAGCTTGTTGTCCGTGTCGCACAGATGCTTCGCCAGTTTGGCGGTGACAGGAATCAAAACGCGTGCGGCTTTGAGCAGCAGCGGGAGCGTGAAAGCGGACTCAATCATGACGCCGCTAGTCTGCGGGAGCGGTGCGGCTTTTGCCAAAGGAATTTCCGATACCGCCCTACGCCTTTCGTCTTCCCCCATACTCCATCACTCCACTCCTCCATCACTCCCGCCACTCCCCAGCCTCACACCCTTCTCGCCTCGCGGTCCATGGCACGCATGGAGGCGGCGTTTTGGAAGTGGGTGATGGCGACGGCGAGGGCGTCGGCGGCATCGGGGGGCGGGGTTTCGCGGAGGCGCAGCATCGAACGGATCATGAAGGCGACCTGCTCCTTTTGCGCGGCGCCGCGGCCGACGGCGGCCTGTTTGACCTCCTTGGGCGCATACTCGTAGATGGGCAGGCCATGCTCCGCGGCGGCGATGAGGGCCGCGCCGCGGGCGGTGCCGAGAACGATGGCGGTTTTGAAGCTCTGCACGAAGATGGTGGACTCGATGGCACACACGGTGGGCGCATGCTCGCGGATGACGTCGTTGAGCGAGTCGCGGATGGAGACCAAACAGCCGCTGGGGAGCAGGGCGGGCTTGTTGTGGATCACGCCCCAGGTGATGGCACGCATCTCACGCGCATTGCCTTCGACGACGGCGTAGCCGGTTTTCCGCAGCGCGGGGTCGATTGCCAGCACACGCTGGACTTCGGCGGCGGGAGCGGGTTCCGGTGGGCGGATGAGGCGGGCCATGAGCCGGGCGCTTTACCATGCCTGCCAGCGGGTGGCGAGCATTTCGTGATTGCGCCGCCGGGTGTCCTCCGCTCGAATCAAACGCATGAAACGCCTCCTGCTGCCGCTGCTGCTATTCACGAGCCTGATGGCGCAGGAGCCCGAGAAGCCCGCGGCGGTCTCGACGCTCGATGAGAAGGACCTGCGTGAGTTTGAAACCCAGCCGGAGGCCGTGAAGAGCCTCATCCGTGCCGCGCTGGCCCTCACGCGGCTGAAGCTGACCTATCGCTACGCCTCGCACGAGGTCTCGAACGGCGGCATGGACTGCTCGGGCTCGGTCTATCGCGTGCTGCTGGATGAAAAGGTGCCCGGCGAGATCCCGCGCCAATCGGATGAGATGTGCGCCTGGACGCAATCGAAGGGCACCTTCCACCGCACGGAAAACGTGACGAAGCTCGACGAGGCGGCCTTTGAGCACCTGCGGCCGGGCGATCTGCTCTTCTGGTCGCGCAAAGAGGGCGTGGAGCCGGGCCGGAAGCTGCCGATCACGCATGTGATGCTCTATCTCGGCACCCGTGTGAAGGATGGCAAGCCGGTGATCTATGGATCAAGTGACGGTCGCTCCTACGAAGGGCAAAAACGCTGCGGCGTGAGCGTTTTCGATTTTTCACTGCCGAAGGCGGATGATTCCAAAGTCGAGTTTTACGGCTATGCAGCCATTCCCGGGCTCACGAAAGAAGAGGTGCGCAAAGCCACCCCAGCCGAGCCATCGAAGTGATTGCGGCCTCAAATTCGTGGAAATCGCAACCGGATAGTCTATCCGAAGCTGCCGTGATCCCTGCTGATCCCATTCTCTACCGCCCCAATGTGGCCGCCATCCTCCAGCGTGAGGACGGGAAGATCCTCGTGGCCGAGCGCATCAACATCGCCGGTGCCTGGCAGTTCCCGCAGGGCGGCGTGGATGATGGCGAAACAGCGGATCAGGCGCTGTTCCGCGAGCTGCAGGAGGAGATCGGGGTGCGCCCGGAGCTTTTGAAGGTCATGTCCACCCGCGGCGGCTACCGCTACGCCTTTCCAAAAGGCCGGCTGAAATATGGCATCTACGGCGGCCAGGAGCAGACCTACTACCTCTGCGGCTACACCGGCACGGATGCCGACATCGACCTCAAGGCCACGCATCAAGAGTTCGCCAGCTTTCGCTGGATCGAGCCTCGGGAGTTCCGGCTGGACTGGACGCCAAAGTTCAAGCGGAACGTCTATCGCCAGGTCATGCGGGACTTTTTTGGACTGGAACTCGAGGGCTGATCAAGCCCGTAAAGCCTCATCCAGCCCCCTCGGATGAGGGTGGTCACTCCGGTTTTGCAAAAAAATGACGGGCGTTTATCATCCGGCACGCGTATGAGCGCGAATTCCCCTGTAAACCATGTCCGACGATTTTTTTGGCAACCGTAATGACGGCCCCAACCGCCGCCAGGATCCGCAATTCAACTGGCGCGGCTTCATGCTGTTCGTGCTCGCTGTATTTCTCCTCGTGGCCGGCGTGTGGGCCAGCAATAAGACCAGCAACGCGAAGCTCGACTACCGCGGCTTCAAGACCCTCGTGAAGGAAAACCGGATCGATACCAGCCGCCCGCTGCTGCTCGTGAACGGAGACGCCACCACAAAGCAGACGATCGAGGGCTACTTCTTCGACAAACCACGCACCGTGGCCCCGGCTCCTGATGCCGTGCCCGCCGCCCCCGTGGAAACGCCGAAGACCGAAGAACCCACCTCTGGTCCTGTCATGGGCCCCGGTGGCAATCTGAAGCCCGTCGGCCCCGCGAAGCCATTCTCCGTCGAAGTGAACATCGAGTTCCAAAAGGAGGAACTGCAGGAGCTGATGAAGGAGGCCAAGCTCGACCTCGTGCCCTCCTACGCGGGCAATGAGTGGGCCTTGGTGAGCTTCCTCCTGCCGCTGGCCCTTGTGCTGGCTCTTTTCTACTTCCTCGTGCGCCAGCAGATCCGCAGCGCCGGCCGCGGAGCCCTCAGCTTTGGCAAGAGCCGTGCGAAACTCCTCTCGCAGGACCGCAACAAGGTCACCTTCAAGGATGTGGCCGGTGTGGAAGAGGCCAAAGAAGAGGTGCAGGAGCTTGTCGAGTTCCTCAAAGACCCGAAGAAATTCCAGCGTCTCGGCGGCAAGATCCCCAAAGGCGTGCTCATGGTGGGCCCTCCCGGCACCGGCAAGACGCTCATTGCCAAAGCCATCGCGGGCGAGGCTGATGTGCCCTTCTTCAGCATCAGCGGTTCCGATTTCGTCGAGATGTTTGTCGGCGTCGGTGCCAGCCGCGTGCGCGACATGTTCGAGCAAGGCCGCAAAAACGCTCCCTGCCTCATCTTCATCGATGAAATCGACGCCGTCGGCCGTCATCGCGGTCACGGGCTCGGCGGTGGTCACGACGAACGTGAGCAGACGCTCAATGCGATGCTGGTCGAGATGGATGGCTTCGACACGCAGGAAGGCATCATCATCATCGCCGCCACGAACCGTCCGGACGTGCTCGACCCTGCCCTGCTCCGTCCGGGCCGCTTTGACCGCCAGGTGACCGTTTCCCTTCCCGATGTGAAGGGCCGCGAGGAAATCCTCCGTGTGCATGCGAAGAAGGTGAAGCTCTCCGAAGCCGCTGATCTCTCGAAGATCGCCCGCGGCACGCCCGGCTTCTCCGGTGCAGAGCTCGCGAACCTCCTCAACGAAGCCGCCTTGCTCGCTGCCCGCCAGAATTTGAAGGCCATCACGAGTGCTGAGCTTGAAGAAGCCCGCGACAAGGTCCGCTGGGGCCGTGAGCGCCGCAGCATGGCCATGACCGAGCAGGAAAAGCAATCCACCGCCTGGCATGAGGCCGGCCACGCCCTCGTGAACGTGCTGCTGGAGCACACTGATCCGCTTCACAAGGTCACCATCATCCCGCGTGGCCGGGCGCTCGGCGTCACGATGAGCCTACCGGAGCACGACCAGCTCTCCTTTGCCCGCAAAGAAGCCCTCGACCGCCTCGCCATGACCGCCGCGGGCCGCATTGCCGAGGAACTCTTCACGCACGACATCTCCACCGGTGCCTCGAACGACATCAAGCAGATGACCCGCCTCGCCCGCAACATGGTCTGCGAATGGGGCATGAGCGACAAGCTCGGCATGGTCGGCTACGGCTCGCATGAAGATCAGGTCTTCCTCGGCCGCGATATCAACCGCTCCCGCGACTACAGCGAGGCCACCGCCCAGGAAATCGACCGTGAGGTCCGCCGCCTCGTCGATGATGGCTACGAGCGTGCCAAGCAGCTCATCATGGCCCATCGCGACAAGATCGAGATCATCGCCCAGGCTCTCCTCGAATACGAAACGCTCGATGGCGATCAGGTGAAGGACATCGTGAACCTCGGCTACATGCAGAATCCGCCGGAGACCCGCAGCAAGCCCCCTCCCCCGCCGCCGCTTCCGAAGGCGCAGGGCCCGCGTCCCGCCCAGGTGGATGACGAGGACGATGGTGGCCTGGCACCAAGCCTCGCTGGTGCGGCAGCGTAAAGACTTGTCGAGAGAACTTCAAAAGGCGTGGTGCTAGCTCACCACGCCTTTTCTTTTTCAGTCGTCGCTCTCGATGTCCTCGCTCGTGAGCGGCTCGTTGCTGCCCACATACACAAAGGCCGGCGGAAGATTCGCCCAAACAACCTCCGTGGTGGTCACATTCGGCAGCAGCGTGCCCAGCAGATCGCGAAAGTGCTGGCCGGCGGGCAGCTTGTGAAAGCCGTAGTAGGCAAAGGTCACGAAACGACCTCCCGGCGCGAGATGCGGCAGCACATTGCCGAGGATCGCCTTTTGCAATTCCTCTGGAAATGCCGTCCACGGCAGGCCGCTGATGATCGCATCGAATCCCTCACGAAACGCCGGCTGCTTCAAATCAAACTTCTGGGCGCAGCAGCATTCAAAGCGCATGCCGGGGAACTGCGCATGCAAACGGTGTACAAAAGCCTCGTTGAGCTCTAGCCCCAGGTAATCGGCATTGTCCGGCATCACACGCGCAATCGCCTCGGTGAAAGCTCCGGTGCCGGGTCCAAGCTCCAGAATGTGCCGCGCATGTGCCGCGCCGGAGGCCACCATCATTTTCTCCGCCAGCGCAGGACTCGAGGGCGCGATGGCACCTACTGTTTTCCAGTTGCGGGCGAATTCTCGGAGAAATGCGGAGGCTGACATCGGCGGGCGGATGCTACGCACGGTCGTTGGTTCTGCGAATGCTTTTCTGGGGCTTCAAAATGTGAACGGCTGGACCACTGCTGACATCGAAAAAGGTCCCAACCCAATGCCTGAAACCATGACCAAGCTCGTCTTCATCCTCAGCAGCCTCTGCCTCGTTCAATGCACCACGTCGCGTGTCGATCCCAGCCACCCTGTCACCAAAGCAGACGAAGGAAAAGTGATCAGCGAACGCTACTATGAAATCAATGGCGTGCGGAAAGTGGAGCGCCGCATCATCGTGACCGCGACTCCGAGGCTCGAGACCAAGCTCGTGACCAAAATCTTGCCCTGAAGACACCCTTCAGCCTCACGCCGCCGCGAGGTGGAAGTAGCCGTGGATGTGGGGAAAGCCGCGGAAATACCAGACGAGGTCGGGGCCTTCGATCTGCCAGGTATCCCACACTTTGTCGCCACCGATGTCGAATTCGCCGCCGTAGCAGGAGATAAAGAGGCGGTCGAGGATGGCGGGCTGGGCGATGGTCTTCATCGTGGCCTCGACATCGGCGGGGCGGAAGCAGACGAGCATGCGGCGCATGGTTTCGAGCAGCCGGGCTTGCTGGTCCTTGGTGAGATCAGCGGTGGCGAGGCCGGGCAGGTCGGTGGCACGACGAGCGATGACCTCGGCGGGCTTTTCCGAGCGTGGCTCGCGGGCGACGAGGATTTTCTCCCGCTGCCTGCCATCGAGGGCGCTGACGAACTCGTTGAAGACGAGGCCCTGATACCAGAAGGGATTGCCAGCGTGGTCTTTCTCCTCGCGGAAGGCCTTGGCGAAGTTCCCGTAGAAGATGGGGCGGCCGCCAAAGCCGGCGGCGTGCGCCGGATGCACAAAGGTGCGGCGGGTGACGTGGTGGCCGGTGTAGATGAACTCGAAGTCGTCGTCCTTCGGCGTGCCGAAGAAGCCGACGGAGGGCGTGTGCTTGATCTGGCCCATGAGGTCCTTCTGCACCTGCCAGTTCATCTTTTCGCGATGCTCGGGATGGTGGAGGGACTCGAAGATCTGCTTCACAAGGTCCTGCTGCTCCTTCGTGTAGAAGGTGTGGAGGCGCTGCTCGGGGCAGATGTACCACCAGTTGCTCACATAGCCGCGTTTGGCGTGGTCGCGCGGCAGGACGATCTTCGCGTGCTGCTCCTCAGTGAGGCTTTTGTAGAACTGCATGGCCAGTGAATCGCTGCCCACGGCAGCAGGGGCGGCCTGAAGCGATGGAAACGCAGCGAACGCGGCGGAGGAGCCGAGGGCGCGGAGGATGTCACGACGGCTGAAGGGCCTGCTGGAATGGGCGGTGAAAGGCGTGTGCATGGGCGGAGTGTTTCAGGAATGGCGAGAAAAGGCCAGCGGGAAGTATCGGTGATGAGGGATCAGCGATAAGAGATCAGGGATGCAGGCGCACGAAGGTGCGCAAGGCATCGAAGCCGGTGGCGGGGCGATCGACGATGAAGCAGCGCATGCCGGCGGCGACCGCTCCGGCGGCATCGGCGGTGGGTTCATCGCCCACGTGGAGGCATTCGGCAGGTGTGGCGTTCGCGGCACGCAGGGCGGCGGCAAACATGCGGGCATGCGGTTTCGATGCGCCGACCTGGCTGGAGAGGATGATTTCTCCAAACAAGGGCCGCAGGCCATGGCCATCGAGGATGGAGAGCAGGCGGCGGTCGAAATTCGACAGCACATGCAGGGCATGATCCGCGGCGAGGTCCTCCAGCACAGGCCGCACATCCTCAAAGACATGCCAGGCCTCCGGCCGGGCGTAGTGCGCATAGAGTTCTGCAAACAACGGCTCCATGACCTCCTCCGGCACGGCTTTGCCGAGAGCCAACTCAAAGCTCCGCGAGGCCACCTGCCGCCACCACGAGCGGTCGTCATCGGCGGGCGGCTGGTCCTCGGGATGCAGCGGAGAGGGCGTGGCCTTCCAAGCGGCGCGGAAGGCGGCATTCATGGCATCACCCTGCACCGCGACCCCATGGCGTGCCGCGAGTCGCGCATACACCGCGCCCACAGGCTCCGCCGGGCGGATGAGCGTGCCGGCGGCGTCAAAGAAGATGGCTTTCAAGGTCATGGCACGGATGCTGGACGCGGGTGCACCTTCCGACAACCCCACGCCTTCCGCCTCGGAGAGGCGGTGTACCATCCAGCCATCCATCACTCCATCACTCCACCGCCCGACAGCAGACGCAGTAGCCGTGCCACGAGCCGTTTCTCCCGTTTCACCGCCAGTTCATGCTCCCACAGCCGCAGCACCCGCCAGCCCTTGCGGCGCAGGGCCCGAGTCACCGCGGCATCGCGGGCCTGATTCCGGGCGATCTTGGCATCCCAGAACTTCTGACGCGTCTGCGGCCGACGGAAGTGCTCCGGGCATCCGTGCCAAAAACAGCCATCGACGAAGACAGCGAGCTTTTGGAGGCGAAACACAAAATCCGGCCTCACCGCTCCCCCTGGATGGGATGAGGTCTTTTCAAGCCTCAGCCGCACCTGCCTGCGCCAGCCGGTGATGCCGTGCGCCCGAAAAACGGCCGCGAGGCGCTGCTCGGTGTCCTTGTTTCCATGCGAGCGGATGCGGCTCATCACCTCGCTGCGCTTGGCTTTGCTGAAGACATCCGGCATGCGCCTCACCTGGCGCGGAAGGCACTGGCTGCCAAGGAAATTCAAGGTGTGCGAAGCATCTCCCCTCAATCGGGAGGCAACCGTCGAAACGATTGACGAAACTGACCATTTTATGATAATTATATGACAAATGGGTCCAAGTGGACTCTCCACACCATGCGCCTCCTCAACCTCACTCACTCGATCGGATTGGCTGCCACCCTGCTCGCCGCCGCTTCCCTTCAGGCTCAAACCAACCGCCGCGGGGAAGCCTTCCCGCAGCAGAACCTCCCTCGCCAGGGACGCTCCCACGAGATTCCCGCCCTGCTCGGAGCGAGGCTCAACCAGGTCGCCGCCTGGTATGACCGCAGCGCTGCCGATCTCGTGAAGCTCTGCTCCCAGGAAAAAACGCTGCGTTCGGACCGCCAGGGCCGCCTCCATTTTGTCTGCGAGGGACTGCTTCCCCTGCAAAATGCCGTCGTGAAGGCTACGACCGTCTCCGGAGGCACCACCGCGGCAGCCATCACCGCCACGGATGCCTTTGCGCTGCACAGCAAACCCGGTGCCTCCAAGGTCATCTACCTCGATTTCGACGGCCACACGACCACCGGCACGTCCTGGAACAGCAGCTTCACCGGCGGAGCCAACATTGTGACACCTCCCTACAGCAACGACAGCACGGTGAGCACCGCCTTCTCACAGACGGAACTCGACAACATCTACTCTATCTGGCAGCGCGTGGCGGAGGACTACGCTCCATTTGATGTCGATGTGACCACGCAGGACCCCGGCCTCGAAGCCCTGCGCAAATCGACCACCTCGGACACGCAGTTCGGCGTGCGCGTGTGCATCGGCGGCAGCAGCTACGACTGGTATGGTGCCGGTGCCGGCGGCGTGGCCTACCTGAACTCTTTCACCTGGAACTCGGACACGCCCTGCTTCGTCTTCACCGCCCAGCTCGGCAGCGGCAATGCCAAATACACCGCCGAAGCCGCCAGCCACGAGGCCGGCCACACCTTCAATCTCAGCCACGACGGCCAGGTGGCCTACGGCACCACGGCAGCCGTGGGATACTATCAAGGCCACGCGAACTGGGCCCCGATCATGGGCGTGGGCTACTACAAGGACGTCGCTCAGTGGAGCAAGGGCGACTACCCCTATGCGAACAACCTCCAAGACGACACCGCCATCATCGCCAGCATCACAGGCTACCGTGCGGATGCGCATGGCGACAGCATCGTGAATGCCACTCCCCTCACCGGCACCTCGCTCAGCGCCAGCGGCATCATCGAGCGCCGCGCGGACGCGGATCTCTTCTCCTTCACCACCGGTGCAGGGCCCGTGAGCTTCACCGCCACACCAGCGGCACCTTCGCCGAATCTCGACATCCAGCTCGCTCTCTACGACGGCCTTGGAAACCTAGTCACCTCCGCCAATCCCACCACGCTGAGCTCCACCCTCAGCACCACGCTCACACAGGGCACCTACTACCTCGCCGTCGATGGCGTCGGCACCGGCGATCCACTCACCGCTTACGATGACTACGGCAGCCTCGGGCAGTTCAGCCTCACCGGCACCGTGGTCCCCGCCACTGGCGTGCCTCCCATCGCCGTCGCCACCGCCACCACGGCCTCGACCGGGCCCGCACCGCTGGCAGTCAGCTTCTCCAGCGCCGGCAGCTACGATCCCGATGGCACCATCGCGGCCTACGACTGGGACTTTGGTGACGGCACCACCTCCACCGTCGCCAATCCGGTGAAGAGCTACGCCAATCCCGGCACCTACACGGCCTCCCTCGTGGTGGTGGACAACAGCGGCCTCTCCTCCGTGGCGGACACCCTCGTCATCATCGTGCAGAGCAACAACGTGGTCTATGTCGGCAACATCACGATGACCCTCAGCAGCACCAAGCAGGGTTATGCCGGCAAGGCCACGGTCACCGTGCGCAATCAAAGTGGTGCCTTGGTGTCCAATGCAAAGGTCACCGGCCAGTGGAGCGGCCTCACCACCGGAACGGTTTCCGCCACGACGAACCGCAGCGGCAATGTCGCCTTCACCTCCGCCCGCACGAAGACACGCGGCACCTTCACTTTCACCGTCACCGGCATCACGATCTCTGGCTACACCTACGCGCCCACGCGGAATGTGAAGACCAGCGCCAGCATCGCCACGCCGTGAGTTGATCTCTTTCCCTTGTTAGTCTGATCAGGCAGGGCCGCGTCGTCATGACGCGGCCTTGTTTTTGACTCAAACAGGCTCGTTCAGCCGCACCGGCACGAGTTCCGCGGACTTCCCGCCACCATCCACGGTGATCACGCCATCCTGCACGGTGATTTGCAGGTCCATCGCACGATCCGCGAGCGCACCCAGCGCCTTCACCTGCGCCGGATCAAACTGCCACACAGCCAGATTGCGCACCTTGCTCAGCTTTTCCGCCACAGCAGCCCACCACGCCGCACTCGTGTTGCTGAAGGTGAGCACGGTCACACGTCGCGAGCGCCCGCAGGCACGCACGAGGCGTTTTTCCTCCGGCTGGCCGAGATCGATCTCATGCATGCGCAGGCCCGTGAGGTCGTTTTGCAGCAGCGCAGGCTCCTCCGGCTCCCACATGTCCTTTCCAAACTCCAGCGTGCCATGGTCGTTCGTCTCCGGCACGTTCAGCACCCAGGCCAGCAGGCGCATCATCATGCGTTCTTCCGTTTCGGAAGGGTGCCGTGCGATCGTGAACGTGTGGTCTTGATACACATTCCGGTCGAGATCGGAGAAGGAGACGCTGGCTTTGTGAATGATTGCCTTGAGGGCCATGCGCCTCGTTTACCCACGGCCCACCTCACCCGCAATGAAATGAGCGCCGCACGACAAAAATGATCCAACGGCACAACAAAATCCCCCTTCCCCCGTGATGCCCCCGCCTGTTATCTTTCCACCAGCCATGAAAACGCTCGCCTTCGCCCTCCTCCTGCCGCTCGCGGCCCTCGCCGAAAACGAAATTGGCTTCATTGAGCGCTTTGCCCTCGCGGCGGACCGGGAAAAGGCGCTCGGGGAGCTCGTGCCGGGCTCGGAGGAGTATTATTTCTTCCACGCACTGCATTATCAAAACGTCCGCGACACCGCGAAGCTCAATAATCTGCTCAACGAGTGGCGGAAGCGCACGCCGGACGAAAACGAGGCGCGTCGCGTCATTTTGAACCGCGAGGCCATCCTGAACTACGAGAAGGACCCGCAGGGCACGCTGAAATACCTCATCGAGCGCCTCGGCATCCGCCACGATCACCAGCGCCAGGTGCCGGATGCAAAGCCGGACCTGCCCACCAGCCTCGATCCGGCGAAAATCAGCCGCGAGGTCTTCCTGCGCGATGCTTTGAACAACGACCGCGGCCTCCAAAGCCTCTCGCAAGACGCGCTTGCGTCGCTCATTCGCGATCAGGTGCCGCTCACGCCGGATCAACGCCGCGCCGTGCTGCAAAAGCTCCAGCGCCCCGATGTGCCAAATCTGATCGAGGCGGTGAAAGCGGACTTCCAAGCCGAGCCGAGCATCGGTTTTGGCGATTTGCCGATTCATCGGCAGCTTTTGCTCACGCAGCTGGATGAGCTGAGAGGCCAGAACATCGGCAGCACGAGCTTCATCTACACTTATTTGCGCAAACTGGCCCCCAGCGCCGATGTGAACCTCGAATTCGACGAATCGGAGCGCGAGGTCTGGCTCGACCGCGTCTGGGCCTTCGCGAAGGGCGTCAACTCACACAAAACCCTCAAAGCCCGCATCCTTTACCTCCGCCTCGATCACGACCGCAAAAAGGGCGTCTATGATCGCGAGCGCTTCCTCACCTACCTGAAGCTCCCGCGCCGCCTGCCCTACATCAACGAGGAGTTCCTCCGCACCTACAACTCCGACTGGTGCGACCTCGACGCCGACCTCAGCGATCCGCTCATCAGCTCGCCGCCCATCCACAACGACGAAGAACTCGTCCGCGACTACTTCCTCCACCTTTTCGCCGCCGAGGCGAAACAAGACTCCACTGCTCCAGCACTCCTCGCCCCATGGATCGAGCACGTCAGTGACAACTGGCTGAAGCCCATCCTCGCCGAGGCGCTCATCACGAATGGCATCGGCAATCCCGAGCGCTGGGCCTCGCTCATCACGCCGACGGAGTTTCAGGCGCTCAAAGACCGCGTGGACATCGAATTCCCCGCCACAAACGCGTCGCAGTTCCTGCCGGGCGATGACATCGCGTTCGATGTGGTCGTCAAAAACACGCCGAAGCTCATCGTGAAGATTTTCGAGCTCAACACGCTCAACTTTTTCCAGACGCAGCAGCGCCAGCTCAACACCGACCTCAATCTCGACGGCCTCGTCGCCAACAGCGAGCAGACACACGCCTTCGACGGCGGTCCGTTCACGCGCAAACGGCAAAAATTCGCCTTCCCCGACCTCAAAGGCAAACGCGGGGCCTGGATCATCGAATTCATCGGCGGCGGCCGCAGCAGCCGTGCGCTCATCCGCACCGGCCAGTGGCATGTGTTGCAGCAAACCGGCCCTGCGGGCGATTTGGTGCTCGTGCTCGATGAAAAGAACCAGCCGGTCAAAGACGCCGTCGCATGGTTTGAGGGGCGCAAACTCACCGTCGATGAAAAACTCGGCCGCATCGCCATTCCGTTCACGAACCAGCCCGGCACGAAGAACCTCATCATCGGCGATGCCGTTGGCACCTTCGCAACGCTGACGCAATTCAACCACCACGCCGAGGAATACCGCCTCGATGCGCAATTCCACATCGAGCGCGAGCAACTCCTCGCGCGTCGTGAGGCCACGCTGGCCGTGCGCACCGCTTTGATGCTCGGTGAGACGCATCTCGCGCCTGAACTGCTCACCGAGCCGAAGCTGACCATCACCAGCACCACCCACGACGGCATTTCGACGACGCGCGAAATCAAAGACCTCAAACTCAGCGCCGGCAGCGTCCTCACGCACACGCTCACCGTGCCCGAACGCCTCGCCAGCCTCAGCGTCACGCTCAGCGGCAAAGTGGATGTCCTCAGCGCCGGTGGCACGAAACGCGACCTCAATGCCAGCCACACCTGGACGCTCAACGGCATCGACAAAACCGAGGCCACCAACGACGGCCACCTCAGCACCTTCGACGGCAGCCGAGTCTTCGAGCTTCTCGGCAAAAACGGCGAACCCGTCGCCGACCAGCAAGTCATCTTCACCTTCAAGCTTCGCGACTTCACCCGCGTGCAGACCCACGCCCTCAAAACCGACGACAAAGGCCGCGTCGCCCTCGGCAAACTCGACGGCATCGAGCAAGTCACCGCCAAAGCTCCCAACGGCCGCAGGAGCTCATGGACGCTCGAAGAAGCCGACAGCACGCTCACGACGGCAATTCATGCGATAGAGGGAGAGGTGATTCAGGTTCCCGAGAGCTTGAATCGTGTAACCACCAATGATGGCGTAGCGAAGGTGAATGTTGCCAGTCCGCTGCCTTCGTTGTTAGAAACCAAGGCAGGCTCGTTCACAACGAACTTCGGGTCGAAAGTGGAAAGTAGGAATGGATTGATCGAACTCACCGGCCTCAAACCCGGCGATTACTCGCTCCAACTCGGCAACCAAACGATCTCGATCAAAGTCACCGCAGGCATCCAAATCGGCGGTTGGGCCCTCGGCAAGCACCGCCAGCTCGAACTCAAAGGCAACTCGCCGCTGCACATCACCGAGGCCACGACCGACAAAGACTTCATCACCATCAAACTCGCAAACAGCAGCCCGTTCGCCCGCGTGCATGTCGCCGCATCGCGTTTCGATCCTGGCAGCGGCCTTTTTGGCGGTCTCGGCGGCTTCGCACGCTTCGGCGCGGCTTCTGGAACGCCCGCACGGAATCCCAATCTCTACTCCGCCGGTCGCGAGATCGGCGATGAATATCGCTACATCCTCGAACGCCGTTACGCGAAGCTCTTCCCCGGCAACATGCTCACGCGTCCCGGTCTGCTGCTCAATCCTTGGGAGATTCGCAGCACCGATCTCGATGCGCTCGCCAATCAAGCCGGTGAAGGCGCGTCCATGACTCGCGGCGGAGCCGCTGGAGCCCTCGAAGCTCCCAAAGCCATGCCCGCGAAGAAGATGAAAGCCCAAGCAGGCCCGCAAGGCGGCACCAACCTCGACTTCCTCGCCAGCGCCGCGCCGGTCATTTACAACCTCGTTCCCGACAAAGACGGCGTCGTGCGCATCGAGCGCAAGATGCTCGGCGACCGCCAGCATGTGCAAATCTACGCCGAGGACCTGCAAAACGCCTCGTGGCGCACGCTCACGCTGCCGGAGGTGCCGACCAAATTTGCCGACCAGCGCCTCGCGCGAAATCTCGATCCCGCGAAGCCCTTCACGCAGAAAAAAGAGATCACTGTGCTCGATACCGGCAAGTCGCTCACCCTCGCCGACATCCTCACGAGCGAGCTGGAGACCTACGACACGCTCGGCGGCGTGTACAGCCTCTTGAACACGCTCAATCCTCACCTCGCCGAGTTCGCCTTCGTGCTGAACTGGCCGAAGCTCAAAGACGACGAAAAGCTCGCCAAATACGGCGAATACGCCTGCCACGAGCTGAACCTCTTCCTCCAGCACAAGGACAAGCCCTTCTTCGACAAAGTCGTGAAGCCGTATCTCGCCCACAAGAAGGACAAGACCTTCATGGACGAGTATCTGCTCGGCCTCGATCTCTCCAAACACCTCGACCCCTGGGCCTACGCCCGCCTCAACATCGTCGAGCGCATCCTGCTTGGCTCACGCATCCAAAACGAAGCCCCGAATGCGGCGCGCCATGTGCGTGAGCTGTGGGAAATGATCCCGCCGAATCCCGAGGAGATGGATCGCTTGTTTGAAACGGCGCTGCGCGGCCGGGCGATGGAGAGCGAGACTCGCGGAGCCTTGGTTGGTTTTGACGACGCTAAGAATCAATCTGCTGCAGCAGCGCCACCTCCAGCGCCCATGTCCGCTGCAATGCCTGCTGCACCGATGGATAGCTTTGCGGCAGCGCCAGGCGCTAGCGTGGGTGGAATCATTGCAGGCACTGGTGGCACGGCCCTGCGCCGTTCTGCAACCGTGGGTGAACTCAAAGCATTGAAAGATGCAGACGGCGACCGCATGGCGGGCCGTAAAGAACTCCAAGAACTCGCTGAAGGACGCGAAATGGCCCTTGGTAAGGTGATGGACGTCAATGGTGCCTTCAACTATTCGGGTGGCGTCACCGTCAATGGCGGAACGCTTGCATACTTCGGCGCAGGAGAGGTGAGTCGTAATCGTGGACTCGTCCGCGTCTTCTACCGCGCTCTCGGCCCGACGAAGGAGTGGGCGGAGAACAATTATTACAAGCTGCGCATCGACGAGCAGGATGCAGATCTCATCACCGTGAATGCCTTTTGGCGTGATTACGCCGCGTGGGTGGCCGCGGGATCGAAGGGTGGCTTCGTTTCACCGAACATCGCCGAGGCTTGCCACAGCTTCCCGGAGATGATGCTCTCGCTGGCGGTGCTCGATCTGCCGTTTGAAGCACCGAAGCACACGACGAAGGCGGAGAACGGCCAGTTCACCTTCACCGCAGGCGGGCCGTGCATTCTTTTCCACAAGGAGATCAAGCCCGTGGACGGCGACAAGTCAGTGCAGGGCCAGCTCCTCGTCTCGCAGAGCTTCTTCCGGCACGGCGACCGCTACCGGATGGAGGGCAATGAGAAGTTCGAGAAGTATGTGACCGACGAATTCCTCACGAGCGTGACCTACGGCGCGAATGTCGTCGTCACGAACCCGACGAGCAGTCGCGTGAAGGCTGCCGTGCTGCTGCAAATCCCGCAGGGCGCGCTTCCCATCCTCGGCAGCAAGGCCACTGACTCGAAACAAGTGCGGCTGGAGCCCTACACGACGCAGACCTTTGAGTATCACTTCTACTTCCCCGCCGTGTCCGCGAAGGCAGGCGTGAAGTTCGCGCACTTCCCCGTGAACGTCGGCGGCGCGGCGGCAAAGCCGATGGAATTCAACGTCGTGGCCAAACTCACGCAGGTGGACAAGGCCTCGTGGGATTACGTCTCGCAAAATAGCACCGAGGCCGAGGTCTTCACGTTTTTGGAGCAGAACAATCTGGAAGCGCTCGACCTCGAACGCGTCGCCTGGCGCTGCAAGCAGGGCGACTTCTACCAGAAGCTCGTCGGCTTCATGAATCAGCATCATGTCGGCAATGACGCGGTCTTCAGCTACGCCTTCCTGCACAACGACGCCGCGATGCTCGGCCAGCTTTTGAAGGACGACGACGGCTACGGCCCCTACTTCGCCAGCAAGCTGCTCAGCATCGAACCCATCGAGCTGCGCAGCTACGAGCACCTCGAATACTCGCCGCTCGTGAATCAACGCGCCCATCGCCTCGGCAGCGAGTGGCGCATCGCGAATCCGGCGGTGCTGCAGCAATACACGCAGCTCCTCACCGCGCTGGCGCACAAGCCGCAGCTCGATGCCATGGACAGCATGAGCGTGGTCTATTACCTCTTCCTCCAAGACCGCGTCGAGGAAGCGCTGACACGCTTCAAGGCCATCGACGCCACGAAACTGCCGACGCGGCTGCAGCACGACTACTTCCAGTGCTACGCGGCCTTTTATGAGGGAGATGTGGCCGCGGCACGTGGCATCGCGTCGAAGCGCCTGGCATCGTCGGACAGGTCCGACAAGTCAGACCAGTCGGACCTGCCCCCGAGGTGGAAAACACTCTTCAAGGACGTGCTCACCCAGGCGGATGAGGTGGATGGAAAAACGACGAAACCCGAAAAACCCAACCAACCCGACCGCGAAGCCCAACAAAGCGATTTGGCGGCCACGGAGCCCGGTTTTGACTTCAAAGTCGAAAAACAGACCATCTCGCTCAACTGGAAAAACCTCTCCGAGGTCACGCTGAACTACTACCTGATGGATCCGGAGTTCAGCTTCAGCAGCAATCCCTTCGTCAGTCAGGACGCGGGCAGGTTCAGCATCATCAAGCCGAACAAAACCGCCACGCAGTCTCTTCCCAAAGACGCCACCAAGCTCGACGTGCCGCTACCGGGCGAGTTCGCGAAGGCGAACGTGCTTGTCGAGGTCCTCGGCGCCGGAAAACGCCAGACGCAGGCCTACCACGCCAACACGCTCAAGCTCACCCTCACTGAAAACTACGGCCGCCTCGAAACGCGCGACGTCACCACCGACAAACCGCTGCCGAAGGCCTACGTGAAGATCTATGCGAAGCTCAACAACGGCACCGTCCGCTTCTTCAAAGACGGCTACACCGACCTCCGCGGCCGCTTTGACTACGCCAGCCTGAATGCACCGGAGAATGCCGCCGCTCCCTCCGGAACCGACATGCCCGCCAACGGCCTCGACTACCCGATGTTGAAGCCCGCGGAGCTGAACAATGTCTCCAAACTCGCCATCCTCGTGCTCAGTGACACCCACGGAGCCACCGTGAAGGAAGTCGATCCGCCTGGGCGGTAGGTGATTTCGTCGGACGGGTCCGACCTGTCCGACGAGTCAGACTACTTGGCTGCCGTGGTCGGAGCCGCAGCCTTCACGCTCACGCGGATGGGCTGGGAGATCAGGATTTCGACGGTGTCGGTCGGATTGGCGGCGGTGCTCACGCTCTTCATGCGGCTCGCGGCAGCGGTCATGGCAGCCTCGGCGGCTTTTTGCTTCTCAGCAGCCTTCTTGGCGGCCTCGGCGTCCGTGGCAGCGATTTTTTTGGCTTCAGCAGCCGCGGCGGCGAGGGCAGCTTCAGCTTTCTTTTGCTCCGCTTCGGCCAACGGCACGGCAGCGGGGTTGTAGCGGTATTTGCAGATGCCGAGGCTTTGCAGAGCGAACGTGTAATCGCCCGGCACGATCTTCAATTCGGCCAGATTCAGCGCCAGTTCATGCGTGGCGGCCTTCAGCGGGATATCGAACTCCTTGATGGCGCTAAAACCCTCGCCGTAAGCTTTCACCTTGATCGAGGTGCCATTGAACTCATTCCGCCACGCGAGCTTGAGCGGGATTTTTAGCGTCTCGCCGGCTTTGGCTTCGAAGACCTTGTTTTCGGCCAGCGTGATCGAAAGCGGCGCTTGCTCGGAATCAGTCACGGAGACCGGAATGTCCGCCATGAGCCGCGGCGCGGGGATTTCGCCCTTCGCATCCTTCACCGGCCATTCCATGCTCGCGAGCCGCACCGGCCGCACGACCTCTTTGCCGCCGATGACGGCCTTGCCGGTGATTTTGGCGAGCGAGAAACCCCGCGGCGCTTTCTCATCCGCGGTGAGAATGAGATGCCCGTAAGTCTTGCCCTTCGCGATTTTCAAACCGGCAGCACTGACACCTTGCGGCAGGCCTTCCATCGCGATTTCTATCTCGCCATCGAAGCCATCGCGACGCTGCACCACGACCTCAAACGCCCGCGCATCGCCCTGACGCAGCGCCATCGGCTTCGAAAGCGAAGCGCGGTCGCCATTGCGCAGCGTCATGTGCACCGCCCATGCGGCGAGCGAGAAATCCGGCGCAGCCTGACGCACGATGAGGCGGTAGATGTTGTGTGGGTCACTGCGCGTGCCGCCAAACAAATCACGCACCTGCAGACGATACGTGCCATCCTCTTTGACCTCGAATTTGCCGAGCACATCCGGCGAACCGGCATCGTAAGGCGGCCCGTCGTAGCTGTAGCCATTACTCGTGACCTTCATCGGCGGCGCGATGTCGTAGAGCTCGGCCACATCGGTGAATGTGCCGTCCTTCACCTGCTGCACGAGCACGAAGGGGTCCGTGTTGCGGCCGAGACGCTCGCTCGCGACCTCCACCCACCACGTCTCGCCTTTCTTCGCGGTGAACTCATAGGTATCGACATCCGCCGCCGGGAAAAACGCGCCGTTGATGTCGCAGGGCAGCGAAATCTTCTGCGCGTCTTTGTTGTTCGGCTCGGCTTCCTTCGCAGCGGCGTTCGCGGCGAGCCCTGCGGGCGGCCAGGACATGGCGCTGACTGTTTGCGTCTGCGGTTGCGGCTCGGCGGGGCTCTTTTGCAAGGCAAGACGGTAGAAGTGCCGCTCGCCGCCCTGATAGGTCAGATCGCTGACTTTGATGATGAAGGTGCCGTCGGCAGGCGGTGTGAAGTCGATCATGCCGCCCGTGCGGTTCACCTTGAGGTCAGCCCCCTTGGCATCGGCGAGGATCAGCACTGGCGTCAGTCGCGAGTCGATGCCGACGGCGGCGCAGTCGATGGCCACCGGCTGGTCTTTCACACCTTGGAAGGAGTAAAAATCCACCGCACGCTTCGTCATCGTCGCATTGCAGATCGAGCCCACCGCGAGCGGCAGGGCCGTTTCGAGCGTGTTGTTGGCTTTTGTGCGCACGACCTCCGGCAGCTTGTTCACCGAAAAAGCCCGCACGGACGATACACCGAGCCGAGAAGTCACCCGCGCATCATAAACACCCACCGCTGCATCCGCCGCGATGCTCACCGTGAACTTGTTCACCGCACCGGCCACCGGCTTCGAGGTGATCTTCGGCGTGGAGAAGGTCAACTCGGTCACATCCTCGATGTTTTCACCGGTGATGGTGACTTCGACGCTCTGCCCGGCCTGGCCCCCCATCGGCATGATGGTGAGCAGACGCGGCAACGGCAGCGTGACCTGCTGCGCAAAAGCGGAGACGGAGAACAGGGCGAGTAGGCAAAGAAGACGCGGGAACATGACCGCAAACCTACGCTGCGGACCGGCCGTTCCGTTCAACAAGCACGCTGGATCAGCGCAGGTTCACCGCGCCACCGTCGATCGGATAGGAACTGCCGGTGACGAAGCCTGCCTCATCACTGCAAAGGTAAAGGGCGAGGGCGGCGATCTCGTCCGGCTTCGCCATGCGGCCGATGGGCTGGGCCTCGCTGAGCTTCTGAAACATCTCCGCCTGATTGTCAGGATAGGTTTTGGCGAGGTATCCATCCACGAACGGCGTATGGACTCGGGCGGGCGCGATGCAATTGCAGCGGATACCCTGCTTGATGAAGTCCTTCGCGATCGAGTAGGTCATCATGAGCACGGCGCCCTTCGTCATCGAGTAGGCAAAGCGGTCCGCGAGGCCCATCTGGGCGGCGATGGAGCACATGTTCAAGATCACGCCGCTCTGGCGGGCGGTCATGTGGGCGAGGGCGGCATTGGCGCAGGCATACACGCCTTTGATGTTCACGCGGTAGAGGCGATCCATGTCTGCCTCGGAAGTGGTGAGCGCGGTGCCGATGTGGGCGATGCCGGCATTGTTGACGAGGATGTCGATCTTTCCGCCATGACGGGCGGCGATGTCATCGAAGAGCTTCTTCACTGCATCGACAGAGCCGACATCGCAGGCGGAGGCCTTGGCGGAGCCGCCCGCGGCGGTGATGCGGTCGACGGTGGCCTGGGCGTTTTCAATGTCCAGATCGAGCACCTCGACATGGGCACCTTGTTTGGCGAAAAGAACCGCAATGGCCTGGCCGATGCCAGAACCGGCGCCGGTGATGATGACGTTTTTACCTTGGAGTGAGAACATGGTGTGGGATGAAAATCTAGGTCGGGGGAGCCTCGGCGGCAGCGTCCACCTCGACGGGCGGAGGGGCTGGCGGAGCCTTGGCGAGGAGGAAACGCTCGATGCCGGCGAGATCGCGCACGACTTCGAGATCCCGAAAGCCGAGCGAGGCGGCTTTTTCAACGATGGAGGCGCTTTGATCATGCGCATGCTCAATGGCGATGAGGCCCTCCGCCGAGAGATGCGCTGGTGCGGTCTCCAGAAAGCGGAAGATGATCTCTGTGCCGATGGGGCCGCCATCGAGCGCGAGCTGCGGATCACGGCGCACCTCGCGGCTGAGCGTGGCGATCTCCGCATGCGGGATGTAGGGCAGATTCGCGGCGATGAGGTCGAAAGTGCCGGAGACCTTCTCAAAGAGGTCGCTGCGCACGGTTTGAATCGCCGCCGCACCGCCGAGGCGGGAGACATTGAGCCGCGCGAGGTCGAGAGCATCCTCGCTGATGTCCACGAGCACGGTCGGAGCACCGGTGGCGAGCGCCAACGAGATGCCGAGGCAGCCGGAACCGGTGCCGACATCGAGGACGCGGGTCGGTTTGCTGCCCGCGAGGCGTTTCAGAATGATTTCGACGAGATATTCGGTCTCCGGCCGCGGAATGAGGCCGCGGTGATCGCAGATGAATTCATGGTCACAAAACTCCACCGTGCCGAGCAGGTGCTGCAAAGGTTCGCCCTCGCCGCGACGGCGCAAAAGCTCGCGCAGCGGCGCGAGGTCCGTCTCGGGCAGTTGCTCGGCAAAACGCAGGTAGAGGTCTAGGCGGCGGCAGCCGAGCACATGAGCCAACAGGTGCTCCATGTTAAGCCGGGCTTCCTCGACGCCCTTTTTTTCGAGGTAGGCGGCGCCGGAGGTGAGGACTTCGAGGAGCGGTTTGGAGGCGGGATTCAAGATGAGGCTGTTTTGCCGCTTTACGGGGCATGAGTCACGCCAAAAATTGAGGGTGGCAAAATGGACGGGGTTTGTCTAATCTGTGCCGAAACCGCCATGAATCCCCAGCAGCCCGGCAATCCCTCCAATCAACCGCAACAGCCCTACCCCGGCGGCACGCAGCCCATGATGCCGCCCGGCTACATGCCACCTCCCGGTTATCCGCCGCAGATGCCGATGGGCTATCCGCAAATGCCGCCGGGATACCCGCAGATGCCCCCGGGCTATCCGCAAATGCCACCCGGATACCCACAGATGCCCCCGGGCTATCCGCAAATGCCGCCGGGATACCCCGCGATGCCGCCCGGCTATCCGCAAATGCCTGGCATGATGCCTCCGCCCACGATGCCAATGCCTGCGGTGCCGCCGCCTCCGGCTCCCGGCATCACAGCTCCCCTTGCACCGGCCCAGCCGCCCTCACCTTCCGCGGCTCCGAAGCCTGCGACACCTGCCCCGTCCATTCCAGCACCTTCAGTGACGCCCACAGCAGCCGCGCATCCGGTGCCAGACGATGCCGCGCATCACCACACGGAATTCGGACCTGTTGAGGTCTTCCACCCAGAAGCGACTCATCACATCGAGCCCGCGAAGCCGCAGAACGCCTTCGTGAAGATGTGGAAAAAGGTCGGCGGCGGTTCGCTCACCTTCTCCATCATGGTCCACGCCGGCATCTTGCTGGCCATGTTCCTGATCGTCGTGGCCAAAAGCGTGGTCGAGAAGCAGGTGGACTTCCTCCCCGGTGGTGGCACCCAGCAGGGCCAGCAGGCCAGCCAGGAC
>JAEUHK010000132.1 GCA_016795465.1 Verrucomicrobiaceae bacterium | reverse complement strand
TTCGGCGAGTTCGAGCGCACGATGGCCTTGTATCTCGCCTCGGGTGGCGCGGCCGGGTTTTCATCTTTGAAGACCGCCGGATGCCCGCCATCGGGATTTACCTTTCCCATCTTGCCATGCGGGATGACGATGTTGTTCGCCTTTGAGCCTTTGAACTCGTGCAGGCCGAGCTCCGGCTTCCGCCAATGAATGCCGTCATCGCTTTCCGCGTAGCAGGTGAAGAGCGGATGCTCACCGGTGTTCACCTTCCCCGGCGCGGTGACGGTGAGCTGCCACGACTTGTAATACATGCGGTATTTGTCGCCGTCCTTGAAGACGCTGTGATAACCGCTGCCACTGCCCTCCCACGTCGCATCATGTGTGATGGCGATCTCCTGCGGCTGCGGCTGATGCAGGCGCTGCTCGGCCTTGCCGGTCATCTTTTCGATCAGGAAGTCATCCACGAACAACTCGCGACGCGAACCGATGGCGATGGGATCAGCGGCAAAGGTGCTGGCGGCGGCAAAAAGGAGCAGTAAAGGCCTCATGCACCGACTACGCTGCCGCGACGTTGTGTTTGTCCTTTGAAAGTTTGGTCACGCGAGGGGACTTTGAAGGCAGATGCCCTCCCTTTCCCGCACCGAAGACCCCACGCCGCAGAGCCGCTGCCGTTTCGCGTTGAAGTGGTGCGACATCACTCCGCCCGCGGACATCTACCACCGCATGTGGGGCGCGGCGAAACATGAACGCGCCACCGGCATCCACCGGCCGCTGCGGGCCACCGTGACCGTCTTTGCGCCGATGGAAGGCAGCGAGCGGCAGATCCTGCTCGCGCTCGATCATTGCGTGATGGGAGCCACCGAGCATGCGAACCTCGTCGCGCAGGCCGCGGAGATCGGCGGAGTGGCAAAGGAGGAGATTCTCGTCGTCTTCTCGCACACGCATGGCGCGGGCTTGATGGGGCTGGATCGGGCGAATCTGCCCGGCGGAGGTCTCATTCCGCCGTATTTGCATTCACTCGGCGAAAAAGCCGGCGCTTTGATCCGCGATGCCATCGCGTCGTTGCAGCCCGCAGGCATCGTGTATGGCCGTGGAAAGTGCTCGCTGGCCACGCATCGCGATTTTTGGGACGGAAAGCAGTTCGTGTGCGGTCACAATCCCGGCGTACCTGCAGACGACACCGTCATCGTCGCCCGTGTCACCGATGACCATGGCAAAATGCTCGCCAGCATCGTGAACTACGCCTGCCATCCCACCACGCTCGCGTGGGAGAACACGCTCATCAGCCCCGACTACATCGGCGCGATGCGCGAACTCGTCGAACGCGACACCGGCGCTCCGTGTTTGTTTTTGCAAGGTGCCAGCGGCGAGCTCGGCCCGCGCGAAGGCTTCGTCGGCGACACCGCCGTGGCGGATCGAAACGGCCGCGAGCTAGGTTACGCCGCGCTTTCAGCCCTCACCGCCCTTCCAGCCGCAGGAACGACCTTCGTTTATGCCGGCCCCGTCGTCTCGGGCGCCACGCTCGGCTCGTGGAAGCATCAAAGCATCGACCTCGCTGCAAAAGCCGCATGGAAGCTCCAGCGCTGGCAAGAGCCGCTGCGCTATCGCCCCGGCCAGCCCACCGCCGAAAAGGTCCAAAACGACCTCGCCAACCTCCAACGCGACGAAGCCGCTGCTCGTGCCGCAGGCGATGAAGTCCTCGCCGCCGACCTCCGTGCCCTCGCCGAACGCAAAAACCGTCTGCTGCATCGCCTCAACCAACTCCCGTCTGGCGACAGCTACCCGCTGCAAGTCGTCCTCTGGCATCTCGGCGATGCCATTTGGCTCGGCGTGCAGGGCGAAAGCTACTCCCTCCTCCAAACCGAACTCCGCCGCCGCTTTCCCGATAACATTATCCTCGTCGCCAGCATCGCCGCCGACTGGGGTGCCTCGTATCTGCCGCCGCGCGAGCTCTACGACACTGGCATCTACCAAGAAAGCATTGCCGTTGTCGCGGCGGGGAGTTTGGAGCAGTTGATCGAGGCGGTGGCGGAGCGGATAGCGGCCAGTCTGTGAAACGGCATCTTCTCTCAAGAGCCGATAGGGCATTTGAAGCTTCAAGAGGCTGCGAATTCTCAAAACTCGTCACAAAGCAATATTCTTGCCGTAGATAATATTGCACGAGAAGCAGCACATCTGTTAGGTGCTCATTTGTTCATCCAACCAACAGCCCCTAAACCTCATGCCAAACGACGACTGGTTCAGATCATGCTCATGGGACGAAGCCTCAAAAACTTTGTTTTGGCAGAAGCTGGGCCGGGCTAGAGGAGCGCACAGCAAGGGCCAGTATGTCCGTATCAAGGCTTTATCATTGCAGGAGACTAAGGAGCCAGCAAAGATCAGAGCAGCGATTAGCCTCCTAGATTACTTCTTAGCTGAATGGCCCGATCACTTTGATACATCTTCCGTTCTAAACCAGCTTGCTCAGTGTGCGTTTGTCGAAGGTCGAGTAGATGACGCCTTGCGTCACTACATCGAAGTCTTCGCTTCGCAGCGGAAGCGCCCGAATATGCGAACACAGGCTCATCTAGATTTTGGCTGGCTAGTGATTTGCCGCCCTGTTCCCTCACACTATGAGCAGGCTTTATCTATTTTGGATGAGTTTCACGGTGTCACCCCCTTTCCAGTAGATGTCTATCGTGCTTCCACGATCAGGGCCGTGATCTTGAGCAGGCTCGATCGAGAACCTCAGCGAGCTGCCGAATTAGCTGCCACCGCTTTAGCGGCTGCCCGCATAACACAGGCTCCATTACGTTATCACCCGAAGCTTGGACTTGTTAAGCACGTCGATGATGACATCCGCAGAGAACTAGAGGCGCTAATATGAGCGTCTTATCACAGCTTCACCCCCGTCTTCGCATCTCATGAAAATCACCGCCATCGAAACCCTCGTCTGCCATGCCCGGATGCGAAACTGGGTCTTTGTCAAAGTCGTCACCGACCAGCCCGGCCTCATCGGCTGGGGGGAGGCGACGCTGGAGTGGCACACGCGCAGCATTGTGGGGGCGATTGAAGACATGTCACACCTGCTCATCGGCGAGGACCCGACGCGGGTGGAATACCTCTGGCAGGTGATGTATCGCCAGCACTTCTGGCATGGGCACGGCATCGTGCGGGCCACGGCCATCGCAGGCATCGATCTCGCGCTGTGGGACATCGTGGGCAAGGTGGCGAACATGCCGCTCTCAAAGGTGTTTGGCGGTCCGGTGCGGGATTGGGTGCGAACCTACTGCCATCTTGGCGGCGGGAAGATGGAGGATTTTTATCAAACGCCCGCCGACAACGCGAAACGCTTCGCGGAACTGGCGCAGCAAGCCGTGGCGGATGGTTACACGGCCTTTAAAAGCATGGCGGTGCCCAGCACGATGCCCATCGAAGGCATGAAGCCCGTCCGCGCCGCTGCTGCGGCCGTCGCGGCCATGCGCGAGGCCGTGGGGCCGGACATCGACATCATGGTGGACTGCCACGCGCGACCTTCTCCGGCCATGGGGCTCAAATTCGGCAAAGCGCTCGATGATTTCGGCCTCTACTTCTTCGAAGAGCCCTGCTGGCCGGAGGCGGTCGATGGACTCGCGAAGATCAACGCCGCGCTCACCACGCCCGTGGCCAGCGGCGAGCGCGTGACGAACCTGGAGGCCTTCAAAGACATGTTCGAGAAACGCGCCGTCGAGATCTGCCAGCTCGACATCACGCACTGCGGTGGTCTCAGTGCCGCGAAACGCATCGCCGCGCTCGCGGAGGCCCATCGCATCGCTTTGGCCCCGCACAATCCGCAGGGACCCGTCAGCACCGCTGCGTCACTCGAGTTCGGATTCAGCCAACCGAGCTACATCATCTGCGAAACCGTGCACAACGACGTGCCGTGGCGGCAGGACGTGGTCGAGGAAGGCTTCGTCATCGAGAAAGCAGGCCGCATCGTCCGCCCGAACACCAAGCCCGGCCTCGGCATCACCATCAACGAAGCCGAGGTGAAGAAGCATCCCTTCCAGCAGGAGATCGTGCTCCGCGAATTCAGCCCGGATGGCGCGGTGACGGACTGGTGACCTGATGGTGGGCCCACTGCCGTGTGCGGTGGTGGCGGTAGGTGAAAAGCAGCTTTAGGTAGAGCCGCACGGCGGTTTCGGAGATCAGTTTGCCCCACCAGGAGCGGCCGAAGGCGTAGGTGATGGTGTCGTGCATGGCGCAGCCGCCTTCGGCGAGCGGCTCGAAGCGGTGCTCGTGCACGAATTGAGCGAAGGGGCCTTCGAGCATCTCGTCCACAAGCACGCTTAGCGGCTGCACGGTATGCCAGCAGCATTTCCAACGCATCGGGATGAAACCCCAGTCGCGGCAGTGGAACTCGATGAGGCGGCCTTCTTGCGCTGGGCCATCAGTTTGCAGGCTCACGAGCTTCAGCGTGGGCGGCATGACGTGGACGATGTTGTGCGGGTCGCTGTGAAACGCGAACATGACTTCCGCGCTGGCTGCGAGGCGGGTGCTGGCACGGAAGATGGAGGGCATGGTCAGGCTTTCACCTGACTACGCCGGGCGTGCAGAAACAGATTGCCGCAGAACAAGGCCACGCCGGTCCAAATGAGGCCAAACGACACCAGCGAGGCCGCATTGACCGGCTCGCCATACACCAGCGATCCGACGAGGAACTGGCCGGTGGGTGCGAGGAATTGCAGCACGCCCAGCAACGCGAATGGGAGCTCGCGGGCACCTCGGGCAAAGCCGAGCAGCGGGATGGTGGTGATGATGCCGAGGCCGAAGATGAGCAGCAGATCGCGAACGGAGGCCGTGCCCCAGATCGCCGCGCCGCTGTGCTGGCTCCAGATGAGATAGAGCAAGGCCACCGGGATGCCGACGATGGTTTCCATGGCGAGACCCGGCAGCGATCCGAGCGGTGAGCGACGTCTGGCGAGGCCGTAGAGCGCAAAACTGCCCGCCAGCAGCAGGCCGATCCAGGGAAAGCGTCCCACGAGCACGAGCTGCATCACCACGCCCGCGGCGGCGGAGGCGATGCTGAGCTTCTGCAGCCTCGAAAGGCCCTCACCGAGCCAAAAGCTGCCGATGAGCACATTGAGCAGCGGATTGATGAAGTAGCCGAGGCTGCAATCGAGGATGCGCCCATGCTGCGCGGCCCAGACGAAGACGCCCCAGTTGATCGCGAGCAGGAAGGTGGACCAGGCGTGGGTCTTGATCAGTTTGAGGCTTCGCAGCGATTGGAGAAAGCCAGCCCACTCGCCGCGCAGCATGAGCAGCGGCAGCACCGTGGCCATCGTCCACACGACCCGCTGCGCTAGCGCCACATCACTGCCGAGATGGCCGATCTGCTTCCAATACACCGGCAGCACGCCCCACAGGCCAAACGCCATCACCGCGCCGAGAACGGCGCTGGTGGATGGGCGGGGAGGAGTCATTCGAGGTAAGACGGGATCATGTAGCGGCGAGCGTCAGCTCGCCGAGGCAGGCGGTCGATAGCTTTCGAGACGTTCGGTTTCGGAAAACGGACGTTTTCCGCTACGAGCAGGCTTTTGCTCACGCTCCTTCCGGCAGCGCCACATAGGCTTCTTCATGCAGCACGGCCTTCTTCGAGCCGCTGAGGAGTTTGATCCACTCCATGAGGCAGCCGAGGAAGATGATGGCGACGGCGCAGAGGAAGAAGCCGGTCACATAGACATCGACCATGAAGTTGAACTTCTGCGCGGTCCATTCGGCGATCTGCTTGTCGGTGCCTCCGGCGGCGATTTTGGCGGCGAAGTCGTTCGCGGCGGCGAGGAAGCCCATCTTCGGGTTCTTGTCGAAAATCTTGATCCAGCCGGCACTGAAGGTGGCGGTCATCAAAAACGCGAGCGGGATGGCGGTGACGGCCATGTAGCGTGCCTTGCCCATTTTGATGAGAATCGTCGTGCCGAGGCAGAAGGCGATCACGGCGAGCAATTGATTCGCGATGCCAAAGATGGGCCAGAGCGTGTTGATGCCTCCGAGCGGATCGACGACGCCTTGATAGAGGAACCAGCCCCAGGCACCGACGAGCAGGGCGCTGGCGAAAACGTTCGCGGGCATGCTGCGCGTGTTGCCGAGTGGCTTCCAGATGCCGCCGAGGAAGTCTTGAAGGATGAATCGCCCGACTCGCGTGCCTGCATCGATCGTCGTCAAAATGAAGAGCGCCTCAAACATGATGGCGAAGTGATACCAGAAGCTCATCCAGCTCTCGCCAAAGGCGCGGGCGAACATCTGCGCCATGCCGACGGCAAAGGTCGGCGCACCACCAGCACGACCAAACATGGTCTTCTCACCGATGTCGGCAGCGAGCTTTTCCATGCCAGCCACGGTGACGGGGAATCCGGCGGTGGAGATGGTGGAGACGACCTGATCCGGCGGCATCGTCTTGTTCATGCCGGCGTTGATCGCGAAGTATTCGCCCGGCATCAGCGCGCACGCGGCGATGAGGGCCATCAGCGCGACGAGCATCTCCGTGACCATCGCGCCGTAGGCGATGCTGCGGATGTTCGATTCGTTATCGAGCAGCTTCGGCGTGGTGCCGGAGGAAATGAGCGCGTGGAAGCCAGAGATGGCTCCGCAGGCGATGGTGATGAACACAAACGGGAACAAGGTGCCCGCGAAGACGAGACCGGTGCCGTCGATGAACTTCGTGATCTTCGGCATGTGCAGTTCCGGAGCCACCCAGATGACCGCGACGGCCAAAACGGCCACCGTGCCGATCTTCATGAAGGTGCTGAGGTAGTCACGCGGCGCGAGGAGCATCCACACGGGCAGCACGGAGGCCGCGAAGCCGTAGATCATGATCGCCCAGGCCTGCCACTCGCCACCGTGGTCAAAGTAGTGCTGCAGGCCCCATTCGCCGAGCTTGCTGCCGGCCCACACGCTGGCCAGCAGGCCGATGATGCCAAAGATGGTCACATTGCGCACGCTGACGCCCATTTTCGTGTGGGCGATGCCCATGATGAGCGCGAGCGGGATGGTCATCGCGATGGTGAAGAGGCTCCACGGGCTCTCAGCCATCGCTTTGACGACCACGAGGCCCAAAACGGCGAGCAGGATGGTCATGATGGCGAGGATGGAAACCATCGCGACAATGCCGACGACGGGATTCACTTCTTCGCGAAGCATCTGGCCGACCGATTTGCCGCCGCGGCGGATGGAGGCAAACATCACGATCGCGTCATGCACGCCACCGCCGAGCGTGGCACCGATCAAAATCCAGAGCATGCCTGGCAGATAACCAAACTGCGCCGCGAGCACCGGCCCGACGAGCGGTCCAGGCCCCGCGATGGCCGCGAAGTGATGGCCGAAGACGACCCACTTGTTCGTAGGCACAAAGTCCTTGCCGTCCTGATGCGTCACGGCAGGCGGCGCACGATGCGCGTCGAGCACGAGCACCTTCGTCATGAGCCATTTGCTGTAAAAGCGATAGGCCACGGCAAACGAGCACAAACCGGCCACCACGAGCCAAAGCGCGTTGATGGTCTCCCCTTTGTGAAGCGCGGAGAAGGCGACAGCGCCGGCTCCGAGGGCGGAAATGGCGATCCAGATGAGAATTTGCAGTGGTTTGGGCATGGCGGGCGCGAGAGTAGAGAATGCGGGGCTTTTCGGCAACCTCGAAAGCCGGAGCGTGATCCGTGAAACGTGATGCGTGAATCCAAAACGAGGGACGGCGGCGTTTCACGCATCACGGATCACGCATCATTTGAAGCCGCTGCGGCCCGCGATACCATCTGCGCCATGAACGTCGTCTCACGCCTCCTCCGCTACCTGACCTTTGCCTTGTCCATCGCCGGTGTGGTGATGATGACGCAGGTGATGAAGACCATCCACGGCCAGGAGGTCAAAATTCCGCCGCCGCCCGTGGCTCCACCGGAGAAGCGGGCGGCCGATGACATCGGCGCGACGGGCATTTTGGAGGCGAAGGACGAAAATGTGGCCATCGGCGTGCCGCTGCCCGGTTTGGTCAAAGAGGTCAAAGTGAAGGTCAACCAAGTGGTAAAGGCCGGCGAACCGTTGCTGCTGCTGGATGACCGTGAGCTCGGTGCCTCTCTTTTGAAGCAAAAGGCCGCCGTGGCGGTGGGCGAGGCGAACCTCGTCGTGGCACAGGCGCAGTCTGCCAAGGTGCAAGACATGCTCGACCGCCTCAAATCGGTGCCGGACCAGCGTGCGATCAGCCAGGATGACCTGCGAAACCGCAGCAACGACGTTTTGGTGGCCAAGGCGCAGCAGCAGGCCGCGGAGGCGCAGCTCGCCGCGGCGAAGGCGGATGTGCAGCAGACCGAATTGCTCATCCAGCGGCTCACCGTGCTCGCTCCGCGTAACGGCACGATCTTGCAGGTGAACATCCGCGCCGGTGAGTATGCCTCGCCGCAAAACAAGCAGCCTGCCCTAGTGCTGGGTGACATCCAGACGCTGCATGTGCGTGCGGATGTCGATGAGCAAAACGCCGTGTCGGTGCAGGAAGGCGCTCCGGCGCAGATCTCACTCAAAGGCGACTCGACGAAGAAGTTTGAGGCCAAATTTGTCCGCGTGGAGCCTTATGTGATCCCCAAGGTCTCGCTCACCGGCGCGAGCACCGAGCGAGTGGACACGCGTGTGCTGCAGCTCATCTACGAAATCGAGCGTGATGAAAAACCGGGCGCTCCAAAGCTCTACGTGGGCATGCAGGTGGATGTGAGCATCCCGCGGCGGAAGCCTTGAATACGGATTCAGAACTTCCACCGGGCAGGAATGCCCCGACTACTTCAGCAGCTCGTGGGGACCTTTTGCGCGAGCTTCACCGAGTGCGGAATGGCTCCGAGGACGAAGGAGAGGCAATCGACGGCCCCTTGAGGCTTGCCAGGCAAGGCGATGACCAGCGAGCGATCCACCACGGCGGCGAGGCTGCGGCTGAGGATGGCGTTCGGCGTTAGTTCGAGGGACTTCATGCGCATGACTTCGCCGAAGCCGGGGATCTCCACCCGCATGATGCCGCGGATGGCCTCGGGGGTGACATCACGCTCGGCGATGCCGGTGCCGCCGGTAGTGAGAATGAGGCCGCAGCCTTGGGCGGAGAAGGAGCGGATGGCATCCTGGATGCGTTGGAGTTCATCCGGCACGATGGCCTCGGCTTGAACAGTCCAGCCATATCCCTCGGCGGCTTTCCGCAAAGCCGGGCCGCCAAGGTCCTCGTAAACGCCTTCGGAGGCACGATCGGAGATGGTGATGATGCCGACGAGCATAGATTGAGTTCCAAGTTTCAGGTTCCAAGTTTCATGACTCACAAGCAGCGGCTTGGAACCTGAAACGTGAAACTTGAAACCGTGTTTGTTACTGCGCCTGAGGCTTGCTGACCGGTGCTGCGGCAGACTTCGCGCCTTTGTCGGCGGTGGTCGGCTTGCGCTCGAGCTGGATGAGGTCGCGGAGGATGTGGATGGTCTCCAGTTTCACCGGCTCGATGCCGTAGGGGAACTTGGAGCCGTCGGTGATGTTATCCTCATCATCGTCTTCTTTCTTCGCGGTGCGCATGCCAGTGCTGTCTTCCTTGGTGAAGGTGGATTCGAGCACGAGGTCAGGCTTGTCCACGTTGTCGAGGGTGAGGCGATAGACCTTGAAGCCGTTGTCCTTGAGACGGTCGGCGACCTCCTTCGTGCGCTTGGCACGCTCGTCGTTGATCTTGTCGCGGCGCTGCTCGATTTCGAGACGCTCCTTCTCGCGTTCGGCGAGGTTGAGCGTGACGGTGTTCTTGTCGATGCGCTCTTTGAGACGCTTTGAGTCGTCTTCAATGATCTGGAACTCCGGATTGGCGGAGATGCGGCTCTTGACGCTGGCATTGAGCTCTTCAACCGGGAAGGCATCCGGGCGCCACGGGGCAAATTTGCGCGGCGGGATGGTGTCGTAGGGCAGCGGGTTCTTCGCGGCACCTTCGCCGATATCGAGCACATCAAGACGGGAGGGGAGGTGAATGTCTGGAATGACGCCTTTGAGCTGCGTGGAGCCGCCGGCGATACGGTAGAACTTCTGGATGGTGACCTTCAGCGAGCCGGCGCGGCTCTTTTCGCTGAAGAACGGCATGTAGCGGGCCACGTCGAGGATGGTCTGCACGGTGCCTTTGCCGAAGGTGGAGCTGTCTCCGACGATGACGGCACGGCGGTAGTCTTGCAGGGCGGCGGCGAGAATCTCGGAGGCGGAAGCGGAGGCCTTGTTCACGAGGACGATCATCGGGCCGTCATAGACGGGCTTCTCGGCTTCACTGTCTTTCCAGGAGATGCTGCCGCGCCAGTCCTTGGCCTGCACAACGGGGCCTGAGGGAACGAAGAGGCCGGTGAGCTTCACGGCTTCATCGAGCGAGCCGCCGCCGTTGTCGCGGAGGTCAAAGACGAGGCCTTGGATGTTTTCCTTGATGAGGCGGCGGAGCAGGCGCTCCACATCGGCGCTGGCGCTGACGGTGCCGCTTTCCATGTCGCCGTAGAAGTTCGAGAGGTTGATCCAGCCGAGTTTGAGCGGGGCACCCATCTCTGGCGGGGTCTGGAGCAGCTCGGCATTGGCCAGCTTTTCCTTCAGCGGGACTTCATCACGCTTGATGGAGATGATTTTCACGCCGGTGGGGTCGTCAGCAGGATTGATCTTGAGGCGGACGGTGCTGCCGAGCTCACCGCGGATCATGTTCACGACCTTCTGGAGCTTGAGATATTTCACATCGACGAACTCGTCCTCACCCTGCGCGACGGCGATGATGCGGTCGTTGAGCTGGAGGGAGCCTTCTTTGTCAGCGGGGCCGCCGACGACGATGCCCTGGATCTCCGCGGCCTCGTCCTTCATGCCGAGAAGTGCTCCGATGCCGACGAGCTTGTGCGTCATGTGCTGGTTGAAGGAATCGCGCTCATCCGTGCTCATGTACTCGGTGTGCGGATCGTAGGCCGTGGCGAGCGAGGAGAGGAAGAAGTTCACGGTGTCCTCGTTGTCGTTCTCGTTCATGATCTCGAGAAGCTTGTCGTAGTCCTTGATGACGCGTTCCTCGGGCGTCATGTCCTTCTCGTCCTTCTCCTTCTTGGCGTCGGCGACTTCCTTCTTCGGTGCCTCGGTCTTCGCAGGCTCTTCTTTTTTCGCCTCAGCAGTGGTTTCCTTGGCCTCGGCCTTCTTCTTGGCGGCCTTCTCGGCTTTCTTCTTGTCCTCACGGGCACGCGCCTCGTCGGAGATGCGTTCCTGGAGGAGGTTTTCCTCGATGATGTCGAGCCACATCTTGTCCGCGGCAGCCTTGTCCTTCGGCCAGGGCATCTTGTCGCGCTTGAGGTCGATGGTGCGGTTGGAGTCGAAGGTGAACTTCTTGCTCTTCAGGGTGGATTTGACGAAGTCCACACGCTCTTTCACGCGCTGCTTGTAGATGTCGTAGATCTCAATGGCAGGGCTGATGTTCCGCATGAGGACATGGTCATCGAGCGTGGTGTCATACTTCTCGCGGAAACCGTCCACGTCCTCCTGGGTAAAGTATTGGTGACGGAAGTCGAGCATGTCGAGGAAGTTGCCCAGCATGGTCTTCGACATCTCGTCATCGAAATCGCGGTGCGAGTAGTGGTGGTTCTGCAGCATGTAGGCCACATGCATGGCCACCTGGCCGAAGTTCATCTCCACGGCTCGGAGGGTGGGCGCGGCAGGGATGAGCAACGCAAGGGCGGCGGAGGCCGCCACAAAAAGGGACGAGGGTTTCACGATCATACTTCCAGGGGGGTTAACGGGCCGCGAGCTTGGTTTTGCGCGGGATTTTGTCTTTTCCGTCTTGAATTGTCCACCGGTTTCCCGCATTTCGCGGGCCATGGCAGATGTGAAGATCGAAACCTACACCGGCGGCATTGCCGCGACGAACGGCCACCTTTTGAAGCTGCCCGGCGGCACCCTGCTGGTGGATGCGCCGGAGGGCGTGGCGGACTGGCTGGACGCGGCGGGGGTGAAGGTGGACGCGCTGTTTTTGACCCACCAGCACTTCGATCATGTGCTCGATGCCGCGAAAGTGCGCTCGCGGCATGGCTGCCGGGTTTTCTCGTGGGCGGCGCATTCGGTGAACTTGACGCTGGAACGGCTTTTCGGGGCGGTGACGGGCACTTCGATGGCCGTGACGCCTTTTGAGGTGGATGAGCTTTTGGAGGGCAAAGCCTACACGGAGGCCTGCGGAGTCACTTGGAGGCTGTTTCATGTGCCGGGGCACTCGCCGGACAGCGTGTGCTTCCTGTGGGAGGAGCAGAATCTCCTTTTTGGCGGCGATGTGCTCTTCCGCGACAGCATCGGGCGGACGGATTTTCCCGGCGGATCGATGCGGCAGCTCGTGGAAGGCATTCAAACGAAGCTCCTCACGCTGCCGGATGACACGCTCGTCTATCCCGGCCATGGCCCGCATACCAGCATCGGCGTGGAGCGACGTGAAAACGAATACCTGAGCTGAATCATGAGCCTTCCCCACATCGCGATCATCGACTGGCGCACCGCGCCGCAGGGCGATGCCGACTCTGCCATCGAGAAAAGCGTGATCGGTGGGGCGGCGAGGCTCACGCGGCATTTGTGTGACACGGATGCGGACCTCGATGACGAGGCCGCGGCGGCGCAGGCGATCATCATCTGGCATAACATGCCGCTGACGGCCGCGGGCATCGCGAGGCTGAAAAACTGCCGCGCCATCATCCGCAACGGCGTGGGTTTTGACAGCGTGGACATCGCCGCGGCACGCGAGCGCGGCATCGCGGTGTGCAACGTGCCGGATTACGGCACGGAAGAAGTCGCGGATCATGCCATCGCGCTGGCGATGGCACTTTGCCGGCAGATTCTGCCGCTCGATGCGGAGGCGAAAACGCTCGGCTGGAACATCCGCGTGACGCCAAAGCTGCGCCGGCTGAGCACGCTGACCTTTGGCATCATCGGCCTGGGCCGCATCGGCACGGCCACGGCACTGCGGGCGAAGGCGCTGGGCTTCCGCGTGGTCTTCCACGATCCCTATTTGCCAAACGGAGCGGACAAAGCGGTGGGCATCAGCCGCGTGCGAACGCTCGAGGAGCTGCTGGCGCAGACGGATGTGCTCTCCGTGCACTGCCCGCTGAACGCGGAGACGCGGCATTTGATCGGCTCACGCGAGCTTTCGCTGCTCAAACCGGGTGCGTTTGTGGTGAACACGGCCCGCGGAGCCATCATCGAGAAGACAGCGATCCTTGCCGCCTTGCGCGAGGGCCGCCTCGCAGGCGCGGGACTGGATGTGATCGAGGATGAGCCGCTGCGAAGCCTCGAAGAGGCCGCGACGCCGAATCTGATCGCGACGTGTCACGCGGCCTTTTGCAGCGTGGAGTCCAAAATCGAGATGCGGGGCACTTCCGCACGGATTGCGCTGGCCGCAGTGACCGGGCAAAAGCTCGAAAACGTGGTCAACGGGATCGCGTGAGACTTTGAGGCCGCCCCGGTTACGGCAGGATAAAGAAGCCGCGGAAGGGCTCGAAGAGCTTCGCATCGGTCAGGTCCTCGGTGACGAGGGTGTTTTGACGCGTCCACATACCTGGAGCGAGGTAGAGGTTCTCGTAGCCGGTCTGGCTGACATCGGCATCCGCCTTCCAGAAGCGCAGGCGGGCGGCCTCGGTGGCGGTTTCGCTGCTGCGGAAGCCGTTTTCACTGCTGAGGCCGAGCGAGGCCGGTGATTCAGGCAGGATGCTGCCGGTGCCAATAAAGCGGGTGACGTTTGAAGCGGCCATCGCGGGCTTGTTCGTGACCTGACCGGTGAAGAGAAGGGTGACCTCGCTGTTGCGAGCATGCACGAGCATGGCGGCCTCCGGCGGCACGAGGTCGGCGGAGGCCGATTTGCCCTCCCGCTGCCAGCCGGTATCGGCGAGCGTGGTGACGACGAAATCATTCGCCGCGGTATCGAAGGTGATCACGCGGTCTTGATCGGCCGTGAAGGCATTTTCGGGCAACAGGCCGGCGAGCGTGTGATGCGCACGCAGCGCGATGCGAGCGGTGCGGACGGTCATGGCGGACTCAAGCACGAGGCGTGTGGAGCTGCTGGCGGCTTCATCGACTTCGAATGCCTGACCGGTGGCGAGGTCTTCAATGTAGAGCTGCTTGCCAGCGGGCAGTTTGATGGCCTGCGGCAAGGTGATGCGGTCACCGCTCACGCTAACGAGACCGGCGAAGAGCTCGTTTTGCACCAGCGGCATGCTGAAGGTGCGCTGCACGCCCGCGGGGAAGGTTTCGCGGCTGAACATGAGCACCGGCGAAGCGGCGGTTTCTTCAAACGTGCCGTCGAGATTGCTATCGAGGCCGGCTTTCAGGCGCAGCAGACCACGCTTCGAGGCGGCGAAGGACGCCGCCTGATCGACGGAGGCATGGCGCACGATCTGGCGGCCATCGGAGCCGATGCTCGTCGTGGGCACGATGGACAGGCGAGTCCAGTTTTGGCCATCGGTGCTGGCTTCGAGCTCATAGCGAACATCCGCACGACCACCCGCCGGACGCGTGAAGACGAAATCCGCATGGCTGGTGGAGGTTTCGAGACGGACAGCGCCGGCTCCGCTGGCTCCGGAGGCTGGATCGGTGCCGAGAGCGTATTCGAGGAGCTTCGGATACAGGTCGCCATCATCCTCGCCCGCGTTCGATTGCAGCCAGGAGGAATAGGTGACCGGTGCGGCGAGCAGGTTCGAGCTGCTCATGCCTGAGGCTGAGAGATTGTTGCTGGAGGTGTTCGAGGTGCCGAGAGCCGTGCCCGGAGGCGGCAGCGGATAGAAGCCGAGGTCCACGGTGAGATCGGTGTTCGAGTCGGCGGTGTCGTCGCTGGTGTTGGCCGTGCCAGTCTCGCCAGTGGCGTTCGTGGGCTCGGCACCGAGAGCGAGGGTGAAGATGCCGGTGTTTACGCCGGTGAAGCTCGGCTTGAAGGCCATGAGCACGTTTTGATCGAGATTGTCATCGACCGGCGTGACGACGTTGTCCGTGGGGCCGATGGCGGGGATGTGATTGTCGAGCACGGCGCTGGTGGCGAACTGCGAGGGCGGCACGTGGATGTAGTAGCTGCCGGCAGGGACGCAGAACTGGTAGATGCCGGAGGCATTCGAGGTGGTGCTGTAAAGGGGAGTGCCGGTGAGCGGATCGGTGACGCTGGAGGGGAAGATGCGGAGTTGCACGCCGGAGAGCACGGTGTCCGTGCCCGCCTGGTAGCTGCCGTTGTTGTTCACATCTTTGAAGACGAGGTTGCCGACGCAGATGCCGGCGTAGGCACCGAAGTCGATGGTCATGTTGGAGGACGAGTCGGCATCGCCATCCGTGGTGGACTCGGCACCGACGGCGAGATTGATGACGGGGCTGAAGAGCGGGGTGCCGACGCCGCCGGGCTGCGAGCCGTCGTTGTTGTTGTTCACGTTGTTGTCCGTGGTGGCGGGCGTGCCGCCAGTCATGTTGAAGGGCGCTGGAAGCGTGACACGGACGTAGTAATTGCCGGGCGGCAGGTTGGTGAAGCTGTAAAGACCGGTGGCGGTGGTGGTGAAGTTTGAACCGACCTGCGTGTCCGCGGAGGCACCGCCGATGACATTGTCCGCACCGGGATTCCAAAGCTGCACGGTGGCTCCGGTGATGCCGGTTTCGCCACCATCGAGGAGGCCGTTGTTGTTGGCGTCATTGAAGATCATGTCGCCGATGATGAGGCCACGCACGGTGATGGTGACGCTGGCGGAGCCGGTGCAGCCATAGTTGTCCGTGGCGCGGATGGTGACCGTGGCGGTGCCCGCGGTGGTGGGCGTGCCGCTGAGCACACCGGCTGTGGAGAGCGTGAGGCCGGCGGGCAACGTGCCGCTGGTGACCGTGTAGGAGTAAGGCGAGGTGCCGCCGCTGGCGCTGAAGGTCTGCGAGTAGGCGGTGTTCAGGAAGGCATTCGCCGGCGAGGTGGGCGTGACGGTGATCGTGGGGCAGGCTGGAGCCAGCGTGTAGCTGCGAGTGCCCACGCAGGCATTCGCATCCGTGGCGGTGATGGTGAAGGTCTGGCTCGTGGTGACTGTCGGTGTGCCAGTGACGGCTCCAGTCGTCGTGTTCAGCGTGAGTCCGGTGGGCAGCGTGCCGGTGGTGACGGCGTAGGTGTAGGGTGAAGTGCCACCAGAAGCCGCGGCGGAGGAGCTGTAAGCGCTGCCGATGGTGAGCGTGGAGTTCAGAGTGGCGAGGCTGATGACCGGGCAGATCTTGATGGTGTAAGCACGCGTGCCGGAGCAGCCGTAAGCATCCGTGGCACGGATGGTGACGCTAGTGCCAGCACCATTCGAAACCGTCGGCGTGCCGCTGATGACACCCGCGGTGGATAGCGTGAGACCGGCGGGGAGTGTGCCAGCGGTGACCGCAAAACTGTAGGGTGCCATGCCGCCGCTGCCGGTGAGTGTTTGCGAGTAAGCGGTGCCGACGAGGCCATTGGCGACGGAGGTGGGATTGACCGTCACAGGGAGGCAGTTCACGGTGACGAGGTAGTCTTCGACTTCACCCGTGCCGCTGGCACCCGTGGCGCCCGGAGTCTGCGTGCTGGTGAAGCGGAAGCGGGCACCACGCTGGCCGGGGATGGCGGCGAGCGGTGCGGCGATGCTGACGGTCTGCGCGGTGGCATTCGTGCCGGTGGCGATGCTCACATTGGTGGCGACCTGCTCGCCCGCATCGGCGAAGGAGCCGTTGTTGTTGAAATCGACCCACGCATTCAGATAAGCGGGTGCTCCGCTGAGGTTTGTGACGGTCACGCTGGCATTCGAAGACGTGCCGGGCGTGAGCGTGGGCAGGGTGACACCGTCTTCGTCATCGCTGGCGGTGGTGTCGTCACCTGTGGCGGTGCCGTTTCGTGTGGAGACAAACTCGGTATCGACGAGCGGTCCCATGCGGAGGTTGTTCGACGCGATGCTGGAGGCATCTGCGACGCCATTCCAGTCACCAAAGTCCGTCGTGGGCACAGCGATGTTCACGATGTGGTCCTCGACCTCGCCATTGCCGGAGCCGCCGGTGGAACCGGGAGTGATGGTGGAGGTCAAACGGACGCGGATGCCGATGTTTGTGCCGGTGACGGCAGCGGCGGGCACGGTGAAGGCGATGTTTTGTGCCACAGCATTTGTGCCGGTGGCGATGTTCACATTGGTCGCGACCTGCTCGCCCGCATCAGTCAAGACGCCGTTGTTGTTGAAGTCGATCCAGGCATTCAGGTAGGCCACGGCACCGGAGGAGTTCGTGACGTTCACAACGAGCGTCGCGGGAGCACCAGCGGTCATGGAAGGCACCGTGACACCGTCTTCGTCATCACTGCCGGTGGTGTCGTCACCCGTGGCGAGGGCGTTGCTGGTGGCGGCGAACTCCGTGTCCGTCGTGGCACCGATCTTGATGGCGGCGTTGCGGGTGGAGAAGGCGCTCGTGAAGCCGCTGAAGTCACCGAAATCGCTCGGCGGCGTGGCGATGGTCACGGTGTAATCTTCCACCTCACCACTGCCGGAGAGTCCGGTGGACCCTGGATTTTGGTTGTTCGTCAGGCGGAAGCGCACCGGCAGGGCGGCGCCCTGCGTCGCGGTGATAGGCACGGTGATGTTGAGATTCAGCGTGCCATTCGTGGTGCCGGTGACCACGGCGGTGTTCGTGGCAATCTGCTCGCCGGCATCGGTGAGCACGCCGTTGCCGTTGTAATCGATCCAGGCATTCAGATAAGCCGCCGCGCCGGTGTTGTTGGTCACGAGGACGGGGATCGTGGCAGGCCCGCCGGCCGTGAGAGACGGCAGGGTGACAGCGTCTTCGTCATCGCTGCCGGTGAGGTCGTCACCCGTGGCAGACGCATTGAGCGTGGCGAGGTATTCGACATCGGTGAGAGCTCCGAGGCGGAGGTTGGAGTTCACCGTGCTGGAGGCGCTGCCGAGGGCGGAGTGGTCTCCGAAGTCCGTCGTGGGCTGTGCGATGGTCACGACATAGTCCTCGACCTCGCCGGTGCCGCCGCCGCTGCCAGTGGCTCCAGGTGTCGCGGCGCTGGTGAGACGGAAACGGGCTCCCAAAGCGGTGCCGGTGACAGCACCCACAGGCACGGGCACGCTGAGATTGAGGATGCTGTTGGTCAAACCGGTGGTGACAGCCGTGTTCACGGCCACTTGCTCGCCCGTATCGGTGAGCACGCCGTTGTTGTTGAAATCGACCCAGGCATTCAGGAACGCGCCAGCCCCGGTGATGTTCGTGACGGTGACCGGAACGGTGAAAGTGCCGCCCGCGATGAGGGAGGGGAAGGTCACGCCGTCCTCGTCATCACTGCCGGTGGTGTCGTCACCGGTGGCGGTGGCGTTTCTCGTGGAGACAAACTCGGTGTCCACCGTGGCGCCGAGGCGGAGGCTGGTGCTCGCGCCGTTCGAGGCGTCCGCCACGCGGTTCCAATCGCCAAAATCGGTCGTCGGGGAGGCAATGGTGACAATGTAATCCTCGACCTCACCATTGCCGCTGGCACCCGTGGGTCCCGGCGAGGCGGTGGAGGTCAGGCGGACGCGGACACCGAGCGGCAGGCCGGTCACTGCCGTGGCAGGCACCGTGATGCCGAGGTTCAGCGTGCCGTTCGTGGTGCCGGTGGCGACACCGGTGTTCGTGGCGATCTGCTCGCCCGCATCGGCGAAGGAGCCATTGTTGTTGTAATCGATCCAGGCATTCAGATTGACCGCGACACCGGTGGTGTTCGTGACAATGACCGGAATGGTGGCGGGAGCACCGGCGGTCATCGAAGGAATCGTCACGCCATCCTCGTCATCTGTGCCAGTGATGTCGTCACCCGTCGCGGTGGCGTTTCTCGTGGCGGCGAACTCCCTGTCCGTCGTCGCACCGAGGCGGATGGTGGAAATGACGGTGCTGCTGGCATCGGCGTAGCCGCTGTGGTCGCCAAAATCGGTCGTGGGAGCCAGCACGTTGACCACATAGTCCTCCACCTCACCAGCGAGCGAGTTGGCACCGGTGGGTCCGAGGCCGTTCGGAGCCGAAAGACGGAAGCGGACACCCAAATTGGTGCCGGTGACCGCATTGGCAGGCACGACGAGGGTGAGGTTCACCACGCCATTCGTCGTGCCAGTGGGCACGGACACGTTGGCGGCAAACTGCTCGCCCGTGTCAGCGGGGTTGTTGTTGTTGTTGAAGTCCATCCAGGCGTTCAGATAGGCATTTGCGCCGGTGTTGTTCGTGACCGTGACCGGCACCGTGACCGTCTGGCCAGCCGTGACGGATGGAATGGTGGCACCATCCTCGTCATCCGTGCCCGTGGTGTCGTCACCCGTCGCCGTGGCGTTTTTCGTGGCGGCGAACTCCGTGTCGATGCTGGCGCCCATGCGCAGGGAGGCGTTGGCACCTTGGGAGGCATCGGCAAAGCCCGAGAAGTCACCAAAATCCGTCGTCGGCGCGGCGATGATGACCTTGTAGTCTTCGACCTCGCCATTGCCGGAGGCACCTGAGACACCCGGAGTGAGCGTGGAGGTCAGGCGGACACGAACACCGAGGCTGACGCCGGTGAGAGCGGTGGCCGGGACGGTCACATTGAGATTCAGCGTTCCGTTTGTCGTGCCCGTGACGACCGACACGTTCGTGGCGATCTGCTCGCCCGCATCAGCGATGGAATTGTTGCCGTTGTAATCGATCCACGCGTTCAGGTAGGCCGCGCCACCGGTGTTGTTGGTCACGACGACGGGAATCGTGGCAGGAGCCCCCGCGGTCATCGTGGGCAGGGTGACGCCATCCTCGTCATCCGTGCCGGTGGTGTCGTCACCTGTGGCGGCCGCGTTGGTGGTGGCCGCGTATTCGGTGTCGATGGTGGCACCGAGTCGCAGGTTCGCGTTCCGCGTGCTGCTGGCACTGGCGAAGGAAGCGTAGTCACCGAAATCGGTCGTCGGCTGGGCGATGGTGACGACATAATCCTCGACCTCGCCGACGCCTCCGATGCCGGTGGGGCCGGGCGAGAGCGCCGAAGTGAGGCGGAAGCGGGCACCGAGTGCGGTGCCGGTCACGGCTGCAGGCGGCACGGTGACGCCGAGGTTTTGCAGCGCATTGGCCGAGCCGGTGGTGATGGTGATGTTCGTGAAGATCTGCTCACCCGCATCCGCGAAGGAGCCGTTGTTGTTGAAGTCGATCCACGCGTTCAGGTAGGCATTGGCACCGGTGCTGTTCGTGACGGTGACACCGATGGTGGCCGGTCCGCCGGCGGTGAGGGATGGAATGGTCACGCCGTCCTCGTCATCATTGCCCGTGGTATCGTCACCCGTTGCGGCGGCGTTCTTTGTGGCGGTGTACTCGGCATCCACGAGGGCACCCATGCGCAGGTTGGAGTTCGCGGTGTTCACCGCGTCCGCGGCACCGCTCCAGTCACCAAAGTCCGTGGTGGGATTCAGCACGGTGACAGCATAGTCTTCCACCTCGCCCGCGGAGCCGCTGCCGGTGGGGCCGGGAGTGGCGGCAAAGGTGAGACGGGCACGAACGCCGATGGTGGAGGTGGTCACCGTAGAGGGCGGCAGCGTGAAGGACACGTTCTGCACGAGGTTGGTGGAGCCGTTCGGAATGCTCACATTATTGGCGATCTGCTCGCCAGCATCGGTGAGCACGCCGTTGTCGTTAAAGTCCATCCAGACATTGAGGTAAGCCACCGTTCCAGTGTTGTTGGTGACGGTCACCGGCACCGTCACGGGCTGCCCGGCCGTCATGGAGGGGAAGGTGACGCCGTCCTCGTCATCGCTGCCGCTGAGGTCGTCACCCGTGGCATTGGCATCGGTGGGCGCGACACCTTCCACATCCACCAGGGCACCGAGGCGGAGGTTGGAGTTGAGCGTGTTTGAAGCCGTTCCGAAGGCGCTGAAGTCACCCCAATCCGTGTTCGGGTTCGGCGTGATCGTATAGCTGAGGGCTCCCGTGCATCCCAGTGTGTCCGTGGCCGTCACCGTAAAGTTTTGCGTAGCAATCGAGGTCGGCGTGCCGGAGAGAACACCCGCGGTGCTGAGCGTGAGCCCGGCGGGCAGCGTGCCGGTGGTCACGGCAAAGGTCTTCGCCCCGGTGCCGCCAGTGGCGGAAAGCGTCTGCGAGTAGGCGGTGCCCACGGTGCCATTTGGCAGCGTGGAGGGGCTCAGCGTGATCGTCGGGCAAACGGGGGTGATCGTGTAGGCACGCGTGCCAGGGCAACCATTCGCATCAGTGGCGGAGAGGGTGAAGCTGGCGGCGGTGAGTGCCGTCGGCGTGCCGGAGATGACGCCGGTGGCGGTGTTGAGGCTCAAACCAGCCGGCAGAGCTCCGCTGGCGATGGCAAAGGTGTAAGGCGTGGCCCCACCGGAGGCGATGATGGTCTGCGAGTAGGCCTGCGTGACCGTGGCGGTGGCGAGCGGCGGCGCGGTGAGCGTGATGACAGGGCAGATCTTGATCGTGTAAGCCCGTGTGCCGAGGCAGTTGTAAGCATCCCGAGCCTGCACGGTGATGGAGACACCCGCGCCATTCGCCGTGGTGGGCGTGCCGCTGAGCACGCCAGCCGTCGTCAGCGTCAATCCGGCGGGCAGTGAACCAGCGACGACCGTGTATTGATACGGCGCGGTGCCGCCGGTGGCGGTGAAGGTCGTGGAAGTGTAAGCCGTGCCCGCGAGACCGACTGGCACGGAAGCAGGATTCACGGTGATCGGCGGGCAGCTCATTGCGAGCGTGTAGTTCCGCGTGCCGGGACAGCCATTCGCATCGGTGGCGGTGATGGTGACGGTGGAGCTGATCTCGACATTCGGCGTGCCGCTGATGACACCGGTGGTGGTGTTGAGGCTCAGACCGCCCGGCAACGTGCCGCTGGTAACCGCGTAGGTGTATGGAGTGGCGCCACCGCTGGCGGTGACGGTTTGCGAGTAAGCCGTGCCGACCGTGCCGGTCGTGGTGATGGCACCGACGGTGACCACCGGGCACACCTTGATCGTGTAAACGCGGGTGTTCTGGCAGCCGTAGTTGTCCGTGGCGCGAATCGTCACGCTGACACCCGCGCCATTCGCCGTCGTCGGCGTGCCGCTGAGCACACCGGCGGAGGTCAACGTGAGTCCCGCAGGAAGGGTGCCTGCACTCACGGCATAGGTATAAGGCGAGGTGCCACCAGATGCGCTGATGGTCTGAGAGTAAGCGACTCCGACAGTGGCCGTGGGAAGCAGCACGGGATTGATCGTGATGACCGGACAGACCGGCGTGACCGTATAGGGCCGGGTGCCCTGGCAGCCGAAATTGTCCGTGGCGCGGATGGTGAAGGTCTGCGCGGTGGTGCTGGTGGGTGTGCCGGTGATGGCTCCCGTGCTTGTGTTCAAGGTCAGACCCGCGGGCAGCGTGCCCACGCTCACGGCGAAGGTGTAAGGCGCGGTGCCGCCGGTGGCGCTGACGGTTTGCGAGTAGGCGGTGCCGATGGTGCCATTCGCGAGCGACGTGGGATTCACCGTGATGGTGGGGCAGGCTGGAGCCACGGTGTAGGCGCGGGAGCCGGGGCAGCCATTCACATCCGTGGCGGTGATGGTGAAAGACTGGCTGGGAGTGCTGGTGGGTGTGCCGCTGAGCACGCCGGCACTCGTCAGCGTCAGCCCGGCGGGCAGCGTGCCGCTGGTGACGGCGAAGCTGTAAGGCGCGGTGCCACCCGTGGCGGTGATCGTGGTGGAGTGAGGCGTGCCCACGGTCATGGCGCTGAGCGTGGCGGGATTGACCGTGATGATCGGGCAGACGCGGAAGTTGCGGTCCGCTGAATAGACGCAGCTCGTGTAGGGCGCTCTGGTGGCCCATTGCGGCGTCACCTTGTAAACATTGACCGGCACCGTGGCGGAGATCACCAGGCGGCCGCTGGCGTCGATGGTGATCGTTCCCGGTGCGGGTGAGGGCGTGACGGCGGCCAGGGTCAAATCGTATCCTGCCGCATTGAGCGCCGCGTTGGTGGAAAGGCTGAAGCCGGTGGCCTGGGTGTAGGCGGTGCCCGTGGTGCTGAACATGAGCGATCCGTCCGTGATGGTGGGAGCGGGGCAGGGAGGCACGACGTTGTAGCTACGCACGCCCTGGCAGCCATACAGATCCGTGGCGCGAATGGTGAAGGTCGCGGCCGTGCTGCTGGTCGCCGTGCCGGTGATCGCTCCTGTGCTTGTGTTGAGGGTCAAACCGGCAGGAAGCGTGCCGCTGCTCACAGCGAAGGCGTAAGGCGCGGTTCCGCCCGTGGCGCTCACTGTTTGCGAATAGGCCACACCGATCGTCGGAGCTGGCAGCGAGGTGGGATTGACCGTGATGGCCGGGCACACGGGCGTGACGGTGTAGGGGCGGGTGGCCACGCAGGTGTTCGCATCCGTGGCGGAGAGCGTGAAGGTCTGTGCGGCGCTGCTGGTCGGCGTGCCAGTGATGGCTCCCGTGCTGGCGTTGAGGCTCAAACCGGCCGGAAGCGTGCCGCTGGCGACTGCATAAGTGTAAGGCGTGGCTCCGCCGCTGGCCGCAAAGGTCTGCGAGTAGGCCGTGCCCACCGTGCCGTTCGCCAGTGTGGTCGGCGTCGTGGTGATCGTGGGGCACACACGCACATTGATCGCACGTGTGGTGGCACATCCATAGGCATCCTGGGCACGGAAAGTGATGCTCACTCCCGCTCCATTCGAGGCCGTGGGCGTGCCCGAAATGACGCCCGTGCTCGCATTGAGGGTCAATCCGGCGGGCAGCGTGCCGCTGGTGACGCTCCAGGTGTAGGGTGCCGTGCCACCCGTGGCGGTGAGGGTCTGCGAGTAAGCGGTGCTGATCAGAGCATTCGGCAGCGTGGCAGGTGAAATCGTGATCGTGGGGCAAACTGGGGCCACGGTGTAGGCACGTGTACCTGTGCAGGCATTCGCATCCGTGGCACTCAGCGTAAACGTCTGCGAGGTGGTGCTTGTCGGCGTTCCGGAAATCACCCCCGTGCTGGTATTCAGCGTCAAACCGGCAGGCAGCGTGCCGCTGGCCACCGCAAACGTGTAAGGCGTGGCACCGCCCGTGGCGCTCACGGTTTGCGAGTAAGCCGTGCCCACGGTGCCATTGACCAGCGAAGTCGGATTCACTGTCACCACCGGGCAGATCTTGAGGTTGTAGGCACGCGAGCCCGTGCAGTTGTTGCTGTCTCTCGCCTGCACCGTGATCGACACCCCTGCCCCGTTGCTCGCCGTCGGCGTGCCGCTGAGCACCCCGGCCGTCGTCAATGTAAGCCCTGCCGGCAAGGTGCCCGCCGACACCGTGTAGGTGTAGGTCCCCGTGCCGCCTGTGGCCGTGAAGGTCGTCGAGGGATAGGCCAGCCCGATCGTCCCGTTCGCCAGCGATGTCGGGCTCACCGTGATCGTCGGGCAGCTCATCGTCACCGTGTAAGCACGGCTGCCGGGGCATCCATTCGCATCCGTCGCCGTCACCGTCACCGTGCTGCTGCCCGCCACCGTCGGCGTCCCGCTCACCACACCCGTGCTCGTGTTCAGGCTCAGCCCCGTCGGCAGCGAACCGCTCGTCACTGCATACGTGTAGGCCGCCACACCGCCGCTCGCGCTCAGCGTCTGCGAGTAGGCCGTGCCCACCGTGCCATTGGCCAGCGATGTCGGGCTCACCGTCACCACCGGGCACACCTTCAGCGCATACACTCGCGTGCCAGCGCACCCGTAGGTGTCTGTGGCGCGGATCGTCACGCTCACGCCCGCTCCATTGGCCGTCGTCGGCGTGCCACTGAGCACGCCCGCCGTCGTGAGCGTCAGCCCCGCGGGCAGCGTGCCTGCGGACACTGCGAAGCTGTAGGCCGCCGTGCCACCGCTGGCCGTCAGCGTCTGCGAATAGGCCACTCCCACCGTCGCAGCAGGCAGCACCAGCGGATTCACAGTGATCGCAGGACACACCGGCGTCACCGTGTAGCTCCGCGTGCCCATGCAACCATACAAATCGGTAATCTGGATCGTAAAGCTCTGGCTGGTGCTGCTCGTCGGCGTGCCTGAAATCAACCCCGAAGAGGCGTTCAGGCTCAATCCGGCAGGCAATGTGCCGCTCGTCACCGAGAACGTGTAGGGGCCCACTCCACCGGTGCCGGAAATCGTCTGCGAGTAGGCCGTGCCCACCGTGCCGTTTGCCAGCGAGGTGGGATTCACCGTGATCGGAGGGCAGGTCTTGAAACCAAAGTCGATGGTCGTCTCCGCATTGCCTCCCCCTGCGGTGCCAGGCTCGGTGTTATTGGCGAGAGTGATGACAGGCGAAATCGCAGCCGCACCTTGGGCGGCCTGGATGCCGTTGCTGTCATTGTTCACGCCGTTGTCCGCATTCACGGCCGTCACAGCCAGCGGATAGGAGGTTCCAGGGGTGACTTTCACCTTGTAACTGCCCGCAGGCAGCCCCGTGAAGCTGTACACGCCGCTCGCATTCGTCGTCGTCGTCACCGGCGGCGTGAAGGAGGTGCCCGCCGCCGTGAGCAACTCCACCGCGAGGCCATTGATACCGCTATCCGTGGCGGACTCGTAAGTACTATTGCCGTTCAGGTCCGCGAAGACCGTGTCACCAATGCTCAACGCCGGCCCGCAGGTGGCAGAGCCGCCGAGGACGACGTTGTCATACTCCAAAGCACCGGGAGCCCCAGCTCCGCCGCTGTCCCAGGCCTGCACGATGAGCACCATCTTCTCGTTCGCCACTTCGTTGAAGGCCGGAAGTGCCGTGATGCCGCTGCTGAAGTTCACAAAGCCCATGTTCAGCGTCGTCCAAGTGTTCGTGGAGGTGACGCTGAAGGTGCCCGTCCAGGCCGTCTTCACCGCGGAGGCAGGCGGAACGATGCCGCTGCTGTAAGGATAGCTTCCCTGGAACCAGATCAGAGCGGCGCGGAACTTCGTGGGCGAGTTCGTGGCCGGGCGGCGCACATCCATGCTGAAGGTGCCCCAGTTCAGCGTGAGGAGATTTTCAAAGGCGAAGGTGCTGGTGAGCACGCGGTCATTGAAGCCGTCATCCGGCCGCGGAAGCGTGAAGGTATCCGTGTTGTCCCAGCCAGTGGTGCTGCGGGCACGCGCACCGGTCATCGTGATGCCGTTGAGCGCCGAGTTCGCCGTCGAGAGGATGGTGCCGTTGTCACTGTGATTGAGGCCGTTCGTGCCAAAGATGCACGCGTGCACAAAACTGGGCATCGACACGTTTCCGCCGTTCGTGCTGTCCTCCGTGTTCCATTCGATCAAAGTGGCATGCGTCTGGATGACATAACTCTTCGATCCCTGGCAGCCGTTCGCATCCGTGGCGGTGATGGTGAAGCTCGACGGGCCGGCGGTCGTCGGCGTGCCGGAAATGATGCCAGTGGATGTCGCCAGGCTCAAACCGGCCGGCAGCGATCCCGACGTGATAGCGTAAGTGTAAGCAGACGCACCGCCTGAGGCCGTCACCGTCTGCGAGAAGGCACGACCGACCACCGCGCTGCCGCCGAGATTGCTCAAACTAAGCACCGGGCACACCTTGAGCGTCATCGTGCGCGTGCCCGTGCATCCCAAGGAGTCCGTGGCGGTGAAGGTGAGGGAGGTGCCAGCTCCGTTCGAGGCCGTCGGCGTGCCGCTGAGCACACCTGCGGAGGTCAGCGTCAGACCGGCGGGCAGCGTGCCGGTGGTCAGCGCATAGGTGTAGGGCGCGGTGCCGCCCGTGGCGGACAGTGTCTGCGAGTAGGCGAGACCTACGGTGCCGTTGGCCAGCGAGGTGGGGTTCACTGTGATGGCGGAGCAGGCGATCGTCACCACATAGTCCTCGATCTCACCCGTGCCGGAGGCCCCGGTGGGCGTGGTGGTATTTTGATTGGTAAAACGCACACGCACACCACGCTGGCTGCCCGGGCTGGCATTCGATGGCACAGTGAAGGTGATATTCTGCGCCGTGGTGGTGGTTGTGCCGGTGGTGATGGTGCGCACGGCCTCCAGACGCTCGCCACCTGCGGTGGTGTAGAGGGTGTTGTTGAAGACGCCGTCGTTGTTGAAATCAATCCACGCATGCAGGAAGCCGTTCGTCCCGCTGGTGTTCAGCACGCGGGCAGTCACGGTGGCGCTGGCACCCTGGGTGATGCTGGCCGGCACGGTGACGCCGTCTTCGTCATCGGCGGCACCGGTGTTTGTCGTGTCATCGGTGGTGGCGGCGGCATTTGGCGACACAGAGGCCTCAGCATCCACAAATTCACCCAGACGCAGCGTGGAGTTAATCGTGCTGGTCGTCGTCGTCGTGGCAGCGCCGGATGGATTCGTGGAGTGGGACCAGTCACCGAAGTCCGTGGTGGGTGGTGCGTAGGTGTAGGTCACGGACACGATGCCGGCCATCTGGAGCTGGGTGCTGAAGGTGTAGTTCCCACCCGTGGAGCTAATGCCGCCATCGACACTAGTAGCTCCAGAGAGAGAGACGGTGCCAGTGCCCGCAAAGGTAGCAGGCGTGCCGTAAGTGCTGCTCACGGTGCGGAAGAGCATGTTTTGATCAAAACCAGCCGTGCCGGAGGTGCCGTGGTAGTCGATGCAGAGGTCCCGGTTGGCGTGATTGAAGGTCAAAGGCGAGTTTGCCGTGGTAACGAGGGTGGTGGCATTCGGCAGGGTGACGGTAAAGGTGGGAATTTCGCTGAAGGTGACGCTTTGGGCACCGATCGCGAAGTTTTCCGCCAGCGTGTCATAGTGCTGGAGGGAGAAGGCGCGGAGCTGCACGGCCGTCGGGGTGCCAATGGCCGGGGCGAGCTGCGGCATGGCAAAGGCCTGGGTCCAGGTCGTGTTCGCCAGAGGTCTGAGCACGCTGTAGGTGATCGTGTTCGCAGGCACGTTCACGCCCGCATCCATATTCGCCTGGGTGGCACCGCTGGCGAGGGTGAAGGTGGCGGTGACTCGTGTGGTTGTGTTGAAATCACTATCCACCGCATCATTGCCGCCCAGATCCATGCCGCTGAGCGTGTGGGAGGTGGGCAGCTCGATGCTCACATAATAGTTACGTGGGGCCAAGTTGGTGAAAGTGTAGTCACCCGAGGCATTCGTGACGGTCATGGCCTCCGCACGGCCATCTGAGCGGTAGAGCGTGACGACGAAGTGCTCCAGTCCCGGCTCACCAGCATCGCGGATGCCGTTGTTGTTATCCCGCCACACGCGGCCGCTCACCGTGGCAGCAGGCAGGATGGTCAGCGGGTGGTCTTCCACTTCACCGCCATCGACTGAGCCAGTGGCAGCGGTGCCTGTGACGGAGCTATAGCGCACACGGGCGATGGTGGCCCCGGCGACGGCACCCGCTGGCACCGGGATGTTCAGCACCTCGGGGATGACCCAGCCGTTTGATCCAGCGGTGCGGCTGGCGTTGTTGAGGATCTGCTCCCCGGCATCGGCGAAGTCGCCATCGCGGTTCCAGTCGATCCACATGCTCAGGAAGCCTGAGCCACGCATGGAGATCACCCCATGACCGGTGGCACCGATCACGAAAGGCGTGTCGAAGAACACGCCGTCCTCGTCATCCACGCCATTGGCGTCATCCCCGTTCGCCGTGGCCGTATTGAAGACCGCTGACTCAAGATCCACCAGGCAGCCGAGGCCGATCCCGGCCAACACGGTATGGCTGGCGGTGCCATAGGTGGCAGGCGCATCACTGAAGTCAGAGCCCATCGAAGTGACATTTAAGGTGTAGTCCTCGATCTCACCCACCTCACTTTGAGCCCCGGTGGCCGTCGGCGTGGTGGCCGAGAGACGGAAACGTGCGCCCAGAGTGCCGATGACCGCTGCGTTTGGCACGCTGACGAGGAAGGTAAAACTTTGATTCGCCCCGGTTCCCACCGATGTCACAGGCACCACGTCTTCACCTGCATCGGCAAAGTCACCATCATTGTTCCAATCAATCCAGCCTGCGAGCCGCGGGTTCAGATAACCCGAATTCGACACGGTGGCTGTGATGGTGAACGTCGTGCCACGAGGGGCCGAACTGACGCTGAAGGCTATGCCATCTTCGTCATCACTGCCCGTCGTATCATCCGCCGTGGCGGCGGCATTGGGAGTGACGGTGGACTCTGAATCCACGAGGGCTCCAAGCCGCAGATTGCTGTTGACGGTGTTGCTAGTAGTCGTGGTGGCCGCACCCGCGCCGTTCCAGTCACCGTAGTCGATCGGCACAGCATTCACGGCGACGACATAGTCTTCCACTTCACCGATCCCGCTGTCACCCGTGGGTCCGGGGGCGCTGGTGGAGGTCAGCCGCACACGCACACCCATCGACCCTGTGGTGGCATTCGCAGGAAGCACGATGTTATAGGTCCGCGGCACGCCCACGCTACCGGTGGCGATGAGCGTGTTGCCAGGGGAAAGCTGCTCGCCCGCATCCGTCAGCACGCCGTTGCGATTGTAATCCACCCAGACGCTCAAGTAAGCGGAGGAGCCGGTGGTATTGGTGGCCGTGACCGTCAAAGCGGCGGTGGTGCCTGCGTTCATGCTGGCAGGCAGTGATACTCCATCCTCGTCATCGAGATCCGTGGTATCGTCCCCGGTGGCGGTCGCATTCCAGACCTGCACCTGCTCTGCCTCTGTGAGGGCACCCAGGCGCAAAGTGGAATTCACCGTGCTGCCAGCACTACCGAAGAGCGAGTAGTCACCATGATCATCCGTGGCGACGATGACCTGATAGTCCTCCACCTCCCCTTTCAGCGTGGAATTGCCACTGAAAGTCGGGGCCGTGGTGCCTTCGGTGAGGCGGAGGCGGACGAAACGGTTCCCCGCAGGGGTTCCAAAAGGAGGCACCAGGCTGAAGTTGTAGGTGCCCGAGGCATTGACCGTTTGCGCGGTGAGGGTCTCGTTGGCATCCGCCACATCGTTGTCCCCGTTCCAATCCACAAAGACACCCAGGCGGGCCGTGTTTCCTGAAAGGCTGGCCGTGTTCACCGTGACCGGGATGGATAAAGTGGAGCCCGTCCCGGCCGGGAAATTTGGCATGGTCAGGTCCTCGTCATCACCGACGAGATCGTCACCCGAGGCAGTGGCATTGCCTGGGGTGGAGGCCTCCGTATCCGTGGCTGCCGTTCCGATGCGGAGCGCACTATTCGCCGTCTGGCTGGCGGCGGCAAAGTTGAGGTAGTCCCCGAAGTCCGTGGCCACAGGGCGCAAACCGAAGTCGATGGTGTCTTCATTCGACCCCGCACCGCTCGGTTCGGCTCCCACCGTGAGCGTGATAAGCGGGGAGACGATCTGCGTGCCGCTGCCACCCGGTTGCGAGCCGTTGTTATCGTTATTCACGCTGTTGTCCGTCGTCGTCACCGTGCCCGAAGCCAGCGGCAGCCCGGCGGGAGGATTCGGAATGCGGACGTAATACACCCCGGCCAGCACGTCCTGGAACTGATAGAAGCCGCCGTTGAATGACACGGTATCAGCGACGAACTGGTCATCCCCGCCGCCGTTTTCACGCGTGCCGTTCACACCCGGCGTCCAAAGCTGGAGCGCCACACCATCCACGCCGGACTCGGTGGCATCTTTGATTCCATCGTTGTCATCATCCTGCCACACGAGGTCACCGACGGTGAGCGTGGGACAGAGCTCGGTGATGACGGAGTAGCTGCCGTCTTCGGAGGTATCCAGCCAGCCCTGATCCGGCCAGCCCATGTCATCGGTGGTGGCGATGCTGCCATTGGCATTGTAGGTCCACGCGGGGTTCACATCCATGGGATGGAACCAGATGCCGGCACGGCTGTAAAACTTCGAGCCTACCCAGGAGGACTTGTTCGTGACGAAGGACCAGTTGTTCGCGTTGTTGATGCGGGCGGTGTTGATGGTGGCCTTGAAACGGACGCTCACGCCCGTCTCCACCACGCTCATGCTAATGACATCCGAGGCATTGATGCCGGTGCCGGCGGTGGCGATCATGCAGTTTCCCGTGGTCTGCCAGGAGCTTTCGCCGAGGGAGGTGGTGTATTTATAGACGGTGATTTTCGGCGAGGCGCGGTTCGTGCCGTCAAAGTAGATGATGGCGCTGTTATCCGTGTGAGGTGCCGGGCCGGGCGTGACGCAGATCCAGAAGTTGTCCACTTTCTTGCCGTTCACCTGCTCGTAGGTCACATCAATGCTGAGGCGATCTTTGTCCGCATCGAAGATCATGTCCCAGTCCGTGAAATAGAAGAAAACGCCGTTTTGCCCGTTCGAGTAGCCGAAGTCATAAGGCTGGTCAGGACTGATTTCCTCCACGGCACTGAAGTTACAGTCCTTGTTGAGGTCCTTCATGTTGAAGCGGTAGCAGCCGGTGACGACCTGCTTCGTCCCGTCGAAGGCGAAGTCGATGGTCATGTCTCCGTTGTTGTCCGCCGCGTCGTCTTCAGAACCCATGAAACCGCCTTCCGCCGTGCCCGTGGGCTCACCGCCGGCGCTGAGAGCAAAGGTGTGGCTGGAGATGCCGGTGACAGCAGGCTTGGCCGCATCCACGCCGCTGTCCGCACTGCCGGTGGTGCTGTTATCATCCCTCTGATCATCGGTGGGAGCGGTGGCCTGCACGAAGGAAAGACGGCCTTCCAGCGGCCCGCCGCCGCTGAATTCCGTGTTCGGGATTTTCACATAGTAGGTGCCGGGATCGATGTTGTTGAAGCGGTAGCGGCCCGTGTCTGAGGCGGTGCCTGGATAGGTCACGGGGATGCCTCCATTGGCCGTGTCACCGATGAGGCGGAAGCCATCATCGAACCAGTCCTGCTGGCCACGCTTGGCCCAGACCTCGAAACCACCTCCACCGACCCATTCAAAGCCGAGGAACTCGATGGTGTGCGGCCCCGCCGGGAGCACCACGCTGCCAAAACGATCTTCAGGACCATGGAGACCATCGTCATGGATCAAAAGACTGCCATCCACCTTCAGGCGGCCGCCGTCGTCCGTGTTGATGCAGAAGGTGTAGGTGTCGCCGGTGGTGATGTTCATGGTGGCCGTGGCCTGCAAGACCATGTTTTCCATGCTGCCGTTCGGCAGCAGCTTGCCGTCCCCGGCATTCCCCCAGTCCGTCCAGTCATTGTTATAGGTGGTGGTGACGTAGTTGATGAAATCGGTGGTGCCCGTCCAAAGCGAGGTGCGGCTGGTGCCCAGCATCACCGCCTCAGCCGTGGCCACGCTTTTCACCTCGATGGAGGCCTTGGCCTGCTTCAGGCTCCAGCCGGGCAGGAAAGGCGGCTTCACCGTGGTGGTTTCCTGTAGCAGCACGTTGGAGTTGTTGAAAAGCTGCACACGCACACCACCCACGCCGCCATCCCCCGTGTCGTAACGGCCGTTGTTGTTGTTATCGAGATACACCAAGTTCCCCACGCTGAGCTTCCGCGATCTCGTGAGACCAAAGTCGATGGTATTTTCGGTATTCGTCGAGCCGCTGCTCCCCGGCTCACCATTCGCGGTGAGGGTGATCACCGGGCTGTAGATAAAAGAATACTCCCCGCCGGGCTGCGCACCGTTGTTGTCACCGTCGTTGCCATTGTCCGTGGTGGTGACATTGCTGCCCGTGGCCGGATAATCGGACGAGGGGGTGATGCGGACAAAGTAGCGTCCTGGTGAGGGGATGGCGAAGCTGTAGGTGCCGCTGCCGTTCGTCGTGGTGCTGGCGACAAGCGTATCCGCGTTCGAGCCGCTGCCGCCGATGGCGTTGTCCGCTCCAGGGGTGAAAAGATCGACCGGGATGTTTGGAATGCCGCTTTCACCGCCCTGCTTGGTGCCGTTGTCGTTCGAATCGAACCACACGAGGTCCCCAAGCGTCAGATTCGCCCCGGCACGGAAGCCGAAGTCCACGGTGAGATCACCATTATTGTCATCGGCGTTGTCCGTGGTCTTGTTGCCGCCGAGCTCGACACCGGTGTCGATGGGCTCGGTGTTGTCCGCCAGCACGATGATGCCGCTGCTGATGCCCGTGGCAGCGGGGAAGGCGGCGTCGATGCCGTTTTCATCCACTTGGTCATCCGCCACGGCATCCCCGCCGGCACCAGCGATGGATACCCGGCCAAACAGCGGGCCGCCGTTCTGAAACTCCGAGGGCGGGATGTGGACGAAGTAGCGTCCGGCGCTCAGCCCGGTGAAGGCATACTGACCTCCGCCAGTGGTCAAAACCGCGGCGGCGGGCGTGTCCGTGAGCGCATTACGGCCTTCCGGGAAGAGGTACATGAGGACATTGTCCACCCCCTCGCCCGCGTCGAAGTTACCATCCAGGTTGGCATCATTGAAGACCATGTTCCCGATGGTCATGATGGCTCCGCAGGGGCTTTCCGTGGGCAGGGCCTCGGAGTTGTAGGAGTCCATGTAGTTCCACCAGGAGCTGTCCGGGTTGTTACGCGGCCAGGAGGTCAGCTTGCCCTCGGCGTTGTAGGTAGGGGCGCTGGCGAGATCGTAGTAGTGGCTCCAGATACCCATGTAGCGACCGATGCTCATGCCGCCCCAGGTGGCCGGATTGATGCCGTAGCTGGTCCACAGATTCCCGTTGTTCACCCGGCTCATGTCCGCGCTGATCGTCACAGAGAGCTGGGCACCGAGCTCCACGGCGGAAATTGCACAGAATCCTGGTCGGGCGATGCTGCTGTCCAAAAGCTGGCCCGGGGTGAGATAGCTCGTCTGACCGCCCTCGGGCCCCTGATACTTCATCACCGTGACCTTCGGCGAGGCGCGGTTGAAGACATCCACATACATGATGGCGGCGGTGTTGTCGTAGTTCGGCGTGGGGCCGTCCGTGAGCACAAAGTAGAAGCCCTCCACCTTTTTGCCGCTCCACTGATTGAAGATGTACTGGATGTCGAGGCGTTGGGTGCGGGTATCGTAGGCGAACTGGGCGCGGTCAATGTTGCAGATCGAGCCGCCGAAAACGAGATTCGTGCTCAGCGTGGTGCCATTGAGCCGCTGAATGAGCGGCACGCCATCGCGGTCCGTGTCGATGATGCGGATGTAGAAGCAGCCCTCCTGCTCCGTGTGGAAGCCAAGGTCCACCGTGAGGTCCACATCGGTATCACGTGTGTCATCGGAGGTGCCGCCGGTGCCGGTTTCCCCCGTGCCATTGGTCGGCTCCGTGCCGGTGGCGAGCTGGAAGGAAGTGGTGCGGACGCCGCTGGCGGCCGGTGTGGGCGTGTCCGTGCCGTTGTCCGAGCCCGTGGCCGCGCCATCGTCATCAATGACGGACCAGGCCGGGGTGCCGTTTTTGATCGATTTGAGGCCGAAGAGCGGTTTTCCGGTGAGGAACTCGCTCGCGGGAATCTTCACATAGTAGCTGCCCGGAGCCAACCCATCGATCTGCCATCGTCCGCCGGAGGTGGGATCGTTGTAGTTCACAGCGAGACCGCCGCTGGCGGTATTGCCGACGAGCTTGAAGCCGGTGTTCCATGCCGAGTGGCTGCCGCTTTGCGCGTAAAGCTCCACGCCGCCGCCCCAGACACCGAAGTAAACCATCTCGATGGGGTAGGTGCCGGCGTTCAGGGTGATCTGGCCGAAGCGGTCCGCCATCGAATGCAGACCGGCTTCATCGACGATGACATCCGTGTTGTTCACCCGCAGGCGGCCGCCGTCATCCAGCGTCATGCCAAAGGTGTAGGTGCCCGTCGTGGGGATCGTGATGGTGCCGGTGGCACGCACCACGAAGTCACCGGGAGAGTAGGGATTGATGTCGTTGGGGAAATTGACGTTGCCGGAGCTGAAACGCCCTTCCGCATCACCTGGATAGAGATAGTTGATCTGCGTGGCCGAGCCCTTCCAAGAGGCGGTCTGGTTCGTGCCATTGATGGCAGCCATGGCCTGGGTGTAGTTCCGCACGGAGGTGGAACTAAACACTTCCTGCACCTGGAAGCCGGTTGTCAGGGTGCCGTTGCTCGTGGTGGTGCTGGCCACGAGGGTGTTCGAGGTGTTGTAAAGCTGCACCGCCACGCCGCCCACCCCGGTGTCACCCGAGTTGAAGCTGCCATTGTCATCGACATCGATGAAAACGAGGTTCCCCACGCACAGGCCGCGATAAACGCCGAAATCGACGGTGTAATTCGTGTCATTGTCCGTGTCCCCATCGGTGATGGACTCGGCATCGACGGCCAGATTGATGATGGGTGAGAACAAGGGAGTGCCACGACCGCCGGGCTGGGCGCCGTTGTTGTCATTGTCATCGACATTGTCCACCGTGTCCGCCACGCCGCCGGTGAGGGTGTGCGTGGAGGGTGGTGTTACCCTCACATAATAGTTTCCCGGATCGAGACCGGTGAAGCTGTAGGCCCCCGTGGCCGTGGTGGTGATGGTGGAGCCGACCTTCGTATCCGCATTCCCACCGGTGCCGCCGATGGCATTGTCCGCGCCGGGCCGGAAAAGCTCCACCTGGGCCCCGGCGAGACCGCTTTCGCCGGTGTCCTTGATGCCGTCATTGTCCAGATCATCCCAGACGAGGTTGCCGATGGAGACCGTCGGACAGGTGAAGTCCCCCTGGATGCCGACGTTGTCGATGAGCACGACAGGGATCTGATACGCGTCGTAGCCATGCTCGTGGTAGAAGTAGAGCTCGAAGGCGATCTTGCGATTCGCATACTTCGCCGTGGTGGCATTGATGGCATTGTGCAGCGTGCTCAGATCCCACCAAAAGGTGCGGAACTGGTTCTGGTTCGCGCTTTGCATCGCCTGGTAATAGATGGCGTTGATGTCGATGGTATTGCCCGTCCAGCGCTGCACCACGCCGGCATCGTTCGTGTAGTAGGCGTAAAGGCGCACATACCGAGCCCCGGCATCGCCATCCGCGGTCATGTTGTCCTTCAGCCAGCGCAGCAGGTCCGCTTTGAAGGAGCGCAGCGTGCCCGTGGCGGTCTGCCGGAAGGTCATCGAGTACTGCAGCACGTTCGACTCGCCCGTGGTGGAGTAGGCTGTGGGCGGAATGGAGCCCGTGTTGGCCGTGGGGCTCACCGCGAAACGCCAGTTCCCCGAACTGCTCGAAGGATCGGTGATATGAAGAAGGCTGTTCCGCGTGGCGGTGTAGTTGTCCCCCACCTCCCAGCCGGTGAAGCAGCGCATGCTGCCGCTGCTTGTCCGCGTGGGAGAGATCGGATTCCCGCTGGCGGCCGCGGTGCCTTCCGCGTGGATGCTGTTGCTGAGCGTTCCTTTCTCATCAAAACCCCACGTGACCTCGGAAAGGCAGCTCGACATGGTGTTTGGCCCAGTGAGCGTGTCCGCGCTTTCACCGTCGTAATTCCATGAGGCCAGCGTGGCTCCGGGCGCGGCCGTGGGAGCCGCGCCAATGACCAAGGTGAAGGCACGGTCGGTGTTAGCGGAGCCCGTGGCACGCAGTGTGAAGGTGGAGGTGCCGGCCGTGGTCGGCAGCCCCACGATATGGCCGGAGCTGAGGCTCAGCCCCGCCGGGAGCGAACCACTCACCAGCGAGTAGGTGTGGGAGGCCACGTTGCCGCTGCCAGCCTGCATTCGCTGGAAGTAGGGAACTCCCACATTGCCGCCCGGCAGGCTCGCGGGCGTCAACCACGCCGTGGAGCCGGTCACTGCCGAGTCAGCGAGGAACTTCACATCATCGACGTTGATCTTGTTGCTGGCGCTGGTGCAGTTGTAGAAGTGAAGCTCGAGCAAAAACGTCTTTCCGCTCATCGCCGTGCCCGTGGGCAGCGTGTCCCCGGCCGAGCCGGTGCCGCCGATGCGCACGTTGAAAGCCGTCTGCCATGCCGTGGTGCTCGTGGTGGTGGAGAGATTCGTCGTCGCGGAGTAGCGGCGGCGATAGGTGGTGCCGTCAAACCAAGTCAGGCAGGCCTTCACATCCTTCGGCGAGGTCGCAGACGGCCTCTGATAACGAAACTGGAGAGTGGCATTGGCAAGGCTGAAGGAGCTGTTCGGCCCCATCGTGAAGCGCGTCCAGACCGTGGGGGCGACCAGGCTCGGGAGCAGGCTGTTTCGTGTGCTCGATGCCCATGAGCCCGCGCCGCTCTCGCTTGTCGGCCAGTTGTTGTATTCCATGAATCCCGTCGTGTTGCCGCCGGTGTTGAATTTGGGCACCGATGTCATCTGATTCCCGATGAGCATCAGCGGATCACCAGCCACCACATTGTTGTGACGGGTGGTAGGAGTGAGGACCGGCGTGCTCGTCGTGCCAAAATTGTAATCCAGCACCGTCACGCTCTGCGCCAATGCTTCCCCGCTGGCAGCCAGTGCTACCATGCCGATGAGGAGATAACGGAGGAGTCTTCGCATGGAAGAAATCAGCGGTTCGGGGCGGAGGTGGGAGCGTTGAGAGGTTGGTCAGCACGAGCGGCTGCGATCCTTGGGGGACGGCAGTCGAGAAGAGGACAAAATAGAATCATGGAATTTATATAAATTATACTCGATTCTATTTTTATCGAGCCTGGAATCAACAACTTTGTCCTTAAAATTATGGAAAAGTTAAACAAATGACCCCGCAGGCCATTTTCTCCTCTTTCGGACCTCCGGGTCCCCTGCCCTTCACCGACGACGGCGCAGCCCGAACACACCCCCGGCCAGCCCGAGCAAAATCAGCCCTGCAGGCTCCGGCACCGCAGCGGTTTGCAGGTCAAAACTCCCCGGTAGGGCGGTGTAGAGACCGTCTCCACGGATGTCATTCGCCCCGCCCCAGATCGTGCGGTCGGCGCTGTTCAGCTCCCAGACCACCGGAGTCAGGTTCAGCAGGTCCGAGGCTGGAAAAGTCCATGTGCTGCCGCCGACCAACGCCCACTCGCTGGTGGGAGCCACGGTTTTGCTGTCATAAACCCACAAAAAGGCCTGCATGCCCGCAGTAAAGGCATAGCTCGGCAGCGGGGGCGATTCGCTCGAAAGCTGCCCGCCGAGCACCGTTGTGTCCTTGGTGAAGTATTGCAGCCCCGGCTCCCAGCCGTTGCCGAGCAGCGGCTCAAAGGTCGCCTGGCCAAAGGCATGCCAGCGGCTTTCCCACTCGCCGTAATTCGTCGCGTCCGGAGTGAAACCGGCATCGAAGGCACCCAGCTCAAAGATGAAGGCATCCGTCAAAGACAGGCCGCCGCTATCCACCAGCGTATCGCCGATGCCGCTGCGCCACGAGATCGTCCTCGCGGGCGCTGAGACCGCGATCAGGGCAAAAACAAGGCAGAGGAGCTTCTTCATGGCGTCGGAGGTTGTTGCGTCCAGGTGGCGTTCCCGGCACGGCTGATGACAAAGGCGGCCCGCCAGGCGTCGAAGAGCGGTTCCAGGCCGGAATCGACCAGATCGGCATCGCCCATCTTGTCCCAGAACTGGCTGCCGCCGAAATCCATGAAGGTGTAGCTCGTGTAGGCCTCCATGCTCTCCACGTCCCCACGCCAAACATGGATGCGATCCGCCTGCGAGGCATCGGGATGGGCCTGGAAACCGGCCAGCGTCGTCATGCTGCGATCCAGCGGGCTCATCGGCACGGCCCAGCCGGCACCGACGAGATTCATCCCGGCACGCAGCGGGCACACAAAGGCATTCGTGCGGGCCACGCCGGCCTGCGGCAGCGTCACCGGCGTGGCACGGGCATGCAGGAACACGCCTTCCGCCGGATCTACCATGCGCCCGTTTTGACTTATCAGCCTCGCATCACCGCTGAGCACCCATTTTGGCGATCCATTGTTCGTGAAGAGCCAGAACTCACGCAGCAGCCCCGTGGCACGATCCAGCGTGATGAGGCGGTCGGCCAGGCTTTGCGAGGTGTTCGAGCTGAAGCGGCTCACCGGGAAGATATCGTTGAAGGTCCAGTGCGCCCGGATCGCGATCAGATCACCCTGAAGCGTTATCGGCAGCGTCGCCATCGTGTTGCGGCTGTTGCTCAAATCGATGCGCAGCATCGTCGCCGTGCTTTGAGCCTCATCAATGTCCCAGCGATGGCCTTCGTGATCGCCGCCGATGACCTCGATGTAGTAGCTGTTTCCATCCACGAAGTAGGGAGCCAGCGTGCCAGTGCCCACCGCCGTCGTCAGATCGAGCGAGGCACCTGTGACCACACCATCCACAGCGCCCGTGAAGACATCTTTGCGCACCAGCGGCATGCAGAAAGTCTGCGGACGCTGCGGCAGCGAGCGACGCTTCCAATTCCACACCGGCGTCACCGCCTCAGCCTCCGGCGTGCCGTTGTTATCCGCGTCCAAAGCCACCCGCAGGCGCACCTCGCCGCCATCGAGACCAGTGAGCAGTGAATCCGCTTCGATATTCGCCAGGCGCACCTCTTCCAGACCATTCGTCTTTGGCGTCACCACCGGTGTGATCGTCAGCGGCGTCCACACGCTCGCCAGATTGGCCTCCACGGCATAAATCAGACCCTGCACACCACCGGCACGACGGCAAACGACCGCGTCCAGCGTGCCCGCCAAGCTGCGCTCAATGTAGAAACCGGGGAACTGCGGATCTTCCACGCTGCTGCCACCGCTTTGACCTAGCGCGAACTCCATCAGGTTCGAGTTGCGATCCCCATCCGGGTTGTCGTTCGGACCATTTTGACCATTCAGCCCATTCTCCACCTGCCAAAGGGCAAAGGTGCGCGGCAGCACATTCGTGAAGCCAAGGTCGAGCGTGAGATCGGTAAAGGGATCACGCTCATCATCGGTGCCGTTTTCGAAACCCGTCTCTCCCGTCGTGCTCGTCGGAGCCGTGCCGATGGCCAGCGTGAAGTCCGCCGTGCGCACGCCCGTCACGCGAGGATCGGCCGCGTCGATGCCATCCTCGCTCACGTTGTCATCACCCGGAGCCACACCCGCCATCGACTTCATGCCGCCGAGCGGAGCCGTGGTGGCAAACATCGCCGCGGGGATTTCGAGGTAGTAGGTGCCCGGTGACACATCGGTGAAGCCGTAGATGCCGCTGCCATTCGTCGAAGTGCTCGACACCTGCGCACCGGCGGAGGTTTTCAAATTCACTGTCACACCCGCCACGCCCTCGCCGCTGTCCGCGAAGCCGTTCGAGTTGCGGTCGATGAAGACCAGATTGCCCACGCTCGTGCCCGCAGGTGCCGGGTCAATGATCAGAGTGATGTTCACCGTGGCCGTGCAGGCATGCGAATCCGTGGCCTTCACGCCAAAGCTCACCGAGCCGGGAGTCGTCGGCGTGCCGGAGATCACCCCACCACTACTCAAAGCAAGGCCGGCAGGTAGCGAACCCACCGCCTCAAACGTGTAAGGTGCCGTGCCGCCCAATGCGGAGAAGGTCTCCGACACTGGCACGGACTGCATGGTGTTATACGAGCCGCTGGCGGGCGAAATCGTGATCGTCGGGCACACCACGCGGAAGCCGAAGTCGATCGTCATGTCGCCATTCGGATCATCCGCGTTGTCATTCGCCGCACCGGTGCCGATCTCCGTCGTCGAATCCTTCGCCTCGAGGTAGTAGGCGAGATTGAAGAACATCGACGACACGCCCGTGGACGACGGTGTGGGCGCATCGACGCCGTTTTCGTCCACATTGTCATCCGCACCGGTATCCAGACCGAAGCCCGCCACGCTCACATGAGAGACCAGCACGCCACCGGGCTGGAAATTCGACGGCGGCACATGCACAAAGTAGTTCCCCGGCTCCAAACCCGTGAAGCGATAGAAGCCGCCGCCACTCGTCACCTGCGTCTGCAAGGCTCCGACGAACAGCGGATTATCGCCTTGGCGGAAAACCTGCACCGTCACGCCATCCTTGCCCTCGCCCGCATCCGGCCGCGTGTCGCCATCGGTATCGACATAGACCAGATTACCCACCGTCAGGCCCTGCGGCGGCAGCGGCACAAAGCCGAGGTCGATGGTCATGTCGCCATCGTTGTCCATGCCGAGGTCGTCATCATTACCGAGACCCGTTTCCGTGCCAGCATTCGTCGGCTCACCATCCACGGTGAGAGTGAAAACGGTGCTCGAAATGCCAAAACTGCCCGGCAGCGCGGTATCGACCCCATTTTCGCCCAAATCATCATCTTGGCCGTTGTCGGTGCCCGCACCCGGAATCGAGATGTGCTGATACAACGGCCCGCCTTCGAGGAACTGCGAGGTCGGCACATGCACAAAGAAGCTGCCCTCACCAAGCTCAGAGAAGAGATAGCGACCGTCGGCATCTGTGGTCACAGGTGCCACGACTGGCGATGCCACGAGCGGATTCATGCCCAGCTGGAAAAGCTGCACGATCACGTTCGGCACGCCCTCGCCCTCATCGGCACGGCCGTTGCGGTTCTGGTCGATGAAAATCAGGTTTCCGACCGAAAGCGGCACTTCGACCGTCACCTCCTGCATCACCGTGATGTCCGCCTTGCAGCCGTAGAAATCCGTGGCCCGCAGTCGCAGCTCGTAATTCCCCGGAAGGCGAAGCGTGCCGGTCAAACGACCCGCGGAACTCAGCGTGAGACCTTCCGGCAGATTCAATGTCGTCGTCCAGGTGTAGGGGAAGGTGCCGCCGGAGGCGAAGAAGCTCTGGTCAATCGGATCACCCGCCATGATCGAAGGCAGCGTGGAGGGCGTGAGCGTGATCAACGGGCAATTCCGCGTGAAACCAAAGTCCATCGTCAGGTCAAAGTTCGCATCCACAGTCGCATCCTGTGCCGCTCCTTGCCCGAACTCGCCAAACTGCGTGCCCGCCTGCGATTCATCCGTCGGCTCCAGCCCGGCGCTGAGTTCGAAAACGGCCGTCGAAACGCCTGTGAGCGTCGGATCGACCGCATCGAGCCCGTTTTCATCGAGCTGGTCATCGAGGCCATTATCCGTTCCAGCACCGCGAACACTCATTTTGCCATTCAGCGGCCTGCCGAGAGCAAACTCCTCCTTCGGCACATGCAGGAAGTAGCGACCCGCCGTGAGTCCCGTGAAGAGATAGAAGCCACCCGTGCCCGAGGTGCGTGTGGCGAGCGGCACCGCCGTCTGCGCATCCGCGCCTTCCGGGAAAAGCTGCACCAGCACGCCGGAAAGACCTTCACCGGCATCAAAGGCATCGTTTTCGTTGTCATCGAGATAGATGAGGTTTCCGACGCCCAGCCCTTGATCCACCACCAGCGTCAGCGGCACGCGTTTCACGCATTCATCGACACCCGTCACATCGACTTCAAAGCTGTAACTGCCCGCCGCCGTCGGTGTGCCGGAGATGAGGCCGCTCGTGTTCATGAGCAGGCCCGGCGGCAAAGTGCCCACCAGCGTGTAAACATACGGCGCACTGCCACCACTCGCCGCGAGCTGCTGCGAATAGGCCACGCGGAAGGTCGCATTTGGCGGCGACGAGATCGCCACACCGCTGCACGATGGCTGGAAGCCCAAATCCTGCGTCAGGTCCGCGTTCGCATCATCCGCGTCATCGCTCGTGCCATCGAAACCGCTCTCACCGGTCGGCTCCGCATTCAGCGTCATCGAGAAGATCGGTGTGCTGATGCCATAAACTGACGGAATCAGCGCATCGGTGCCATTTTCATCCACATCATCATCCAGCGTCGAATTCAACGCCCCGGCTCCCGGCATCGAAACCATCGCGCGGAGCTGTCCCTGATTGCCAAACTCATTCGCCGGGACGTGCAGGAAGTAGTTCGCCGCCGTCACATCCGTGAAGAGGAAGCGCCCGCCATTGCTTGTGACCTGCTCCATCACCGGCGTGGCAAACGAAGGATCAGCGCCCGCCGCAAACATCTGCACCGTCACGCCATCGACACCTTCACCGGCATCGAAATGACCGTTCAAGTTCGCATCGGCAAAAACGAGATTGCCCACCTTCAGCGGACTGAGCGGGCTGGCGATGTTGAAGTCACGCGTGAGCTCGCTGAAGCAGCCCTGCGAATCGGTCACACGCACGATGAGTGAATGGTTCGAGGAATTGACCGGCGTGCCGGAAACAAGCCCCGTGTTGTCGATGCTGAGGCCTTGAGGCAGCCCGGCCAGCGTCGCCGCACGCCACGTCCAGGTGTAAGGCCCCGTCCCACCGCTCACCGTGAGCTGCTGCGAGTAGGCCACGCCCACGCGACCATCCGGAAAGGTGCTCACCAGCGGCGTGATTCCGATCGCCGGACAACCGCCGCTGAAACCAAAGTCCACGGTAAGGTCGATGTTGTTGTCGTCACCATTGTCATTCGACGCACCGATGCCATCCTCGCCATTCGCATCCGTCGGTTCAAAGTCCGCCGTGAGCTGGATCGTGCGAGTGCTCACTCCGGTGGCCGCCGGATCAGCAGCGTCCGAGCCATTTTCATCCGTGCTATCGTCCTGACCATTGTCGAGGCCCCAACCCGCTAGCGAGGTCGTGAGTTGCAGCGGCATGGACGTGCCAAACATCGAACCCGGAACATGCAGGAAGTAGCTTCCCGGCATCAAACCATCGAAGAGGAACAAGCCCTCGGGATCTGTCGTGCGCACGCCGAGCGGCGCATCCGTCTGCGGATCACTGCCCGCGGTGAAAAGCTGCACAATCACGCCTTCCACGCCTTCAGAGGCATCCATGCGGTTGTTGCCGTTTTTGTCTTTGAAGACCGCATTGCCCACGCCCACGGGATCGTAGGCCGTCATCGTGAAGCCAAGGTCACGCGTCAAATCGACAGCGCCATCGCGGAAGTCATCGCTGGAGCCGCCGAGGCCTGTTTCCGCCGTCGGCATGCCCGTGGCCGCGAGATCAAAAACGGCCGTCGAAACGCCCGTGAGCAGCGGATTGACCGCATCGATGCCATCTTCGCCCGCATCGTCATCCCCCGAAACCGTGCCGGTCATCGACAGCGTGGCGTAGAGCCGTTTATCGAGCCTGAACTCGCTCGGCGGGATGTGCAGGAAATAGCGACCGGGCGTCAGATTCTCGAAGAGGAACTTCCCGCCGCCTGAGGTGATGCGCTGGGCCAGCGGCACCGTGCCGTTTTCGGCAAACAGCATCACCACCACGTCGTCACGACCTTCGCCCTCGTCCGCGACGTTGTTTCCGTTGTCATCGACGAAGACCAGATTCCCCACCGCCGCCTTGCCAGCCTCAAACGTGAAGCCAAAATCCCGCGTCAGGTCCGTCGAGCTGTCACTCGTCAAATCGTCCGAATCCGCAAACAGACCCGTCTCGCCCGTCGCCGCCGTCGGCGCACTGCCAGCCGTGAGATTGAAGGCATCCGTCACCACCCCCGCCAACAGCGACATCGCGGAGTCCTCACCCGTGTCATCATCCGTGAGCGGCGACGCCCCGCTCATCGGCGTGCCACCGGAAAGCGGTTTGCCCGCTTGAAACTCGATGGCCGGAATCATGAGGCGGTAGTCCCCTTCGATCAGATCCTCAAACAGGAAGCGACCCTGCGAATCCGTGCGTGTCTCCAGATACGGCACCTCCGTTTCCACGTCCTGCGAGCCCAGGTAAAGGCTTACCAGCACGCCCGGGATGCCTTCGCCCGCATCCGCCTGGCCGTTCGAGTTCATGTCCGCGAACACCAGATTCCCCACCGCCACCGGCTTGTAGAAGCCGAAGTCGAGCGTGAGGTCCACATCTGTGTCTTGGGCATCATCGGTCTCCGAAAGGTAGCCGGTTTCCGATGTCAGCGCCCCCGGAGCTCCGCCGGTGATCAGCGTGATGGTCGGCGTGCGAATGCCGTTGGCGGCCGGATCGGGATCGTCAAAGCCATCCTCGCCCACATCGTCATCCGTCGAGTAGCCCGTCACCCCAGGCAGGCTCAGCGCCCCTCGCAGATGGCCCTCCTGGCCAAACTCGTAGGAGGGAATGACGGCGATGTAGCTGCCATCCGGCACCGGTGGTAGCAGGAACGAGCCATCATCACCCGTCATCGTCGAAGCCACCGGCTGCGCCGTCAGCGGATCATCGTTTTCACCGAAAAGCTGCACCGTGACCCCCGCCACTCCCTCGCCGAAGTCGAAGCGGAAATTCGCGTTTTGGTCCCGGTAAACCACATTGCCCAGTGCCACATCCGCACGCACTTCCCCGGCCGCGAAGCTCCAAACGAGCGTCACCAGCCAGCCGAACAGCCAAAGTTTACGAGGGAAAAGGGTCATCAGAATGCCAATTTCTAGAAAATATGGCAATCCTAATGAATTTACAAGCTCAATTCCCTGACCCAATCGTGATCCTCTTCTCCGGGATGGGCGATTCGATGATCCCCTCGCTCGTTTCCTGCTTCAGCCGGAGCTGCCCGCAGGCCGCTGCAATGTCGTGACCCTTCTCCCGCCGCAGCGTGGCCGTCACCCCGGCGGAGGTCAGCACTTCCAAAAAGGCCTCCTGCCGCTGCTCGGACGGCCGCTTCCACGGCAGACCGTCCACCGTGTTGTAGGGAATGAGGTTCACCTTCGCGTTCACGCTCCGTGCCCGCTTCGCCAGCAGGCGAGCCTGGTCGAGGCTGTCATTGACCTCCTCAATCAGGATGAATTCGAAAGTCAAAAACTGCTTCCGCTTCGCATTCCAGGCCTCCAGCGCCTCAAAAAGCTCCGCCAGCGGGTACTTGCGGTTCACCGGCATGATTTGATCCCGCACTGGGTCGCTCGCCCCATGCAGCGAGATGGCTAGGCGGATCTGCAGCGGGAAATCCGCCAGCTTTTGGATCTGTGGAGCCAGCCCGCTCGTGCTCACCGTCATGTGCCGGGCCCCGATGCCGATGCCCCACTCCGCGTTCAGGATCTCGATGGCCTTCACGAGGTTCGAAAAGTTCGCCAGCGGCTCTCCCATGCCCATGAAGACCAGATTGTCCACCCGCTCGCCCGTGTGCGCCTCCACCTGCACGATCTGCTCCACGATCTCTCCGGCCGTCAGATTCCGCGTGAAGCCCGCCAGCCCGCTCGCGCAGAACTTGCAGTCATACGCACAGCCCACCTGACTCGACACACACAATGTCCGCCGGTCCGATTTGCCGCCGTAAAGCGCCGGATTCGCCGGAATGAGCACCGTTTCGACATAGCGACCGTCGTGCAGCTTCAGCAAAAACTTCCGCGTCGTGTCCGCCGAGCCGCTCACCGTGGCGATGCTCATCGTCCGCGTCACCAGCTGCTCCTTCAGCCGCTCCCGCAGTGCCTTCGGCAGGTTCGTCATCGCCTCGATGTCCGCCACGCGACGCACAAACGTCCACTCCACCACCTGCTTCGCCCGGAAACCCGGCTCGCCCATCTCCTTGATCAAAGCCTCCACCTCCCCCGGCGTCATGCCGAGGAGGGATTGCGGCGTTTTCTTGTCAGTCATCACGCACTAGTGGCGTGAAAACAGCGCTTGGAAATTCGAGATTTGCTCCGCCATCACGACTCCGCCGCGGCGATCATCCGATCAAACTGCCTCTCGACCTCGTGTGTCGTCTCCGCATCGAGCCTGAAGCCCACCGGACCACGCACGAGCGTGTTTTTGAAGATGCCCTGCCGCTTCAGCAAATGCTTCTCCACCGCTAAAAAGCCGTCGAGGCTCGTCTGCATCGAAATCAGCGCCGAAAGCGGCCCATGAATGCGATCCGCCTTCTCGGCATCACCAGCCTCCAGCGCCTTCCAAAGTGGCACGAGGCCGCGAATCAAATCCGCGCCCGGCATCGTGCCCACAACACCGCGTTTGAACGAATCCACCAACGCAATGCCGCCCGTGCCCTCAAACACGCGTGCATGACCCTTCGTCGCATCACGCAACTCGCTCAGCTTCGGCCCGATGGGGCTCGCCTCCGGCTTGTATCGCACACGCTCGGGTCCGAACTCGTCCAAGAGCCGCGCCTGCATCGCAATCGGCATCGGTTTGCCCACATAGCCGCTGGCATCCTGCACGATCACCGGAATACGGATCGCCTCGATGATGCGCGTGTAATACGCCAGCAGCTCACTCTCGCCGATCCCGATGGAAACCGGCGGAATCGCCATCACCGCATCCGCTCCGACGCCTTCCGCATGCTTCGCATACCGCTCCGCCACCTTCGACGACTCCGCGCCCACGCTGATCACCACCACGCCGCGCTCCTTGCCAAACCGGCACGCCGCCGCCGCCAGTTGCTCCCGCTCCTCACTGTCCAGCCGCAACGTTTCCGACACCATCGCCATCACGATCCCATTCGCGCCACCATCGTAAAGCCACGCGATCTCCCGCTCGAGCGTTTCGAGATCAATCGTCTCATCCTCCAGCCAGGGAGTCTGAAAAACCGGCAGCACGCCGCGGAGTTCGTGTTTGTTCGTCATAGATTAAAAATCACCAAAGCAGCTTTCCGCCATCCAGCACCAAAACACTGCCGGTCATGAAGCTGCTGGCCTCGCTGGCCAGATACAGCGCCAGCGGGCCGATCTCCTCCGGTCTGCCCCAGCGGCCCATGGGGATGCTGGTGGCCACTTCGCCTTCAAATTCGGGCCTTTCGCCGATCCAGCGACGATTGGCATCGGTCAGAAATGGACCCGGCGCGATGGCATTCACCGTGATGCCATGCACGGCCCAATCGGCGGCCACCGCCTTCGTAAACATCGCAAGCGCGCCCTTCGAGGTCTCGTAGCTGCGACCACGCATCGCTTTGCCGGGCCAGAGCGCGTTGATGGAGGCGATGTTGATGATGCGGCCCCATTTTCGCGGAATCATCGCTCCGCCGAGGCGCTTCGTGAGGATGAAGGCCTGCGTGAGGTTCAAGTCGATGATCCGCTGCCAGTCTTCGAGCGCCAGGTCCTCCGTCGGCGTGTTGATGCGGCGTCCGCCGACGTTGTTGATGAGGATGTCGATCGGCGCGTGCTCCTTCAGCACGACATCGCACAACCGCTCCGCTTCCTCCGGCTTGGAAAGGTCCGCCTGGATCGACGTGACGTGCAAATCCTCGCTGCAAAGCTCTTCACAGGCCTTGTGGAGGTTTTCAACGCTCGATCCGGTGATGATCACCTGAGCTCCTGCCTCGCCCAAAGCCCGCGCCATCTCCAAGCCCAGCCCTCGCGACCCACCGGTGACGAGGGCGCGTTTTCCATCGAGTCGAAACTGGTCGAGAACAGGCATGCGAAGGTATCGGACAGTCTTTTCCGCTCTTTCACGATCACTCCGAAAACAAAACCGCCTCCGGCTTTTGAGGCGCGGAGGCGGCGTGGAGTGTTTGAGCGGGCGGATTACGCGGCCTCTTCTTCGGCGGCGAACTGCGGGGCTTCGGTCTCGTGGACGTCGAAGCTGCGGTTCTTGAGGAAGCCGGTGCCGGCGGGGATGAGGTGGCCCATGATGACGTTTTCCTTGAAGCCGCGGAGAAGGTCGTTCTTCGCGAGGGTCGCAGCCTCGGTGAGCACACGGGTGGTGTCCTGGAAGGAGGCGGCGGAGATGAAGGATTCGGTCTCGATGGAGGCCTTGGTGATGCCGAGAAGGACGGGCTCGGCCTCGGCGGGCTTGCCACCTTCGTCGGAGACGCGGGCGTTTTCCTTCTCGAACTCGGTGCGGTCGATCTGATCGCCCCAGAGGAAGCTGGTATCGCCCGGATCGGTGATCTTCACCTTGCGGAGCATCTGGCGGATGATGATCTCGACGTGCTTGTCGTTGATTTCCACGCCCTGGGCACGGTACACTTCCTGCACTTCGTTGACGAGGTGCTCGCGAAGGGCCTGCGGGCCAAGGATTTCGAGGAGGTCATGCGGAACGACGGGACCGTCGGTGAGCTGGTCGGCCTTGCTGACATGGTCGCCGTTGGAGACGAGGATGTGCTTGGACCGGGGAATGAGATGCTCTTCCTGCTGGCCGGTGGTCGGGTCGGTGATGATGACGCGACGCTTGCCGCGGACGAGGCCGCCGATTTCGATGGTACCATCGATACGGGCGATTTCGCAGGCGTCCTTGGGCTTGCGGGCTTCGAAGAGCTCGGCCACACGCGGCAGACCGCCGGTGATGTCCTTGGTCTTGGATGCCTTGCGCGGCGTCTTGGCTATGGTGGTGCCGGCCTCGACCTTCTCGTTGTTCTTCACGGCCAGGTGGGCGCCGGCCGGAATGGTGTAGCTGGCGAGAACCTCGTGCGTCTTCGGATCGGTGACGACCACCTGCGGGTGAAGGTCTTCCTTGTGCTCGATGACGACGGTCTCCTCGTTGCCGGTGGACTCGTTTTTCTCCTTGGTGATGGTGATGCCGGAGATCATGTCGCGGAATTCCAGCTTGCCGGCCTTCTCGGTGATGATCGGCATGTTGTAGGGATCCCATTCGACGATCTTCTCGCCCTTCTTGACGTGGGAGCCGTCGGCCTTGGCGATGACGGCGCCGAGCACGAGCTTGTGGCTTTCGAGCTCACGGCCGTCGTCATCGTAAATGCCGAGGATGCCGTTCTTCGTCAGCGCGATCCAGTTGCCCTCGACGGTCTGCACCGTGCGGGTTTCCGTGAGGCGCATGGTGCCGGCGTTCTTCGTGACGATGAAGGGCTGCTTGAAGGCGCTCATGGCGGCACCACCGGTGTGGAAGGTGCGCATGGTGAGCTGCGTGCCGGGCTCGCCGATGGACTGCGCGGCGACGATGCCGACGGCCTCGCCGATCTTGGCAAGCCTCTGCGTGCCGAGATGCAGGCCGTAGCACTTCGCGCAGCAGCCGCGCTTGCTTTCGCAAGTGAGCACGGAGCGGATCTTGAGCTTCTCGACACCGATCTTCGTGAGGTGGTTGGCCTCCTTCTCGGTGACGAGCTGGCCGGCCTTGATGATGGTGCTCTTGTCCACGGGGTCATGCACGGTCTCGCAACTGGTGCGGCCATAGACGCGGGTCTTGAGGTCCACGATCTCCTCGTCGCCCTGATAGATGGAGGAAAGCGTGATGCCGTTGACGGTGCCGCAGTCCTCCTCGGTGACGATGACGTCCTGGGACACGTCCACGAGCTTGCGGGTCATGTAACCGGAGTCGGCGGTCTTCAACGCGGTGTCGGCGAGGCCTTTGCGCGCGCCGTGCGTGGAGATGAAGTAC
>JAEUHK010000115.1 GCA_016795465.1 Verrucomicrobiaceae bacterium | reverse complement strand
GGATGTGACGGCGCAGGTTGCCAGGGCACCCGTCCCATACACCGCTGTGGAACTGGTCTCCTCTGAGGAAGGGGAGGTAGGGGCCATCCATGTGGGCGTGGCTGCCGGCACGGATGGTCCCATGAAGATCGCGGAGAACCGCTCCTTCATGAAAATCGAGTGTCTTCCGCAACGGAGCCTCAACATCGTTGTGCATCCCATTCAATATAAAGATGCCAGTGGTCAGACAACCGGCACCGTGGACTACCTGCCGTCACAGGCGCAACTCGAGGCCTACCTGAACAGCATCTTTGGCGTGAAGGCCAATGTGTGGTGCACAGTAACCTACCGAAATGTGCGAGACGTGCGCTGGGATGTCGGTCTCAACCTCCCCGACTGGGCACCCAACCAGCACAACAATGAGATTCTGGATGCGTTTAACACGGACACCACAGGCATCCCTACCACAAATCAGGACCCACCCTGGACAGCTGAAGAGCAACTCATCCTGGACGCATCACTTCCTGATTCAAATTCGGTGAATGTGTATTATGTGGCAACGCCGAAGACCAAGGCCATTGGGCTGCAACACTTCTCCTACTTCCCTGTGACCGATTCCCGGCATAAGACTTGGGATAAAACCAGCGCGAGATCGGCCTTGGGCTGGGCTGGCAAAGCCACATCTGGTGTGCGGGGCGGCGTGTTATGGGTGTATGACTATGTGCGCTTCGACATGGCCCCTTATCACATGCCTCCCCACACCTTTGCCATTGCTCATGAGATCATGCATTATGTGGCCGGGGTAGGGCATTCCACCGATGGAGACCTGCCCGGCCAACATCGCTCCGTCAACCACCTGCCAAATTCTGACAACGAGAGCCGCCTGATGACCGGGCTTGAAGGTCCCAAAAGAGGAGTCGGCCCGAAGACGCTCATCCGTAAGGAATGGTCCCGCCTCAACTGGGGGGCTGGCTGGCCTGGAAAGCTTCCGATGAGCACCGTCGCTGGAGACAACTATCCTTACCAGCACCCTCTTTACCAGCAATGAAACTCCCAGCTTTATATGCTTTCGTCACCTTGAGCGTGATTGACCCAACCGTCGTCCTGCACGGGAAGGACACTCCGCCAGGACCAGACTACGAAGATGCTGCCCGAAATCAGGCGGCGTTGAAGAAGTGGTGGGTCGGCATTGGCGCTGGCCCACACTTCCTGACGAAAGCGGAGCTCAAAGCGTTTGACCTTGGTGATTTTACCCTGCTGGACAGACTGGCGGCAGATCGAAATTTCAAGGAACTATTCAATCATCTCTTACAGACTATGTCAGCGAGTTACGGGGAGGCAATTTATCCAATTCCTTTGCCTGACGATCCCTTCATCAAATCCGATCGCTACGAGTTGAACACACGGTTTGGTGCTAAAGTCCGGGAGCAAGTGAGGCAGCGTATTTCGAGCATCCCGGGACACACGAATTTCCTGGTCGAAGGAATCGAGGAAAGCTCTAAACTGCTCGGAGGGGATCGCCTGCGTTCATCGAACATCAATTTGTTGGGCACCATCGGAAGCATGGAGGCGATCCAGCAGCTAGGGCGTTTTCTTTTTGATGACAGAAACCTTGAAGGCCCAGACTTTTACCCGGACGACGCCTGTGGCGTCAATCCACGGCCCCAGCCGAACTCAAGCCTCGCCGCAAGATCCCTGCGAAACTCCCTTGGAGATGCTGCGCCGCCGCCACACAACATGCTAGATGTTCAAGCGATGCGCGCTTGGTGGCAGGAGGAGGCAGGTCGGCCCTACCGGGAGTGGAACTATGAGGACTACGAGCCAATGCCTCCTCCGAGAAAGAGAGCAGTGTCCTTGCGCCCGCCTGGAGCCAAAAGTCTGCCACCATCGGGGAATCCAGGTGCCGCCTCCTCCCTCAACCTCCCCGCCATCTGGCCTGTGCTGGTGATTTTCACCCTGGCCGCACTGGCAGCCGTGCTCGGCTTCACGAAGCTGCGGCGGGGTTGAAGCATCATCACTTGATGAGCGTGCCTCCCAGCACTTTTGCAGGCTCACAATGCCCACAATATGTAACAGCAGGCTCAAAAGGCGGTGGAAACGGTTTTAAAAGGTGGCGTGGACCGTCCCGAAATTCAAACCGCCACGCAGTGCACTTTGCTGATGCCTTGGATCTTTTCGAGTTCGGCTAGCACTTCGGCACCGGGAGTGGTGTCGAGCGTGAGGATCGTCAAAGCTTTGCCGCTCTCCTTGTCCCGGCTGAGGCTCATGTCGGCGATGTTGACCTGGTTCTTGCCGAGGATGGTGCTGTAGCTGGCGATCATGCCCGGACGGTCGATGTTTTCGATGAAGAGCAGCGTGCCTTCGGGATTGGCCTCGATGCGGCGGCCGTTGACCTTCACGATGCGCGGCGAACCGGCGAAGAAAGTGCCTGCGATGCTTGCAGCCTCTCCCGCGTCGTTTTTGGCGACGACTTCGATGAGGTCGCTGAACTCGCTCGGGTCGGTGAGGCGGCTTTCGGTGAAGCGGATGCCGAGGTTTTCAGCGACGCCGTTGGCGTTGATGTAATTCACCTGCTCGGCACCGACGGGGCGCTCCAGGAAGCCTTTCAACACAGCGCGGGAGATGAGCGTGGTGTCACCGCTGCCCACTTTGCCGCTGTAGTTGATGCGGACGACGTTGCTGCGTGCAGGAGCAAACTGCGAAACGAGGCGGCCGAGGAGTTCGCCGAATTTCAAGAACGGCCCGATTTCCGCGAGGACCTTCGGATCGACGTTCGGCATGTTCACCGCGTTGACGACGGTGCCTTGAAGAAGATGCGCCTTGATCACTTCGGCGATTTCGATGCCGACGTTTTCCTGCGCTTCTTCCGTGGAGGCACCGAGGTGCGGCGTGAAAACCGTGTTCGGAGCTTTGAGCAGCGGATAATCCGCAGGTGGCGGCTCGGTCTCGAAGACATCGAGCGCAGCACCGGCGATGGTGCCAGCGGTGAGCGCCTCGGCTAGCGCGTTGTCGTCGATGAGGCCGCCGCGGGCGCAGTTGATGATGCGGCAGCTCGGCTTCAGCGTGGCGAGACGTTTCGCGTTGATCATGTGCTTCGTTTCCGGCGTGAGCGGCATATGCATCGTGATGTAATCGGCCTGCACGATGGCGGCGTCGAGATCCTCGCAAAGGGTCACGCCGAGGCTTTCCGCACGGTTTTTGCTCAAATACGGGTCATAGGCGACGACGCTCATGCCGAAGGCCTTCGCACGCTTGGCGAACTCCGCGCCGATGCGGCCCATGCCGAGCACGACGAGCGTTTTGCCATACACTTCGGTGCCCTGGAAGCTTTTGCGGTCCCATTTGCCGGCCACGATCGAGGCGTTCGCCTGAGCGGTTTTACGGCTGAGGGCCATCATGAGGGTGAAGGCCTGCTCCGCGGTCGAGATCGTGTTGCCGCCGGGAGTGTTCATCACGACCACGCCACGCTTCGAGGCCACCGGCACGTCGATGTTGTCCACGCCCACACCGGCACGGCCCACGACTTTGAGGTTCGGGGCGGCTTCGAGCACCTTGGCGGTCACTTTGGCACCGCTGCGCACGATGATGGCGTGGGCATCGCGGGAGGCTTCGATCATCTTGTCCTCGGCCTTCAGGTCCATGTTCACCGTCACGTTGAAGGACGGCTCCGCTTTGAGCAGGTCGATGCCCTTGCTCGAAATGGGGTCGTTGTTGCCGGCGATGAGGATGTTGAACTTG
>JAEUHK010000114.1 GCA_016795465.1 Verrucomicrobiaceae bacterium | reverse complement strand
GCGCATCGTGCCGCCCGTGCTGCCCATGATCGCTCGCGTCTCGCCAGCCCCTACCAGGCTCACGCGCATGGTGAGGGAGCCCAGTGCGTTGCTGAAGGGGCTCCACACGCTCGAAACGGTCCTGCCCGCGGGGACGGTGGGGATCTGCGCGTCGGTGTCGCCGGTGCGGACCACCGGGGTGAGGGCTCCGAAGGCTCCTGCCCACACGCCCTGGCCCTTGGTTCTACCAGCGTTGTCGCCGTTGGCGTTGAGGAAGCCGCGGAAGGCCATGCCGCCGTTGAAGACGGTGGGGCGCTCGAAGGCGTTGAAGGTGGCTCCGCTGGTGCCGGGGGCGGTGCCGCCGACCCGGGCTTGCAGGACGGCTCCGGAGGTGCCCACCGGGGTGGTGTTCAGGCGGCTGTAGATGCCCTGAATCTGGCTGGTGCCCACTTTTTCCCAGCCGATGAAGCCGAGATCGCCGTTGGCGCTGAGGCGCGGGTCGGACGAGTTGCCGTCGAGGGCGATCCAAGTGCCGCCGCCGGGACCTGCCTGACCTTCCTCGGCCACGACGGTGAGCAGCACGGAGGGTGTGTTCACGTCGAGATGGATCAAGGCGCTGCCGTTGGTGATCTTCGCATTGAGGGCGGCAGTGTTCACCGTGGAGGTGGTGACAGTGAAGCCGCTGCGGAAGAATTTGCCGCTGACGACAGGGTCGCCCTCGCGCAGCAGCAGGCGTGCAGTGCCGCCGCCGATTTCGCTCCACAGGCCGTAGTTGGTGCTGGCGGTGACCGGCGGGCTGCCAGTGCCGATGCGCAAGGCACCGTAGAAGGTGATGAGACCATCGGGGCTGATCGAAGGATTGAGCGGCAGCATGTCGTAGAGCGCTCCGCCTGCCTCAGGGGCGGCACTGCCGCTGCGGGCCTTCAGGCGGGTGTCCGTGCCGTCATACTTCCAGATGCCCTGGAAGTCATCGACGGTGACCGGCGGGCTGCCGGTGCCCACTTCCATGAAGCCGCGGAAGGCGATGCGTCCATTGCTGGAGAGCACCGCGCCTTGGCGGATGGATTCCCAGTTGCCCAGCGAGCCAGTAGCCGTGGCATTGGGAGCATCAATGACACCGGAACCGCCCCCGCCTCCTGTGTTGTTTGCAGTGCCGAGGAAGACGGGCGTGGGGGGCTCATACACATCCGTGATGCTGACGGTGAGCGCCTTGGCGAAAGTGCCGCCATTGCCGTCATTGGCCTGCACCCGCAGGCTGTAGCTGCTCTTGACCTCGTAGTTGGCGCTTGGCGTGAGCTTCAAGGCCGTGCCCACGATGGTGAAGCTGCCATTGTCCGTGTCTCCCGTGCCGGTGACGAGGGTAAAGGTATGCGTCTGGCCCACATCGGCATCCACGGCAGCCAGGGTGCCCACCGTGGCATTGGCGGCGTTGTTCTCCGCGATGCTGGATGGGGTGAGAGTAATGTCCGTCGGGGCGGTGTTGGTGGGGGCACCCGCGGTGCCGTAAATCAGCACCCGGCTGCTAAACGCATTGGAGACCAGCAGCCGACCATCAGAGGTAAATGTCGCACCATACACCGCCGAGAGCGAACGGGCGGAAAGGCCGCCGTTATGGGATGTAGATGAAGTGAAGTTCGGCTGGCCCAGCACTGCATCCGCCGCAGCACCATTGGTCGTGGGAATGGCATTGTAGATGAGCACCCGATTGTTGCCGAGTTCGCCGATGGCCAGTTGGCCGGTGGGCGACACACTCAATCCCCCCAAGGGAGCAAAGAGCCGCGTCGCCGAGGTTCCTCCCCCACTGAGGCCGAAGCCCGTCTGCCCGATCACCACATCAGCCGACGCACCGTTGGTGGTGGGCACCGTGTTGAAAATGACGACACGATTGTTAGCTTCTTCGCTGATCAAGAGCCTCCCATCTGGGGCCAGCGCCGTTTGCCATGGAAACGCGAGCTTGTTGGCCGTATTGCCCGATGTTCCCGTGGTCATGTCCGGCTGGCCGATGACCAAATCAGCGGCCGCTCCACTGGTCGTGGGGATGCTGTTGTAAACCAGCACACGGTGGTTGTTACGATCGGTCACGAACAGCTTGCCAGCGGGAGAAACCTGGAGGCCCATCGGCCCGTTCATCTTCGTGGCCGAGACTCCACCGCTGTTGGAAGTAAAGTCCACCTGTCCGATCACGACATCCGCCGGCGCACCGTTGGTCGTAGGAACGGAATTCCAGATCAGCACCCGATGGTTGGTGTAATCACTGACAAGGAGCTTGGCCCCATCGGGAGAGAAAGTCACCCCAAAGGAGCGGCTGAACTTGGAGGCGGTAAGGCCTGAGGAGTTGCTCGTAAAGTCTGTCTGTCCGATGACCACATCTGCGGGTGCCCCATTCGTGGTAGGGATGCTGTTCCAGATCAGCACCCGGGGATTAGATCCATCGGCTACCGCCAGCTTTCCGGTAGCGCTCACCGCACAGGCTGAGGGGAAGGGCGTATTCGTCTGGCTCACCGCACTGACAGCCGTGGTGAAATTCGGCTGCCCCACCACGGTCGTGGCATCCATGAAGTTGGTGAAGACCACCGAGGCAACAGCCCCCGTCCCGCCCACATTGATGCGGAAGGGATTCTCATTGGCATCGTTGCTGGCGATATTGATCACGCCGCTGCGCGCGCCGGTGGCGGAGGGGCTGAAGGTCACCGTGAAAGTCGTCGTGGCACCGGGGGCCAGCGTGGTGGCCAGCGGGGCGGTGAAGGTGAACTCGCTCGCGTTCGTGCTGCTGACGGCCAGTCCCGTGAGGTCGGCCGTAGCGGAGCCGAGGTTCTGGATCGCGAATGTCTGGGCGGCGCTGCTGCCGCCCGTGGTCACACTGCCGAAGCCGAACGTGCCCACATTATCGGTGCGCTCGCCCGCAGGAGGTGAGGTGCCGTCAAACACCGCGATCTCCGGTGCAGGCGTGTAATACGTGAACAACGTGTTGGCCGCATTCGTGCCGCCGGGGGTGGTCACCAGCACGCTCGCGGTGCCTGCGCTCCCTGCCGGGGTGGTGCAGGTGATCGTCGTGTCATTGGAAACCACCACGCTCGTCGCAGCTGCCCCGCCGATGGTTACGCCCGTGGCTCCGGTGAAGTCCGTGCCGGTGATTGTCACGCTCGTGCCGCCCGCCGTGCTGCCAGTAGAGGGGGTGATTGATGTGACGGTCGGAGCTGCGGCATAGGGCGCTACGGCCAGGGTATCCCGAACAAAGACGTATCCATACATTGGCTGCGCTGTGCCCCCCAAAAAATTGATACCTCCTGCAGACGGTGCTGGATTCCCGAGCCATGCACCGTTGCCTAATCCAAAGATCGCGTCAGGGGATGCACCATCATTCTCGTTGTTCATCAAGATCCCGAGCCGGACGTTCAATCCATTCCCTCCTCCAATAATGTTGATCCCTTCAGCGTTGTAATATGGCTGGGCTGAGTATTGAGATGCATTCGGGCTGAGATTCAGCCATGCCGCCCTGCCATTGTTACTCGCACGAGTTCCAGACTGAAACATGGCTTGGAGCGAGGTATATGAAATCGGTGTGCTGGCAGAAACCTGCATATAGGTTAGCGGGCCACCGGTGCTGAAGCCTACCAAAACAGCATCAAACGGAATCGTCGAAAAACCGGCTGACTTAAACTCCGTAGTATCCAGCCCTGGACTCCCTGTATTAAGGGTCGTGCCATTGGTCCAAAGAGCCGAACTGTAGGCGAACGTGGACTGGTTGCCATTCAGCTTCATCAAGAGCGTCCATCCCCCACCATTAACGGTCATGTTGCAATAGGCTTGAAATGGCGGATTCGGCCCGGTTCCGTCTGGATCAATCGTATAGACGCCGTTGGGAGTCCCTGGGTTGTTAAGCAACAGTGACCTAGCACCCGGATAAATTAATCCGGCTTTCGTCGTGGGTGCAATCATCATGCAGACCAAGAGCAACAGCATTGGAAAAGATCGGAACATGGGATGGCAGATGATTGAAGACCGGGACTTCATTAGGTGTGTGAAGTTTTGTATATTCATCGATTTAAAAGGGGTGGAAAAGAGCTTGGGGTGAACATCGGAACTGCCTTAGAGCTTGCTCTGAGGGCGCAAGACTTATAACCCTAAAGCCCTCGTTCTGTCACGAGCCTTTACACAAATATGTAGGCATGCCGGCCCCCTGTGCCCTTCTTTTTTCTTGCAAAGCGTCCCCGTTTCTGGTGTAACGCCTGCGACCAACCCGCCTCCAAAGATGAAGACACTTCATTGGGACGCGATCAACCCCATCACGGGAACCCCCTTCACCTGGGATGACCCGAATTTACGATGGGGGGAGCCTTCTTATTACCTCGAGCCCGGCGACCCTGGTTTTGTGCCCTACCCGGCCCCTGCGCCGAAGCCTGAGCCCAAGAAGAAGAAACCTTTCCGCCGTCAGGCGGCCTCCAACACACATGCAACACCTAACACACCCACCATCATGCCCACGTTCCAATACCACGTCGCTCCCAATCCCAAGGGAGGCTTCACCACCCGTCCTGTCCTCGGCGAGCCCGTGACGGACGAGGCCTTCTTCACCCTCGCCGCCGCCAAAACCGGCGGTCTCACCGCCGATCAGGTCAAAACAGGCCTCACCGCCGTTTTGGACACCATCCTCGAATGCAGCAGCGGCTGCGCCTTCTCCATCGGCCTGCTCGGCAAGCTGCGCTTCCGCCCCACCAGTGGCGGCAGCCAGCCCGGCCCCGCGGACTTTGACAATCCGAATGAAATGAACTGCGATGTGGCCCTGAGCATCACCGCCGAGACCCGCGATGCCTGGCGCAGCACCCTCACCCTCGAAAGCATGGGTGAAGTAGGCAAAGTCAGCCCCATCATCGACAGCATCCTCAGCCAGGAAAACGGTGCCCCCGGCAAATACAGCCCCGGCACCATGATCGAGCTCTCCGGCGACCGGCTGGACCTCGACAAAAGCGATGTCACGCAGGGCGTTTTCTTCCGCATCGGCAGCAATCCCGAGGTGCGGGCCACCGTCTATGGCACCATCACCCCCACCTCCCTCTCCGTCCTCGTGCCCGCCACGCTCAGCGGCCCCCTCAGCGTCCGCGTGGCGAACAAAATCAACGGCAGCGTCCGCTCCTTCACCTACATGGACGCCATCACGCCGATCACCTGAGCCACCGGCAGCCCACCGGAGGGTCAGGGGCGGCCGTTCCACCCCTGACCCCTCGCGTTTCGGTGGGTCACCCCTCGCGTTTCAGTGGGTCACCCCTCGCGTTTCGATGAGTGACCCCTCGCGTTTCGATGGGTCACCCCTCGCGTTTCGATGGGTCACCCCTCGCGTTTCGATGGGTCACCCCTCGCGTTTCGATGGGTCACCCCTCGCGTTTCGATGGGTCACCCCTCGCGTTTCGGTGGGTCACCCCTCGCGTTTCGATGGGTCACCCCTCGAGTTTCAGTGGGTCACCCCTCGCGTTTCAGTGGGTCACCCCTCGCGTTTCGGTGGGTCACCCCTCGCGTTTCGGTGGGTCACCCCTCGCGTTTCGGTGGGTCACCCCTCGCGTTTCGGTGGGTCACCCCTCGCGTTTCGATGGGTCACCCCTCGCGTTTCGGTGGGTCACTCCTCGCGTTTCGATGGGTCACCCCTCGCGTTTCGGTGGGTCACCCCTCGAAATGCTTCCCCTGACCCACGGCCACTCCCGGCTTGGACTGCATCGGCTGGATGCAGCAGACCGGATTCAAAGACTGCCGCGTCGAGCACCTCGTGGGGCCGGACTCGATGGTGATCGGCATCAAATGAGTGCTGCCCGCCTTCTCAACTGCCCACACGCCGCGTCGATGTCAGGGCCGCGGGCACGGCGAAGGTGGGCGATCGCTCCGTGGGCGCGAAGCTCGGCGAGGAAGGCCTCGGTTTGCTCCAGGCTGCTCGGGAGGTAGCTGCGGCCTTTCAGGCTGAGGCCGGTGGGGTTGTAACGGAGCAGGTTCACATGCATGCGACGGCCGGTGAGGAGTCGCGCGAGATCGCGGGCCTGCGCGAGGGCGTCATTCACGCCATCGAGCAGGCAATACTGGATCGTGGTGATGCGTCCGCTGTCCGCTTGATACCGATCCGCGGCCTCCAGCACTTCGTTTACATCAAAGCGACGGCCCATCGGCAGCAAATCAGCACGCGTGGCATCATCGGGGGCATGCAGCGAGATGGCGAGGTGCACGCCGAGGTTTGCCTCACGCAGTTCCTCGATGCCCGGCACGATGCCGACGGTCGAGACGGTGATCTGTCGCCAGCCAAAGGCACCGAGTTTCGGATCGGCGATGCGTTCGATGGCGGCGAGCACGTTCTTGAGGTTCAACATCGGCTCGCCCATGCCCATGAAGACGATCGTTCGGAGCACACGCCCGGTCGCATGGGCCTCGCGCCGCAGATGACGGAACTGCTCAATGATCTCGCCGGAGCTCAGATTGCGCTCAAACCCTGTCTGGGTGGTTGCGCAGAAGTCACAACCCATCGCACAACCGACCTGGCTCGAAATACAGCCTGCCGCACGATCTTCACGATAGTCCGGCATGACCACGCTTTCGACCGTGCGACCATCCCGCAGCCGCAGCAGCAGTTTCGCGGTGCCATCGGCTGAAACTTGCTTTTGAGCCAACGAGCCAGCTTCAGCGGCAAAAGCGGCCTTCAACTGCTCGTCGAGCTTTTCCGGCAGCAGGAAGTCGGTGCGGCTTTTGAGTTCCACCGCAGCCAAAAGCCCGCGAATGACTCGCGGAGCATGCGCGGCGTTGAAGCCATGGCTTTGCATCCATCCCACCAGCTCGGACAGCGAGAGGTCGGGCAGCGGACGTGATGGAGGCGAGGGAGACAAAGCAGGTCTCCGATGCCTCCCATTCGCGCTTCGATCAAGTCAATGCCCGCTTCAGCAAGTTCGCGGTGATGCGCTGCACGCGTTTGTCCGTGCCGTGGGGGCGCGAGTAGTGGCTCCACACGGGCATGTGTCCGGGCGGCTTGCTCATGCCCTGCGCCCACCAGATGGTGGAGGCGTTGAAGATGAAGTTACCCTTCGGGCCGTTGAAGATGACCGCCTGCCACTGCTGCGGATTGCGTCCGCCTTGGAACGCGGTGCCCGCGGCGAGGATTTCGAGGCCGGGCAGGTCCTTGGGAGGATCGCCATGGTATTCCCAGCCGATCATGCCGGGGATCGAGTCACCCGCCTTCATGCCCGTGCCTTCAAAAACCCAGTGCTCGGGCTTCACGCAGGTCCAGTCGCCACCACCGTTGACCGGATCAATGTTTCGCACCCCCATCAGGTAGCCTTCATCCGGCCCGCGATGCGGATAGGGGCCATGCTCCTTCTCGCGGTCCACGGCATACTTGTAGTCACCGCCATACGGACCACCGCGGAAGATGCGGCGATTGGGCACACCGGCGGCATTTGGCGAAAACGGCGTGACCCAGCAGACGGAGTTGCCGGAGAGAAAGAGCAGGTTCACGCCGGCATCGCGCATCTTGGCCACGCTGTCGTGCTGGCGGATGTCCCAATACTCATCGTGGCCCACGCTGATGAAGGCTTTGCACTTCAAACCGCGGTCCGGCGAGATCATGTCGGCATTCGAGCAGTAGCTCACATCATAGCCCTGCTCCTCCAGCCAGTAGGCCAGCGGGAACTCGAAGCATAGCCACTCACCGCTGCCCACGGACTGCGGGTTCTCGTAGATCTGCGCATACTTGGCGTAAGGCCGGTCAAAGCTCACATCGCTCGTCGAGCCCTGATTCCCCTTCGGATCGGTGTAGAGGGAGTAGTTGTCCGGCCATTTGTTGTAGGCTTGCCAGGTGTTGTCGCTGCATTGCAGCAGGATGTCCGCCTTCCGGTCATCGGTGACGATGAAGACGATGTAGCTCTGCCAGTAAGGCTCATCCGGTGTGGGCGACAGCGTGGTGAGACGGCCCAAATAGACGCCGCTGACCCAATCGGCCGGAATCGTGATGGAAGTGCATTTTTCCCACTGGCACTCGCGGAGGCGCTTTTCGCCGATGGCAGGCGTGGGCTGCTCTTTGCCATCAAAAGGCCCCAGCTCGGCCAGCTTGCGTGCGCCGCGGCCTCCGTAGAAGCCCGTGCGGAAGATCTCGATCTTGAACTTCGCCGTCGGCTTCGTGCTCACGAAGACATCGAGCACCTCGTCGGCCTTCACGGATTGCCGCGAGCAGTAGCCCTCGATCACCGGTGAGCGATAGCCGCTGCCATCGAGCCGCATCCGCGTGAGCTGCCAGTCGATGGAACCTTCGCGGGCGTTTTCTTGTTGGATCACGTTCATGTGCCGGAAGATAAGCTCCGACACGAAGCGTCCTTTCGCCGCGGTGAGGACGGATGGAATGAGGTGGCGTGTGCTATTTCAGCGTCTTCTTCAGCCACGCGATCATTTGGAAAGCGTCGTTGCCTCCCGCCTCGCCCACGCGTCCGCCTCAATGAGCGCGTCCAGCGTGGGATGTGCGATGACTTGATGGGCGGTCATGACGCGTTCGACGGTCTGCCAGATGCCGGGGAAGGTGAGCTGGCCGTTGAGGAAGTCCTCGACGGCGACTTCGTTGGCGGCATTGAGGACGGCGGGGAGGGTGCCGCCGATGGTGCCTGCGTGGCGGGCGAGATTGATGGCGGGGAAGTCATCGACGCGGGGAGCCTCGAAGTGGAGGGCGGCAAGCTTGGCGAAGTCGAGCGGCTTCAAGTTGTTCGGGACGCGGTCGGGCCAGGTGACGGCGTATTGGATGGGGAAGCACATGTCACTATGGCTGAGCTGGGCAATGACGCTGTTGTCAGCGAATTCGACCATGCTGTGGACGATGCTTTGCGGATGGACGACGACCTCGATCTTGTCCATGGGCACGTCGAAGAGCCATTTGGCCTCGATCATCTCCAAGCCCTTGTTGAAGAGCGTGGCGCTGTCGATGGTGATTTTCCGCCCCATGGTCCAGGTGGGATGCTTCAAGGCCTGGGCGACGGTGACGGCGGGCAATTGATCCGCAGGGAGCTGGCGAAAGGGGCCGCCGCTGGCTGTCAGCAGGATGCGGCGCACCTCGCTGTGGCGATGGCCTTCGAGGCATTGGAAGATGGCGTTGTGCTCGCTGTCCACGGGCAGGAGGTTCACGTTCTTGCGCTTCGCGGCCTCGGTGACGGCCTCGCCCGCCATGACGAGGATTTCCTTGCTGGCGACGGCGAGGTGCATGCCACGCTCAATGGCCGCGAGGGCCGGAGCGAGGCCCGCGGTGCCGACGATGGCGACGAGCACCATGTCGGCCTCGCATTCGTTCACGAGGTCGATGAGGCCCTGCGTGCCGGTGTGAAGAGCGACGCCGTCCGGGAGCTGCGCCCTCGCTTTGGCCGCCGCGGCGGCATCAGTGAGGGCGACGTGCTTCACGCCGGTCTCGATGGCCTGCTGCACGAGTGCATCGGCGCTGCTGTTCGCCGCGAGTCCCACGATCTGCATGCGCTCCGGGATGTCGCGGGCCACTTTGAGGGCGCTGGTGCCGATGGAACCGGTGGAGCCGAGGAGGATGACGCGTTTGGCTGGGGAGTTGGCGGCGGACATTGGCGGAAGGAATGACGAAATCAGAATGGCGAATGACGAATCAATGACGAAGCGGCAAGAATGTGCCTCACGTTGGGCCTTGGGATTTCACTCGTCATTCCTCATTCTGGTTTCGTCATTTTTCACCGCCAGACGGCGCTGAGGTAGAAGTAGAAGACGGGCGCGGTGAAAAGCAGGCTGTCGGTGAGATCGAGGATGCCGCCGATGCCTGGGAGCTTGTGGCCGCTGTCTTTGATGGCGACGCAGCGCTTCAGCACGGACTCGGCGAGGTCGCCAGTGACGGCGGTGGCGCAGAGGACGGGGGCGAGGACCATGGCGTGGAGCCAGGTCAGCGGCGCGAGTTTGTCCGGCATGAGGGTCATGAGGATGGCGGCGGCACCAAAGGAGCCGAGGAAGGCGCCGACGAAGCCTTCCCACGATTTGGCGGGGCTGATGTGCGGGATCATCTTGTGCTTCCCAAAGCACACACCGACGGCGTAAGCGCCCATGTCGCTGAATTTCGTCACCATGATGAGGAAAAGCAGGAGGAAGCTGCCTTTCATGGGCTCGGCGGGGTAGAGGTAGATGACCTTCACCATGAAGCCGAAGAAGATGACGGTGTAAACGACGCCAAAGACGGTGCTGAAGATGCGCTGGAGCGTGACCACGCCCTCTAACTGGTGCCGGTAGCAAAGGAGAAAGCTGCCATGCACGCTGGCGGTGAGCGCGGCGAGATCCAGCCACATGAGCTCCGCGGAGCGTCCGAGGTGCAGCCACCAGCCCACGGCACCCCAGTAGGCCAGGCAGATGACGAGGCCGAGGGCATTGAAGGACCGCGCCTGGGGATCGGCCCGCAGCAGCCGGTAGTATTCGATGGCCCCGGCGACGCCGAACAGGCCGGTGATGACCATGACGAGCCATTCACGCTGCGAATTGAAGGCGAAGACCATCACCGCCCAGAGCAGCAGGGTGCTGAAAAGCCGGGAGGCAAAGACGCGACGCTTGCTGGGAGGCGTCGGCGGCGTGGCTGCGGCGGCTGGGTCGGACATGCGGGCTGGCTGGGAGGGGAGAGAGCGGCCCATTTAGAGCGCAGGGCAGGGAATTGGGCAATGCGAATCATGCAGCGCCTGCGAGAGGTTGTCAGCCCCGTCCCACGGATGCTTTTCAGAGGGCAGCGACAGCCGAAAGGCCGGGGATGGGCATTCGGCTTGGATTCGCGTTCGAAACCATCAGCCCTTCCACTTCAGCGTGTATGTCCTGATGCGCGAGGTGCGGCGTGTTGTCGCTCCTGCCGGGAAAAACTGTAACATTCGTCCACCGTTTGGGAAGAAGAGGGGGAACCCCAATTACCCCATCACGTCCATGTCCAAGGCCCTCTCCTCCCAGGCCCCCGGTACAGCCCTGCCAGCGAAAAAGCCTCGCAAGCCCCGCTCCACCCCCTCGCAGCCCGCCACGCTCCGCAATGGCAAGGTCTGCTCCCTTTGCGTGACCTGCCGTGAGTGCCGGCAGAATCCGGAGGCCGTGTGTGACCTCTGCCGCCGCTGCCGCGTGTGCCGCGCCCCGGCTTCCACCCACGAATGCAGCGACAAAGCGCAGCTCTCATGCTAAAGGCTGCGCATGAAACTGCCTGCCCTGCTGCTCCTGCTCGGTCTTTCAGTGCCTCTCGTGGGCGCACCGCCGGAGAAGCCAGTGATCCTCAATGGCAAAAACTCGCTGCGATCCGGCACCGTGCTGCGTGAGAAGCGTGAGGTGATGGTGGCGAATGGCACCATGACGGTCCAGGCCGCTCAAAAGCAGGTGATCGGCATGCGATGGATGCAGCGGCACACGTTGGTGCGCCGTCTCCAGGGCAACTCGGCAGAAGAGGTGGAGGTGCGTGACCATTCCGTGGAGGAAGCGCGGTTTGCCCCCGGCGGCCCGCAACCCGGCTCCGCCATCCAGCGGGGCCCGTTGATGGGCAAGAAACTCCTCGCCCGCCGGCTGACGAGCGGCTGGGACTTCCGGCCAGCTCAGGGAAAGCCCACCGTGGAGGAAAATGATGCGCTGCTGAAGCTGGCCTTCTTTTCCGCCATTCTCGAGGTCATCCCCGCCGCGCTCGGCACGCAGTCCCACCGGCCTGGCGAAAGCTGGAAGCCCGATCTGCCCATGCCACGCGGCAAAGCGAACGGCATCGCCATCTTCAAAGACGTGGAGGTGGGCTTTGGCAGCATCGAAGAGCGACCGGACGGGCCTCACGCGCATCTTTTCATCTCCGGCAGCTTCACCGTCCAGCGTCCGCTGGGCTACCTGGCCACGGCGCAGGCCACCTTTGGCATCGCCCTCACGCGGCGGCTGAGCGATCAGGTGGATGTGGAGACGACGATCAAGGGCACCTTCAAGGATGAGGCCACCATCCGCCTCGAAGGCGGCGGCAGCGGCAGCATCGCGCACGAGTTCCCCTATGTGGTGACGCGCAGCATCGAGATCGAACGATGAAGGCTTGAGCGTCCCGGCTCCCGATGATATGAGCCGCGCATGGTCCTGCCCATCGTCCGTTATCCCGAACCCGTCCTCCGTGCCAAATGCCGTCCGGTGTCCCAAGTCACGCCCGAGATCCGCAAGCTCGCCGATGACATGATCGAGACCATGCGTGATGCGAACGGCGTGGGCCTCGCCGCGCCTCAGGTGGCCGTGGATGTGCAGCTCGCCGTCATCGATTGCTCCCACAACCCGGACTGCATCACCTTCCTCAAGGTAAACGGTCAGCCCGCGGAGATGGTGAAGCACATGCCAGTCGTCTTCATGAATCCACAGCTCCAGCTCGGCAGTGCGAAGGAAACCGGCGAGGAGGGCTGCCTGAGCTTTCCCGGCCTACGTGGCGACATCCGCCGCTCGGAGACCATCACCGTGACCTTCATGAATCTGAAGGGCGAGACCGAAACTTGGGAAACCGATGGATTGCTCGCCCGTGCCTTCCAGCACGAGATCGATCACCTCAACGGCGTGCTCTTCATCGACCGCATGTCCGCCGCTGCCAAAGTGGGCCTGAAGCGCAAGCTGGCCCGCCTCATGGCCGAGTGGGAAGAGGAAGATTGAAGAAAGTGGAACAGGTTTTCAACCTGTTCAGCTCCGTGCCTCACAGCCGGAAGAGTTTCTTCGAGTTCTCAAAGAGGATTTTCCGCTCCACGACCTTGCTGGAGGCCAGCTTGCGGATCGCCGACAGCGTGGCCGCGCCTTGGCAGCCGGGCCCGCGGCCCAGATGATCCGCACAATCGCTGCCGTAGAGGATTTTGTCCTGATGCCGGTCAAAGAAGCCGCGTGTGTGCTCCTCATCGCGAGTCAGCGCCAGCAGCCCGCTGCCGGCCGACATGTCCGCGAACATGTTCGGGTAATCAGCCAGATAGCGGTCCGTGAGGCCGCCGGGCGTCACCTTGCCCTTCGGGTAGTTCACCTTCTGATCGTGGTTCTTGTCGATGTTGCCCCAAAAGGCTTGCGCATGGCCGATGAAGTTCGTTTTGGGATGCTTGGCCAGCATCGCGTGAAAACGGTCGTAGCCCAGGTTGTAAGTCTGGTGCTGGAAGTGCAGCAAAATGGGCACGTTGTAGGCCGCCGCCAGTTCGTAGAGCTTCTGGCTTGCTGCTGAATCGCACTCCACCATGAACTTTTGCTCGGCGATCATGCACGCACCCTGTTTCAGCCAATGCTCCAGCTCCGAAGGGGCGGAGTCGAGGTCCGTCACCTCGTTGCAGGCCCACAGGTAGGCATCGGGATGCGCCTGCGCAAAATCGCGTGCCCAGGCCGTGCCCACGCATTTCGCCGCGAGACCGTTCGACTTGCCGTTGTGCGTCGAAGGCCGGTTCACATAAGTGCCGCCAGGCAGAATGATCGACTTCGTCACGCCCATCGCCTTTTGATGCAGCAGCAGATGCTCGTCGCTGCGCAGGTGGTAATTCATGTGCTGGTGAATATCGATCACCGGCTCCACGGCCTCCTGAGCGGTCAGTTTCGAGCAAGCGGCGGCAAGCGTGGTGGCGATGAATGAGCGGCGGCTGGTGGTCATGAGCAACCAAACGCATGCCGCGGCCTGTTTTCATCGCCGCCGCTCACTTCACCAGCTCCGGCTCCGCCCAGATCGCGTAGTTGCTCTTGGAATCAAGTCCGCGGCCGGTGAGCATGAGTTGGAGCTGCGAAACGCCGCTCACCTCGCACTCCAGCCTCTGCGCCGCATCGGTTCCATTCAGCGTGATCGTCTTCAGCGCCTTGCCATCGGCGTTGATCGTGAATTCAACGCGACCTTTCGCCCCTAGCTCTGGATGCAGACCCGCGAGCACCGTGAAGCGACGAAACACGCCCTTTGGCAGCACAAAGGTCAACGGCTTGCCCATGCCCGCGCTGATGCCGTGCGCGAATTCCTTTTCGCCCGAGTCGAGTTTGAGCTTCAGCGGCACCGCTTTGGTGCCTCCCGCCAAGATTGAGCTGACTCGCGGATGTCCCCAATACGGCGAGCTAAAAAACTGCGTCTGCGGGTAGTGCAGCTTCTCCGCCTCCAAGGGCCAAAACGTGTCGATGGGCACGACGGCGGGCATTTCAGGCACTTTTTGAGTGCCGAGACACAGGATCGTGTGCATCGCATCCGCCACGATTTGTGCATCGACCACCGCCGCACGCATTTGATGCTTCGTCACGGCCTCCGCATCGTCCGCAGAGAGCGCCTGCATGATCGGAATCGTCGTCGAGCGGGCATTCACGATGCCCTCATGCACGCGATGCATCAGCCGCCACGCCGCTTCATTCACGCTCGTGCCCAGCAGTCGCGGCTGATAGCCCGCGAGGCTCACCGTGAAGTCGCCATTCTCGACCGGGCCGTGCATGAGCTTGTCCTTCATGCCGTCGCTCGGCGGGAGGAACTGCTGCAGCAGTGTGAATTGATTGTCCCCCGGCATCGTGTGCGAAGGGCTGCCGTAGTCTTCGATTTGATGGCACATCGTCCCCATGAACCGCGCCGCGTCGCCCGTGCGCCCCTCGCGCAGCGCCATCACCGCCCGCTCCATGAAGTAGGTCATCACCTCCAGGTATTCCGTCTGCACCGTCGGCAGATGCAGCACCTGCAAATACACCTCCCCCTGCCGCGAATCCATCGCCGCATACTTCGCGTTCGCCTTGTCGGAGTAAACATTGTCCGGGATCATGCAATGCGCATCCCCCAGCGCCTTCAGCTCGTCTCCCAACAACTCCTTCTGCCACCCCGGCAAAGTCTCCAACGCCGCCCTCGTGATCGCATGATGCGGCTGCCCCCAGCCGAAGAGCAGAGTCGGAAGGCAAAGCGCGAGCAGCAGGGCGAGAAGACGGAATTTCATAAAAAAACAAAGACGATGGTTGGCCGCCAAAGAACGCAAAGAAGCGCAAAAAATGGTCATCCATGAAGCTCGCCGGCCTTCAATGCATTTAACCGCTAATGTGACGCTAATTAGACGCTAATGATCAGACATCAGCGTCAAATTAGCGTCTTATCAGCGGTTCAAAGACTGTCGCGGCCATTTACATCTCGCGCATTCCTCTGCCAAAAACCGCCGCGTCACCGCGTAGGTTTCCATCATGCTTCGGAAAATCCTCCTCCTCTGCTGCATCGCCACGGCCAGTCTCGCTGCGGAGCCTTTGAGCTTCGTGCGGGACATCCAGCCTATTTTGACGAAGACCGGCTGCAATGCGGGTGCTTGCCATGCAAAGGCTGTTACTGGCCAGCGCGGCTTTCGCCTCAGCGTGCTCGGTTTCGAGCCGGAGGAGGACTACGAGGCCATCGTGAAGCAGGGCAAAGGCCGTCGTGTGTTCCCGCCGGCACCGGAGGAAAGCCTGCTCATCACCAAAGGCGCCGCCATCGTGCCGCACACGGGCGGCAAGCACCTCGAACCCGGCTCCGAGTTTTATCAGACACTCGTGCGCTGGATCGCCGAAGGCATGCCCTACACGCAGCCGAACGAGCCCGTGCTCAAAGAAATCGCCGTCGAGCCCTCGCGCATCACCTTGAAGCCGAAAACCGCGCAGCAGCTCAAAGTCACCGCTCGCTACTCCGACGGCAGCAGCCGCGATGTGACCAAGTTCGCGCTGTTTGAGGCCAACGACACCGCCATGGCCTCCGCGACTGACAGCGGCCTCGTGAACACGCTCGACCTGCCGGGCAATGTGGCCGTCATGGTGCGCTTCGGCGGCAAGGTGAGCGTGTGCAGCGTCTCCATCCCGCTCGGCGCGCCCGTCGAGTCGCTGCCGCCGGTGAAAAACTTCATCGATCAGCATGTCTTCGCCAATTTGAAGCAGATCGGCATCCCGCCCTCGCCCATCTGCGACGACAGCACCTTCCTCCGCCGCGTCTCGCTCGACATCGGCGGCCGTTTGCCAACGATGGAAGAAACCAAGGCCTTCCTCGCCGACAAATCGCCCAACAAACGCGACCGCGCCATCGAGGCGCTCATCAACTCTCCCGACTACGCCGACTACTTTGCGAACAAATGGACCGCGCTGCTCAAAAACCAGCGCACCGAGGCCGCCGACATCACCGCGAACTTCGCCTTCCACGCCTGGATGCGCGACAACCTCCTCGCGAACACGCCTTACGACCAACTCGTCCGCCAGATCCTCGCCAGCACCGGCACCATCGTTTCCAATCCACCCGTCGCATGGTACAAACGCGTCAAAGAACCCACCACACAGGTCGAGGACGTCGCGCAGCTCTTCCTCGGGGTGCGCATGCAGTGTGCGCAGTGCCATCACCATCCCTTTGAGCGCTGGACGCAGGCCGAGTACTATCACATGGCCGCTTTCTTCAGCCAGATCGGTCGCAAACCGACTGCCATCGCCGGTGAGGACCTCATCTTCCACAAGCGCGGCACCGCACAGACCGAGCATCGCAAAACGCGCGTCATGCTAAAGCCCGCCGGCCTCGGCGAGCCACCGCTCGACATCGCGCCCGATGACGATCCACGTCTCGCGCTCGCCGATTGGATGGCGCAGAAGAAAAATCCGTTCTTCGCCAAAGCACTCGTGAACCGTTACTGGAAGCACTTCTTCAAACGCGGCCTCATCGAGCCCGAGGACGACCTCCGCGACACCAATCCGCCGACGAATCCCGAACTGCTCGACGCTTTGGCAAAACACTTCACCGACACCAACTTCGACCTCAAATCCCTCGTCCGCGTCATCGCGCAGAGCCACACCTACCAGCTCAGCGCCATGCCGAACGAGCACAACGCCATCGACCGCCAGGCCTTCTCCCACTTCTACCCGAAACGCCTCACCGCCGAGGTCCTGCTCGACAGCATCGACATGGTCACCGCCTCGAAAACCGACTTCGCCGACCTCCCACCCGGCACCCGCGCCATCTCACTCCCCGACAACAGCTACACCCGCGCCTCGCCCTTCCTCAAAGTCTTCGGCCGACCCGACAACACCAGCGTCTGCGAATGCGAACGCGTCTCCTCCGCCAGCCTCGCCCAAAGCCTGCACCTCATGAATGCGAGCGACGTCAAAGCCAAGCTCACCGCCAGTGGCGGCCGAGCCGAGCAACTCACCAAAGCCGAGATGCCCGAGCCCAAACGCATCCGCGAGCTTTACCTCGCCGCCTTCTCCCGCGAACCCACCGCCGACGAAGTCCAAATCGCCGAAACCCACCTCCTCAAGCCCCGCATCGACGCCACCGGCAAGCCCCTCGACTCCCAACGCGCCAAACGCAACGGCTACGAAGACCTGCTCTGGGCGCTGCTGAACACGAAGGAGTTCTTGTTTAATCATTGAGCAACGAAAGAGCTGCGACGGCAATTCCTCGGCTCCAGTTCGCCATTCGCCATGACCCGCCGCGACACCCTTGCCCTCTCTTTGGCTGCGCTCGCGACTCCGGCGCGTGCCAGCAACTTAGCCATGCAAAACGCTTTCCAGCTCATCCAGACGCAAATCGACAACGGAACGCTGCATCACGCCGTGCTGCATGTGCAAAAAGGCTCCGAAGTGACGCAGAAAGCCTTTGGCAAAGCGAACCCGGATTCGATGTTCCTGCTCGGCTCCATCACAAAACCGCTCACAGCCGCAGCCGTGATGGTTTTGGTGGATCGGCGCGAGGTGAGGCTCTCCGACGCCGCGGCGAAGGTTTTGCCGGAGTTCAACGAAGGCGCTCGAAAAGAAATTACCATCGAGCAACTGCTCACGCACACCTCCGGCCTGCCGGACCAGCTTGAGGACAACAACGCACTGCGGGCACGCCACGCTCCGCTAGCTGACTTTGTGAAGGGCGCGGTGCGCACGCCGCTGCTCTTTGCGCCGGGCACGCAGTATCATTATCAAAGCATGGGCATCCTCCTCGCGGCTGAAATCGTCGAGCGAGTGACGAAGACGCCGCTGCCGAAGTTTTTGCAGGAGCATGTTTTCGCGCCGCTGGGCATGAAACGCACCGTTTTGGGCCTCGGAGCCTTCGCCAAGGCCGACATGGTGCCGATGCAAACCGAGCACGCCGCTCCCGAAGCCGGCGGCGGCGATCCAAAAGCCCGCGAGTGGGACTGGAACAGCGATTACTGGCGAAACCTCGCCGCGCCGTGGGGCGGTGCTCACAGCACCGCGGCGGACATCGCGACGTTTCTGCGCAGCTTCATGCATCCCGATGGCAAAGTGCACCATGAGACCACCGCACGGCTCATGATCACCGATCACACACCCAAACTCGAAGCGCATCGCAGCATCGGCTTCATGGTTGGCCCTGCCGGCCTGGGCCAAGGCTGCTCCGCCCGCACCTTCGGCCACAGCGGCTCCACCGGCACGCTCGCATGGGCTGATCCGGCGACGGACACGAGCTTCGTGCTGCTCACCGCGCTGCCGAAGAATGTCTCGGGCGAATTGATCCTCTATCCGGTGTCTGACTTGATCTCGGGCTGAGTTCCAAGAACCACGCGCCTCGCGCCGTAGGTTCCGGGCCATGCACACGCTTTCCCGACGCCGTTTTGCTCTCGCCACGCTTGCCGCACCCTCGTTGCTGAAGGCGGCGAACAAGCCTGACAAGATCAACCTCGCCTTCATCGGGCCGGGCGGCATGGGCACGAATCACATCAAGACGATGTGCCAGCGTGATGACGTGATTTTCTCCTTCGTCTGCGATGCGGACTCGAAACGGGCCGAAGCAGGCGCGAAGCTCGTTCAAGAACTCACAGGGCAGTCGCCGAAGGTCGTCACGGATATGCGCCGGGTGTTTGAGGACAAAACGGTGCAGGCCGTGCTGATGGCCACGCCGGACCATTGGCATGCTCCGGGCGCGATTTTGGCCGCGCAGGCCGGAAAGCACGTTTACGTCGAAAAACCCTGCTCGCACAATTTGCGTGAAGGACGGCTCATGATCGAGGCGGCGGCGCAAAACAAGGTTTGCATGCAGGTGGGCACCCAAAGCCGCAGCACGGCCTCCGTGGCCGCGATCATCGAAAAACTGCGCAGCGGCATCATTGGCGAGATTTTGGTCGCAAAGGCCTGGAACAGCCAGCTTCGCAAAAATCACGGCCATCAGCCGGACAGCGAACCGCCGCCGGAGCTCGATTACGACCTGTGGCTCGGTCCGGTGCCGAAGGTGCCGTTCAAGAAGACCTACCATCCCGCGCACTGGCGCTGGTTCCACCATTTCGGTGCCGGTGACTTCGGAAACGACGGCGTGCACGACATCGACATCGCCCGCTGGGGCCTCGGCGTGGAGCAGCACCCGAACCGCATCATCGGCCAGGGCTCAAAGCTCTTCTTTGACGACGACCAGGAGTGGCCGGACACGCTCTACTGCGCCTTCGAGTATGACATCGCGGGCAAAACGAAGCAGCTCATCTACGAGCAGCGCGATTGGAGCCCCTACGTGCAGGAAGGTCACGAAAACGGCTGCGCGTGGTATGGCACGAAGGGCATGGTCATCGGCGGCAAGGCCAAAGGCTCGTGGCAGATCTACGGCGAGAAGAACAAGCTCATCGAGGAGCTTGCAGGCACCGGCCCGGACCTCGCCGCGCATCACGCGAACTTCTTCGACGCCATCCGCACCGGTGCGAAACTCAATGCCGACATTACCATCAACCACCTCAGCACCGCCCTGTGTCATCTCGGCAACATCGCGGCACGGACACGCAGTGCGTTGGTCTTGGATCCGGCCAAAGAGCAGTTCACCGGCAATGTTGATGCCTCCAAACTGCTCCGCCGCGAGTATCGCGAACACTGGGCGGCGTTGTGAGCTAGCCCTCCGCCATCACATCCATGATCTTCGCGGGTGATTGCTGGTTCATGGCGAGCCAGGCCATGCCGCGGAGGCCGGGATTGGCGTGGGTGAAGAAGCGTTTGTAGCCGGCGCAGAGGTAGTTGAGACCGGGTTCGCCATCGGGCGTGTGGAGGAAGCGGTTTTTCGGGCACTCGCCGTGGCAGGCGAAGCGTACCTCGCACTCCTGGCAGTAACGCGGCAGCGCGCTGGCCTTGCTTTGGCCGAACTCGCGCTGCTGCGGACCGCGCACGAGATCGCCGAGGCTTTGATCGAGCAGATTGCCGAGTCGATGACGCGGCGTGACGAAGTGATCGCAGGAATAGACATCTCCGTTGTGCTCCAGTGCCACGGCATCACCGCAGGTCTCGCGGAAGAGGCACAAACCGGCCGGTTGCCCCATCCACACACCGAGCATGACATCAAAGAGCTGCACAAACACACGCCCGACATCGTGGCGCAGCCAGTGATCCCAGATCGTGGTCAAAAAGGTGCCGTAATCCTCCGCCAGCACGCTCGCCTCACTCACGGCCTCGCCGTCACCCACACGATCGACGAGCGGAATGAACTGCAAGTGCGTAGAGCCGACGCTTTTGAGAAACTCATAGACCTCCATCGGCCTGCGGGCGCTTTCGCGATGCACGACGGTGAGCGTGTTGAAGGTCACGCCATGCTTTTGCAGCACGCCGAGACCACGCACGACCTTGTCAAAGGTCGGCCGGCCGCCCTTGTCCACGCGGTAGAGGTCATGAAGCTCACGCGGCCCGTCGATGCTGAGGCCTACGAGGAAGTTCTCCCGCTTCAAAAAGGCTCCCCACGCATCATCGAGCAGCACGCCGTTGGTTTGAAACGCATTCGCGATGCGGCGACCGGCACCGTGCTGCTTTTGCAGCGCCACGGCCTTCTCAAAAAACTCCACGCCCATGAGCGTCGGTTCACCACCCTGCCACGCGAAGAGCACCTCCGCGCCCTCCGGCTGGGCGTTGATCTGAGCCTTCACGAAAGTATCCAGCGCTTCATCCGTCATGCGATGGCTTCCCCGCGGATACAGACCTTCCTTTTCGAGGTAGAAGCAATACTTGCAGTCCAGATTGCACTTCGAGCCCGAAGGCTTCGCCATGACGTGGAAAGGTTCTTGGTTCATGGTTCTTTGTTCTTGGTTAAAGCAGAGGAAGCCGGAAGAAAAAGGGAACGAAGAACCAAGAACCAAAAAACTAAGAACTCTGCACCCACTGCACGCGATAAAACGCCTTCACACCCGCAAGCGTGTCACTCATCAACACGGGGCCGTTGTTGCCGGCGAGCGTGGAGCCGATGTTCGACCACGAAACGAGGTCAGTGGACTTTTGCAGTTGGTAGGTGGTGTTGATGCGCGAGTTGAATGTGAGCTGCACTTTCGCCTGCGGGCCGTTGGTGGGATCGGTCCAGCGTTTGATCTCAAACTTCATCTTCTCCGGCGCGACGGAGGGCGTGTAGGCGCGCCTCGCCAAACGGGTGCCTTCGAGGGTCGAAAGCTGGTTCATCAAGGCCGTTCTCGCAGCTTGTTGCGGGGCGATGGCGAGCGTGGGCTCGCTGTTCAGCGTGCGCAGCGCTTCCGCCCAGATGGAGATGTTTTTCTCCTCCAAGGGCAGACCGTAAAGCGCACTGAAATCACCACCAGCGGGTCGCAGATCATAAAACTCCTGCTGATCAGCCGCCACGCCATCGGCGTCGAAGTAGCGGGCGTATTTGAAGTCGCTCGTGCGGATCATGCGGATGCGGTTTGGTGGCGAAACAGGCCCCGTGGGGAAGGTCGCGGCGTTCGAGGCGGCATAGATGTCGTCGAACATGAAGAGAATGTAGTCCTGCACCGGCGGCGCGGCGGGATTGAGCACGATGCTGCTGTAATCAACCCCCGCGAAGCCCTTCGACTGCCAGCCCGGCACGCCGGTGAGGGCGCAGAGCGTGGGCAGCAGATCCACATGCGAGACGAGCGCGTCCGTCGTCTGCGCGGTGGGATACAGCACCGGGTTCGACCAGATCATCGGCACTCGAATCGTCTCCTCGTAGGTCACGAAGGTCTTCTGGCGCAGCGCCCCGTGGCACATGCCGTTTTCACCGTGGTCCGAGGTGCGGATGATGACGGTGCTGTTCAGCGCGGCCGTGCCTGCGCCGCCGAGATTGTCAAAGACAGCCAGCAGTTCGCCGATCTGGCCGTCGATCTTCTTCATCAGGTTGCCGTAGAAGTTGAGGTAGTTCTGCTGCACCTGCGGCGTGGCCACCACACCCAGGCCGCCGGCCATCACGCTCTTGATCTGCGCATGCGCGGTCGGCTTGTAGTTGGTGGCGAGGTTTTCATTCACCGTCGGCGGTAGCGGAATGGGAGGCGTGGTGGGTGTGAGCCATGACGCATCATAGCCGCCGACCTGCCACGGGTCCGGATTGCCCGCGCCGGGATACGCCAGCACGTCGTGCGGATTCACCAGCGACACGATGAGACAGAAAGGTCGCCCCGTGGGATTCTGGATGCGGTTTTGCAGAAAGGCCTTCGCATCATTGATGAAGCGGGCGTCATGATTTGCCGTGCCGCCGCCGAAGTTGTGAGCGGCGGTGTCTCCTCCGGCATCAGGCGCGTCCCAGCCATCGAAACCGTAGCGGCTGATGTCTTCCTCCATGTAGGTGCCGTCCACGCCGTCGATGCCGTGGCTCATGTGCCACTTGCCTTTGTAGATGACATCGTAGCCGGCCTCCTTCAGGCAGGTGGCCATGTTTGGCAGCGAGGGATCCATCTGCGGCTCCAGCGGTGTCTGCAAATAGTCCTCCGTCAGCGTCGAGTCGGCGTGGTTCTGCGCGGGAAACAGGCCGGTGAACAGCGCATTGCGCGAGGGCGTGCACATGGCGGTGGCGCAGAAGGCGTGCGTGAAAGTGAGGCCGTTGTTTTTCAGGCGTGTGGTGTTCGGCAGGTTCGCCGCCTCCCAGCCCGCGGGAATCCACATCGGCGGACGCTCCTGGTCCGTCATGATCAGCATCAGATTCATCGGCGAGGCAAACTGCCCGCCCTGCGCTTCCTGCGTCACCAGACCAAAAAACTGCGTGCCCGCCGCCGCGGCGGTGAGTTGCTGAAGGAAATCACGACGTGAGGTGTTGGCGATGGAGGCATGCATGAAGGTAAGTCAAAGGGTTCATACGACTCCCACACGGTCTGCCTGGGGTTGTTACAGAGGTTTGGAGAAAAATGTGGTGCAGCCGTCCCGGCTGTCTTCTGGAGTCGAGAGGACTCCACCACCCTATTCAAGTCTCCACACAAACACCCCCGCTGTATCCGCCACCGCCAGCCGCTTTCCATTCAAGGAAACGGCCACGCAGCCGCGACGCAGCTCACCGGTAAAATTTTCCGCCAGTTTCTTCGCCTGCCACACCTCGTCAGCAGTCTTCATCAACCGAAAAACGGCCGCAGGTGCATAGGTGATCACATACAGCGCCTCATTCGCCAGATCCGCGGCCACGCCACGCACGGGCGGCAGCGGCTCCGCGAGCTTCAGAGGGGTCAAAATGCCGTTTCGCACACTCGCGAGCCGCGTTTCGTCCTCCACGGCCACGATTATGTCATTCTTCGTCAGCGTCACATCCACGAGCGGCGCTTGGGCCTCGGCGAGCACCTTCGGCGCGTGCTCATCCTTCAGCGAAACGGCGAAAAGTTGCCGATCCGCCACTACGAGCGCGGTTTGAGCCGTGATTGCCGCATCGCCTCTCCAAGTCGCGGGCGGCAGCTCCACCGGCCCCGCATTCTTCACCGGCAGCGGATGATCGCCCCACGGCGAATCGGCCGCCAGCACCTCCGCCTCGCCCAAGTCACGCAGATCCACATGCGATAGAAAACCGGGATGCGTCCACGCCATCCGCGCACCATCCGCTGTGAAGGCCATGCCGTCCGCCGGTGTCTGCGTGATCCAGGGCGCGGGTGGCGCACCTCGCATGAGCCATGCCATGCCGTTGCCCACGGCCACCCACGCACGCTCGTCCCATCGCGGATGCAGCGCGAGTGCCCGTGGAGCCATCACCGAGCCGTCCTCCAGCTCGCGAATGCTCGCACGGAACACCGACGGCTCCGGTAACTCGCTCGCCAGCATGCCAGCGTGGCTTTCGGAGAACTCCTTCCCATGCAGTTCGGGCTTTTTTTGATCCGTCTGATCCGACCGCTCAAAGCTCTGCACTCCCCAAAACGCCGCCAAGGCCAAAACAGCCGCCACAGCCCACCACCGGCCTTTTCCACGCGAAGGCCTCGTTGTGTCCAAAACACGCGTCGTGGCCGATTTCCACTCCACCGGCTCTTCGGGAGGCATTTTGGCCATCAAAGCCCTCCAATCATGCCCCGCGCAAAACGGCTCCAAAGCCTCCGCCACCTCCGCGCAGGTCGAAAAACGATCCGCGGGCACATGCGCCGTCATTTTTGCCAACGCAGCCGCCAAACCCTTCGGCAACGGCTGCTCGCAATGCTCCGCGATGTCCGCCAGCGGCTGCTGCGCGATGCGATTCAACCTCTTCAACAACGACGATTCCTTCTCCCGATCCACGCGCGGCGATTCACCTGCCAGCAGATGCCAAAGCGTCGCCCCGAGGCTGAAAACATCCACGCGCAGGTCCGACGTGCCCGGCGACTCCACCTGCTCCGGCGCGGCGTAGTCCAGCGTGCCCACGAACTCGCCGCTCATCGTCAAACTCATGCCGCCGAGCCCCGCATCCGCCGCCGCAAACTGCGCCAGGCCGAAATCCAGCAGCTTCACGCCCTCCGCGCCCACCATCACATTGCCCGGCTTCACATCGCGATGCACCAGCCCGCGCTCATGCGCATGATGCAGCGCCAGCGCCGCCTGCCGCGCGATCTCGCACGCATCCGCCACGCGCAGCGCACCGCTTTGCTCCAGCAGCCGGTTCAAACTCATGCCCTGCACCAGCTCCATCGTCAGAAACCAGGTCCCCTCACGCTGCCCCGCATCAAAACAACGCACCACACCCGGATGATCCACCTGCGCCGCTGCCTGCATCTCACGCTCAAAGCGCGTCAGCGTCGCCGCATCGCCGCGAAACGCCGGTGCCAGCACCTTCATCGCCATCACGCGTCCGAGATGCTTGTGCTTCACTCGCCAAACCGTGCCAAAGCCCCCGCGCCCGATCTTCCCGCCAAACGCCAGCTCCGGGAACAGCCCCATCAGCGTCTCTGACGCTACCTCCGACTCCGCCGCGCCCTTCACCACCGTCTCCGACTCCTCCTTCGCCAACGCCAATCCCAACAAACCTGCCTCACGCCCGGAGAGGGCGTCTTTCGGTGACGATTTGGAAGATTGATCCAGCATGCCCGCTTTGATAAACAAAGCGCCGTCACTCAGCCACTCGAAACTCACCCATGCCCGACTTCCCCGACACCCGCTGGACCATGATTGCGCGACTGCGCTCCGCGGACGAGGCGCAGCGGCAGCGGGCCTTTGAGGAGCTTTGCGAGGTCTACTGGCAACCGCTCTACACCTTCGCCCGCAGCCTCGGCAGTGGCCCAGAGGACGCCGCGGATCTCACGCAGGACTTTGTGCTCAAACTGCTGCAAAAAGACGGCCAGAGCTTTGACAACGTGCTGCCAGAGCATGGGCGACTGCGCACCTGGCTGCGCACGATTTTCCGTCATCACCTCAGCAACCATCACCGCGACCAAAACACGCTCAAACGCGGCAGCGCGGTCACTTTCCAGCCGCTCGATATCGAGGCACTCGAACGCGAATTCACCACGCAAGACTCCGCCCGCAGCCCCGACGAGGCCTTTGACCGCGTGTGGATGCGCGATCTGCTCCGCCGTGCCCTCGCCCGTCTGATTGCGAAGCACGAAGAACGCGGCCGCGGCGACTTCGTCCGCACTTTGGAGCCACACCTCACCGACAGCGCCTCACTCGACCACCCCACGCTCGCCGAAAAACTCCAGATCAGCGAAAACGCCCTCCGCACCGCCCTCCACCGCCTCCGCCGCGAATACGGCGAGATCCTTCGCACCGAAGTCGCCGCCACGCTGCCGGAGGGCGACGACATTGATGCCGAACTGCGACATTTGCTGGCCGTAGCCGCGTAGGTTGATCAAACCACTTTCCGACATGCCCGCACCTTACTCCGCCACTCCGTCCAAACCCGCCCGCGTGCTCAAAGACAAGATGATGAAGGGCCACACGGTCTTTGGCATGCTCGTGCAGCATGCGGTGGTGCCTTCGATCGTCGATTTCATCCCGGACGGGCTGCTCGACTTCGTGATCGTCACAGCGGAGCACAACGCGCTCGATATCGCTGACTTCATGCCGCTGCGCTACGCGCTGGCGGCGAAGGGCATCGCCACGCTCGCCCGCACACACAGTCGCGACGCGGATGATGTGGCCAAGGTTTGCGATTCCTTCGACGGCGTGGTCATTCCGTATGCGGAGGACGTGGAGCAGCTCAAACGCCTCGCCGCTGCGGCGGTGTATCGACCGCTGAAAGGTGAAGCGCTCGAAAAAGTCATCCGTGAGGGCAACTGGCCGAGCGAAAAGACCCGCGAGTATGTCACCGAGCAAAAATGCGCTGACACGCTCTTCGTGCCGATGATCGAATCCGTCCGTGCGGTGGCCAATCTTGATGCCATCTGCTCCATTCCCGGCGTCAGCGCCCTTTTCATCGGTCCAAATGACATGACGACGAACATGGGCATCCCGAACGAATACGATCACCCCGACTTCATCGCCATGGTGCAAAAAGTCATCGACGCCGCCGACAAACGTCACATCCCGGCAGGCTCTTGGTTTGGCAAAGTGGAGCAGCAACAACGCGCCATCAAACAAGGTGCCCGCTTCATCTGCCACTCGAACGACAGCAGCCTGCTCAAGGACATCCTCACGAGCACCTTCGGAACGTTGAGGACTTAGAATGCGATCTTCATGCCAACGACCAGGCCACGGCCTGGAAGTGGAAGCTGGTCCTTGAGAAAGGACGTGTGCTCACGGGCTTCGGCATTGGTGAGATTCATGCCTTTGATGAAGAGGTCGCAGGTGTTGCGGGCGATCTTGAACTGGTAGTTGATCGAGGCGTTGACGAGGAAGTAACTGTCTGTGCGCAGTTCGTTGGCCGCGGTGCGGGCTTGGGGGGCGGCGTAGATGCCTTCGAGGCGCGTCGTGAGGCCGCCACGCTGGAAGACGAGGGCGTTGGTAAGGTGGAAAGGCGGCACGCGAGGCAGGGAGCCACCGCCATTGTCATTGCGGGCACGCACGGCATCGGCACGCACCTCCCAGTGGAGATTGGTGCGCGGAGTGTCGGCTTCGGTGCCTTCCATCGGATGCAGCAGGTGGAACTGGGCCTCCAGCTCGCCGCCGACGAAGGTGGCATCGACGCTTTGATAATTGAAAATCTCGAAACCGGACGGGATGTCGAAGGTGCCGGTGGGGAAGAGGCCGATAAAGTTGCTGTAGCGGGTGTAGTAACCGCCGATCGAGCCGGTGACCCAGCCGGTGCGCTTGCGCACATTGAGGTCGATGCCGATCGAGTTCTCGATGCCCAGCCCGGCGTTGCCGACTTCAAACGTGTTCGTCGCGGCATGAGCGCCATTCGCAAACAACTCCTGCGCGGTAGGAGCCCTGCCGGAGTAGGTGAGTGTGAGGGCTGCCGCGTAGCTTTCATCGGGGGTAAAGACCGCGCCGACGGAGCCGCTGAAGTTGTCGAAGCTGCGGTCCACGGCGGAACCAAACAGCGGATTGTCCAGGGAGCGGACATTGATGTTGTCGTAACGACCACCGATCTGGAAGCGCAGCTTTTCAAGCGGGCTCAACTCTTCAAAGATGAACAGCGAGTGGGATTGGGTGACTGATGGCGGCATGAAGGCCTCGGCTCCTGCAACGAGGAAATTGCTGCGATCGGATTGGAAGCCGATCACACCTTCCAGGCCGGCCACTTTTTCGTGCTTCGCCTCAAGGCGGAAGTCGTAGCCGTCGTTTTTAAAGACGGTGTTGTCCTCGCCGTCTTCAAACTCGGTGTGCTCGTAGTCGGACCAGGCAAAGCGGTAGCTGAGTTCTTTGATCTTGGGCAGCAGGTTGTAGAAGGCACCGCGGACATCGAGGCGCGTCTGGTTCATGTCGATGAACACCGCCGGGTCGACCGGTGAGCCATAGCGCGAGTGGTATTCCGTCCAAGAGAAGCCCACAAAGCCCTCGTCCCAGACATAGCTGAGGCCGCCACTGAGGCCTTCAGCACGCAGGTAGGAGTTCTGTGCGATCTTGCTGGGCTCAGGGGTGCCTGGGGGCAGGGGATTGTTTGCCTGGAAAGCCTGTGAGCGGAGGTCGCCCGGCACGCGGAAGTCCTCCGCGGCACGCGTGAAGCCTTCGATATGAAACGCCAGCCCTTGGCCGAGGCCGCCTTCGAGCATGAAATTGCTGGCATAGCCTTGGTCCACGCTGCTAAACCGGCTCCCAAGCGATCCGCGAATGGTGCCCGCGTCGAGTTTTTCGTCCACGATGCGGCCGTCGATCGCGTTGACGACGCCGCCGATGGCGTTTGAGCCATAGAGCAGGGTGGCCGGTCCGCGAACTACCTCGAGAGACTTCAAATTCGACACGTCAAAGCTCACGCCATGGTCAGGGCTCGCAGAGGAGGCATCGATGGTATTCAGCCCATTTTGCAGCACGCGGATGCGATCCCCATCGAGGCCGCGGATCACCGGCCGGCTGGCTGCCTGGCCGAAAAAGCTGCTGCTGACGCCGGGCACGCGGCTCAGCGTCTGGCCGAGCGAGGCCTCCTGGCCCAGCGTAAGGGCTTGAGAGGCCATGATCGAAGCGGCCTGAGCCTGCTGATACAGCGGGCGGTCCAGCGGTGCGGAGACGATGACCTCATCGAGCGGGATCACCTCCTCCTCGTGATTGTGGGAGGGGTCATGCCGGTGGGCTGTCTGGGCGCACAGGAGGCTGCCGGTGGCGGCGAGGTTGAGAAAGGTCTTGCTGAGGAGGCGGGGGCACATGCAGCCAGCTAGTGAAAGCGTATTGCAAATACAAGCGAATTGCACATCAACCTGTCTCAAAATGGAAACGCCCGGCTTTATGCCGGGCGCATGGGGAAGGGGGCATCGCCTGCCACCGCCCGGAGTCAACAGCCAGAAGATCTCCAGGCGGGGCGGCGAAAGTCGTCACAGGCTCGTTCCGCCGGGGCGGCGCACCTGCACCTCGTAGGAGTAGCGGAGCTCGCCATTTTGCAGGCTCACATAGCCCGCGGCACCGTTGAGGTCTTCCTCGCTCAGGCCGGGGACCGAAAAACTACGTCCCTTCATGGCACCGCGTTCGACAAGGCGGCCGCGGCTGATGTTGCGGAGGATTTCGACGATGTTGGTTTCGTTTTCCACGAAGTCGAGGCCAGCAGCCTGGGCCATGGTGCAGATCGAAACGAGCTCCTGGGCATTCCGGCGGTCACGGGCGGCATAGAAGCTGTCGTTGTTGCTCCACATCGGAACCAAGATCGCAACGATGATGCCGAGAATGGCGATGAACATCATCATCTCGAAGAAGCTGAAGCCCTTCGTTTGGCGGCTGCTGATATGAATGCTGACTGTTTTCATGGCTGTTTAGCTGTGTGATTTGAATCTATGGGAATTATATCGCAATTGCAAGGGTCTTGTTATCAAAATTTCATTTTTTCTCAAAATTGATTCGTAATCGGGTGGTGTGAGGCCTGTTTGGGGCCGGATTGCAACGTTTTTCACCCCCAACCCGATGGGGGGCACCGGTATTGCCGACTAGATGTAGCGCTCTGGAGGTCGTTTTGGGCCGACTGCGCCCGCCTCCAGGTTTGGGTATGCGACTAAGCTACCCGACGGAAGCAGGCCAGGAACTCACGATTGCCGTCGGTGCCTTGAATCGAGGATTCGGTGATACCGATCCATTCGAGAGCGGTGTGAGATCGGATGAACGACTCGATCTTGTCACAGGCCTTTTGATGCAGTTCAGACTCCCGCACGATGCCGCCCTTGCCGATCTCGCCAGGGGAAAGCTCGAATTGGGGCTTCACCAGCACCACGCCGAGGCCGCCGGCCTTCAGCACTTCGATGGCAGGCGGCAGCACGAGCGTCAGAGAGATGAATGACACGTCCGCCACGATCAAATCGACCTCCTGGCCGACATCGGCGGGCTGCATGTGGCGCACGTTGAACTTCTCGCGGCAAACCACACGCGGATCGCTGCGCAGCTTCCAGGCGAGCTGGTTCGTGCCGACATCAAAGGCGAAGACTTTGGCCGCGCCGCGTTGCAGGAGGCAGTCGGTAAAACCGCCGGTCGAGGCGCCGACGTCGAGGGCGGTGAAGTTCGTCACGTCGATGCCGAAGTGCTCGAGAGCACCTTCGAGCTTGAAACCACCGCGGCCCACGAACTTGGCGGGTTGCCGAACGATGACCTCAGCGTCAGGCGGCAGTTTCCAGCCGGGATGCGTCACCTTGCGATCGCCCACAAAGACCTCGCCGGCCATGATGAGCCGTTTCGCTTGCTCGCGCGAAGGCACGAGGCCCCGGCGAACGAGCAGAAGATCGAGGCGGTCCTGGGCCATCCTTGTTTATCGGGTGACGGGAAGGATGAGCTCATCGCCGGCTTCGATGTGGGCACCGGGCAGGACGACCGTCGTGTCGATGTCGGCCACGGACTCGGCGTCTTCGATGGCTTCGGAGATGGAAACACGGCCGACAACACCATCGCCGCGCCGCACATCAAACTTCTGGCCTTTGACGAACTTCTTGTTCTTCCCGGCATTGACCACCACGAAGCCCTGATCGCGCTCGACTTGCATCACCTGGGCCACGGCGGGCATGCCGAGGACTTGTTTTTGAAGGGCGGTGAGAGCTGCGGCGGCTACTTTGGGCGGCATCACGGGCGTCGCAGGCTCGGCGATGGGGGCTGGCGTGCTCGTGGCAGTCGTGGGTGAGATCACGGGCTCGGTGCTGACGGGTGCAAAGCTGCTCACGGGCTTCACCGGCTTTGCGGCCTCGCGGGCTTCGAGCTGCTTGCGCATGAATTCGAGCTCCTCTTTCTGGCCGCGGGCCGCCTGCTGGCCTTCCCAGGCCAGATAGCCGGTGATCCCGACGATGATCGTCATGAGCGCGAGCGCAAAGTGAGTCAATTTCATGGCCTCGATGCTAGAGCACGAATGGAAAACGGGCAACGTCAGCTTGCGTGCGGACGAGATCGCAGGTCAAAATGCGGCGCATGAGCCTGCCCGCCCACATTTGGATCAATGGAAAAGTCTTCCCGACCGCCGAAGCCCGCATCTCGCCCTTCGATCATGGCTTTCTCGTGGGCGATGGCGTGTTCGAGACGCTCGTGGCGAGGAATGGAAAGCCCTTCACGGCCATCCGGCATTGGAAGCGGCTGGTCGCCTCGTGTGATGCGATGGGCATCGCGGCACCGCGTTTTGAGCTCTTCATCGCCGCCATCCAGGATGTGATGGAGGCGAATGGCATGCGCGATGCCCGCATCCGCGTCACCGTGACGAGCGGTGATGGCCCGCTGGGCTCGGATCGCGGTGATGACACACCGACGATGACCGTCGTGGCATCCGTGCTCAAGCCTTGGCCACCAACCGAAACCGCAGTCACCGTGCCGTGGACGCGAAACGAGCGTGGAGCTCTCGCCGGCATCAAATCGACCTCGTATGGCGAAAATGCCCGCGCCTTGGCCGATGCCAAATCTCGCGGGGCAGGGGAGGCGATCCTCGCGAATACGCGTGGCGAGCTTTGCGAAGGCACGGGCACGAACATCTTCGTGGCGCATGAGAATATCGTGAAGACACCGCCGCTCGAAAGCGGATGCCTTGCGGGTGTCACGCGGGCGCTGGTGATCGAAGCTTGCCAGCACGCGGGCATTGCGATTCGTGAGGAAACGATGCCGCTCTCGATTCTGCAAAGCTGCCAGGAGGCTTTTTTGACCTCCAGCACCCGTGATGTGCATCCGCTGGCCGCGATCGATGGTCGCAAACTGCCCGGCGAATCGGCGGCAATGACGCAACGCGTCGCGCAGGCCTTCCGCGACTTCATCGCGGGCAAGGACGATCCGTGATTCAAATCAGCTCCGGCATTGGCAGGTGCGAATCGACGAGATACTGCGGCCTGCCGGCATGGTCGTGCAGCGTCACTTTCGTCACATCGATGCCGAGCTGGCGATAAAGGGTCGCAAACACCTCGCCAAAGGCCACCGGACGGTCTGTGGGTTCGGCGGCGATCTTGTCGGTGGCACCGATGACCTGACCGTGACGCATGCCGCCGCAGGCTAGGAGGGCGCTGTTCACCCGCGGCCAGTGATCGCGGCCCGCTTTCGGATTGATGGCGGGCGTGCGACCAAACTCGCCCCAGCAGATGACGGACACATCCTGGTCCAAACCACGCTCGTGGAGATCGGTGATGAGGGCGGAGAGACCCGCATCGAGCAGCGGCAGATCCTCGCGGAGCTGGCCGAAGTTGTTCGAGTGATAGTCCCAGCGGCTGAAGGCCAGCGTGACGACTCTCGCGCCTGCTTCCACCAACCTTCGTGCGGCGAGGAAGTGGCTCGTGAGCCGCGGGCCGCCGTCATCGCGATTGCGATTCTCGCCTTTGCCATAGCGTTCGACGATCCGCGGGTCCTCACGGCTCAAATCGAGAGCCTGCACGAGTTTGGGACTGGTGAGCACATTGAGCGCCTGCTCGTGAAACACATCCACGCCGCTCATCAGGCCGCTCGCGTCGATGTCACGCCGCATCGAGTCAAAGCTGGAAAGCAGAGCCTTGCGGTCATGAAGACGATCCGGCGAGATGCCCTTCAATTCCATGTCGCCCGTGCCGCCGCCTTTGTTCGGCTGGAAAGGCGCATGCGAGATGCCGAGGAAGCCCGAGGGGCCGTTGTCCGACCAGCGCGGCTCGCCCATTTTCGGAGCCAGGCCGACGAAAGGCGGCATCGAAGGTGTCACCGAGCCTTGCAGTCGGGACACGCAGGCACCGAGCGAGGGCCAACCACCGGGCGGCTGGCCTTTGGTGGGCCTGCCGGTCATGCATTGAAAGGCATCGTGACGCCCCTCCGAGTCCGCGATGGAGCGGATGAGCGTGCATTTGTCCATCATCTTCGCCAGCCGCGGCAGATGCTCGCAGAGCTGGATGCCATCAACATTCGTCGAGATCGGTTTGAACTCACCACGCACCTCGCTCGGCGCATCGGGCTTCATGTCCCACATGTCCTGATGCGGCGGCCCGCCGGGCAGGAAGACCATGATGACGGCCTTGTGACGGTTCGTCGTCTTCTGCGTGGATTCAGCCCGCAACACATCATTCAGCGAGAGACCGCCCATGGCGAGGCCGCCGATGCGCAGAAAGTTTCGCCGCGAGACACCATCGCAGAAGCCGCTTTGAGGTTGGGAGTAGATGGAAAGCACGCGGAACCTACGCCCGGCCTTCCAGTTGTCTTGCCTGCTGGCCTCACTTGGCCATCAAGCCGATCACCGCCGAGGTCATGGCCTTCACACCCGTCTCGATGCTCGGCTCGGGAATGGGCTTGAAGTAGGGCGAGTGCAGCGAAGGCAGCGTGATGCCTTTCTTCTTCGCCTCGGCCACCACGTCCGGCGGCTGCGTGCCGAGCCAGAACATGCACAGCGGCACTTTTTCCTTCGTCAGGCCATACTCGGCGAAATCCTCCGCTCCCATCACCGGCTCGCGAGTGAGCACGTTGGCCTCGCCGAGCGTTGCGTCGAGATGACGGCGCACCTCGGCGCAAAGAGCGGGCTGGTTGTAAAGCGCGGGCGTTTGATCATCGGAGACGATCACCTCCGGCATTTTGTCCGCCGGCATGCCCGCGGACTCCGCCTGGGCCTTCACGATGCGCTTGATCGAGTCGATGAGATGCTGCCGCGTCTCGGTCTTGTAACTGCGCAGCGTGAGCTGGAGGCGCACCTCGTCGGAGATGATGTTGCTCTTCGTGCCGCCGTGAATGCTGCCCACGGTCACCACCGCCGGATCACCGGGCCGCACTTCGCGGCTGACGATGGTTTGAAGCGCCAGCACGATGTGCGAGGCGAGCACGATGGGGTCTTTGCACAGATGCGGCATCGAACCGTGGCCGCCCACGCCCTTCACCACGATCTCGACGCTGTCCACGTTCGCCAGCGCATAGCCTTCCACGATGCCCACCGTGCCGTGAGGAAGGTCCGAGGCGCAGTGCAGCGCGATCGCCTTGTCCGGTTTCGGAAACTTGGAGAACAAACCGGCCCGCAGCATCAGGCGTGCGCCCAGCACACGCTCCTCCGCCGGCTGGCCGATCATCACCACGGTGCCCTTCCATTGGTCGCGCAGCTTGCTCAAGGCCCGTGCGGTGCCGATGAAGCTCGTCATGTGAACGTCGTGACCGCAGGCATGCATCACATTCACCTCGCGGCCGAGGTCGTCCTTCACCACCTTCGTGCTCGCGTAAGAGGCACCGGTCTGCTCCTTCACCGGCAGGGCATCCAGATCCGTGCGCACGAGGATCACCGGGCCATCGCCATTCTTCAAAACACCCACCACGCCATGGCCGCCCACCTTTTCCGTGACCTCCAGCCCGGCCTCGCGCAGCTCCTTGGCCACGCGTGCGGCCGTCTCGACCTCATGCATCGACAGCTCGGGGTTCGCGTGCAGCTCTTGGTAAAGCGTGACCAGTGACGGAAGCTCCTGTCGCACCACCGAGGCAGGATCAGCAGCGCGAAGCGTGAGGGCGGCGAGGGCAAAAAGAAGGGCAGGCTTCATGCCCGCCCTTCTAGGCGGTGTCGGTGCAAGAGCAACGCGGAACAAAAAGTACAGACTGACGGCGTCCGCTGCTCAGCTCCGCCGCAGCTTGGTGAAGCCGAGCACGGCAGCCAGCCCAGCCAGCGTCAAGATGACCAGCACAGGCCAGATAGTTGTAGGACGCACCTCATTTGCAGTCGGGGGCGAGGCAGGTGCCGTCTTGTCTAATGGCGCAGGCGGCGGCAGTGAGATAGGGCCTTTGCGAAGGGTGGGCCTCAGATTGCCCGTTTCAAACTTCCACTCCCGATATGGCCGTCCTTCCTCGGACTCCCACCACTGGCGTGTTTCCTCCAACCCCAATCGTTTCTCCATGGACTGCCCATCATCGCCGAGGGCTCGATGGAGAGCAACCCTGGCTGCCTCGGCATTTGACACCGGAGCATCCATGCCGCTATCGGGACCGCCGTAGAAGTATTTGCCTTCCAGGTTTCGGTCATCATACAGGTATCGGCCCAGTTGCTGGATGGCCTCCATGCTGCCAATAGCTCCCAGGAACCCAATGTTACCAAGCCGCATGCCATGCCCGCCCTTGAGGTTGGACGCGGCGTCGATGCCCTGCACAAGCATCTCTGTGTGGCCCGGAATGGCCGCGAGACGCTCCTTGATTTGCTCCCTAACTCTCGCGCCGAATTCCAAGTTCGGCTTGTAATAATCGGGATCACGACTTGGCCCCCTCAAGGGCACGGGTTGGAAGATGTGTTGACCGAAACTCACCGGAACAGTTGCCGATAAGAGATTGAAAAGCTCTTTGAGATTTTTTTCAGCCGCCAACCTGTCCAACAGACTGTAATCACCGCGGTACAAAGCGTCTTGAGTGGCTTCAGGCACTTTATATTTGAAGATGAACACGTCATATTTCAAAAGGGCCTTCTGGTTCCTGCCAATCTCGGCATAGTCGGGAGCTGGAGGAATTTCTTCCGCCGCCAAACTGCCAATAGATAGAGACAGCAACGCGATGGCCCAGATCATGTGTAGGGAGTTCATTCTGAATAAAGAGGCTGGTTAAATGGGTAGTTATCATTCTTGATATCAGACATTTCTCTGTTTCCAGGCCAATTAGCTCCCCAGTTGAGGCGGGACCATTCCTTGCGGATGAGCGTCTTCGGGCCAGCTCCTCTTTTGGGACCTTCAAGCCCGGTCATCAGGCGGCTCTCGTTGTCGGAATTCGGCAGGTGGTTGACGGAGCGAAGTGTGCCGGGGAGGTCGCCATCGGTGGAATGACCGACCCGTGCCACATAATGCATGATCTCATGCGCGATGGCGAATTGATGGGGAGGATACTGCAACATGGGAAGGCGCACGTAATCGTAGACCCACACGACCCCACCTTTATCTCCCGACGTTGCTTTGCCGGCCCAGCCCAAGGCCGATCTCACGCTGGTCTTTGCCCAGGTTTGGTGTTTGGGATTTGTCACTGGGAAATACGAGAAGTGTTGCAGGCCCGCCATGTAAGTTTTCGGCGTGGCGACATAATAGACGTTCACGGCGCCGGGGTCAGGGGTGGAGGCGTCCAAGATGGCCTGCTCTTCCGGCGACCAAGGTTTGTCTTGGTAAGTTTTATCTATCCCCTCGGTATCCTTGTTGAAGGCATCAAGAAACTCATTGTTGTGCTGGTTCGGTGCCCAGTCGGGGAGGTTCAGCCCCACGTCCCACCGCACATCCTCGATATCTCGGTAGGTCACGTTGCACCAAACATTGGCCTTCACGCCAAAGATGCTGTTCAGGTAGGCCTCGAGTTGCGCCTGAGACGGCAGGTAGTCCACGGTGCCAGTTGTCTGACCACTGGCATTTTTATACTGAATGGGATGCACGACGACGTTGAGAGTCCATTCCGGAAGACACTCGATTTTCATCAAGGGCCGGTTCTCCGCGATCTTCATGGGACCATCCGTGCCGGCAGCCACGCCCACATGGATGGCCCCTACCTCCCCTTCCTCAGAGGAGACCAGTTCCACAGCGGTGTATGGGACGGGTGCCCTGGCAACCTGCGCCGTCACATCC
>JAEUHK010000109.1 GCA_016795465.1 Verrucomicrobiaceae bacterium | reverse complement strand
CTCCTTCACCTTCATGGACGCCATCACGCCCATCACCTGAGCCGTAACTCTGTCGTTGAACCCGAATCCCGAAATTCATCTTGGCAAGAATACCTTGGCTACGGAGAACTTTGGAATCCGGCTTGAAGAGCATTCGCCAAGCAATCCGACAACACCCGAGGGTGAAGGTTCGCGGCAGCGTTCTGGACTGCGCCGGGCCTCCGGCGCTTTCGAGCGTCGCTTGGCCTGCGAAAAGCTCCAGAGGACTGGAGCACTCCAGGACGCTGCCGCGACTTTGTAGGCCCGACTGCATGGTTACGGCTGAGCCACCAGCAGCCCACCGGAGGGTCAGGGGCGGCCGTTCCACCCCTGACCCATCGCCATTCGATGGGGCACCCCTCGCGTTTCAATGGGTCACCCCTCGCGTTTCAATGGGTCACCCCTCGCACTTCAGTGGGTCACCCCTCGCGTTTCGATGGGTCACCCCTCGCGTTTCAGTGGGTCACCCCTCGCGTTTCGATGGGTCACCCCTCGCACTTCAATGGGTCACCCCTCGCGTTTCAGTGGGTCACCCCTCGCGTTTCGATGGGTCACCCCTCGCGTTTCAGTGGGTCACCCCTCGAACTTCAGTGGGTCACCCCTCGCGCTTTGATGGGTCACTCCTCGAACTTCAGTGGGTCACCCCTCGAACTTCGATGGGTGACCCTGCCAGGGTGTTCAGATGCCTCCAAGGCCTCACAGGGGTTCAGGCACCGCGTTCTTGGGCGAAGAGCCAGGCCCAGAACTCCGGATTGTCATAGGTCTGCGTCCAGGAGTCGTGGCCCACGCCGGGGTAGATGGTGAGCTTCACGGGGGCGCCGGGCTTTTGGAGGGCGTCGTGGATCTTGTGGCTGTTCTCCACGGGCACGGCGCCGTCTTTGTCGCCATGAAAAACCCACGCGGGCAGGCGCTTAGGGCGGCAGGCAGCCACGGGCTTCGCTAGAATGCGATCGCCTCACGGGACCTTCGCATCTCGGGCAGGCATAACTTGCCGATAGAAATTGGTTAGCAGTTCCGTAAAAACAACACCCCCAAAAACCAACCTCCGTCCGGCAACCCATCCCCCCTCGCCTGACGGCCACTCTTCCCGCATGGTCCACCAGGCTCGTCTTTCATCGTCTCCACGTCTCGCGCTCCTTGGCGTGGTGTTGCTGGCGGTGTCTGGATGCAAGACCTCCATGTACAAGAACTGGGCGGACCGGGAGGTTTTCGGGCTGTTGAAGAAAAAGACCAGCAAGGTGCCCAATTCGGGCCAACACCTGCTCGACATCACACCGCCACCACCCGTGTCGATGGATGAGCTGGCCAAGAACCTCAAAACGGTCGAATTCCTCGGCGACCGGGCCTATATCGAAAAGGACGCCCGGGTCATCGGGCTGGCCGAGGCGCTGAAATTCGCCGTTCACCGGAACCGGAACTACCTCCTTCAGAAAGAGGTCGTGTATCTCGCGGCCCTGGACCTCACGCTGACCCGCCAAAACTTCGCCCCGATCCTCAGCGGAAGCGGCTCCCACACCATCGACCGCACGAAAGTCACCGATGGCATCAACACCTTGGTCAACACCGGCACTCTGGCCACCAGCGGTGATCTAGGGCTGAGCGTGCTCACCCGCACCGGTGCCAGGCTGGCGGCGGATTTGAGCTCGGACTTCGTGCGCTTTGTGACCGGCGGTCTGGACAGCGGGAACTCCCGCGTGGCTTTCACGCTTTCCCAGCCCCTGCTCCGCGGCGCGGGCTATCTGGCCGCCTCCGAGGCGCTGACCCAGGGGGAACGCAGCGTCCTCTACAATATCCGCACCTTCACCCAGCAGCGGAAGTCCTTCGCGGTGGAAGTGGCCACGCAGTATTACCGCACCATTCAGAGCCGCGAGAGCGCCAAGAACGCCTACCTGGCCTACATGGCCTTCAACAACATTGTCGAACAGCAGAAATCCCTCGTGGAAAACGGCCAGGGGAATCCTTCCTCCCTCGGCCAGCTCCTCCAGGCGCAGATCAATTTCCAGCGCAGTTGGGTCAATGCCATCCGCAATTACGAGCAGGCAGTCGATGACCTCAAAATCACCCTCGGCCTGCCCGTCACCGAGCGCATCGTGCTCGATTACAAAGACCTCGATGACCTGCAAATACTCACGCCGCCGGGCACGCTCGATGATGCCCTCCAGACGGCTCTTACCACACGGCTCGATCTTTGGAACAACAAGGACCGTGTCGAGGACGCCAGCCGCCGTGTCCTCATCGCCAAACAAGAGACTTTGCCCACGCTGAATGCCGTCGTCTCAAGCCGGGTGCTCGATGATCCTAATCGCAACGACTTCCAGCTCCAAACCGGCAACCGGGGGGCCACGATCGGCCTGAACACCGACCTGAACCTCAACCAAAAACCCGAGCGGAACGCCCTCCGCGCCGCCCTCGTAGCTGAGCAGCGTGCCCGCCGCGAGCTCGAGCTGGCCGAGGAGCAGGTGCGCAATGCCGTCCGCACCGGCTGGCGCGACCTCGAGGTGGCCCGGAAGCAGTATGAATTCGCCGTCCGAGGCATGGAGATCAGCAAACGCCGCATCGAGGTGGAGACCGCCTTTGCCGAGGAAGGTCGAAACACCCCGCGTGACCTCATCGAAGCCCAGCGCGACATGAACACCACCCGCGATCTCATGGTGTCCACCCGCATCAATCACAATTTAGTCCGCCTGCAGTTGTGGCGGGACATGGGCGTCCTCTTCATCGAGAAAGACGGCTCGTGGGTGGACGTATTGAAAAAGGAGAAACCAAAGGGAGAATGATGAAAAAGGGAAAAACCATTACTTGGCTTGGCTTGGCGACCGTCGCGGTTGCTGCCGTCTGGCTTGGTTGGAAGTGGCTCGCAGGCTCCTCCGATGCCGCCGTTGCCGTTCCCACCTTTGCCGTCCAGCGTGGCCCGCTGGAGATTGATGTCCTCCAAGGCGGTGAAATCCGCGCCTTGCAGAATTTGGAGCTGAAGTCCGAGATCGAAATACCCACCAAGATCCTCTCCCTCATCCCCGAGGGCTACCTCGTCACCGAGGAGGATGTGAAGAATGGCAAGGTCCTCGTCGAGCTCGATGACACCGAGGTGCGGCAGAAGATCCAAAACCACGAAATCGAGTTCCAGACCACCGTTTCTGCCTTCATCGATGCTGACCAGAACCGCGAAATCCAAAAAAGCGAGAACCAGAGCCTCTTCCGCGCCGCCAAGGAAGTCGGCATCTTCGCCCTCATGGACTTCGAAAAGTATCTCGGCCGCGAAGTCACCTCCGCCGTGCTGAGCAAAGCCGGGATGCCGAAGGATGTGAATGCCTTCGAAGCGCACGCTGCCGTGCTCGAGTCCCAAGCGGACACGCCCGTGAGTCCCGATGCTGGCAAACCCAAGTCCGCCGAGGAAAAGGCGGCCAAGAAAACCGTCGCCAAAACCTCCCAAGAGCGCATCGACTTCAGTCCTTTTCTCGATTCGAAGAGCGGCAGTGATGGAGAGGCCCAGCAGAAGCTCCGCCAGTTCGAGGACGACCTCCTCCTGCGCAAATCCGAGCTCGCCGTCGCCAAGCAGAAAGTCGAGGCCTCTGGCCGCCTGGCTGGCAAAAACTACATCTCCAAGACCCAGCTCGAAAACGATCAGGTCACCTATGACAAGGTCGAGCTCTCGGTGAAGACCGCTGAGACCCAGCTCTCCCTCTTCAAAGCCTACGAGTTCAACAAGCAGTGCGCCACGCTCATCTCGAACTACCGCGAGGCCCTCAACAAGCTCCAGCGCACCATTCGTGAAAATCGCAGCCGCATGGCCCAGGTCGAGGTGCGCTATCAAACGGCCAAACGACGCCACGAAATGGAGGTCACGCAGCGTGAGGACCTTGATCGCCAGCTCAAGGCTTGCGTCATCAAAGCCACTCAGCCTGGCCTCGTGGCCTACGGGGACCTCAACGCCTCCTCGTCCTACAATTACAGCAACACGATCGAGGAAGGCTCCTCCGTCCGTTTCCGCCAGACCATCCTCACCATCCCGGACATGAGCCAGATGGGCGTGAAGGTGAACATCCACGAATCCCAGGTCAAAAAGGTCCACATCGGCCAGCGAGCCCTCGTCCGCGTCGATGCGGAGCCCGGCAAGCAGCTCGAAGGCAAGGTCGCCGAGCTCGCCATTCTTCCGGACAGCTCGAGCAGCCGTTACACCCCCAATTTGAAGGTCTATCCCGCCACCATCCACATTGATGGCTTTCATCCTTGGCTGAAGCCCGGCATGAACGCCAAGGTCGAGATCATCGTCAACCAGCTCGCCGATGTGATTTATGTGCCCGTGCAATCCATCGAGGTCGATGGAGACGATCATCACTTCTGCTACGTCAGCCGTGGCGGCTCACTGGAGCGCCGCTCCATCGTCACCGGCCAGTTCAATGATGAGTTCATCGAAGTGCAGGACGGTCTGCAGCCCGGTGAAGACGTGGCCCTGACTCTGCCGAAGAAGACGGACGTCGAGGAATCTCAACAGCCCGCTCGCCCGGCCCAAAAGACCAAGGACGGCAAACCCAAGGAAAAGAACATCGCCGCCGCAGGCGCGTGATTTCCTTTCGCCGCTCACCGAGAACCGGGCACCTCCTGACGCATGGCTGATCCCATCATCAAGCTCGTGGACATCCGCAAAAGCTACCGCATGGGCGACATGGTCCAGCATGTGCTGCAAGGTGTGTCACTCTCCATTTACCCCGGCGAGTATGTTTGCATCATGGGGCCCTCCGGTTGCGGGAAATCCACGCTGCTAAATGTCCTCGGCTGCCTCGACCAGCCCACCAGCGGCGATTACTTCCTCGGCGGGCAAAACGTGGCTCAGCTCGATGATGACGACCTCTCCGCCGCGCGAAATCGCAACCTCGGCTTCATCTTCCAGAGCTACAATTTGATCCAGCAGCTCAGCGTCATCGAAAACATCGCTGTGCCCATGTATTACGGCGGCGCCAAGGACGCCGACATGGTCGAGGTCGCCACCCGCCTCGCCACCCAGGTCGGCCTGGAGCATCGCCTTTATCACAAGCCCACCGAGCTCTCCGGCGGCCAGCAACAGCGTGTGGCCATCGCCCGTGCCCTGTCGAACAATCCCCTCATGATCCTCGCCGACGAGGCGACGGGAAATCTGGATAGCAAATCCGGCCAGGAAGTCCTCGGCATCTTCGACGACCTCAATCGAGCGGGTAAAACCCTCGTCTTCGTCACTCATGACGAACGCATGGTCGAGCGCTGCACCCGCATCATCCGCCTCCGCGATGGCGTCGTGGAGCGTGACGAACCCGGCGCGATGGCCTCCCGCCTCCAGAAGGCGGCCTGAGTGGGAGAAGCTGGAATGATGGCGTAGTGTTTTTTCAGCACCCCAGCCCCCGCAAGGATCATACACGCGTCCGCCTTGCGCTTTGGCTTCCCTGCCCTACTCTCCGCGCCCTTCCATGAGCAACGCCACCGCCATCACTCCGACTCGCGAAAAAGATTTCCCTGAATGGTATCAGCAGGTCATCCGCGCCGCTGATCTCGCCGAAAACTCCGAAGTCCGCGGCTGCATGGTCATCAAGCCTTGGGGCTATGGCATCTGGGAAAACATCCAGCGCCAGCTCGATGCGAAGTTCAAGGCCACCGGCCATGTGAACGCCTATTTCCCGCTGCTCATCCCGCTGAGCTACCTCGAAAAGGAGGCGCAGCATGCCGAGGGCTTTGCCACCGAGTGCGCCGTGGTCACGCATCATCGCCTCGAAGCGCAGAAGCAGCCCGATGGCACTACCAAGATGGTCCCCACTGGCGAGCTCGCCGAGCCTTTCGTCATCCGCCCGACCTCCGAAACGATCATCGGCGCGGCCTTTGCCCGCTGGGTCGAGAGCTACCGCGATCTCCCGCTGCTCATCAACCAATGGGCCAACGTCATGCGCTGGGAAATGCGTCCGCGTTTGTTCCTGCGCACGGCCGAGTTCCTCTGGCAGGAAGGCCACACCGCTCACGAAACGGCCGAAGAAGCCATCGTGGAGACGGAAACGATGCACAAAGTGTATGAAGACTTCCTCCGCGATCACCTCGCAATCCCGACGATCCCCGGTGAAAAGACCGAGCGCGAGCGTTTCCCCGGCGCTGTGCGCACCCTGACCGTCGAAGCGATGGTGCAGGACAAAAAGGCCATCCAGGCGGGCACCTCGCACTACCTCGGGCAGAACTTTGCCAAGGCCGCCGGCATTCAGTTCCTGGGCCGTGACAACACGAAGCAGTTCGCTCACACGACGAGCTGGGGCGTGAGCACTCGCCTGATCGGCACGATGATCATGGCGCACGGCGATGACGATGGCGTGATGCTGCCGCCCCGCATCGCTCCTCAGCAGATCGTCATTCTTCCCGTCACTCCGAAGCCGGATACCCGTCAGGAAATCATCGACGCCTGCGAGGCGCTGGCGCAGACGCTGCGCTCGCAAACCTGGGCTGGTGAGCCCATCCGCGTGCTGGTGGACAAGCGTGACCTGGCTGGTGGCCAGAAGAACTGGGAATGGATCAAGAAGGGCGTGCCGATGCGTATCGAGATGGGACCGCGTGACATCACCAGCCGCAGCGTCGCGGTGGCCCGTCGCGACAAAGGCCCGAAGGAGAAGGAATTCATTCCGAAGGAAGACTTCATCCAGACCGTGCAGGAACGTCTCGCTGAGATTCAGCAAGCCCTGCTCGACCGCGCCACCGCGATGCGTGACGCGAACATGAAGAAGCTCGACACACTGGACGAGTTCAAAGCCTTCTTCGCTGATGAAAACGGCGGCGGCTTTGCCCTCATGCATTGGGCTGGCACGATGGAAGAGGAAGAAAAGCTCGCGAAGGAGAACAAGATCACCATCCGCTGCATCCCGAACGGCGATCAATACGCCGAAGAGGGCAAGTGCTTCCTCACCGGCCGCCCGAGCAGCCGTCGCGTGATCTTTGCCCGCAGCTACTGATCTCGTATCCGGGGCATTCCTGCCCCGCTCGTGGGGCCAGGAGTGGCCCCGATACTGTCCGCCTCGGCGCTGACGTTTTCGTCACACAAGCCGCTTGGAAAGCGCACTCTGGTGCTGTTTCCTCGCGTCATGCGCATCCTGATCGTCACCGACACCTACCCGCCCGATATCAACGGCGTAGCGAGGTCCCTGCAAACGCTCAGCGAGGGCCTGGCGAAGCGTGGACACGTCGTCGAGGTCGTCACGACGCTGGAGGCGTCCAGTCGCGAGCCAGGCCTTCCCAGGCATGTGATGTCCTCCATGCCCGTGCCGGGCTATGATGCCCTGCGCATCGGCTTTGCCTCCGGCCGGGAGCTTTCGGTGCTGTTTGATTCGTTTCGCCCTGAGGTGCTGTATGTGGCCACCGAGACCCCGCTCGGTATCGCGGCCATTCGCACAGCCGCCAAGCGTCACTTGCCGGTGGTGAGCGGCTTTCACACGAATTTCCAATCCTACCTCGAGGACTACAATCTCCCCGGCATGGAGGCCGTGGCCTCCGGCATCCTGCGCAGCATTCACAATGCCACTGCCCGCACGCTGACGCCGTCCCAGGACACGGCCGCGATGCTGACCAAATGGGGCATCAAGAATGTCGGCGTGCTCGGTCGCGGTGTGGACACGGATCTGTTCAGCCCGGAACGCCGGAGTGTGGAGCTTCGGCAAAGCTGGGGAGCCGATGACAACACACCCGTGGCCATCTGCGTGGGCCGAATCGCCGCGGAAAAGAACCTCCCGCTGGCTGTCCGGGCCTTCGAGGCTCTCCGCATCGTGCAGCCGCAGGCCAGGCTCGTCTTTGTCGGCGATGGCCCGCGGCTCGAAGCGATGCGCAACGAGCATCCGCAGGCCATTTATGCCGGCGCACGCACCGGAGCGGATCTCGCACGACATTATGCCAGCGCTGATCTGTTTCTCTTCCCGAGCATCACCGAGACGTTTGGCAATGTGGTGCTGGAGGCGATGGCAAGCGGGCTTGGCGTGCTGGCCTTTGATTATGCCGCGCCACGTCTCGTGATCCGCGATGGTGAAAATGGTTGGCTGGCTCCGTTTGGCGACGAAGATGCTTTTGTGAACCGCACTCAAGCCATCGCCGCCCGCTGGAAGGATGCCGTGCTGCGCCACGCCGCCCGGCAATCCGCCAGCGACTTCGGCTGGGGCCGTGTCATCGAGCAATTCGAGCATGAACTCGCCACCGCACGCCCCGCCAACGCATGAGCGACCTCGATCCCATCCGCGAAAAGACCAAGCTCCGCGTGCGCACGGTGATCGTTTCCGATGTGCATCTCGGCATGAAGGACAGCAAGGCCCTGCAGGCCGCGCATTTCCTGCGTCACACACCTTGTGAGAAGCTCATCCTGAATGGCGACATCATCGACGCGTGGCACCTGCAACGTCTCGGTGGCTGGAATCACGGCCACACGAGCTTCATCCGCACCGTGTTGCGGAAGATGGAGAAGGAAAACACGCAGGTCATCTACCTCCGAGGGAACCACGATGACATCCTCGACCGCTTCATCCCCATCCAACTCGATAATTTGAGCATCGCCGAGGAGCATGTGCATGCCACCTCACGCGGTGACTACCTCATCGTGCATGGCGATGGCTTTGACGCGGTGACGACGAACCATGCCTGGCTCGCCAAACTCGGCGGTTACGGCTACAACGCCCTTCTCCGCTTCAACCGCATCATCGACTGGGTGCGCAAACTTCTCGGCAAAGAGCCCTTTTCCCTCGCGAAATGGGCGAAAGCCAAGGTGAAGGCCAAAGTGAGCCCGATGGGCCGCTGGGAGGAGCAGGTCGTCGAACTCGCCCGCTGGCGTCAATGCGCGGGCCTCATCTGCGGTCACATCCACACGCCCACGGACAAGATGCTCGGCGAGGTGCATTACCTCAACTCCGGCGACTGGGTGGAATCCATGACCGCCATCATTGAGCATCTTGACGGCCGCTTTGAGGTCATCAGCTACGACGACTTCTGCCGCCGCACGCACCGCGAACCGAAGGAAGCCCTGCAAACCGAGGCGGCGTGAATCACACCGCAATCGGTGCCTTGATCGTCGGATGCGGATCGTAGCCTTCGAGGGTGAAATCCTCGAATTTGAAGTCATCAAGGTGCTTCACATCGGGATTGATCTTCATCACCGGCAGCGGCCGCGGCTCGCGTGACAACTGCTCGCGGGCTTGATCGAGGTGATTCGAGTAAAGATGCAAATCGCCAAAGGTGTGAACGAACTCGCCGGGCTTCAAATCGCATACCTGCGCCACCATCATCGTGAGCAAGGCATAGCTGGCGATGTTGAACGGCACGCCAAGGAAGAGATCCGCACTCCGCTGGTAGAGCTGGCAGCTCAGATGACCTTTATCGACGAAGAACTGGAACAGGCAGTGGCAGGGCGGCAGCGCCATCTCGCCAATGCGGCCGACATTCCACGCACTGACGATGTGGCGGCGGCTGTAGGGGTTCTTTTTCAGCGACTCGACCACATCCGCGATCTGGTCGTGCGGCGTGGCGTCATCATCGCCCTGCCAGCGTCTCCATTGGGCACCATACACCGGGCCGAGGTCACCATTCTCATCGGCCCATTCGTCCCAGATCGTCACTTTGTTGTCCTGGAGGTATTTGACGTTCGTGTCGCCTTTGATGAACCACAGCAACTCATGAATGATCGAGCGCAGGTGAAGCTTCTTTGTCGTCACGAGCGGAAAATGCGTGCGCAGGTCATAGCGGCTCTGCTCGCCAAAAACCGAATACGCGCCCGTGCCCGTGCGGTCCTCACGGTAGGAGCCGTGTTCGAGCACTTTGCGCAGCAGTCGGTGGTATTCTTCCATCCGGCTGTCATAGCGGTTGCGACTGCCATTTCAAACAGCAAAGATCACCTCATGAATGAGAGCGAAGACGGCCTGAATGCCCGGATGCGGAGCCTCCGCATCCGCGAGGAGGACTTGGAGGAGACTTTCATCCGCGGCACGGGTGCCGGCGGGCAAAAGATCAACAAAACCAGCTCCACCGTGGTGCTGCGGCATGTCCCGACGGGCATCGAGGTGCGCTGCCAGCGGGAGCGTTCGCAGTCCCAAAACCGCATTTTGGCCCGCGAGGAGCTTTGCGAGCGCATTGCCGCCCGCCGGGCCGCCGAGAAGCTCGAAGCGCAGAACGAAAAAGAAAAAGCCCGCCGCCAAAACCGTCCACGGCCACGTTCTTTGAAGAAGAAGCTCGTCAAATCGAAGCGCCACCGTTCCGGCATCAAACAGAACCGCGGACGCCCCGCACGGGATGATTGAGCAAACCCCTTGCACCCCCGGATTTTCATCTTAACTGCCCCTCCTACTCTCTCCCGCCCATGCCCATCGCCCGCGCCCTGCTCTCTGTTTCGGACAAAACCGGCCTCGTTGACTTCGCCAAAGGTCTCGCCGCCCTCAACGTGGAGCTGCTCTCCACCGGCGGCACCGCGAAGCACCTCAAAGACGCCGGTTTGACCGTGATCGACGTTTCGGACTACACGGGTTTCCCGGAGATGTTCGACGGCCGCGTCAAAACCCTCCACCCGAAGGTCCACGGCGGTCTCCTCCAGCGTCGCGACAACGACGAAGACAAGCGTAACGCGAAGAAGCATGAGATTCCGCTCATCGACCTCGTCGTCGTGAATCTCTATCCCTTTGAGCAAACCATCGCGAAGAAGGATGTGACCCTCGAAGAGGCCATCGAGAACATCGACATCGGCGGCCCGTCCATGCTGCGCAGCGCCGCCAAGAACCACCGCTGGGTCACCGTCATCACCGATCCCGCCGATTACACCGTCGTGCTGGCCGAAATGAAGGAAAACGCCGGTGAGACGAGCCTCGCCACCCGCGAGCGCCTGGCCTGCAAGGTCTTCCAGCGCACCGGAGCCTACGATACGGCCATCGCTGCCTACTTGAACAAGGAGCAGAGCACGCACAAGACCTTCAACGTCTCCCTGCCGCTCTACGCCGAGCTACGTTACGGTGACAATCCGCACCAGAAGACCTCGCTGTACGGCAACTTCGGCGATTACTTTGTGAAGCTGCATGGCAAAGACCTCAGCTACACCAATGTGCTCGACATCCAGGCCGCCGCGGAGATCGCCCTCGAATTCCGCCGCCCTACCGTGGCTATCTTGAAGCACACCAACCCCTGCGGCGTCGGCTGTGCCGATGAAGACCTCCGCGAGGCCTGGCAGAAGGCCTTCGAGACCGACAAGCAGGCTCCCTTTGGCGGTGTGATCGTCGTGAACCGCAGCATGACGCTCGGTCTCGCCCGCATCATCTCGGAGATTTTCACCGATGTGATCATCGCGCCTGATTTCGATGCTGATGCCCGTGCTTTGCTCCAGAAGAAAAAGAACCTGCGCCTCATCCAGATGCTCCCCGGCGTCGCCGAAGCTCTCGCTGAGCCGATCATCCGCTCCGCTCCTGGCGGCGTGATGGTCATGGACAGCGATCCGCGTGCCCTCGGCCTTGATGATCTCGAAAACAAAGTGAAGACCATCCGCCCGCCGACCCGCGATGAACTCGAAGCCATGCGCTTTGGCTGGCGTGTGGTGAAGCATGTGAAGTCGAACGCCATCGTGTTTGCCACTCACGACCGCACGCTCGCCATCGGTGCCGGTCAGATGAGCCGCGTGGACTCCTGCCGCATCGCCGTGTGGAAGGCACAGGAAGCCGGTCTCAGCCTCAAAGGCAGCATCGTGGCCTCCGACGCCATGTTCCCCTTCCCTGACGGTCTCATGGCCGCCGCCGATGCCGGTGCCACCGCTGCCATCCAGCCCGGCGGCTCTGTCAAAGATGCCGATGTCATCGCCGCCGCTGATGAACGCAAGATGGCCATGGTCTTCACCGGCTACCGCCACTTCCTGCATTAAACCGCAGACGGCCTCCGAGGTCGAAAAAGAAGCCCGCAGACCTTTCGAGGTCCGCGGGCTTTTTGTATTCGGGGCATTCCTGCCCCGCTCTGAATTCCATTACTTCACAAACATCGGATCATCCGGATTCCCTTTGCTGAGCAGGTAGGCCATCAGGTCGAGGATGTCGTCTTCCTTCAGCATGTAGAGCAAGCCGGGTGGCATCATGCTCACCTTGCTCTCCTCCGTCTTCACCACGTCGCGGGCGTCCACGTTCGTAAAATTGTTCGGGTCCATCATGTTCGTGCAGACCATCATGATGTTCTCCTTCATGTTCGCGATGCGGCCCACGACCATGCTGCCGTCCTTTTTGGTGAAAACGGTGCTTCCATACTGGTCGCTAATCTCTTTGCTGGGCTCGATGATGTGCTCAAGCAGGTCACGCGGGCTGTATTTGCCCGCCACGGAGGTCAAATCGGGCCCGATGGCTCCGCCTTCGTTTTGGAATCGATGGCAGGCAAAGCACGTCGCGGCTCCAAACATGTTCCGGCCGTTCTGAAAGTTGCGATTGCCCTCCAGGCCGACGCCGAGCGATTTTTCGAGATCAGTGACCGTCCACGCTTTGACGAAGTTCATCAGCTTCGAGGTGAACGCGGGCGCTTTGGCCTCCGGTTTGGCATCGAGCACGTCTTTGATCGCGAGTTTCTCTTCCTCGCTCATCGTGCCGAGCGCGTCCTTTTTGATTTCGCCGATGAAGAGGTCAAACGAGGCCCCGCCCTTGTAATTCGCCGCGCGGAGGAACCAGCGGAAGTAATCCGCACGCAGTTCCTTCGTCCAGCCCGTCTTCGCGAAGCGCAGAATGCGGGCGTAGTCGATCTGCTCCTCCTGCGTGGGCGAGTCATTCACCAGCGGTGCCGCCTTGGCCACGATGCCGGCATCACCGAGGAAAACGAGCACCTCCGCGAGATCGCGATTCAGCCCCGTGTCATTTGTCGGGAAGAGCGGATTGAGCTTCGCGATCAATTCAGCCTTCGTCGCCGCATCCGGCTCACCGAGACGCGTGAAGGCGAGCATGTAATCGCGAATGAGCGTCACACGGTCGAGCCCCTTGAGCGATTTGAAGTCGATCTTGCCCAGGGCATCGAGAATCGGCTTCAACAGCGTCTTGTCCCCACCGCTGCTGCGTGCCAGCGCCATCAGCGCGGTCAAAGCGGCACGCGGATTGGCTTCGGAGAGGGCTTTGTCTTTCCACGAGGCCACGGGCTGATGCTCCAAGGCGATGCGCGCTGCAAAACGCAGATGACGATCTGTGGAAGAAAGATGCGGCCAGGCAGCTTCGACGCTCACGCCGGGCTGTTCGAGACTTTCACGCACCTTCGCGAGGTCCGACACGTCCGACTTGTCTGACCCGTCGGACTTCTCCGAGCCGGTGTAAGTCACGCGATACAGCCCGCTCTGCACTTTGCGGCCACCGACGCTGACATACATGGCTCCATCCTTCTTCGAGACCTCGATGTCCGTCAGCGGCAGCGGTGAGGCGCTCATAAATTCCTCCGCGGTGCCCGTGTAGCCCGCACCATTCGGAGCGAGGTGCACGGCATACATTTTGCCGTAGCTCCAATCGCAGATGTAGAGCGCGTCCTGGTATTTCGCGGGGAATTTGGCTCCGTAGCCGAACGCCACGCCCGTGGGCGAGCCAGGGCCGATGTCCACGACGGCGGGCAGGCTGTCTTCCCAGCGGGCAGGCCACTTTTTGCTGCATGTGCGCCAGCCGAACTCGCCGCCGCTTTGCATGAAGCACACGCGCGTGGGGCGATACCACGGCATGCCGGTGTCCCACTCCATGTCAGCGTCGAAGCCGAAGATGTCGCCCTGGCGATTGATGGCGATGTCGTAGGTATTGCGGGTGCCGGTGTTGATGAGTTCCCACTTTTTGCCATCCAGATCCGTCTTCGCCAACCAGCCACCAGGGGCCAGCACATCGCGCATGAAGCCGCGACCAAGCAGCATCGGGAAAAGCTGATCCTCTGCCCAATGACGCGGCACGCGGCTCGTTTCGCAGCTCGGTTCCGGCGTTTGATTGCCGCACATCACGTAGAGGCTCTTGCCATCCGGCGATGCTACGACGCCGTGAGGCCCATGCTCGCCCGCTTTGCCCGGAAAGGCTCGCAGCAGTTCCACGGCATCGAATTGATCATCGCCATTCGTGTCCTTGCATCGGTAGAGGCCGCGGCCCTGATACGCGTCGTCATTCACCACGCCGTAAAGAGCACCCGCGTGAAAAAGCAGGCCCTGGCAGTGGCCGAAGTCGATGCTGAGCTTCTCCACCTTCGTGTCCGCAGCCTTGGCACCGGGTGTGATGCGATACAGTGCGCCGTATTGATCGCTGCAAATCATGCGGCCTTTGTCATCCTGCGTCATCGAGACCCACGAGCCTTCTTGCTCTTTCGGCACGGAGTAAAGCAGCTCGACTTGGAAGCCCTTGGCGATTTTGACCTTGTCCGCCGGAGTCGCCTGCGTGGCGATTTGCGCGAAACTAGCCGTCGAGACGGCAAAGAGGAACGTGAGAAATACTTTCATGCGGGTTGGAGGAACGTGTGACGTCCCTCCAACTTCTCCGCAGAAGCGTAAACGGGTCAAGGTTTCCGACTCACAGGTCATTCACCGGCAGCCACTTCCGCTCCGCCCAGCTTTGCAGGCCGAGTTCGGCGAGTTGCACGCCTTTGGCGCCTTCACGCAGCGTCCAAGGGAACGGCGCATCGCACACGACGTGGCGCAGGAAGTCCTCCCACTGGATTTTGAAGGCGTTGTCGTAGGTCGTGGCGTCGGGGACCTTCTGCCAGCCTTCGAAGAAGTTGATCGGCTGCTGGATGTCGGGGTTCCAGATCGGGCGCGGCGTGATGCCAGCGCTTTGCACCCAGCAATCACGCAATCCGACGATGGCGCTGCCGTGCGTGCCATCGACCTGCATCGTGAGCAGGTCATCGCGGCGCACGCGCACGGTCCAGGAGCTGTTGAATTGGCAGATCACGCCGCCTTCGCATTCAAAGGTCGCGTAGCAGGCATCGTCGCTCGTGCAGTCGTAGGTTTTGCCGCGCTCATCGACACGTTGCGGGATGTGCGTCGCCCCCATGCAACTCACGGCCTTCACTTTGCCAAACAGATTGTCGATCACATAACGCCAGTGGCAGAGCATATCGACGATGATGCCGCCGCCGTCTTCTTTGCGGTAGTTCCACGACGGACGCTGCGCGGGCTGATCGGCATCCATGCCGGTGAAGACCCAGTAGCCGAACTCGCCGCGCACGCTCAAAATGCGGCCGAAGAAGCCCTGGTCCTTCAGCAGCTTGAACTTGCGAATGCCGCTCAACCACAGCTTGTCCTGCACCACGCCGTTTTTCACACCCGCGTCCTCGCACAGCTTGGCCAAGCGCAGCGCCTCGGCCGTCTCCACGGCGGTCGGTTTCTCGCAGTAGATGGCCTTCTTAGCTTTCACGGCCTTCTCGATGAAGCCAGCGCGTTGCAACGTGCCGCTGGCATCGAAAAAGATCTCGTCATCCGCATTCGCGAGCGCCGCATCGACATCCGTGGTGAAGCGCGTCACACCCGTGCGTGCCGCGAGAGCCGCGAGCTTGTCGTGATTGCGTCCCGTGAGGATGGGATCGGGCATGATGACAAGGTCATCGCCGACTTTGAGCCCGCCTTGATCGCGGATCGCCTTGATGGAGCGGATGAGGTGCTGGTTGGTGCCCATGCGTCCGGTGACGCCGTTCATGATGATGCCGATTCTGCGTGTTTTCATGGTTTGGAAATTGTGAGGGTTAGGTTGGTTCGTTTTGAACCACTAATGGACACTAATGGACACTAATGTTCCAAGCCCTCTGGCTCAGTTCATATTAGTGAAGATTAGTGACCATTAGTGGTTAAAGAGGCTTGGCGTAAAGATCGCTGTATCGACCCGTGATTTGGTCGAGGAACTCGCCTTGATCGCCGCTCCACCAGCGGTTGGAGAAGATTTCGACCTCGCGATGGCCGGTGAAGCCGGTGGCGTCCACCCAGTCGCTGATTTCGCGGATGTTGATGCAGCCTTCGCCCATCAGGCCGCGGTCGTTGAGGAGATCGGTGGTCGGTGTTTTCCAATCGCAGATGTGGAAGGCATGCAGGCGGCCGCTTTGGCCGGCGAGATCGATCTGCGACTTCAACTCCGGGTCCCACCAGACATGGTACACATCCACCGCGATGCCCACCGACTTCGGAGAGCCGAGCGCGTCACAAATCTCATGCGCCTGACGCATCGTGTTCACCGCGCTGCGATCATCGGCATACATCGGATGAAGCGGCTCGATGGCGAGTTTCACACCCGCCGCCTCCGCCGCAGGCAAACAAGCCTCGATGCCGTCGGTGATCTGTTTGCGCGATTCGACCAAACTTTGCCCCGGAACGGCTCCGCAGACCAAAACGATCAGAGGAGCGCCGATCGCGTGCGCCTGCTCGATGGCGAGCAAATTGTCGTCGATGGCCTTTTGCCGATCCGCAGCCGATTTGGCCGGATAAAAGCCCCCGCGGCACAAACTGACCACTTCGAGGCCCGAATCGGCCGTCTGACGCTTCACGGAGGCCAAATCGCGGCCTTCAAGCGCCTGACGCCAGATGGTGATGCCGCTAACGCCGCGCTTCGGAAATTCGGCGAGGCATTGTTCGAGGCTCAGCGGCTTCGTGGTGATGGTGTGGACGCACAGTCGGCTCATGGGGTGCGATGGTGACCTGCCGCAGAGATAAGAAAAAGATTTCTTTCCGATGGCTGTGATTCAGAAAAGCAATCCAGAGCACCTCAATCGCTCCCCGAGCGAAAGCTCCCCTGCCCTTCCTGCGTATGTTTGCCAAGTTTTTTAAACCCACCATGCCCAAATCCCCCCTCATCTCGCTGACTTGCGCGGCCCTCGCCACCTCGTTCCTCCATGCCCAGGAAGGCGGCGAAAAGATCACCTACAATGACCACATCCGCCCGTTGCTGGAGAACAAGTGCTTCTCCTGCCACAACCCGGACAAGAAGAAGGGCGATCTCGACCTGACCAGCTTTGCCGGCGTCATGACCGGCGGTGGCGGTGGTGCCGTCGTCGATCCCGGCAACGTGGACGGCAGCCGCATCTGGACCACCTGCGTGAAGAAAGAAGAGCCCTTCATGCCGCCGGAAGGTGCACCGCTTTCGCCGAAGGACTGCGACCTGCTCGCCGCGTGGGTGAAAGGTGGCGTGCTCGAAACGAAGTCGTCCATCGCGAAGAAATCTGCCAAGCCGAAGGTCGATATGGCCGTCGCCGTCACCAGCGGCAAGCCGGAAGGCCCTATCGCCAAGCCCGAGCATGTGCTGCTGGAGCCCGTTGTCGTCACGCCACGCACCACCGCCCTCACCGCGATGGCTTACAGCCCGTGGACATCCCTCTTCGCCGTCGCCGCGCCGAAGCAGATCCTGCTTTACGACACCGATTCTCGCCAGCTCGTGGGCATCTTCCCTTACACAGAAGGTTACGCCCGCACGCTGCAATTCAGCGGCAATGGCTCGCTGCTCGTCATGGGCGGTGGGCGTGCCGGCAAAAACGGCCACGCCATCGTTTGGGACGTGAAGACCGGCAAGCGCATCACCGAGGTGGGCAAGGAATTCGACCAAGTGCAGGCCGCCGACATCTCGCCGGACCACAAGAAGGTCGCCATCGGCAACCCGTCGAAGAAGGTGAAGTGCTACGACACCTCCACCGGCGAGGAATTGTATGTCATCAACAAGCACACCGAGTGGATCCTCGGCACGAAATTCAGCCCCGATGGCGTCTTACTCGCCACCACCGACCGCAACGGAAACGTCATGGTCTGGGAAGCCGAGAATGGCGGTGAATTCTACATCCTCGGCCAGCACAAGGCCGCTGCGAACGACATCGCCTGGCGTGCCGATTCGAACATCCTCGCCTCCTGCTCCGCCGATGGCACGATCATCGTGTGGGAGATGAACGAAGGCAAAAAGGTCAAGGACTGGGCCGCGCATGGCGGCGGCGTGCAGAGCGTGTCCTTCACGCCCGACGGCAAGATCGTTTCCTCCGGCAACGACGGCCTCGTTCGTGTTTGGGACATCAACGGCAACAAGCTCGCCGAGGCTCCGAGCCAGGGCGACCTCGTCACGAAGGTCGTGGCCGCGTTTGATTCGAAGTCCGCCATCTCCGCCAACTGGCGCGGCGAGATCATCCAGTGGAGCTTCATCGACAAGAACCTCGTCGAGACCGCCCGCTACGTCAGCAATCCCTCGCCCATCGCCCAGCGCATCGTGCAGGCCGAGCAGCGCATGGCCGAGCTGAATGGCAAGCTTCCCACGCTTCAACAAAACGTCAAAAACGCCGAGGCCGATGCCAAGAAGCGTGAGGAAAACCTCGCCAAGGTCCGCGCCGAAGTCGCCGAGAACGACCGCCGCTCCAAAGCCTACCCTGGTGAGATCGCCAACGACGAAAAAGCCCTCGCCGCCGCCAAGGCCGCACTCACGAAGGCGCAGGCCGATCACAAAGCTCGCGTCGAAGCCATCAAGCAGCACACCGACAAGTCCGCGAAGCTCGCCGCCCTGACCAAAGATCAAGCCGCTGCCGCCGCGGAAGCTGCGAAGCTGGCTCCAGCAGATAAAGCCGTGGCCGATGCGAATGCCGCTCTCGAAGCCGCCAAGAAAGATCCCGCCCAGCAACCGAAGGTGAAGGAACTCGAAGCCAAGCTCGCCGCCGCCAAGGCCGAGCAGCAGAAGCTTGCGCCTTTGAAAGCCAAGGCCGACCAGCTCACCGCCGCCTTGAACAAGGCCAAGGCCGAACTCGGTGCCGCTCCGGCTCCCGTTGCCGACCTGGACAAGCTCATCGCTGACACGAACGCGAAGATCAAAACGCTGACCGACACCCTCGCCGCGAAAAAGGCCGAGCTGCCCAAACTTCCTGCACTCGTCAAAGCCGGTCCGGATCGCATCAAGAATGCCGAGTCCGATGTCGCCACCGGCAAGAACAACCTCGCCGCGGCTCAGCTGGCCGCGAAATCGGCCAGTGATGAAGTGGCTGCGCTGCAAAAAGTGCCCACCTCGCTCAAAGCCGCCCAGTTCAACACCGGCGTGCTCGCCGAGAAGGAAAAGCTCGCGAAGCTTGAAACCGACTTCAACGACTTCACCGAGGCCAAAAAGGATGCCGAAGCCGCTAAAGCCGCTGCGGCGAAGCGCATCGAAGACAGCAAGAAGGGCATCGCCGACTCCACCGCGGCCCAGCCCGGCCTCGAAGCCGCTTTGAAGAAAGTGCAAGGCGAGCAGGCGGCTCTCGAAACCTCCATCAAGCCCACCCGCGACGCCGACGCCGCGGCCGCCGCGAAGGTCAACGAGCAGAAAACCATCATCAAAACCAAAGAAGCCGAACTCGCCGCCGCGGCAAAGACCAAGGACGAAGGGATCGCCGCCGCAAAGAAAGCCGCAGAAGACATCGCCAAGCTCATCGAGACCAAAAAGAAGAGCCTCGCTGAAGTGAACGCGAAACTCGCCGCACCTGAAAAAGCCGTGAAGGGCAAGCAGGATGCCGTCGCCGCCAAAGACGGTGCTCTCGCCGCCGCGAAGAAGGCTCACGCCGATGCCACCGCCGCTGCTCCGGCCAAGGACAAGGCCGCGAAGGATGCTGTGGCCGCCGTGGCTTCCGCCGAGAAAAACCTCGCCGATACCCGTGCGAAGCAAAAACCGGCTCAAGACGCCCTGAATGCCGCGAAGGCCGAAAAAACGCCCGACGCCGCCAAAGTCGCCGCCGCTGAAAAAGCCGTCACCGACCTTCAAAATGCCGTCAAAGCCGCTGAAGGCGATGTGAACGCCAAAAAGGCCGCTCGCGATGCTGCGAACAAAGCAAACAACGAAGCCATCGCCGCCGTGAACAAGGCCGCTGGAGCCGTCAAAGCCGCCGAGCAGCAACTCACGAATGCCAAGAACGAACTCGCCGCCGCTGAAAAGGCCGCCGCGCCGACTCGTGGTCAACGCGACAGCATTCAAAAGGAGATCGACGCCCAGTCGAAGGCCCTCGCCGAGAAGCAGGCCGCTCCAGCGAACATCGAAAAAGACTACGCCGCCAAGATCGCCCCGATCAACGCCGCCCTCGCCGCCGCGAAAACCGCCCTGCCACCGCTTGAGCAAGCCTACGCCGCCGCCCACGGCAAGCTCGAGGCCGAGCAGAAGGTCCTCGACGCCAAGAAAGCCGAAGTCGCCAAGGCCAGCGCCGACTTCGAAGGTGCCAAAAAGAAGAAAACCGATGCCGAAGCCGCCATCGCCGCCGCCACGAAGGAGATCCCCGAGAAGGACAAGATCATCGCCGAGGCCAGCGCCGAGCTCGCCAAGCTCCAGCCCCAGCTCGATCCCCTCCGCGCGAAGGTGAAGCAGATGACCGATCAGTATCTGGCCATGCTGCCGAAGTGACAGTCGTTGGGATTCTTCCTTGGCTTCACGACCGCTTTTCGCCATGATTGATGCTTCATGGCCGATCAAGCCCGCATCTCCAACCTCGACGCCATCGACGCCTTCCGTTCGGCTTTGATTGTCTTCATCTCGAAGACACGGCAGACGCTGGATGCAGCCCAGGACACCGTCAAAAGGACCCGCGGCTGGCTTCAGACCGAGCAGCCGCAGTATTGGATGGCGCAGATCAAGCAGCGGCAGAAGAAGCTCGATCAAGCGCAGGCCGAGCTCATGAGCGCCCGCATGTCCGAGTTCGTGGACAGCCCCACCGTGCAGCAAATGGCCGTGCGGAAATGCCGTTACGCCCTCGAGGAGGCCCAGCAGAAGCACGATCGCACCAAAGCCTGGGCCCGCGACTATGACCGCACCGTCGATCCTCTCGCCAAAAAGCTCGACGGCCTCCGCGATTACCTCGAAAATGACCTTGCCCGCGCCGTGGCCTACCTGAGCGAGATCCAAAAGATCCTCGCGGCCTATGCCGAAGCCTCCGCGCCAGCCCCCGCACCACCCGAACCATGAGCCTGACCCAAAACGCCCGTGAGCTCTCCGAACGCTGGCACGCCACCAAGGTGCACTGGCGGGACTCCCAGGCGCTCGAATTCGAAAAGCAGTATCTGGAGGCCTTGCCCGGCATGGTCAACAAGGCCGGAGTGATGCTGAACGAGCTCGAAATCCTCATCAAAAAGATCCGCAAAGACTGTGAACAAACCTACTGACCTCCGCGCCTCGGGCATTCTGACCACGTTCACCACGCTGCGGGACAGCGCAGCATCCTTTGCCCAGCGGACCGAGCAGATTTCCCGCGACACCAAAGCAAAGCGCTACACCGCCGAGCAGGCCCATCTTCAACGGCTGGAGGACCTCAGCGCCGAATGGGCCGTCGCCGCCGCCGCTGTTTCGGAGCAATGGGAGGGCTACAAGGAGGACTTCCGCAAACGTCATCAAGCACGTGCCGATTTCTTCCAGCGCTACCAGCACCGCATCGAGCGCGACCTGCCTGCCATGATGCAAAAAGAACGAGAGACCTGGCTGGGAAGGCTCCAGGTGCGTCGTATTCAGGCTCAAACCCAGCTCAAGAACCGGCTCGCCGAGATCGACGCCACCGCCGCGCCTTTCGCAGAGAAGCTGACAGCAGCCAAAGACCGGCTTCTCGCTGTTTTGAAGTCCACTGGCGATCGACTGACACGCCAAGGCGACCCCAAGCCGACGGTGCGAACGCTTTCCGAGATGCCCGCACGTGTCGAGAGCATCGAAGCCCAGGCGACTAGATATGAGGAGCAACTCGCTGCGCGGAGCGGAGGCTTGTTGAAGATGTTCAGCAAGCCTGCGGTCGATCTCCAACAACTCAGTGCCTCGGTTCATGACTACGAGACGGCTGTCGCAGAGCTGAATGGGGCAATCGATGCGGCAAATGCAGAGGCCCAGGCCGTTCATGATTCGCTTGATGCGCAAATCACCACGGATTGGAATCGCGCGGATGAAATCGCGCAGAACTTCAAGGCCGCGATGCAGAAGCGGCTCGCCACACAGATTCCGCGCTGCCTCCAGCGCAATGAGCGACTGCTTCAGCGCAACTTGAAGTATCTCGACGAGCAAAAGAACGCACACCTCGCGCAGGCGGAAGCACCCTTCATCGACCGCCGAAATCAGCTCGAGTCCCGCTTCCAGCTCGACATGGGCGCTTTCGACGCAAACACGAAGAAACGCTGGACCGACCTTGAAGCCGAGTGGCAGGCGAAGATCCCTGATTTGCTGGCTAAAATCGACGAAGCCGCTCAAATCACCGCCACGCCGTGGAGCGCCGATTATACCGCGCCGACGACTTTTCCGCCGCACAGCCGCTTTGCAGAGTTGAAGCTCGATTTGAGCAAGGAAGCCGCGATTTTCGCCAAGGACACGCCGCTGAGCCTCGCAGGCCACGAGCACGTTTCGCTGCCGCTGGCACTCACCTTTCCGCAAGAAGCCTCGCTGCTCATCGAAACGGATGACGATGGCGGCAAGTGGGTGCCGGAGGTGATGAACAGCCTCATCTTCCGCATCTTGAAGACCGCGCCTCCCGGAAAAGCACACTTCACGATCATCGACGCCGTCGGCCTTGGGCAAAATTTCGCCGGTTTGATGCATCTGGCCGATTACGAGCCTGCTTTGATCAACCGCCGCATCTGGACGCAGCGGGATCACATCGAAGAACGCCTTCAAGAGCTCAATGAGCACGTCGAGAAGGTCATCCAGATGTACCTGCGCAACGAATACGCCACGATCACCGAGTACAACGAGCAAGCGGGCAGCGTGGCGGAGAAATACCACTTCCTCGTCATCGCCGGACTGCCCGCGGGCTTCAGCGAGAGCGCGATGGCACGCCTGAAGAGCATCCTAGCCAGCGGCCCGCGATGCGGCGTGTTCACGCTCGTGCATTGGGATCGCCGTCACAACCTGCCGGAAGGCCTCAGCGCCGAGGATTTGCGCAAATTCACCGTCCGCCTCGTTCGCGAAAAGGGCTTGGTGAGCTTTGGCGGCATTTCGACGCTTCAACTCGATCCGTTTGTCAGCGATGACATCGCCGCGGACCTCGCGCATCAGATTGGACAGGCCAGCATCGATTCGAATCGCGTGCAGGTGCCGTTTTCGGTCGTCGCACCGAAGGAAATGTGGAGCGAAAGCACCACCAACGAGTTGCGCATCGCCATCGGCCGCACCGGTGCCACGAAGCTGCAATACCTCGCCATCGGCAAAGGCACGAAGCAGCACGCGTTGCTCGCCGGGAAGACCGGTTCGGGCAAATCGACGTTGCTGCACATCATCATCACGAACCTCGCCCTCACATGCAGCCCGGACGAGATCGAGTTTTACCTCATCGACTTCAAAAAAGGCGTCGAGTTCAAGTGCTACGCCGATGCGAAACTGCCGCACGCCAAGGTCATCGCGATCGAAAGCGACCGCGAGTTCGCGCTGAGCGTGCTGCAACGCATCGACGAGGAATTGAAACGCCGCGGCGAGTTGTATCGCAAGCTCGGCGCTCAAGATCTGGCCGGTTACAAACGCGCTGGCGGCACGGAGCCGATGCCGCGCAGCATGCTCATCATCGACGAGTTCCAGGAATTCTTCGTCGAGGACGATTCGGTGGCTCAAGGTGCCGCGCTGCTGCTCGACCGCATCGTGCGTCAGGGCCGTGCGTTCGGCATTCACGTCTTTCTCGGCTCTCAAACGCTCGGCGGTGCCTACACGCTCGCTCGCACGACGTTGGGCCAAATGGTCATCCGTATCGCGCTTCAGTGCAATGAAGCCGATGCCGCGCTGATCATGGACGAAGGCAACACGGCGGCTCGCATGCTCTCGCGCCCCGGTGAAGGCATCTACAACGACGCCGCGGGCGCTTTGGAGGGCAATTCGCCCTTCCAGGTCGTCTGGCTCACCGACGAGGAGCGCGACGAAAACCTCGCCAAAGTGGCCACGCTGGCTCAAACACGCGGATTTGGCAAAAAGCGGCCCATCGTCTTCGAAGGCAACATGCCGGCTGATGTTCGCGACAACCCGCTTTTGGCTGCCGCGCTCGAAAATCCGCCCGCGAAGGCTCCCGCCGATCCACGCGTGTGGTTGGGCCTCCCGAACGCGATCAAGGGCCCCACCGATGCGATGTTCCCGCGTCAAAGCGGTCGTCACCTGCTGCTCGTCGGCCAGAACGACGAGGCCATCGCCGCAATTCTCGGTCTCGCCATCATCGGACTCGCCGCACAGCATCCGAAGGACAAAGCGCCCGCGTTTTACCTCATCCACGGCGCTCTCACCGACACGCCGGAGTTCGCTTTCCTCGAAGCCTCTGCCGCCAAGGGCCACGCGAAGGTCACACAGGGCCACGAAGCGCCCGATTTCATCGCCGAGGTCCACGCCGAGATGAAACGCCGCAGCGACGAAGGCAGCGCGGGCGATCCGCCGATCTTCCTGCTCGTGCACGGCCTGCAAAAGTTCCGCAAACTGCGCTACGAGGAGGATTTCTCCTTCGGCGGCGACGATTCGCCCAAGCCCGGCAACCAGCTCAACGAAATCATCAACGAAGGCCCGTCCCTCGGCATCCATCTCATCACCAGCCTCGACACACTGAACAACATCCAGCGCTGCCTCAGCCGCAAAGCGCTGAGCGAGCTCGGCATGCGCGTGCTCTTCCAAATGAGCGCGAACGACTCGGCGAGCCTCATCGATTCCCCCAAAGCGGGATCGCTGGGCCTGAATCGCGCTCTGTTTTACTCCGAGCACGAGTCACGGATGGAGGTCTTCCGGCCGTTTGCGCTGCCGGGGGCGGATTGGGTCGGGCAAGTCTGACTTGTCGGATCGTCCCGGCTTGCCAAAGAAAGCGCTCCATGCCAGCCACCGCCTCACGCCTTTCCCATTTCACTGAATCGGTCATCCGCGCCATGACGCGGCTCTCGAACCAGCATGGCGCGATCAATCTCTCCCAAGGCTTTCCCGACTTCGATCCGCCGGAGGAAATCCTCGCAGCATTGGAACGTGCGACACGCGGCCCGTTTCATCAGTATGCGGTGACGTGGGGTGCGCCGCGATTCCGGCAGGCGCTGGCGGCGAAAATCACGCGCTTCTCCGGTGCGCCGGTCGATCCGGATCAAAACCTTGTGGTCACCTGCGGCAGCACCGAGGCGATGATGTGCGCGATGATGACCTGCTGCAATCCGGGCGACAAGGTCATCATCTTCTCGCCTTTCTACGAGAACTACGGCGCGGATGCCATCCTCAGCGGTGCGCAGCCCATCTATGTGCCGCTGCGCCCGCCGCACTTCGGCTTTGATCCGGATGAGCTGGCCCGTGCCTTCCAGCAAGGCGCGAAGGCCATCATCGTGTGCAATCCCTCGAACCCCACGGGCAAGGTCTTTACCCGCGAGGAACTCCAAACCATCCTCGACCTCGCGGAGAAGCACGATGCCTTTGTCATCACGGACGAGCCTTACGAGCACATCGTGTATGAGCCACGCCAGCATGTGTACATGCACTCGCTGCCGGGAGCGGCCGAGCGTGTGATCGTGTGCAATTCGCTCTCGAAGACCTACTCGATCACCGGCTGGCGTCTCGGTTATGTGCAGGCCGCGCCGCACATCATCGCGCAGGCACGCAAGGTGCATGATTTCCTCACGGTGGGAGCCGCCGCGCCTTTGCAGGAAGCCGCCATCGCAGGTCTCGAACTGCCCGACAGCTACTACGCGGGCCTTCGCGCCACCTACACGGCGAAGCGCGATGTCTTCCTGAGCCACCTCCGCCGCACCGGACTGCCCTTCACCGAGCCGCAAGGTGCCTACTATGTGCTGCTGGACATCTCCTCGCTCGGCTTTGCCACGGACACGGAGGCGGCGGAATGGTTCGTGAGGGAGATCGGTGTGGCCGGCGTGCCGGGCAGCAGCTTTTTCCGCGAGCCGGAGCATCGTTTCATCCGCTTCCACTTTGCCAAAAAGGAGGACACGCTCCACGCCGCCGGCGAAAAGCTCGCCGCGGTGGCCCAACGCTGAGGCAGGATAAGACATAAAAAGCCTCCAATCTGGGGGCTGCGCTGGCCGTACATACTTCCGACCATGTTTCGCCCCCTGTTTTTCCTCATTCTCCCTGCCTCGCTCCTCGCGGAGAAGATCCAATTCAACCGCGATGTGCGGCCGATCCTCTCGGACAAGTGCTTTCACTGCCACGGCGCGGATGCCAGCCATCGCAAAGGCGAGCTCCGGCTCGATCTCCGCGCGGAGGCGATGAAGCCCGCGGAGTCCGGCGAGATCGCGCTGGTGCCGGGCAGTCCGGAAAAGAGCGAACTCATCGCCCGCGTGATGCTGGATGACTCGCACGACGACGTCATGCCGCCGGAGAAAAGCGGCAAACCGCTCACCAGCACCGAGAAGGCCATCTTGAAGCAATGGATCGCCGAAGGTGCCGAGTATCAGGGCCACTGGGCCTTCATCACGCCGGTGCGCACCGAGCCACCAAAGGTCGCGGGTGTGGAGCATCCGGTGGATCGCTTCATCGCGACCCGTTTGGAAAAAGAAGGCCTCAAAATGTCTCCGCCCGCCGATGCGGCGACGCAGATGCGGCGTGTGGCTTTGGATCTCACGGGACTGCCGCCGAGCATGTCCGACATGTCTGACCTGTCAGACTGGTCCGATGCGAAATACGAAGCCTACGTGGACAAGCTCCTCGCCAGCCAGCACTACGGCGAGCGCATGGCCATGCAGTGGCTGGACTACGCCCGCTACGCCGACTCTAACGGCTTTCAAACCGACAGCAGCCGCCAGATGTGGCCTTGGCGTGATTGGGTGATCAAAGCCTTCAACGACAACAAGCCCTTCGACCAGTTCACCATCGAGCAGATCGCCGGCGACCTCATTCCGAACGCGAAACGCGATCAAATCGTCGCCACCGGTTTCAATCGCAACCATCGCATCAATGGCGAGGGCGGCATCATCGCCGAGGAATGGCGCATCGAGAACATCATGGACCGCGTGGAGACCACCAGCGCCACCTGGATGGGCCTCACGATGGGCTGCTGCCGTTGCCACGATCACAAATACGACCCGCTCACGATGAAGGACTTCTATTCCTTCTTCGCCTTCTTCAACAACGTGCCGGAAAGCGGCACCATCCAGGGCGCATCCAACCGCAGTGGCGGCAACAGCCTTCCCGTGACCACCGTCGCCACGCCGGAGCAGGAGCAAAAGCTCACGCAGCTCGATGCGGAGGTGAAACAGGCCAAATCGAAGGTCGCCGAGCTCACCAAGCAGCTCCCGCAACTCATCGCCGCCTGGGAACCCAAAGCGCAGGAGACGCTCGGCAAGATGAAGGTCGTCTGGGCACCGCTCACGCCGACGAAGGTCGAATCCAAAAACGGCACGGCGCTCGTGAAGCAGCCCGATGGCAGCTACCTCGCCACCGGCGCGAATCCGCAAAAGGATGTGTATGTTTTCGATGCCCCGCTGCCAGAGCAAGGCGCATCCGCCTTCCTGCTCGAATGCCTCACCGATCCCTCGTTGCCCGGCGGCGGCCCCGGTCGCTACAGCAACAGCAATTTCGCCCTCAGCGCCTTCGATGTCTATGTGAGGCATGCGAACGGCAAGCAGGAGCTTTTGCCGCTGAAAAAAGCCGAGGCCGACTACTCGCAAAAAGGCTACGAAATCGCCAACGTGCTCGGCAAAGGCCGTCGGAATGCCTGGGCCGTCGATGGACCCACGCGCAAAGAAAATCGCCGCGCCATGTTTGTGATGCAGGAGGCCATCGCTGCTGAAAAAGGCGCCATGCTGCTGCTCCGCGTGCGCATGGAAGCCATCGGCGGGCACAACATCGGCCGCTTCCGCCTCTCCGCCTCCAGTTTGCCGCCGGACGCGGTGAAGCTCAGCGGCGAGCCGTTCTCACCCGCGCTGCAACTCGCCATCGAGACACCCGCGACCAAACGCACGCCGCAGCAGAAAAAAGACATCGAGGCCTTCTTCCGCGCCAACGTTCCGAATCCGCTCAAGCAGGCCGATGCAGCACTCGCGAAGGCGCAGCGGGCTTACGATGACTTCGACCGCGCTTTGCCAAACGTCATGGTCATGCAGGAAGGCCCGGTGCGTGACACCTTCGTGCTCAAACGCGGCGAATACGACAAACCGGACGCCAAGGTCAGCATGAACACACCCGCCGTGCTGCCGCCGATGCCGAAGGACGCGCCCGTGAATCGCCTCGGCCTCGCGAAGTGGCTCGTGGATCCCGCGAACCCGCTCACTGCTCGCGTTTGGATCAATCGCACCTGGGAAAAATTCTTCGGCTACGGCATCAGCAAGACCGCGGAGAACCTCGGCTCGCAGGCTGAGTATCCCGTGCATCCCGAATTGCTCGACTGGCTCGCCACCGAGTTCATCCGCACCGGTTGGGACATGAAGAAGATGCAGAAACTCATCGTCATGAGCGCCGCGTATCGTCAAAGCAGCAAAGTTACGCCCGCCTTGCTCGAAAAAGACCCCGACAACCGCCTTCTCGCCCGTGGACCCCGTTTCCGTCTCGGTGGTGAAGTCGTGCGCGATCAAGCGCTCGCCATCGCCGGCCTGCTCGTGCCGAAGGTCGGCGGCCCCAGCGTGAAACCCTACATGCCCGAAGGCGTGTGGGACGAAACCAGCAAATACGGCGACCTCCGCGGCTACAAGGCCGACAGCGGCGAAGGCCTGTATCGCCGCAGCTTCTACACCATCTGGAAACGCACCGCCGCACCGCCCACGATGCTCATGTTCGACGCGCCGACGCGTGAAGTCTGCACCGTGAAACGCAGCCGCACGAACACCCCGTTGCAAGCCCTCTCGCTGCTGAATGAAGTCACCTTCGTCGAAGCCGCACGCGGTCTCGCGCAGCAAATGATGACCAGCGGCGGCACCACGCCCGAGCAACGCATCGCCTACGGCTATCAACGTGCCACCGCGCATGCCATCGACGCCGATTCGCTCCAAAAACTCGTCAAAGGCTATCAAGCCCGCCTCGCCGCCTTCAACGCGAAGCCCGATGACGCCAAAGCCCTGCTCGCTCAAGGCATGCTCAAAGCCGACGACAAACTGAACCCCGCCGAACTCGCCGCTTACACCACGACCGCCTCTGTGTTGCTCAACCTCGACCGCGTCGTCACTCGCGACTGATTTTATGAAAACCGACTCCTTCCAGCTTCAGGATGCGCTCAATCGCCGCATCTTCCTCCGCAACTCCGCCGCTGCTGTCGGCACTGCCGCGCTGGCGCAGCTCAATGGCGCGACTTCTTTCCCGAACTACGCGCCGAAGGCCAAGCGCATCATCTATTTGTTTCAAAGCGGTGCGCCGTCGCAGATGGACCTCTTCGATCCAAAGCCGCAGATGGCCGCGCAACGCGCCAAAGACCTGCCGGAGTCGATTCGCCAAGGTCAGCGACTCACCACGATGACCTCGGGGCAAAAATCCTTCCCCGTCGCGCCGTCGATGTTCAAGTTCGCGAAGCATGGCAAGAGCGGCATGGAGCTCAGCGAGCTCATTCCGAACATCAGCGGTGTCTCCGACGAGATCTGCCTCATCCGCTCGATGTTCACCGAGGCGATCAATCACGATCCCGCGATCACGTTTTGCCAAACCGGCTCGCAACTCGCCGGACGGCCCAGCATTGGCTCCTGGCTCAGCTACGGCCTCGGCAGCCTGAATCGCGATCTGCCGGCCTACGTCGTCATGACGTCGTTCGGCACCGGCCGTCGCGATGACCAGCCGCTTTACGATCGACTTTGGGGCAGCGGTTTCCTGCCCACGCATCACGCCGGTGTGCGCTTCCGCAATTCAGGCGATCCCGTGCTTTATCTCTCGAATCCGTCCGGCGTGGATCGCCCGATGCGCCGCCAGATGCTCGATGAGCTCGCCGCGCTGAACCAAAAAGACTTCCAAGCCTTCGGCGATCCCGAAACGGCCACGCGCATCGCTCAATACGAGATGGCTTTCCGCATGCAGACGAGCGTGCCCGACCTTGTGGACACGAAAAACGAGCCGCAGCACATTTTGGACATGTACGGCCCGGACGTGTCCAAACCCGGCACCTACGCCGCGAACTGCCTGCTCGCCCGACGACTCGCTGAACGCGATGTGCGCTGCATCCAGCTCTTCCACATGGGCTGGGACCATCACGGTGGCCTTCCGAATGCCATCAAAGGCCAATGCCGCGATACCGACCAGGCCACCGCCGCGCTCATCAAAGATCTCAAACAACGCGGCCTGCTCGATGACACCCTCATCGTCTGGGGCGGCGAATTCGGCCGCACCATCTACTCGCAGGGCACGCTCACCGAGACCAATTACGGCCGCGATCATCATCCGCGCTGTTACAGCCTCTTCCTCGCCGGAGCCGGTGTCAATAAAGGCCACATCCACGGCGAAACCGACGATTACAGCTACAACATCGTCCGCGACGGCGTCCACGTTCACGACCTGAACGCCACCATCCTCCACTTGCTCGGCATCAACCACGAGCGCCTCAACTTCAAATACCAAGGCCTCGACATGCGCCTCACCGGTATCGCCGGAAACCTCGTCAAAGGCATCCTCGCGTAAGGTCTCAGCGACCCAGCACCAGCGTGGCTAGCGGCGGCAGATCGACAACGATGCTCCAGGGCTGGCCTTGATGCGGCACTTGCTGGGCTTGGAAGCCTGCACCTGCACTCACGCCGCTGCCGGCGTAGGTGGTGGCATCCGAATTGAGCAGCTCGCGGTAGCTGCCGGCCTCAGAAACACCGACACGGTAGCCTTTGCGTGGCACCGGCGTGGCATTCACGAGCACATAAACCTGATCGCCGTCCGGCGAGGTGCGGGTGAAGGCGAAGACGCTGTTCTCCGCGTCGTTGGCGTCGAGCCAGAAGAAGCTGCCGGCCTCGTGATCACGCGAGTGGAGGGCCTTGCGGCCGGTGTAGAGGTGATTGAGATCTTTGACGAGGCGTTGTAGCCCGCTGTGCTCCTCGCCGAGGAACAGATGCCAGTCGAGGCTCGCATCGTGTTTCCATTCATGCCATTGACCGAACTCGCCGCCCATGAAGAGCAGCTTCTTGCCCGGATGCATCCACATCCACGCGAGGAACATGCGCAGGTTCGCGAATTTCTGCCAGCGGTCACCGGGCATCTTGTTGATCAGCGATCCTTTGCCATGCACGACCTCGTCGTGGCTGAGGACGAGGATGAAATTCTCGTCGTAGGCATAGATCATCGAGAAGGTGGCCATGCCGTGGTGATACTTCCGATGAATCGGGTCCTCGGCCATGTAGCGCAGGCTGTCGTTCATCCAGCCCATGTTCCATTTGAAGCCGAAACCGAGTCCGCCAGTGCTCACGGGGCGCGACACGCCGCCCCAGGCCGTGCTTTCCTCCGCGATGATCGTGGTGCCGGGATGATTCGCGTAGCAGACCTGGTTCAGCTCGCGCATGAAGGCGATGGCTTCGAGGTTCTCGCGACCGCCGAGATGATTCGGCACCCACTCGCCTGCCTTGCGCGAGTAATCGAGGTAAAGCATCGACGCCACCGCATCGACACGCAGTCCATCAATGTGGAACTGGTCCAGCCAGTAGAGCGCGTTCGCGACAAGGAAGTTTTTCACCTCCGTGCGGCCGTAGTTAAAGATGAGCGTGCCCCAGTCCATGTGCTCGCCTTGGCGTGGGTCCGCATGTTCGTAAAGCGCGCTGCCATCGAACTTCGCGAGGCCGTGCGAGTCCTTCGGGAAATGGCCGGGCACCCAGTCGAGGATCACACCGATGCCGTTTTGATGACAACGATCCACGAACTCACGAAACTCATCCGGATTCCCAAAGCGGCTCGTCGGCGCGTAGTAACCGGTCACCTGATAGCCCCACGAGCCATCAAACGGATGCTCGGCGATGCCCATCAGCTCGATGTGCGTGAAGCCGAGGCCTTTCACATACGGGATGAGATCGTCAGCGAGTTCGCGATAGCTCAGCCAGCGGCCGCCTTCGTTCACGTTTCGTTTCCACGAACCGGGATGCACCTCGTAGATGCTCATCGGCGAGTGGTAGAGATCGTTTTGCGGCCGGCGCTGCATCCATTCGCCATCGGACCACTGGTAGCGCTTCAAATCGAAGGTCAGGCTCGCCGTCGCGGCCCCATGCTGGCTGTAAACGGCCATCGGATCGCTCTTCACGAGCAAATGACCGTGCTGGTCATGCAGCTCGAATTTGTAGTGCGCATTCTCCTTCACGCCCGGCACGAAAAGCTCCCAAACGCCGCTGTCACCACGCGGCTGCATGCGGTGGACGTTTCCATCCCAGTTGTTCCAATCACCCACCACGCTCACATCGCGGGCATTCGGTGCCCAGACGGCGAAATGGCAGCCTTCGGGCATCAAATGCGCCCCGAGAAACTCCCACAGCCGTTGATGAGTGCCTTCACGAAAAAAATAGATGTCCTGGTCGGAGATGGGCGAGGTCATGAGATCAATGGAAGCAGCTTTTGGCGCAGGAGTTCCTGCCAGTCGAGCCGCAAGATCATCTGGCGACGCAACTGCCGTGCCTGAATCGCCGGATGCGCGCGAATTTTGCGAGCAAGGCTCTTCACCGAGGCGCTGAGTTTGAAGAAGGTGGCGTCGGGAGCGGCCACTTCGCGGTGGGCGGGGATGTCGGAGCAAAACACCGGCACCTGATGCAGCGCGGCTTCGATCAAGGGCAGGCCGTAGCCTTCCTGGAAGCTCGGGAAGAAGAGCGCATCGGTCATCAAATACAGGCTGCGCACGTCGTCATCACTCAACACGGCCTTTTCGCCGAGGAAGTGCACGCGCTTCGACACACCGAGGTCTTTGGCGAGGCGTTTGAGCTCGCGGAAGTATTTGAGGCCATCCTTTTGATGCGGGTCCGGAGCCGCTGTGACGAGGTAAATGGCCTCTGGTAGCTCCGCGAGCACCCGCAGGCCCATTTCGATGTTTTTGCGCCGCACGAAGCGAGTCGGCTGCAAGAGCACCAGACCGACTTTTTCGAGTTGGAGAGCCGAAACGCGATCCGTGAGGCCCAAAACGGCTTTCGCGTCGCAACCGTTCGGAATGACGTGAATTGGCTCGCGGGTGATTTTGGCGTATTCGGCCTTCCGATGCTCCGAAACGGCGATGTGGAGAGCCTGCGGCACTTTTTCGGCCCAGCGCACGTCGTGCACCCAGTTGATCCAGCGGATGTCGTGGCGCGAGTCCGTGAGCGCGATGAGTTCCTCGGTCCACGCGAGGTCAAAGGGCATGGAGAAGACGTTGTGGACGATGACAGCATCCCATTTCGCCTCCCGCCACTCCTCCCGTGTGAGGATCACGACCTCGTGACCGAGTTTCTGCAAAGCGGCGGCCTGCTCCCCGATGACACGCTCGACCCCACCAATGACAGGCGGTTTGGAGTAGTGCAGTATGGCGATACGCATTTCATGCCATCATGCCTTGAACCATGGGGCTGGTCTAGTGTGAGCTGACCTCGGTTCGCGCCGTTTGAGCGTGTCGTCCGCTGCCGTAATTGCTATAACAGCCGTCAAAAAAAGAAGCCCTTTTTCTTGTCACGCTCTCAGCGGTGGCCTATGAAATGCTTTTGTGAACCGCTTCTGGGCGGCCACGCTCTCTCCCAGCTAAATTATGACCTTTTCGAGACTCTGCGCAGCAGCCACGGTCAGCTTTCTCGCTATCAGCGGGTGGGCCCAGGGCCAGTCACTCCTCAGCAACATGTCTGGCGATGTGAAGATCGACGGCCTCACGACGACCATGGACCCTGAAACAGGCATCGCGACGGTGTCTGGCGATGTCCGGGTCGAGTATCAGGATGTCCAGATCCGCTGCGCCAGTGCCAGCTACAACAATGTGTCAGGCAATGTCCACGCCACTGGCGGCGTCGTCATCTGGCGGGCCGGCACGATCTACCGTGGTGACAGCATCGACTATAATGTGATCACAGGAGAGCTGTCCGGTAACAACGTGCGGTCTGGGATGCCGGCTGGGCAGGGGTCTTTCTTCTATAGCGCCAAGAAGTTCACTGCCGAGACTCAACTGCTCGACCGGCTTCATGCTGAGGATGTGAGCTTCACAATGCACGACTTGGCGAACCCCAATTTCCATGTGAGCGGTCGTGAGATGAACGTGCATCCGGGACAGCGGGTGGAGCTCAAGACGATCAAATACCACGCAGGCAACACGCCGATCCTGTATTTCCCGAGCCTCAGCCAGTCGGTGGACCAGGACCAGGGGTTCCGCGTCAGTCCCGGTTACAACAACCGTTGGGGAGCCTTCGTGCTGAACCAGTTCACCGTTTTCCACGGTAATCACACCGAAGCACGCTATCGCATCGATCTGCGCAGCAGCCGCGGCCTTGCGGGTGGCTTTGATTTTTATTCGATGCGCCATCAGGCTAACCGCCAGAATTTCGGGCATCTCAAGTTTTACGGCCTGAGCGACAGCGACACTGCCATCAATGCCACCGGCTCTCCGCGTCAGATCGTTGATCGCAAGCGTTACCGCTTCAACTTTCAGCATCGCATCTACCTGCCCGGCCCGGATGTCAGCACTTGGTATATCGACTTCGACATCAACAAGATCAGCGATGTCCACTTCTACGAGGATTTCTTCTTCAATGAGTTCCGCACGACACCGGAGCCTGACAATCAAATCTCGATCATCAAGCGCAGCGATGCCTTTGTGGCCACGCTCATGGCCCGTGGGCAGTTAAACAAGTTCTACCGCTCCGCCGAGCGTCTCCCAGAACTGTCCTTTGACTTCGTCCGCCGCCCGATCTTCGGCACAGGCATCCAGCATCAGGGCACCTTCGCTGCCGGTGTTTACCGCGAACGCCTTGGCAAATATGAGCAGGTGGAGCTCACCCGTCTTCAACAGCTTGGAGCCATCGGTGGTGCCCCTGCCGTGAATGCCGACCCACTCGGTGCTGCCTCGTCCTACGCGGGCCTGTTGGGCCTGCCTTCCGGCACCGCCATGAGCCCCGCCGATGTCCTCGCCGGGCTCAACGTCATCAATTCCCGCCTGACCGAGCCAGGCTACACACGCTTCCACACCTACCATGAGTTCCTCTATCCAAAGACCTTTTTTGGATGGCTGAACATCACGCCTCGTTTTGGTGCGGGCATGACCAGCTATCACAGCATCGATGGCAGCATGTCCGGCAACACCAACTTCACCCGTGGCATCGTCAGCCTCGGACTCGAGACCACCTTCAAGGTCTCACGCACATGGTCGGATGTGAACATGCCTTCGCTGGGCCTCAATGGCCTCCGTCACGTCTTCCAACCCTACCTCAATTACTCTTATGTCGATGCCACCCAGGACGCTGGACTGCCGGCCATCGACCGTCTCGCCCCCACCACACGTCCGCGTTCCGTTGATGCCGGTCTTTTCACTGCTGTCGATGCTCTTCGTTCGTGGAATGTGGCTCGCGTGGGCTTCTACAATCTTCTTCAGACCCGCCGTGACTACTCCGTGGCAGCGAACAACAACAATTACTTTTACGGTGGTGCCAGCGACTCCTCCGACCGGAGCTACGCGTGGGCCGGCATGAACACCTACATCGACGTCTTCGCCCGTGATCCGGAATTCGGCCGCGATCTCTCGAACCTCTACAACGATCTCTTCTGGCGTCCCGTGCCCTGGATCAGCCTCACCTCCCAGGTCCAGCTGCCCATCAGCAGCGGCCGCGGCAGCTTCACCGAATTCAACCACGGCGTCACCTTCCTGCCAAACCGCTACATGTCCGTGCAGTTCGGCCACCAGTATCTGAGCAACAACCCCTACTTCCAGCAGGACTCCAACCTGTTCTACTCACGCATCTACACCCGCCTCGGCGAAAACTGGGGCTTTGCGATGAATCACATCTTCGAGGCGGACGACGGCACCATGCAATTCCAGAGCTACAGCCTCACACGCGACCTCAGCAGTTGGATCCTGTCCATCGGAGCCCTCGTGCGTGACAACCGTGGCGGAGCCAATGACTTCGGCATCCTGCTCGGTTTCACCCTCAAAGAATTCCCCCAGCTCAATTTCGACCTCGATGTCGATCCCAGCACCTCGGGCAGCAACGGCAACGGCGGGAACAACTGATCCCCTGCCCTCTCGCACGGTGCATGGAAAGTTTGAAATCGGCGACTTGAGCCACGCGGAACAAGCCCATAGGGTACCTGCACTGTCATGAAACTCACCATCATTGGTTCTGGTTACGTCGGGCTCACCACTGGAGCTTGTTTTGCCGAAGTCGGCCACCACGTCTGCTGCGTGGACAACGACCAGCGCAAGGTTGATTCCCTTCTCGCTGGCGAAATCCCGATCTACGAGCCAGGCCTGGAGTCGATCGTGAAGAAAAACGTCGCCGCACGTCGTCTTCGCTTCACCACCTCCACCGAGGAAGGAGTGGAGCATGCCGAGGTCATCTTCATCGCCGTGCCCACACCGCCGCAGCCTGATGGCAGCGTGGACCTCAGCTTCATCGAAAAGGTCGCTCGCGAGATCGCCGTGCATCTCGACTCCTACCGCGTCGTCGTCGATAAAAGCACCGTGCCCGTCAAAACCGGCGAGCGGGTCGCCAGCACCATCCGCCGCTACGCCAAGCCCGGCGTCGAGTTCGATGTCATCAGCAATCCCGAGTTCCTCCGCGAAGGCAGCGCAGTAGAAGACCTCATGAAGCCCGACCGCATCGTCATCGGTGGCAACAGTGATCGTGCCCTCGCCCTGATGCAGAAAATCTACGAGCCCTTCGTCGCCCCCGTACTCGTCACCGACATCAACAGCGCCGAGCTCATCAAGCACGCCGCGAACTCCTTCCTCGCTCTCAAAATCAGCTACGCCAACGCCCTCTCCGAGATCTGCGAAGCCGCCGGTGCCGATGTAATCAAGGTCACCGAAGGCATCGGAACGGACAGACGCATCGGCCGAGCCTTCCTCAATGCCGGCCTCGGTTACGGCGGCTCATGCTTTCCGAAAGACATCGCGGCCTTCATCGCCATCTCACGGCAACTCGGCACCCCGTTCGGATTGCTCGAAGAAGTCCAGCGTATCAACGACCGGCAGTTCAAACGCTTCCTTGATGCCCTTCGCGAGGCCTTGTGGGTTCTCAAAGAAAAGAAAATCGCCATCTGGGGCCTCAGCTTCAAGCCCAACACCGACGACGTCCGCTCCTCCGTAGCCATCCGACTCGTCGAGGCCATCGTCGGCGAAGGAGCCGAGGTATCTGTCTTCGACCCCAAAGCCATGGAAAAGGCCCGCGAGCTCCCCGTGGCATCGAAAGTCCGCTTTGCCACCTCAGCCCTCGATGCCGCCAAAGATGCCGAAGCCCTCGTCATCGCCACCGAATGGCCCGAATTCGGCGCCATCGATCTCGCCCAGCTCCGCGAAGCCATGCGCACCCCGCTCATCTTTGATGGTCGCAACCTCATCGACCCCGTCGCCGCCGCCGACTTCGGCTTCCAATACCGCGGCATCGGTCGTGGAGCCCTCGTCGAGCGTTCGTGAGGCATCTTGCAAAGCGGTTCGCCGCATGGTAACCGCTTCCCTCTCCATGAAAGTCGTTTACCGCCTCCTGCTGCTCGTGCCCGCCATGCTGGCCCTGAGCAGTTGTCAGTTGATAGGCCCCGCCTTGAACTCCGCCCTTCGCCTCTGGCCCTATCTGCTGGTCGAAAACGAGCCTGGCAAACCCGGCGCGCTCATCGAAACGCGTGCTGGCCGCATCCAAAACGCCCCCGCCTACGAAGGACGATCACCACTTCCGCGACGCCTCGCGGCCGACAACATCGCCAACCGCTGATTAATTGACGCCTCATGGACTGGCTGCGCATCCGAGACGACTTTCCCATCCTCAAGCAGGAGGTCGATGGCCACCCGCTCATCTACCTCGACAGCGCCGCGTCCTCGCAAAAGCCCCACGCCGTCATCGACGCCCTCACCCGCTACTACGAGCGCGACAACGCCAACGTCCACCGCGCCCTCCACGCCCTCAGCATGCGGGCCACCGATGCCTTCGAGGCTGCCCGCCGCACCGTCGCCCGCTTCATCTCTGCTTCATCGGAAAACGAAATCATCTTCACCCGCGGCACCACCGAAGGCGTCAACCTCGTCGCCTATGCCTGGTGCGGTGCCCATTTGAAGCCCGGCGATGTCATCCTCACCACCGGCATGGAGCACCACAGCGATCTCGTGCCCTGGCAGCTCGCCGCCCAGCGCACCGGCGCCACACTCAAACACATCCCCGTGCTCGATGATGGCACGCTCGACCAGGAAGCCTTCGAAAAGCTCCTCACGCCCCAGGTCAAACTCCTCGCCCTCGTCCACATCTCCAACTCCCTCGGCACCATCAACCCCGTCCGCGAGATGTGTGCCAAGGCGAAAGCCATCGGCGCCACCACCTTCGTCGATGCCGCGCAGAGCGCCGGACACATCCCCGTCAGTGTCCAGGACATCGGCTGCGACTTCCTCGCCTTCTCCGGGCACAAAGTCTGCGCCCCCACCGGCATCGGTGTCCTCTACGGCCGCATGGCCGTGCTCGAAAAGATGCCCCCGTGGCATGGCGGCGGTGAAATGATCCTCACCGTCACCCTCGACACCTGCACCTACAAGCCCCCGCCCGCCCGCTTCGAAGCAGGCACGCCTGACATCGCCGGAGCCATCGGCCTCGCCGCCGCCATCGACTACCTCGAAGCCATCGGCCTTCAAAACATCGAGCAGCACGGCCTCGAACTCGCCCAGCACGCCCTCGACAAGCTCAGCGCTATCGAAGGCCTCCGCATCCTCGGACCTCAAACCGGCCCTCGCGGCTCGCTTGTGTCATTCCACTGCGATTTCGCCCACCCGCACGACATCGTCGAATGGGCCAACACCTACGGCATCGCCATGCGCGGCGGCCATCACTGCACGCAGCCCTTGATGAAACGCTTCAAGGTCCCCGGCAGCACCCGCGCCAGCTTTTATCTCTATAACACCACGCAGGAAATCGACCGCCTCGCCGAAGTCCTCGACTCCGCCCGCCGATTCTTTTCGTAATTCACCCACATGTCACCCGAAGAGCTCCGCGATCTCTACCAGTCCGTCATTCTCGACCACAGCCGCAAACCGCGGAACCATGGAGAGATCCCGCCGCCATGCCTTCATGCCCATGGCGATAATCCCTCCTGCGGTGACGAAATCGATGTCTGGGTCAAGCTCGACGAGCAAAACCACATCGCTGACATCAAATTCACCGGCCAAGGCTGCGCCATCAGCCAGGCCAGCGCCTCCATGATGACCGTGAAGGTCAAAGGCAAGACATCCTCTGAGGCTGCCGCCATGCGCGAGGACTTCCGCCGCATTGTCATGGGTGATGGCAAGCCTCAAGACGAAGACGCCCTCGGTGAGCTCACGCTCCTCGAAGGCGTCCAAAAATTCCCGCAGCGCGTCAAATGCGCCATGCTCGGCTGGCGTGCCCTCGAGCAAGCTCTCGAAGGCACCGCCAAGTAATCGCTCAATGCAGCACCTGCAGTAGCTCGACCTGGAAAACGAGATCGGCGAACGGAGGAATCTTCGGCGGTGAGCCCTGCATGCCGTAGGCTAGATTATAGGGGATGTGGATCAACCACTTGTCGCCAGGCTTCATCAGTTGCAGAGCCTCAGTCCACCCACGAATCACCTGCCCCACGCCAAACGTGGCAGGTTGTCCGCGCGAGTAAGAGCTATCAAACTCAGTGCCATCCACCAACGTGCCGCGATAGTGCACCACCACCGTGTCAGCAACGGTCGGCGAAACTCCACCCGCAGGTCCGGACGCCAGCACCTTATAGCGCAAACCGCTCGCCGTCGTCATCGCACCCGAGCCATCCGATGCCGCAGCAGGCGCCTTGGTCGGAGTAGTCACGATGGGTTTCGCCGCGGTGATCTCCTTATTCGATTCGGAGGATGAACAAGCGGCCAGAAGAAGCGCAGAAGACAGGGCTAGGGTCAGGACTTTCATGAGAAGACCGTCGTTCTACACCGGAAACCTCCTTCACGGCAACCCCGATGGTGAGAATCAGCGCATCCCGATGCCTTCCAGCCACTTCATCGCATCCTCGGGCCACGCCTTCGCCTCCAATTCGCAGCGCAAGCCATACCCATGACCGCCGGTCGGGTAGAGTTTGAACTCATGCGCGACCTTCACGGCATTCAAAGCCTCGTGGTAGGTCTTGCTGCCGGTGACGTGGCGTTTGTCGTCGTCGCTGTGGATGATCAGCGTCGGTGGAATGGCGGCTTTGAGGTTCAGATCCGGTGAGACGCTGCCTGCCTTGTCGTCGAGGTAGGCGGGATACACCAGGATGGCAAAGTCCGGTCGGCAGCTTTGCAGGTCGATTTCATCCACCGCAGCATACGCACGCTCCATCACCGGTGCGCTCGCCTTCCCGGCCAGATTGCCACCAGCCGAGAAACCGATCACACCGAGGCGTTTGGGATCAATCTTCCACTCAGCGGCCTTCGCTCGCGTGAGGCTTAGCGCTCGCTGCAAGTCTTGGAAGGCACCTTCGCGATTGTTTGGTGTTCGATACTTGAGCACGATTGCGCTGATGCCGTGCTTGTTGAGCCACGCAGCGATCTCCGAGCCTTCTTTGTCCATCACGCAGTAGCTGTAACCACCGCCCGGGCAGACGATGATCGCCGACGCGGCGCTGCCTTCGGCGCGATTGGCATGGAACAAGGTCAGCGTGGGCTTGCTGACGTTTGTGATCCGCTGAAAGCCATCTTTGCGCCTCACCTCGCTTTCGGGCTCCTTGGCACTCTGACCGGGCATTTTGCCATCAGGCCAGACATTGACGATGGTTTGAGCCGATAGAAATGACGCGGTGAGGCAGGCTGCGAGCAGAAGACGGATCATGAGGGAAATTTGCGAAGTGAGTGTGAACGATTGCACGGCCTCAACCGCCCTGCACAGCCTGGCCCTTTCGGCGTCCTGCACACGGCTGAGGAGCCTGTGATGGCTGTAGAGCACTTTGAAGAGGTGTCCGGAGGCGATCCAGTCGCCGTTCGGATTGGTGGTTTGATTCCATTTTTCCTTCCAAAGACCGGTGTTGGCCGGGTCGGACCAAAAAGCGCCGCTCATCACCTTTTCCATCGTCGCACGCCGGGCCTCTGCGGTGCTGTGAGGGACTTCGGGAACCGGGGCGCTGATGTGGACGCGATGACCAAGATGACCCGCGCGAGCCAGATCGCCAAAGCCCATTTGTTCGAGGTTCATGAGCGCCTCGGTGTGCGTGATCATGTGCGTGAAGTTGGGCCGGCGCACCTCCGCATGGCCCAGCAACGGCTGGAACCGCGCCAGGCTCTCAAACGTGGCGTCGATCATCGCCTGTGTGCCGCTGTAGCCCTCGGTGGCTGGCGTGGGACGCTGTGGTTTGAGCTTGGCGATCTGCCTGCTCAATCCGCACAGCGCGTCGATGATGCCGGGCCGCGCCATGTGCGGTGCATCGCGCAACGCACGCGTGGAGAGCGAGGCAAAGATCGCGGCGTGCCCGTGCGCTCTCAAACCGCCCTGCATTGCGGGCAGGAGTGCTTTGGGAATGTCATCGATGCGTTGCTTGTCAGCATCGCCATCCGGCATCGGCTGGAACTGCTCCGCGCGGGCTTCGATGACCGTGTCCATCTGCCTGCGGATGCCGGAAACGGTCTCGGCGCTGAGCGAATGATCGCGGCAGAGGTAGTAGCCCGCCAAAATGCCCGCGCCCCAATGCGCATCGAACCACGTGTGCGCCCGCGCCATCGCGGTGAGGCCGCGCTCGAGGTAAGCAGGGTCCGGCGCTGCGGCCTTCTCTTGTGCCGCCTCACTACCGCGAATGCCCATGCCGGCAAACAGCCCTGCGACGAGCTTGAGAAACTCATGGCGACTCATGCGGATGTCGGGCGGAGAATTCATGGGCCATGCAGCATACCTCGACCTTTTGATCAATGGCAACGGGGCAATTCGAATGCAGTTCGTGGCATCAACGGTGTCGGCTATTTCAAGCCGTGTTTCTTCGCAAACGGGTCCCACGAAGGATCGCGGTGCCAGTCGTGCTCGATTTCATCGGCCATGCGTTCCGCGGCGGGCAGGCCGAGCAGGCGGCTGACGACGTGGAGCGTCATGTCGATGCCGGCGGAGACGCCGGAAGAGGTGACGACGTTGCCATCGTCCACCCAACGCGCCTCGGGCACCCATTTCACCTTCGGGCCGGGCCGCGTGGCCATTTTCCAGTAGGCTTTGTTCGTCGTGGCGGGCCGTCCATCGAGCAATCCCGCCGTGGCCAGGATGGAGGCTCCGTTGCACACGGACATGGTGATTTCGGCCTGCGCCGAACGCTCCCGCAACCACGCGAGCGTCTCGGCATCCTTGAAGGCCTTCACCGCGCCGAATCCGCCGGGCACGAGCAGCAGATCGAGCTTCGACGCCTCCGCGAGCGCCTTCTGCGCGACCAATTCCACGCCCTGCGCCGAGACGACGGGCCCCGCACTCTTCGCGACGGTGATGAGCGTGATGTGCTTGTCGAGATTCCCCCAGATCTCCATCGGCCCGCAGGCATCCAGCATCTCAAAACCGGGGAACAGCAGCACACCGAGCGTTCGTTTGGCCACAGGCGTGTCCGCCGCCGTGGCAGTGCTGACGAAAAGGAAAAGCGCGAGGATAAGTCGAAGCATGGTGCGGTGAGTGACGTGCTGGTGGCGGCTGTATGACAGGCTGGGATGATTTGACGGCTTAAATGTCTCACGCAAAGGCGCAAAGGCGCTAAGTCCAGAAGGCTCTGGGAAACTTTGCGGCTTTGCGCCTTTGCGTGAGACCAAAAGAGTATTCGAGCTCGCTTTAGCTTCTCATCATCTCCCTGATCTCCTTCGTCGCGATGCCGATAGGGCGATCGAGCGGCACGCCAGCGCACGCGAGCAAGGTAGTGAGCAAATCGCCTTGATTGCCTTTCACGGTGTCGATGAAGCGGCCGGTGTTGATCGTGCCGCCGCCTTTGCCGGCGATGATGAAGGGGAGGTTCTCGCGAGTGTGCTTGTTGCCGTCCTCCAGGCCGCTGCCCCACATCATGATGCAGTTGTCGAGCAGGGTGCCGTCGCCTTCGCGGAGGGCGGCCATTTTTTTCACCATGTAGGCGAACTGGTCGATGTTGAACTTCGTGATGGCGGCGACTTTGCGCACCTTCTCGGCCTCATTGTTGTGATGCGTGGGGCCGTGGTGCGTGTCGCTGAAGCCAAGCTCGGGATACGAGACACCATTTGGCGTGGAGCCGATGTAGGTGCTGACGCGTGTGGTGTCCGTCTGGAAGGCGAGCACGGTGAGGTCGCACATGACCTGCATGTATTCGCTGCGTTTGTCGCCCTCGGGGATCTTCACTTCGATGGGCGGCGAGTCGCTGGCCTTGCGTTTGCTCGACGCGACGCCCGCTTTCTCCAACGCGGCTTCTTTCTGCCGATACTCGATGGCGGCGATGCGGCGCTCGACGGAGCGCACGCTGTCGAGGTATTCATCGAGCTTCTGCTGGTCGCCATGCGGCAATTTGCGTCGCAGATCCTTTGCGCCGCCGATGACGAGGTCGAGCATCTGGCGGTCGAGCGGGTCGGTGGCGGCCGCTTTGCCGCTTTGGTCGGTTTTGCCAAACAAGCGGTTCAAAACACTGCGCGGATTGATCTCCGCAGGCATGGCCTGCGTGGGCGAGCGGAAGCTGCAATGCGAGTAGTAGCCTTCGTTGAGTCCTTCCTGGTTCTCCTTGTGCGTCTGCGGCATCGTGGCGAGTTCCAGCGAGGGCAGCGCGGTGAGCGCGCCGTGGTAGTTCGCGAAAATTTGGTCGGCCGAGATGGCGATGTGGATCTGGTTGCGCTTCGCCGCGTCCGGCAGCGAGGCCGTGAGCCACGTCGAAAGCTCCAGCGCATGCGGTGCACTGCCAAACGGCGTGATCGGCACACCCGAGATGCCCTTCACCATGAGGCACTGGTCCAAAATCGGCCGCAACGCCTCCAGCGCCGGCGGCGGTGACTTCAGGAAGCTCTCCGGCGACTTCGGCCAGAACTGATCCATGATCACCCCATGCGGCATGTACATAAACCCGAGCCGCACTGGCGGCTTGTAGCTCGTTTTGCCTTTCGCAGCCTCCGCCCAGCCCATGGTTTCGAGCAAAGGAAGCCCCAGCGTGGCTCCAATACCTCTGAGGCATGCGCGGCGATTGAGAAGTTGGGTGGACATGGGACGAAAGGGTTACTCTTGGACTCTACGGTTCAAAAACGGATAGCTTGTCACGATCTCGCTGATGAGCGTCTGCATCTTGTGGCCGTCCTTCGCGATAGTTTGGAGCATCTGGTCCACGATGATGTGGTCGTAGCCATCGAGCTGGCGGCAGAGGGCGTAGGCGAGGAGCTTTTCGGTGAGGTTGCGGGTCAAATCGGTCTCGCGGGCGGCGATGAGGGCTTTGAGCTCCTTCGGTGAGGAGAAGCGCTTGCCGCCGGGGAGTTCGCCGACGGCGTCGATGGGGCCGCCGGATTCGTCCTTGTCGCGCCAGCGGCCGATGGCATCGAAGTTTTCCAAACCGAAGCCGATGGGGTCGAGGATCTTGTGGCAGTTGGCGCAAACGGCGTTGGTGCGGTGCAACTCGGTGCGTTGGCGAAGCGTGAGATTAGCGACTTTCTTCTGATCCTGCTTTTCGAGAGCGGGCACATTCGGCGGTGCGGGCGGCACGCGCTGGCCAAGCACTTGCTCCAGCACCCACACGCCGCGTTTCACGGCGCTGGTGCGTGTGGCGAAGGATGTGGTCGCGAGCACGCCGGGCATGGCGAGGATGCCGCCGCGATTCGCGTCGGTGAGCTTCACCTTCTGCATCGCATCGCCCGTGATCTGCTTTTCGAGACCGTAGATCTTCGCTAGCGTGCCATTGAGGAAGGTGTAGTCGCTGTTCACGAAGCTGACGATGCTGCGGTTCTCGCGCACGATGCTTTCGAAGAAGAGCCGTGCCTCGTCATACATCGCCGTGCGTAGTTCGGGCGTCATTTGGGGGAATTTTTGCGCATCGAAGGTCTTGTCCTTCAACTCCGCCGTTCCGAGCCACTGCGCTCCAAAGCCATCAAACAGCGCCCGCGAGCGTTTGTCGGCCAAAAGCCGCTTGGTTTGGGCTTTGAGCACATCGGGCTCGTGCAATCTGCCTTCATCGGCGAGCTTTGAGAGCTCCTCATCCGGCATGGTGGCCCAAAGGAGATACGAGAGGCGGCTGGCGAGCTGGTAATCATCGAGCGGCACGATCTTCTCGCCCGTCGGCGCATCTTTGGACGGCGTGATGAAAAGAAACTGCGGCGAGACGAGCACCGCTTTGAGCATCAAACGCAGCGCAGCGTTGCGATCGAGCTTGTTGGCCGTTCCGAGGTCGAAAACCTTCACCAGCACGTCAAGCTCGTCTTCGGTGGGCGGACGACGGTAAGCGGTGCGGGCAAGTTTTCGCGCCACATCCCGCACATTCGCCTCTTTGGCTCCAAACAGCCGCTTTTGAGCCTCGGCGGGCATTTGCTGAAGCGCGGCATTCGCGATGCCGAGATACTGCTCGGTCTGCATCGGCGAAAGCGAGTTCAGATAGCCTTCGCCGGGCACTTCATCGGGCAATTCCTTCGCGATGGACGCATCGACGCCGAGGAAGTCGCGCAGCGTGTTCCCATACTCGACTTTCGTGAGGCGACGAATCACAAATGGCCCCGGATCGCGGGCACTGAGGTATTTGATCTGCGCCAGCGCATTGAGAAAGCGCTGCCGCTCGTCATCCGAAGGCTGATCCGCCTCATCCGGCGGCATGTCGTGCGCCTGAACGTTTGCGATGCATTCCATCCACTTCCGCGTGAAGGCCGGATCACCCGGCTTTTTAACCGCGACACGGAGATTCAGCCCCGCCTTCGGCCGGTCCGCGTGGCATTCGACGCAGTATCTGGCCACAAACTTTTCCACATCCTGCTTGAAGGCTTTCTGCGCGGCGGATTGCAGCGCGGCGAGTTCCTTGTCTTCGGCACCAGCGAAGGACGAACTGAGCCAGAACATGATCAGAAGAGGCACAAGCCGGAGAGGCAGGTTAAAGCAAGAAGAAGTCTGGGCAGCACCAATCATGTGAAATGGAAAAGAGATGAGCAATCGGGGGACGCAACGCCAAAGACCTACCTTGCCCGCATCCACGCGAGGATGTCGGCGATGTCTTGAGGCTTGAGGACAGATTCGAGACCCGCGGGCATGAGCGATTGCGTGCCGGGCGTGCTTTTCACGATGTCTGTGCGCAGCAGCACCTCCGTGGCGGCACCGAGTTTGAGCGTCACGCTGTTCGCCGTTTCCTCGGCGAGGAGGCCGGTGTGGTCTTTGCCATCTTTGGTGCGGATCGTGTGCGTAAGGTAACGCTGCTCCACAGCTCGATTCGGATCGAGAATGGCCTCCAAGAGCTGCTCGTCCGGCTTTGCTGCCACCGTTCCCAAATCGGGACCGATCTCATTGCCCTCGTTTTTGAGCCGATGGCAGGCGGAACAGGCCGCGAGATACATCGTGTGACCTTTGGCGGGATCGCCGGTGAGCTTCGAAACGCCAGCGTAGGCTTTCACGACCTTGTCGCGGTCGGGATTGTGGTTCGTGATGATTTGGAGTTTTGGAGTGGTGGAGGTTTGAGGGGATGATTTGAGGGCTTTTTGCCAGTTGGAGGCTTCGGGATGGTTGGGCGATGAGGAGAGGGCGGCGATGAGCAGGCTCTTGTTGGTGGGATCTGCCTTTACGAGAGCACTCAAAGTATCGTTTGAGGCGTCGCCGAGCGAAAACGCGAGCTGCGTGCGCACGCGTAAATCAGGATCGTTTTGGAGGCGGATGAGGTCAGCGATCATGTCACGGCCTTCGGCGAGGCGGACGGCATGCTCTCGCACCTGCGCCGAGGGCGATTGGAAGGCTGCGCGAAGGTGTGAAGGCTTCAGCGTGCCCAGCGTGTGCATCGTCCAAAGCTGCTGCACCGCGATGGCGGGGCTCTCGTGAAGGGTTTCGGTGCTCCAGGTGGCTTTTTGCTCGATGAGGAGGCGCTGGGCAGTGTCACGCTGCCAGCCGTTGAAGGCATCGAGGGACATAGGACCTCTGCGTCTCATTTGTCCTATGGGACCTATGCGGTAGATGCGGCCCTTTTCTCCACCGGCATACAGATCGAGATGCGCCAGCATCTGAGGTGGAATCCACTCCGGATGCTCAAGGATCAGCCGGTAGAAATCGACGACATACAAACAGCCATCCGGCCCCATGCGAGCCTGCGTGAAGCGGCTCCAATGATCCTCGCTGGCGAGGAATTCTCGGTCTTGCTCATCCTCGGCACGGTGGCTGGTGAAGCTGATGCCATCCGGCACGAGCACTTCGCGATGCACGAGGTTGTTCGCAGGTTCGCAGATGAAAAGGCTGCCGACATACGCAGGTCCGAAAAGAGTATCGCGATACGGAATGACGCTGCAGCCGGAGGTCAGCGTGTTCACGGACTGCGGTTGATTGAGGCGACGCACGGGCGTGCTGACGGGAAAGACCTTCGTGCCGCTGGTGTTGAGGTTTTGCTTCAGCGAGGGCACCGCGAGCTTCGGGTTCCGGGCCAGGTAGCGATCATCGAGAAAGTAATGCCAGCCGAGATTGCTGTTGTTGCCGGAGAACCAATTCCCAAAATCATCCCGCCAGCGGCCATACTGCGCACGCCCGGCGAGGAGCTGGAACTCGTGCGTCTCGGGATGAAAGCGAAAATCACGGCCGCTGAGGTCAAACTCCTTGCCGCTTTTGACTTCCACGACCTTGCCACCGCTGTCGCCATTGCCGCCGTAGAGCCAGCCATCAAGTCCCCACGCAAAACCATTCACCAGGTGCTGCGGATTGCCTTTGTGAAAGCCTGTGAGGATCGGCGTGCGCTTGTCTGCACGGCCATCGCCATCGGTGTCTTCGCAGAATAGGACGGATGGGACCGATGCGACGTAGACGCCGCCCTTCCACAAGGCGAGGCCGGTGGGATAAAGCAGGTCATCGAGGAAGGTGGTGGCCTTGTCATAGCGTCCATCGCCATTTTCATCGGTGAGGATCTTCACGCGACCGCTGCGTGTGATGCCTTGATACTCATGAAACGGATAGTCAGCCATCTCGACGACCCACATGCGGCCTTTGTCATCCCAATCGACAAAGATCGGATCCTGCACGAGCGGCTCCGCGGCGACGAGTTCGATCTGAAAGCCCGGCTTGAGATGAATGGCCTTCATCGACTCTTCCGGGCTGCGAGGTGCCGGAGCCGGCGGGCGCAGCAGTTCGGCGTTGCTCAGAAACTTCTTTCCGGCCGCCCACATGGCACCGTCTTTGAATTCGACATCGCTGCGTGTGGTCAGCGGAAGTGAATGCGCATCCCCTGCCCTGCCTTCACGCATCACATGCGTCCAGCCGCGGAACCAGCCGAGGTTCTTCTTCTCGACGTCATTGAAGATGAAAACGCCGTAGCGTTCGCTGTTGGAGAAAATGAGATCGTCGAAACCATCGCCATTCAAATCGACGAAGCGGGCGCCATTCTCCACCGTCACGCCTTCCGGCAGCGGAGCATCCGGTTTGACGGCATGGAGAGTGGTGAAAGCAAGGAGCAGTAGGAAGAGGCAGCGCATGGGAGGGATACAGCGCATCCACCGCGATGGTTTCAGTCCTCTTTACGAAACGCGACGCACCGCCACGACCTCGATTTCATAGCGAAGCGAGGGCGGCAGGCAGTTCGTGATCGTCGTGCGAGCGGGGCGGGGTTCTGGGAAATACTCGCGGTAGAGCTGGTTGTAGAGCGGCAGGTCCTCCGCATCGCGGACGAAGTTCCTCGTCTGCACGACATGAGCGAGGTCACTGCCCGCGGCTTCGAGCACGCGGCGCACATTTTCCACCGAGCGACGGAACTCGCCCTCAAAGGTATCGCTCACGATCTTGCCCTCCAGATCCACGGAGGCCTGGCCCGAGACGAAGATGAGATCACCGACAACTACGCAAGGACTGAAAGGCAGATGCGAGACCGGCGTGCCGGGCAGCTTCGGATAGGAAACGATGGGATTGGTCATAGTGGAAAAACAAAACGCGCGGCTGTTGAGGCCGCGCGCTTCAGTAAACGATGCTGATCAGGGCTTCTTGTCAGCCGCGGGCTTGTCCTCGGCCTTGGGTTCCGATTTCGGAGCCGCTTCGGGAGCTGATTTGGGAGGCGATTTTTCAGCCGGAGCCTCGAGCTTCGACTCGACCTTGTTCGCGGCCTGCTGCGTCGGCGGCACGCGGAAGAGTTTGCCGGAATACGGGCACTTCACGGTCTGCCCCGGTGACATGCCAGCGACATCGACGAGCTGCGATTTGTTCGCGTAAGGGCTGTTGACCATGTTCGGGCGGCCTGCCACGGCGCTGCCATACGGCAGTTCCTTCTTCGGAGCCGATGCGACGGGCTTGTCGGAGGACGAAGCATTGCTTGAGGGCTTCGGCGAAGGCGGTTCGACCGGAATGTTCACCGTTGGTTCTTTGCGCGAGGCGACCGACGACGACTTCGAGCGGGTGGTTACCTTCGGGCGCGGTGCCGGGATGCTGGTCACCGGGGCGTAGTAGCGATTGCTGGACAACTGCGAGCTCGACGAGTGAGGCAGCGGCTGCGGAGCCACGGAGCGGGTCGGGCCGACGTAAACATTGCGCGAGGTCGGCGTGTTCCAATCCTGCAAGTAGCGCACGTTCGAGGGACGATAGGCCAGCGACTGGCTGGACGCACGCTGAAGCGGAGGACTTGGACGGCCAAAGTGCGGCTGATGACCGGAGGCATAGGCCCAGTAATTGAAAAGGCCGTCACGCTGGATCATCGTCCACGCCTGACGAGGAGGCATGGAGCACGAGGAGAGGAGGGCGGTGGCTCCCAAGGCAAGCAGCACACGGGAGGCGATGGCTGTTGGTTTTGAGGTGGTCTTCATGGCGATGAATCGGATGAGATTTTCGTTAACTCATCACGATGCTTGCAGGTTCATCGGAAAACATCAAGACGGGAGACAAACGAATGACATCACTGACCACGGTTTGACATAAATTCTGTAGCCAATCGACCGAGTGCATGCCGTCAGCACCACTTTGGAGGTTGATCATTTGAAGGTCTGAATCAGGTGTCGCGCCGTCCGGGTGTCTCCGTGCTCGCTCCACTGCCGATGATCTCGCCTTCGTTGAGATGCAGGTCATAGCCCGCCACCTCCACCTCGCCGCGGCGCACCTTCTTTTTCGCCATCGCCACGGACAGCCAGCGGAATTCTTCGGTGTTGTCGAGGATGACCTTCATCACCATCGTGAGCGGCACGGCCAGGAACATGCCAAGCGGGCCCCAAAGCCAGCCCCAAAAGATGACGGAGAGGATGACGACGAGCGGCGAAATGCCGAAGCGATTTCCGAGGAGGTGCGGCTGCACAAAGTTATCGAGACAGAAATTGATGCCGCCGTAGCCGATGGCCACGACGACGGCGTGGCCCGGCCCGTGCTGCACCAGAGCCTCGGCGATGGCCGGGATGGATGCAGCGGTGCTGCCGACCGCGGGGATGAAGTTGAACACGAAAGCAAGGATGGCCCAGAGCAGCGGATACTGGAGATCGAAGAACCAGCACAAGATGCCCGCCATCACGCCGGTGAGGGCGCTGATGAGCGTCTTCACACTGAGGTATTTTTGAATGTCATCGGCGGAACGCATCAAGCCGGAGAAATCCGGACCGCCGGAGAGTTTCACGGCCTGCAAACGCGTGTGCGTGCCATGCGCCTCCATAAGGACAAACATCATGATGAGCAGGATCATGACGAGCCCCACGAAAACCGTGCTCACCGCTCCGAAGGTGCTGCCCAACGCCGCACCGAGGCTGCTCATCACCTTTTCCTGCGTGCTCCATTCCACCACCGTGTTCCAATCAAAAAGCCGGTCCACCTCGGCCTTCATTCCGGTGGCTCCTTTGCCCTCCAGCCAGAGCGCCATGTCCCCGAGTTGCCTGTTGAGTCCGCGGGCGTAACGCGGCAGGTCACCCGCAAAGCTCACGATCAAGCGCACGCCGATGGTCACCAGTCCGGCGACCACGGCGAGGTTCACAAACATCGTCACGCCGAGTGCCACCGGCATCGGAAACCGGTGGCGATGCAGCCAGCGGGCCAGCGGATAGCTCAGCACGGCGAGGAAGAAGGCATACACGATGGGAAGCAGAAGATTCGCGGCCAGTTTCATGCCCGCGAGGACGATGAAGAGGCTCGCCAGCGTCACCACGACCTGCGAGCCGCGGCTTCCCCAGTCCACATGCCTTTCCGGTGTGTCGCCAAATTCACTCATGAGCCTGACTTTCCGCGAAGAAGACGCACGGCGCAAGTTTCCACGGCTTGCGATGCGAGTTGTTCGTGCTCAATACACGCCCGCATGCAGGCTGAAACCTACCAAAACCTCCTCGCGCACGGCGCGGCCGTGAATCTCTCCACTCGAGCCAAGTGGAAACTCGCTGGCGGTGACCGCGTGCGCTACCTGAACGGCCAGGTGACCAACGATGTGCGCCGTGCCAATGACCGCCACACCATCTACGCCTGCGTCACCGATGTGAAGGGCCGTATCGCGGGCGATGTGATGATTCACGCTCGCGAAGGTTCGCTCTGGCTCGATGCCGAGGCGGATCTCCGCGAGACCCTAGGCATGCGTTTGGAGAAATACATCGTGGCCGATGATGCCGAGCTCACAGACGTGACGGACGACTGGCAGCTCTGGCATGTTTTCGGTCCTCAAGCCGGTGACGGTCTCCAAAGCCTGCGTTTTGGCCTTCCCGGAATCGATGTGTGGATTCCGGCTGGTGAGAGCTTTCAGCCTTCCCTGCCCGTTTTGAGCCTCGAAGAAGTCGAAACACTCCGCATCCTCCAAAAGGTGCCCCGATGGCCGAACGAACTCGGCGGCGATACTTTCCCGCCCGAGGCGGGACTCGAAGAGCGGGCGATGGATTTCGCCAAAGGCTGCTACATCGGCCAGGAGATCCTCTCGCGCATCAAAACCACCGGCAAGATGCCCCGCCAGCTCCAGGCATGGGAAACAGACCACAAAATCGCCGTCGGAAGCCCGCTTCATGATTCCGGCGGCCGTGAAATCGGTGTCGTGACCAGCACTGCCAGGCATCCGCTGACAGGAAAGCTCGCCGTGCTCGGCTTTGTCAAAAGCGGTGCCGCTCCTGCGGTCGAATTTTTGGCCTGAAAGCAGGCAAGCGGCGCATGGTCAAACCAGTTGCGGCACCCTTTGAATGCGGCTTGATTCACCTCGTCCGAATCCGACGCCATGACACCTTCGCTCCCCCCTTTCTTCCGGCTCGCCTCATTCGTGGCGGGCGCGTTCATGATTTCCAGCGCTGTCGCCGCCCCCCAGGGCACCACGGGTGTGCAGGAGTTTGATCCCCTGGCCTTCCCTGGCCAGGTCGTCGATGACGTGGTGGTGCCTGTGCCGAGCGAGGTTTTCTCGGTGCTCGACAAGCTCGGCGAGCCCAATTGGAAGCACGAGATTCGCGAACTCGAAGTCCCGAACACCAGCGACCGCACGAAGCTGGCCCTGCTTTTCGGTCACGTCGTAGCCGAAGGCTTCGTCGCCGTTCAGGCGGAGGACAAGGAAGCCGTCAAAGACGCTGGGAAAGATGTCATCTCAATCGCCACCGCTCTCGGTCTCACGAAAGCTGTGCGCCCGCATGCGCAGGCCATCCTCGACGCCGCCGACAAGAATGACTGGAAGTCCATCCGCAAGGAGTTCGACCAGACCCAGAAGACCGTGAAAGACACCATGGAGGAGATGAAGGACATCGATCTCTCCCAATGCGTGAGCCTCGGCGGCTGGCTCCGCGGCACGGCCTCCGTGACCTCCATCGTTGGAAAGAATTTCTCCGCCGACCGCGCCGAGTTGCTGAACCAGCCGATGCTCGTGGAGCACTTCCTAAATGCACTGGGCAAAATGCCCAAGAACGCCCAGGAGCATGATCTGCTCCGTGCCATCCGCAAAGGCCTCGGCGGCGTGCTGGAAAAGATGGAGGGCGCGGTCGATGGCTTCTCGAAGGACGCCGTCACTGACATCAGCAAGACCTGCGAGACCCTTCTTGCAGACATCCTTGCCAAGAAGTGAATCATCCCAAGGTCCCACATCCGATGAAGATGACACGACATACCTTCCTCTCCGCGCTGGCCTGCCTCTCGCTCGCCCTCGCGCCGGTTCCCGCTCTCGCCACCGTCGATGAGAGCCACGATTACACCATGGAGGCCGCCACCCCCTTCGTGGAGCAGGGCTTCATCGTCCGCGAGGATTACTGGAACGGCGAGGTGAAGAGCGGCCAGAAGCTCATGATCTCCCACCAGCTCTTCAAAGGAAACGAATACGCCTTCTGGCTAGGTTCCGTGAACGACGATGTGGAGCTCGACCTCAAAGTTTACGACGAAAAGGGCAATGCCATCCAGCTCGACACCAAGCCTGGCAACCACGCCCTGAGCATTCGCGTGAACCCGCAGAAGACCGGCACCTACAAAATCGTCTTCTCGCTGAAGTCGAAGAAGGAAGCCGCTGTCATGTGGGCACTGGCCTACGGTTACCGTTGAGCCATCGTCGCTATTGACGGCCAGATCACGGTTCTGGCACAATTCATGGGAAATTCGACCTTCTCATGAGCAGCTTCCGCCTACGTCCCCGCTTTTCCATCTGCCTCCCCGGCAGTGTCGATGACGTGCGTGAGCGCCTCACCGCCGCCTTGAGGAAGGCGGGCGAGAAATTCGATGTGAAGAGCTTTCCCAGCTACCTGAGCCTTCGCGTGCCGGAGGCGGAGCAGCACTACTGGTCACCGCAGTTGCAGATCAGCCTCGATCCCGAGGATGGCGAGACCCGGTTGACCGGAACGTATGGCCCAGGGACCAACATGTGGGCATCCTTTCTCTACGGTTACCTCATCGTCGGCTCTATCGGCCTCTTTTCGGGCATCCTGGGAGCCTGCCAGCTTTGCATCGGGGACACGCCATGGGGCTTGTGGCTCTTTGCAGCCATGCTCGCCGCCGCCGCTGGCCTCTATTTGTCCGCCCAAATGGGGCAGAAGCTGGGTGCCTGGCAGACATTCCAGCTTCATCAGGTCATGGAGGCCGCGGCTGGACGTTCCATCGAGATTCATTGAGGTCATTCGACAGCTACTTGAAACCTCGCGCAGGCTCCACTATCGCCGCGCATGCCTGAAGACAGCCGTGAAATCATCCTCGAAGCCCGCGAACTCACCCGCGAGTTCGATGGCGTGAAGGCGCTCGATCGTTTTTCCTTTCAACTACATCGTGGCGAGGTCTTGGGCCTGCTCGGGGCCAACGGAGCCGGCAAAACGACGGCGATGAACTGCCTCCTCGGCCTCACGCTTCCCACCGGTGGTGATTTGTTTGCCTTTGGCCTTCCGCTGCACCAGCACCGCATCGCCATCCTGCAACGCGCGAACTTCTCCTCTGCCTACACCGCCCTGCCTGGCAATCTCCTCGTCGGCCAGAACCTCCTCGTCTTTGCCAAGATCTACGGCGTGCGTGATCCGAAGAAGAAAATCGCCGAGCTGATGGAGCTGCTCGAAATCTCCCACCTCGCGAAACGCGTCACCGGCCAGCTCTCCGCGGGCGAATCCACCCGCGTGAACCTCGTGAAGGCCTTCCTAAACGACCCCGAGCTCCTCATGCTCGATGAGCCCACCGCCTCGCTCGATCCCGACATTGCCGACAAGGTGCGCAAAGTCGTCCGCAAGGTGCAGCGGGAGCGCAACATCGGCATCCTCTACACCTCGCACAACATGCGCGACATTGAGGAAGTCTGCGACCGCGTCATCTTCCTCCACAAAGGCAAGATCGTCTGCCAAGGCACTCCCGCCGAGCTCCTCGCCCGCTCCTCCACCAACTCGCTGGAAGACGTCTTCATCAAAATCGCCCGTGATGGCGAGATCATCGACGAGCCTGAAAAGGAGGCACAGCCATGAACTTCAACACCATCAGCGCCCTCGTCCTGCGCTACCTTTTTCTCTACACCCGCACGCCGATGCGCATGGTGGAGCTTGTCTTCTGGCCCGTGGTCGATCTCGTGGTGTGGGGGAATGTCACGGTCTTTATCCAGAAGAACACGAATCCCGAATTCGGCAGTTATGTGCTCTTCTTCCTCGGCGGCATGATCCTGTGGGACATCATGTTTCGGGCGCAGCAGGGAGTGGCGATCTCGTTTTTGGAGGATGTGTGGACGCGGAATCTGCTGAACATCTTCGTGGCCCCGGTGAGGACGATTGAGTATGTGAGCGCCACCTTCATCGTGGGGCTGCTGCGCATCGCGGTGACGGCCATTGTGCTCAGCCTGATCTCGTGGTTCGGTTACTCGTTCAATGTCTTCCAGCTCAGTTGGTGGCTGATTCCGTTTTTCCTGAACTTGATGCTCTTCGGCTGGTCCCTCGGGATGATCTCCACTGCCCTTATTCTGCGCTGGGGACAGGCGGCAGAATCGCTCGCCTGGGCCATCCCGTTCTTCTTCCAGCCAGTGGTGGCGGTGTTTTACAATGTGGAGGACATGCCCGCGTGGTCGCAGCCTATCGCGTGGTGCTTTCCACCGACTTACATCTTCGAAGGCATGCGCGAGGTGATGAAGACCGGCTCGATGAACTGGAACTACCTGTGGTATTCGGCCGTGCTGAACGTCGTCTTCATGGCGCTGGCGGGCTGGCTCTTCCTTTGGATTCTCAACCTCACCCGGAAGCGCGGCCTGCTGACGAAGTTCGCCACGCAGTGAGTATCCCCGACAGGAATCGAACCTGTATTTAGAGTTTAGGAAACCCTCGTTCTATCCATTGAACTACGGAGACG
>JAEUHK010000091.1 GCA_016795465.1 Verrucomicrobiaceae bacterium | reverse complement strand
TACAGAGGATTTTGGTTTTGCGCATGGGCATGGCGGTTGGGGGCAACTCTTGGCATGAAGCAGGGAGCGGGCCGCTTCAAGCTCCAAAAAGCCGGGCGTAATTCGCTGCGACGACCTCTTCCGCGGTCTCGCGGGTGATTTGATGCTGCCGGGCGATCAAATCGTAGCTCACGAGGAGGTTAGCCGGGTGATTCAGCGTCCTGCCTTCCGCATCGGCCAGCGGGTGCGGATTCAGCTCCGGCGGTGGATGCATGTCCGGCGCATCCGTTTCCGCGAGCAGCCGGTCCAGCGGGATGCGGCCAAAGGTGGCAAGCTGCGCCGCCTTTCGAGGATGGCCAAAGTAAGGGCTGATCGAGAAATAAGCCCCCAGCTTCACGAAGCCCGGCACCATCTCCACGGGCCCGCCATACGAATGCAGCAGGAAACCACGTCGCGGCAGTGTCACGGACCTCAACACCTCGTCGAGCAAGCCAAAGGCCCGCAGGCAATGAATCGTGATCGGCCGGTCGAGCTCCACCGCGAGAGCGATCTGGGCTTTGAAGCACTCGATTTGCGCCTCGATGTCCGGATTCTCGATCCAGCGATCCAAGCCCGTCTCACCCACCACGGCCTGAGGATGGGCTTCGAAGTGCTTGCGGAGCGTTTCGAGCCATGCAGGCCCTCGTTCGTTCACATACCACGGATGCAAACCGAATGCCGGGCGCACCCACGGCAGCCTGCGGGCCAAATCCGCCACCTGCGGCCAGTCTTCCTCGCACGAGCCATTCACGATCATCTCGCCGAGTCCGATGGCGGGCATCGTGGCGATGATCGCCTCACGCCATGGATCAAGGCGTTCGTCCTGCAAATGGTTGTGCGCGTCGTAGAGCAAGGTGCCAGCATAGATGCCGCCACGCCCTCCGCAACGAGCACGGCTTCAGCTTGAAGACGCCGCCAATCCAAGGCACTGGGCGTGGCCGACCGCCATGTCCCTCCCGCGTTTTCATCTCCCCGCCGCCGCATGGGCCTCTCCTCAGCTCACGCTGGTGGATGACGAGGCTGCGCACTGCGCTCGCGTGATGCGAAAGCAGCCCGGCGATGCCATCGAGCTCTTCGACGGCGAAGGACGTGTGGCCGTGTGCGAGATCACCGAGGTCTCGAAGCACGCCGTGCACGCTCGCGTGACCTCCGAAAGCCGCGTCGAGCCCTTCGCGACCGCGATTCATCTGTTTCCCGCTTTGATCAAAGCGGAGCCGTTTGAGTGGCTCCTCGAAAAAGCGGTCGAGCTGGGTGCGGCGAGCGTGCAGCCGGTCATCACCGAGCGCACGGTCATCCATCTCGATGGCTCGCAGGTGGAAAAGAAGCTCGCGAAATGGCGGCGGCACATGATCGAAAGCGCGAAGCAATGCCACACGCCCTTCGTGCCGCGACTGGAGGCACCGAAAGCCTTCCGCAGTCTCGTGCCAGGCATCGACGCGGCCTTGAAGCTCATCCCGGCGCTGAGCGAGCAATCCCGCACCTTGAAGCTGATCGCTCCGACAAGTCCTCCCGTATCCGTCGCCGTGCTCATCGGCCCGGAAGGGGACTTCACGCCGGAGGAGGAGGCCGAGGCGCAAAAAGCGGGCTTTATGCCGGTGACGCTCGGGCCGCTCGTTTTGCGGGCGGAGACCGCGGCAATCAGCACGCTGGCGGTTCTGGGGCATGAATTTTGCTTGGGGCGTTAAGCGGTTTTTGGCTGTTTTTGCCACAAAATTGAGAAAGAGAGCCTGCAAGCATGCGTTTTCGCGCCCCGTCCCCCCCAAAGAAACTGTTCCCCATGAAAAAGCCCTGTTTGAGCCTGCTCGCCGTCCTGTGCGGATTTGGCTTTGCCCTGCCCGCTGCCGCTGCGCCTGACCTCAAGGCCACTTCGGCAAAGATTGACGAACTCATCCTCGCCAAGCTGGCGAAAGAGAAGATCCAGCCGAACGCCCCAACGACCGACGAGGTCTTCGTGCGTCGCATCTACCTCGACATCGCCGGACGCATCCCGACAATCAAAGAGACCACCGACTTCCTCGCCGACAAGGCGGAGGACAAGCGGGCAAAGCTGATCGATGAGCTGTTGGCCTCCGACGGCTATGCGCAGAACTTTTTCAACTACTGGGCCGACATCCTCCGCCTCCGCACGCAGCTCGCAGTCGGCAACAGCCAGCCCGCCGGCGCCGCCTACAACAACTGGCTCCGCAAAGCCCTCGCCGACAACGTGCCCTACGACAAGATGGTGCGCGAGATGGTCACCGCCAGCGGCAAGACCTATGAAAACGGCGCGGTGGGCTTCTACCTGCGCGATTACAACATGCCGCTCGATAACATGGCGGTCACCACGCAAATCTTCCTCGGCACCAGCATGGTCTGCGCCCAGTGCCACAACCATCCCTTCGATAAGTGGACGCAGATGGACTACTACCAGATGGCCGCGCACACCTACGGCATGACCGGCACGAACGGCCTGAGCAATCCGCTGCTCGCCAGCGTCTTCGGTGGTGGTTACGGGGACAAAGCCAGCAAGACCAAGGGCAAGAAGACGAAGGCCTCCACGGATATCGCCGCGATGATCCCCCAAGGCATTGAGCGCAAGGACATGAGCAAGGCGATGACCGAGATCCTCCGCCCGCTGCGCTATAACACCGTCCTCGACCGCACGGACAGCAAGTCGCTGGCCCTGCCGCATGATTACCAGTATTCCGACGCGAAACCGAAGTCCGTCGTGGCTCCGGTGATCCCCGCGTCCTTCTCGAAGGATGGGAAAATCACCAAGGAGGGCGAAAAGCCCGTCTTTGCTTACTCGGACTGGATGACCTCGAAGGAGAATCCTCGCTTCACGCTCGTCATTGCGAACCGTCTTTGGAAAAAAGCCATGGGCCTGGGCCTCATCGAGCCCGTCGATGAGATCACGGACTCCACCGTGCCGAGCAATCCGCAGCTCATGGCCTACCTGGAGCAGACCATGAAGGACCTGAACTACGACATGAAGGCTTTCCTGCGCATCATTTACAACAGCGCCGCCTACCAACGTGCTGCCTACACGAAGGACGTGGAGCTCGGCGAGGCTTACCACTTCCCCGGCCCGGTGCTCCGTCGCATGACCGCCGAGCAGATCTGGGACAGCATGGTCACACTCTACAAGCCGAATCCCGATGCGCCGAGCGTCGAGGCTCAAATCGAGCGTGATTCCACCATCCGCAGGATCGAGTGGCTCGACCGTTCCCTCAACGCGCTCACGCCGCAGGAACTCGCGAAGGCCACCGCCGCCGTCGCTCAAACTCAAAAGCAGCTCGCCGCCGATGTGCGCAAGGCGCAGGAACAGCTCGCCGAGGCCACCAAGAACAAGGACGAGGACGGCATCCGCGCCGCGAAGCGGGTGGTGAGCAACCAGCGCCGCGCCATCGACGAGGCTGCGGAGGAGATTGTTTACACAACGGGCTTCAAGAAGTTCGCCGAATTGGCCCGTGAGGGAAAACTCGAAGAGCAGGTGAAGGATCCGGAGTTCGCCAAAGAGATCGCCAGCGTCATCAAGTCCAAGGAAGGCAAGGATCTCTCCATCGACGAGGCGCTCGCCGCCTACAACAAGGGTCTCCGCGCCCGCCTCACCGAGCAGCAAAAGACCCGCATGAAGCGTGATGCCGAAAACCTCAAGGCGGACACGAAGGAGGAGCTCGCTTCGTTGAAGGCTTGGGAAAACTTCCGCGACAGCTACATGATGCGCTCAGCCGACCTGCGCAGCCCTGCGCCGAACGGCCACTTCCTCCGCGAGTTCGGCCAGAGCGACCGTGAACTCGTCGAAAATGCCAACGACGATGCCACGGTCGGTCAGGCGCTGATGCTCTTGAATGGCAAGACCTTCACCAACCTGATGAATCCTTACTCGATGGTCTCCCGCGCCATCCGCCGGGCCGAAACAGCCGATCAGACCATCGATTCGATCTACCTCGCCCTCTTCAGCCGCAAGGCCACCGCCGAGGAAAAAAAGCTGCTCAAGCCTGTCGTGGACAAAAACACCGTCACCAATAAAGGCGATGCCCTCTGGGCCGTCCTGAACACCCGCCAGTTCTACTTCATCCAGTAAGCGCAAGGCGCTCAAAACCTTCAAAACATCCCGCAAATGAACTCTGACCTTTCTCGTCGTCATTTCGTCACCACGGCTGCGAGCACCTTTTTGGGCGTCACGGCCTCCAAAGTGCTCTCCGCGCCCGGTTTGGGCACCTCGCCGCTGAAGCAGGCTGCCACGGCACGCAATGTGATCTACCTTTACATGACTGGCGGCATGTCCCACCTCGACACGTGGGATCCGAAGCCGGACAACAAGGATGTGATGGGCCTCACGAAGACCATCAACACCAACGTCGATGGCATCCGCCTCACCGAAAACCTGCCGCTCATGGCCCGCCAGGCCGACAAGATCGCCATCGTGCGCGGCATGAATTCCACGCAGGGCGCTCACGAGCAGGGCCAGTATTACCAGCGCACCAGCTACACGCAGCGCAGCAGCATCAAGCATCCCAGCATGGGCGCATGGCTGGAGAAGTTTCAGGGCCGTGGCAACCCCACGCTGCCCGGCAGTGTGATGATCGGCAATGACAGCCGCCATCCCGGCGCGGGTTTCTTTGAGGCCAAGTTCGCTCCGCTCATGATCAATGATCCCGAGAGCGGCATCGCCAACGTGCGCACCAGCTCCTGGTTCACGGAGGATCGCATGCTCAACCGCCTGCAGGTGGCGAAGCAGCTCGACGCGAAGTTTGCCCAGACCTACAACGTCAAAAACGTCCGCGCTTACAGCGACATGTATGACGACGCCATCAAGATGATGAAGAGCGAGGAGTTGAAGGCCTTCGACCTTGATGCCGAGGACAACAAACTCCGCGACAAGTATGGTCGCGACCGCTTTGGCCAAGGCTGCCTGCTTGCACGTCGCCTCGTCGAGCATGGCGTGCGTCACGTAGAGGTCACCTTTGGCAATTGGGACACGCACAATGCCAATTTCACCCGTGTGCCGGAGCTTTGTGATGAGCTGGATACTGCGTTGAGCACCTTGCTGCAGGACCTTCAGTCCCGCGGTTTGCTCGAGGAAACGCTCGTCGTGCTTGCCACCGAGTTTGGCCGCACACCCGAGATCAACGCGAACGATGGCCGCGATCACCACGCGCCTGGCTTTAGTTGCGTGCTCGCTGGTGGCGGCGTCCGCGGTGGTCAGGTGTGGGGAGCGACAGACAAGGATGGTCACAAGGTCGTCGAAGGTTCGGTCAGCGTGCCGGACTTCAACGCGACGATCGCTTACGCCCTCGGGCTGCCGATGGACACGGTGCTCTACAGCCCGTCGAAGCGTCCGTTTACGGTCGTGGACAAGGGCCAGCCGGTCACGCAGCTCTTCGGCTGATCATTCGCACCATCGTTTGAAAAGCGTCTGAGGTCCGGTTTTGCGGCCCAGGCGCTTTTTTTCATGCTCAAAGCGGCAGCGGCTGATCTTCGCCGATGACCTTCACTTCGAGCTCCAAGGTCACACCGCGCTCTTCGAGAGCCTTTTCTTTGATTTGCGCGATCAAATCGAGCACTTCGCGGGCGGTCGCGCCGCCTTCGTTGACGATGAAGTTGCCATGAACTGGCGAAACGACCGCGTTGCCAACACGCGTGCCTTTGAGGCCGAGATCATCGACGAGTTTGCCTGCTCCGCAGAGTTCGGGATTTTTGAAAATGCATCCGGCGCTGGCTCCGATCGGTTGTGACGTGCGGCGTTTGACGCGGCTGGCTTCCAAGCCGGTATCGATTTGAGCCTGCGTGGCCGGTTTTCCCTCCAACACGGCTCCGACGATGTAACGCTCCTCAAACTCCGGCACGCTGCGGTAGTGATGCACGATGTCCGCGAGCGGTTTTTCCTGAATGCTGCCATCCGTGGCGATGAAGCGCACGCTGACGACATGGTCGAACATCTCCGCCCCCATCGCGCCGGCATTCATGCGCAAAGCGCCGCCGAGATTGCCGGGAACACCTTCCATCCATTCGAGACCACCGATGCCGGCATTTCGAGCGGCGCTCGCGATCTTTTTCAAGCGAGCACCGACACCGACGACGAGGCGCATGCCTTCGGCCTTCACATCTTCGAACTCACCTTTGCTCGGATGAATCACCGCGCCGCGGATGCCGCCGTCTTTAACGAGCAGATTGGAGCCTCGCCCGATCACGCGGATGGGCACGGAACTCGAGCGAAGGTAACGCACGATCTCCGCGAAGGCCTCCACCGTGCGGGGTTCGATCCAATACTGCGCCGGGCCACCGATGAGGAAGGTGGTGTGGCGGTTCATCGGCTCGTAAAGCCTCGCTGCGCCACCACCGTGGGCTTCGAGGATGCTGGTGAGTTTTTCGAGCACCGGCAGATCGCGTGCGATGCATCGGCCAACTTCATGCACATTCCCCGCACCGAGCGTGATGAGCAGATCACCCGGACGCAGCGCATTGCCGACCTTGTCGCGGGCGATGGGCATGGTGGGCGTGCTGCCGGTCTTGGTGTGGTCGTTTTGCAGTTTCACCTCTTCGAGGATCGTTTCGCCACTCACACCGGGCAGCGGCTTCTCGCTCGCGGGATACACGTCGGTGACGAAAAGCTCATCGACGTCGCCAAAGCTGGCTCCGAACTCCTTCTTCAAAAGTTGCGTGCGGCTGAAGCGATGCGGTTGGAAGAGGCAGACGATGCGTTTCGCGTTCAAACCCTTCGCGGTGGCCAAAGTGGCCGCGATTTCGCTCGGATGATGCCCGTAGTCATCGACGACGGTGAACTGCTCGCCGCTGTGACGAATCTCGAAACGGCGTTTCGCACCGCGGAAGCTCTTCAATGCATGCTGGATGGCCTCAAACGTCACGCCGCACTTCGTGGCGAGCGCGATGGCGGCGAGGGCGTTGCTGACGTTGTGCTTGCCGGGAATGCCAAGCGTGGCCGTGCCGAGCAGTTGCTCGTTTTGATACACCTCGAACTCAGAGTGATCCGGCCGCATCGAAAGGATGTTCGCGGAGAAGTCGTGTTCGCGGCTCCAGCCATAGCTGACGCCTTTCGGGCCTGCACACACTTCCGTGGCGACGGGATCTTCAGCGCAGTAAACCCAATGACCGGGCGTCTGGCTCAAAAGCTGGCGGAAGACGGCTTTGATGGCCTCGATGCCATCGTAGAAATCGAGATGCTCAGGCTCGATGTTGAGCACAATGGCGTGCTGCGGGTGAAAATTGACCAGCGTGCCATCACTCTCATCGCCTTCGGCGACGAAAAGCTCGCCTTCGGCATCCCAATGCGCATTCGAGCCAAGAATCGGAATCTCCGCACCAACGTAATGGCTTGGCTTGAGGCCGCCCTGACGCAAAACATGCGCCGTTAGTGCTGACGTGGTCGTTTTGCCATGCGTTCCGCAGACGACGACGCCTTTCTTGTTCGCCATCACGGCGGCGAGGGCCTCCGCACGACGCACGAGCGGGATGCCCTGCTTGTAGGCGGCTTCGTAGGCGATGTTTCCCGGCTTGATGGCGCTGGAGTAGATCACCATGTCGCAGTCCTCGACTTCCTTCTCGGTGTGGCCGTGGAAGAATTGCAGGCCGAGCTTTTGCAGGCGCTCGGTTTCGAGCGTGGTGGCCTTGTCGGATCCGCTGACCTTGTGCCCGAGGCCGAGCAGCAGCAGCGCGAGCCCGCTCATGCCGGAACCGGCGACCCCGATGAGGTCGATGCGCATGGGATGACGGCTTTCTTTGAGGAGGCTGAGGACGGCGTGGGTCATGAACGGAGGGGAAAGGACCGCAAAACTAGGCGGGATTGCGCAGGGGAGCAAGGAACCGCCGGTCCACCGCCTCGAATCCGGGCTGATTTTTGTCTTCGCCAGCCAGCGGCCATCTGCTCTGATGCGCCGCGACCATGAAACCCGAGATTCAAATTATCCCGAAGCTTTGGACCACGATCCCGGAGGCGATCCGCAATCGCGTGGGCCGCGAGGCCGGCCCGCAGCGTGCCATGCTGGAGGAGGAGCATCTTCTGCTCATCCTTCATCAAATCCCGGGCCCGGATGATGCCTCCCGCCGCCCGGCCTTGTTTTGGCGGCAGCCGGACGGGACATGGAAGTCGAGCCCCGACTCCGGCGGTCTGATGGCCTTGCAGAACCATCTGAATGGCTTTGCGGCACGGCTCGATGAGCTCGACAAGGCCGAGCACATCGCCCAGACCGCCGCCGAGTATCACAAAGTGCTCGAAGCGATCGCGCCGGTGTTGCGTTCCTCGCGTGGCCTGCATCGTGCCCTGCAACAAGCCCGCGAATTTGTGAAGGCGGACCGCGATTTGATCAATCTGCGTGACCAAGCCGCCAGCATCGAGCGCAACGCGGAACTCCTGCTGCAGGATGCGCAGTTTGGCCTGAACTTCACCGTGGCCAAGCAGGCCGAGGCGCAGGCTCAAAGCGCCCAGCGCATGGCCAACACCTCCCATCGCCTGAATGTGCTCGCGGCCCTGTTTTTGCCACTGACGGCCCTCACCGGCCTTTTCAGCATGTCGATCCGCGGACCGCTGGAGGACAAGCCGGTGAACTTCTGGCTCATCGCCGTCATTGGCGTGCTCGTGGGCATGGTGATGAGCTCCGTCGTCGTGGCCCGACGCTGATCCTTGCCTCAGCGACGCTCCACCCAGCCTCGCAACCATGGCAAAATCAGCACGCTGGAGATGATGACACCCGCTCCGACATAGAAGCCGGGGCTCATGAACTCCGAGCTGCCAAACACCAGCATCGCCAGCAGGATGCCGTAAACGGGCTCGAGGTTGTAGATCACATTCATCGAGAACACGCTCATCGTGCGCAGCGCCTTCATGAAGCCCGCGTAAGCCGCCACGGTGCAAACGAGCACGAGGAAGGCGAGCCCAAGTGCCGAGCGTGCATCCGGCAGCGAGGGCAGGGGACCCTTTTCCAAAATCGGACGGCAGAGCAGTGCCGCCACAAACGAGCCGCCCATCTGATAGGTGCCGATGACGCTCCAATGACGATGGCTGACCTGCTGCTTCGTTGAGGTGGCAAACAGCGCGGCAAACACCGCCGCAGCGATCGCCACCGTGAAGCCCTGCCAGTGCCGGAACTCCACCTGATAGATCAACCATACCGCGCCGACCATCACGAGGCCCACCGCCAGCTCCAGCGGCCGCCAGCGCCGCGAGCCATCGATCACCGGCTCGATGATCGAGCACCACAGCATCGCCGTGGGCATCGCCGCGAGGCACACGGAGGCCGTCGAAAGCCTCGCCGAAAGGAAGAACAGCACCCAGTGCACCCCAAGCAAGGCTCCCACTCCCGCGAGCGGCCACGATTCACGCCACGCCAAACGCAGCCCGCCATGGCGTGCCGCGAGGAAAGCGAAAACCAGCGTCGCCAGCCCCGTGCGCCACACCACGACATCGACGGGAGGCAGCGTCACCCATTTCCCCAAAATCGCCGTGAAGCCCCACGCAGCCACGACGGCATGCATGAGCACGTAATCGCGGAAAGTGGTGCTCGGGGCATTCATTCGTCGTGCCTCAGACGAGCTTCAAACGCTTGCGCAGGAGCCACTCGGCGGTCAGCAGCAGGATGGCGGCACCAAACCACCACCAGCTCGACCACAAAATGGTCTCTTTCGTGATGACCTGCTTGCGGTCGAGAGTTTGCAGGAGGTTTGGAAGGTCGGTCGAAGCCTGCTCTTCACGCAGAAAGCGGCCGCCGCTGTTCTGCGCCATCGTTTCGAGCAGCACGCGGTTCATCGTGAGCGAGGCCCATTCGGGATTGCCAGTGTCGGAGACATGCAGCGAGAGTCTCGCATCGTTGCTCGGTGAGGAAGGGCTCTCGGCCACCGCGACCTCGTAAGTGCCTGCTTTGAGCGGCGGGGTGAGGGCGCGGTAGATGCCGGGGTGGGTTTGATCCGGTTCGAACTGGAGCGTGGCCACGTCTTTGCCATCGAGAATCAAATTCGCACGCGGCTGCGCATCGGTGATGATGTCGCCACGATCATTGCGGATTCGCACGCGGATTTCCGATGTCTCGCCGGGAGCATAGCGAAGGCGGTCCGTGCCGATGGCGAGCTGCTTTTGCTCGATTTGGAAGGGCGGCGCAGCAATCCACGCGGCGAGCTGCATCCACAGACGCTGATGATACAAATCCGCAACCTGGAAACGCCAGCGCCACATCTCATCGGTGCCGAGGTAAAGCACCGCACCGGCTCCGACCTGACGGAAGATCATCGCTGGCTCGCCTGCCTTCACAAGCGTGACGGAGGCGGGCTGCGGTTCCACGTTGGCGTGCCAAGTGAGTTTGGGCAGCGTGGGCCAGAGTGAGGTGTTGGCGCTGGGACTGTCGCTCAGGCGCAGGGCTTCGAATCGCTGGCCGTCGGTGGTGAGTTCGAGGCTGGCGGGCTTCGGGGCGTCGTTGGGTGGAAGAAAACGCACCGGCATGAGCGATGCCGCTTTTCCATTCGCCCACGAACGAAGATGACCACGCTGGCCGTCGAGCAGGATGAGGCCGCCGCCACGTTTTTCGACGAACTCGACGATCCAGTCGAGGTGCTCGCCTTTGAAGCGCTGGAGCGGCGCATCGCCGAGGATGATCAAATCAAACGTGAGCAGCTCATCGCGGGTTTTGGGGAAGTCGGCTTGCAGCGAGCCTTTGGCCGCGTCCTCGGCGTAGTCGTCAAAGATGAGCGAGGCCTGCCAGCGGTCATCGCGATCAAAGTGGCTGTGCAGGTAACGCGTCTCCCAGCGAGGGCGACCATCGAGGATGAGCACCTTGCGCTTCTTTTCGAGCAGGTGGATGGCGAGCTCGCGATGGTTGTTGGCGCGAGTTTTTTCCAGCGAGGCCCTGTCACCGCTCGCCGCGACGCGGATGGACACGCTGCGCAAGGTCTTGTCCCGCATGCCGGGCTGCGCCGGAGGCAGCGAGGCCACGGGGAACATGAAATCGAAGCTCTTGCTGCCTTTGCCATCGGTGGTGAAATCTTTCTTCCACAGCGTCTTGCCCTGGCTGTCGATCTGCACCGTGGCGGGAAGACCGGCGGGCATGCTGTCTTGAATGGTGAGGCGGCCCTGGAAGTTCTCCTTCGAGAAAACGGACTCCGGCGCGATGACATCGAGCAGCGAAAGATCCGGCGGCGGCACTTCCGTGCCGAATCCAATGGTGAAAACGGGTGCGCCAGCCGTCTTCATCGTGGCGCTGAACTCCTCTGGCGAACCGCTGGTGTTGTGCTGGCCGTCCGTGAGCACCACGAGGGCCGTTCCGGCCGTCACCGGGCCCAAAGCACTGCGCAGCGCCTGATCGAGATTCGTGATCGGCGTGGTCGCCGGAAGGTCAAACGTGGCCGGAAGCTCTCCCGAGGCATCTTTGCCGCCCTGGCGACGCCACCACAGGCGCTGCGTGTTATTGCCGCGGAGAGCCACGAACTCGACATCTTGTGTTTCGGCGAGCTTTTTGAGCAGCGGCGTGGTGCCTTTGAGCAGCATGTCCTCCGCCCGCTGGTAACGCGACTTCGTCGTCGTGGCCGCTTTCTCTGTCGCCTCATCCGTGAGCTGCATGCTGGCCGATCCATCGACGGCGATGATCACGCGACCGAGCTGCCGCAAGGTGGTCACATGGCGCAGCACCGGCCCGGCCAGCGCCATGACGAGCACAAACACCGCAAGCGACCGCAGCAACGCGGGCAGCTTCGCCAGCGGCCCGCTCGCAAACCTCGACTCACGCCCGTAAAGCCACCACATCAGTGCCGCGAGCCCAAACGCCAGCGTGAGGACCGGCAGTGGCGGATAGCCGCCGGTGAAGCGAAGGGTGGTTTCGGTGACGCTGGGCATGAAGGAAATGTCGGGAGTCCGTCCGATGGCGGAGATCAGGACTCATTTCAACGCTCGGAAGGCGCTTCCTTGCACAAAAAGACTCAATCCTTCCAAAGGATGCGGGCCGCCCAGACGGTGTTGTCCGCGCCGAAGGCATTGTCCGGCGGGATGATGATGTTTGGAGAGTAGGTCTGCATCCACTCCGCCACCGTCACCCAAGTCTCGTTTTCGCTGACTTCGGTCACGGCGAAGTTGCCGAGCCTCGCGCCACGCTCGGGGACGAGGATGCATTCCGTCGCACGCTTCACCGCGAGTGTTTGTTGATCCACCTCGGCCATGAAAAGCGGCGCACGATGGCGGATGACGTGGTCATTGTGCGCCCCTTTGCGGTTATAGACGAGGTAAAGCCGGTCGCGATGCGTGACCCAGTGCTGCTGCGTGTTGTAGTTCCCGAGTTCAGCGCCGTCGTCGAACTTCCACGGCTGAATCGGGCCAAAATGCAGCCCGTCATCACTCACGGCGACGTAACCGGCAGTGTCATTGCGCAGCGTGAGGTAAAACTTGCCCGCGCAACGCGTGATCGATGGCTCATACACGCCGCGACCACTTTCCAGCGCCAGCTCGGTGCCGTGCTCGAGGTATTTCAAGGTCGTGCCGTCAAAGGAGCAGCGCAGCACGGTAGTTCGGTAGTATTTGTTCTTCTCGGCCTTGAAATAGATCGGCAGCAGGATGTCGCCATTTTCGAGATCGAAGCGCTGCACGCTGCCAGCGCCTGCATTGATGAACTTCGCATCCTTCGGCATGTCGAGCGTCGTCCAGGGCGTCCAAGTGCGCTTTTGGTCGTCATAGACCGACCACGCGGTCTCACGCGGACGCACGGCCATGACGTGATCGCCTTGGTATCGAACGGTGTGGCCGGTGCCGAGCAGTTTGCCGGTCTTCGCGTGCCATTTCGGCGTGAAGTCACACGCGGCCACCACCACACCATCGGGCTCGTTTCGGCGTCCGAGCGTCTCCGCGTGCTCGGTGATCGGGCTCCACGTCGCGCCGAGGTCGTCGCTGCGCACGTCGTTGAGCGCGTAAAACACATCGCTGCCGGTGAGGAGCAGTTTTTGCATCGTCAGCACCACGCTCGGCGTCTTGCCAGGGATCGCGCCAGCACGCGGATGCACCCAGCAGGTCTTTCCATCGTAGCCTTTCGATACAACCACGCGTTTCACCTCAAACGGCAGCCCCGGCGGTGGCGGAGTCACGAGTTGAAGATGCTCGCGCAGTTCCGGCACCTCGCGTTCCAGCCCTTCGGCCACGAGTCGAGCCATCATGCGCGCACCTTCGCGTGAGAAGTGTGATTTGTCCTTCTCACCCGGCCCATACATCAGGCAAAACTTTTCCCCGAGCTGCTGAAACAGCGCAAAGCTCGCGCGATGCAAATCAATGACCGGCACCTGCATTTCCGCGCCGACTGCCTTCGCCGCCTCGACATAAGGCGTGAGTGACGTGGTGAGCTTGCCATTCACATACACTCGCCGCGATACCGAGGTCACGAGCACCGGCTTCCCACCGCCTTCGCGCACCTCGCGAATGAAGGCTCGCAAATTCTCGCGATACGTCGTCGCCGCATCCGTGCCGCGTTTCAGATCATCCTTCTGGTCATTGTGCCCGAACTGGATCAGCACCCACGGCGCCTTCTCCTTGAGCACACGATCCCACAAACCGAGGTCGCGAAAACTCTTCGTGCTCGTGCCGGAACGCGCGTGATTCACCACGGTGGCCTTCGGCATGAATTCCCCGAGCATCTGCCCCCACCCTGCCAGATCCGGCCGGTCCTTCGGCGGATTCGGCACACTCGCCACCGTCGAATCGCCCGCGAGAACGACTTTAAGTGGCTCAGCGTGAAGCGTGGTGATGAAGAGGAACGCGAGAAGGAGATAGCGCATGAACTGCAAACGCTATCGAACCGCCTCCGTGTTCACGACTTTTGATGTTTCGCGCCAAGGAGCGTGATGGCTAAACTCACCCTTCGCCCAAAGCAGTGTGCAATTGCGCGATAAACTCCTGCGGCGGAACTCCGCCCGGACAGGCGGTCCACTGCTTGCGTTTGAACTCTTCGCGCACAAAGCGGGCGGTGCCCGCAGTGAGGCCGTCGATCGTGATCGGGAAAAGGAAGGGCACGGTTTGATCGATCGCTGGTAGGCGCTTGATCGCCCGATCCCATTCGCGACGGAACCAGCCTTCTTTGCGGGATTCGGTAGTTTGCGAGAGCAGCGGGATGAAGGCGGCGCAGCGGTCGATTTGGTGGCCGATCTTGCGCTCGAAGTCATCGCCACCGCGCAACTCGTTTTCATCGAGCCAGACGTCGAGGCAGTTTTGTTCGAGCGCGTTCTTCAGCGCGCGGGCGGCGGCGCGGTCTTCGTGGGCGTAGCTGATGAAGACGTGGCGGGAGGTGCGAACAGCGGGTGTCGTTGGAGTGGTGGAGCTAGTGCTAGGCAGCGGATTTGCTGTGGACCAGCGTTCGTAGAGTTCGTCGATGAAGGCGATGCCGTCGCCGTCGGGGTAGATGACGGTGGGCTTGCTGAAGTGGTTGAGGAAGCTCTTGAGATCTTCGTCCTTGAGAGCCTTTCCATCGGCCAGGGTTTCCATGAAGGCATCCTTGCGCTTCGCCAGAGATTCACTGCGGGCGATGCGCAGGATGAGGCGGTCCACCCAGGTGGGGAAGTTGCCACCGAGCACGAGCAGGTGGTTCTCGCGCAGGGCATCGAACAAGCGCGCGGGCCGCGTGGCTTCGTTTTGCAGGCGGCAGAGGAACTCCAGCATGTCGTTCTCCGTCACGGCGAAATAGGGCGGCGTGCTCATCTGGCCCATGAGATGCACCAGCGTGGTGCACATCGGGATGCCCCCGCCCTCGGGCAGATCGCCGACCTTGCGCAGGGAGTTGTTGATCACCCGCGTCTTCGGCGCGCCGCCGTAGCGTTCCTCGTTCAAGGCCATCTCCATCAAGGGATCGAAGGTGGTGGTGACGAAGAGATCGAAGTCGCGAATGCGCGCCAGCTTCCGCATCCACTCCGGCGGCGTGAGTCCGCCTTCCTTTACGATGTCGCGCAGGTCGGCGTAAAGGATGGCTTCGGGTTCTCCCGTTCGCTTCAGCACATCGCAGACAACGCTGTGCAGCGAGCCTTTGCCATCCGCACTCGGCCATTCAGCGTGGTATTTCGCCGCGAGACGCTTCGCCAGCCAGTGATCCAGCGAAACCATCGCGCCCTCGTCGTGCACTTGGGAAAGCTCAGGGCCGATGATGGGAATCACCTCGCGTTGCCCGATGTATTCGAGCCAGTTGGGCCAACGGTAAGAAGGGTTCATTGGACTTTCGCAGGTTTTGCTTTGGGCGTCTTCTTCCTTCGTTGAAATACAATCGAGAAGTTTCGACACAGATGAATTACTCCTAGCGCGGATGGCAGAGCAAAAACATAGTTGTAGAACGCGACAGCTGAAACCATGGCAGGAAACCTTGCACTATCGGATTCGGAGAATTGGCCGTCCATGTATGCACCAACAAAACCCACGACTGCCGCTATACCGCTGAGAGCGAAAATTAAGCAAATCAGGAATCGTGGGATCCAATTCCAAATCGTGAGGCGCCTAAATACCAGCAACGTAGGGCAGACTGTGACAACCAACACGATCGCCGTGATGATTAAACCTTGATTGAGTGGAGATGCAGCTAGTGCAAACAAGATGATTAGCAACGCTACAGGCCAAACGACTCCCATTACCAGGAATCGTTCAGCATATGCGGAGGCCGCAATTATGTGACTCCACAAGCCACGTTCTCTGATGTGGCGTAAGTCACGAGATCTCCGGCACGACTCAATCAAAATATCATGAGTGATCTCCACCCGTGAAGTCCCCGCGCGCCGATCCACGCGCAGAAGTCTTCTTTCCACCAGCAAATCAATCGCCTCATGGGTCACGCCTTTCAAACGCACCGCATCTTCCACCGCCATGCTGTCGCGGTAGCCGCTGGTGGTGAGGAGTTGCTCCTCCACGAAGACTCGCACCTCTTTGTCCATGCCCTGAAAGCAACGCTCGTAGAAGCTGGTGAGAATTTGTTCGCGGCGGCCGGAGAGGAGTTGCTGGCTGATCTTGGTTTCACCGGCGCGGCGGCGTTGATCGTTGAGTTCGGCGCAGACGAGGCTGAGCAGGGCGGGCGCGAGTTCGAGGTCGTCGAGGCTTGCGTGGGTGAGGTCGTCCTGCGTGTCTGCTCCGGCGACGAAGCGCACGATGCTCTCGCCCACGTCGGCATCGAAGAGGTGTCCGCCGGCCTGCTGGATGGCATCGAGCGCTTGGGTGCCGTTCATCTCGATGAGGCGCAGGCGTTGCGGCAGCAGGGTGCGCAGGGGCTGGCGGGATTCCTCGAAGAAGGGCAGGTATTCCTCGCGCATGGCGATGAGGACGCGGAACTCCTGGCGGTCGAAGTCGAACTGGCGGCGTGCGTCGCGGTCGGCATCGAAGCGGGTCTGGGCCTCGGCGGGGCAGTTGTTCTGGATGAGGTCGGCGAGCTGGGTGAAGAACGCGGCGCTGCGATGCCGACGGGCGACGGTCTCGCGGCCAAGGGTAAAAATTTCCTCGAACTGATCGAGCACGATGACGGGCAGGGCGCGGCGATCCTCGGTGCTGTCGTCGATGCGATGGAAGAACTCCCAGAGCGTGGGCTGCGCGGTGCGCGGCTGTCGCGCGATGAGGGCGCTCTGCACCTGATCGGCGAGCGGCGTGGCTTTGTCATCGTGATCCAGCCGCACGTAGATGGGCGCGAAGCCGCTGTCCTGGAGCAGTGGGAAGAGCCCGGCATTGAGCAGGGAGGTCTTGCCGAGGCCGGACTTGCCAAACAGCAGCGTGACGGGGCCGCGCTTGATGAGGCGGAAGACCTCGCGCGTCTCGATCTCGCGTCCATGGAAGTAGGCGGCGTCCTGCTCGGTGAAGGAGGCGAGGCCCGGCCACGGCTGCTCCGCGCTGAGCTGCGAGGTCGCAGGCAGTTTGGGAATGGCTGGCACCGAAGGAGGCATGGCGATTCCTAGGAGGGAGAGCTCGAAGCGTCAATCTTGCGTTGGAGTCGTGCGTCTTCGTCGCGCAAGACTGGGCAGGGAGAACCGCAGGTTCTGGTCGGCGGCGGAGGCATGCCTGCTCCAAACCTCAAAACAACTCAGGAATCATAACACCATCCGTGAGCGGCACGGGGCGGCCGTCGGCGGAGCGGTATTCGATCTCGCGGTAGTCATAGCCGAGGGCGGCGTAGATGCTGGCGTGGATGTCGGAGGGGGAGATGGGGCGGTCTTTGGGATAGGCTCCGGTGGCATCGCTGCTGCCGATGACCTGACCGCCGCGCACGCCGCCACCGGCGAGGAGCACGCTGTAGCAGCCGGGCCAGTGATCGCGGCCGGCATCGTTGTTGATCTTCGGTGTGCGGCCAAACTCGCCCATCCAGACGACGAGCGTGCTTTCCAGCAGGCCGCGTTCTTCGAGGTCATCGAGTAGTGCGGCGTAGGCCTGCTCCATCGGCGGCACGAGCTTGTTTTTGAGGCCGTTGAAGTTGTCCTTGTGCGTGTCCCAGGTGATCGACGGGCCGTTCACGGTGGTGACAAAGCGTGTGCCGGCCTCGATGAGGCGACGCGCGAGGAGGTGCGACTGGCCCCAGCTATGGCGGCCGTAGCGTTCGCGGACTTTGTCGGGCTCTTTGGAGAGGTCGAAGGCCTCGGCGGCCTTGCCGGTTTGCAGCATGCTGGCGGCCTGTTCGTTGAAGATGTCGATTTGAGCGGTCTGCGGCGAGGTGATGGGCCGCGCGGCGGCGCTCATGTGATTGAGCAGCGCGAGCCGCTCCTGAAAACGCGTGGGCGTGAGGTTCGAATCGAGCGCCATGTTGCGCACGCGGAAGGTTTTCGCGTTCGGATCGTCATCGAGCACGAAGGGATCGTAGCGATTGCCCAAACAGCCGCCGAACTGGCCGGGCGTGAGGTACACCTTGCTGTCGCAATGCGGAAACGGCGTGATGACATAGGGCGGCACGCCTTTGGAGAAGCCATCGCGCTGCGCGAGCCATCCGCAGAGCGTGCCGACGCCTGGGATGTCCGTGGGGCTCGGCGTGATGAGCGTGCTGTCCACGCGATAGGGCCTGCCGACAGTGGCCCAATGCATGCCGCCGTTGTGGCTGCTGTGGCCGTGATGCACGCTGCGGATGAGCGCGAGCTTGTGCATGCGTCTGGCCATCTGCGGCAGCAATTCGGTGATCTGAACGCCGGGGACGTTGGTCTTGATCGTTTTGAACTCGCCGCGGATTTCCGAAGGTGCATCGGGTTTCGGGTCCCACAGGTCGATGTGGCTCGGTGCGCCACCGTTGAAGATCAAAATAACCGATTTGGCTTTTCCGAGGCCGGTTTGCGGCGATCCGAGCGCACGCAGTTGGCTCAAGCCGAAGCTCAGCATGCCCATCCCGCCTGCTTGCAGGATGTTTCGCCGCGAAACGTGCAGTTGGGGCAAAAAGGACTTCACGGGCGAAACCTACGCTCGTGAAACGCGTCTCTTGCTCAGCCTTGCAAAGCCTTCGGCGGGCCAAGAACCTCGCCGAGGACAATGGCGCGGCGCATGGCGGCAGGATCATGGCGCAGCGAATGCAGCGAAGTCAGCATCGCGTTTGCCGGGGTGGTCTGCACAACGGCAGGTGGTGTTGCGGGGATGGCTGGGGCAGGCGGTGAAGGCACCTCAGCGGCTTTTGGGCGTGGAGACTGCTGACGCTGCGCGGCAGGAACAGGCGGTGGTTGCTGTTTTTGGGCCTGGGCTGCCTCGCGGATCTCACGCCACGCCTTGCGGACCTCCCGCCACGGTTCGGCGGGCACTGGCGGCGGCGCAGCCGGAATGGGGGGAGGCTGTGGTGCGGCAGCGGCGCGACGGCGTGCCTGCTCTTGTAGCTGTCGGCGGAGTTCTTCGGTGGGATCGGGTTCCTCGGGTTCTTCGGGAAGCTGGAGCTTGTTGCCAGTCCATTGCTCCCACAGCCACTTCAGGAAGCTGAAGATCACCGCGAGCACGATGATGGCCACTTGGAAAGTGTCCACCTCGGCATGCAGGAGTTGCGGAGTCATCGCGAGTGTTGGTTGAGGCTTCGATTACTTCGCGGCGGTGGTGTCTCCGGCGATCTTGGAACGCATGTCGGTATCGGCGGTGACGTTTTTGTATTTGGCGAAGTCCATCACACCGAGCTGGCCATTGCGGAAGGCCTCGGAAATGGCGAGCGGCACCTGCGCCTCGGCCTCGACGACCTTCGCACGCATCTCCTGGGTGCGGGCAGCCATTTCTTGTTCGAGAGCCACGGCGGCGGCGCGGCGCATTTCGGCATTGGCTTGAGCGATTTTCTTGTCGGCCTCGGCCTGCTCGGTTTGCAGCTTGGCACCCACGTTCTCACCGACATCGACGTCGGCGATGTCGATGGAGAGAATCTCAAACGCGGTTCCAGCATCGACACCCTTCGCGAGCACCAGCTTCGAGATGCTGTCCGGGTTTTCGAGCACGTCCTTATACGAACTCGCAGAGCCGATGCAGGTCACGATGCCTTCACCGACACGGGCGACGACGGTTTCCTCCGTGGCACCACCGACGAAGCGGTCGAGATTCGTGCGCACGGTCACGCGGGCACGCACGCGGAGGGAGATGCCATCCTTCGCCACGGCGTCGATCTTGCCACCGCGGCCCATGTCAGGATGCGGGCAATCAATGACCTTCGGATTGATGCTGGTGCGCACGGCTTCGAGCACGGTTTTGCCCGTGCCTTTGCACGCGAGGTCGATGGCGCAGGCACGGTCAAAGTTCAGCGGGATGCCCGCCTTGTCCGCGGCGATGAGGGAGAGCACGACGTGCGTCACATCACCACCGGCGAGGAAGTGCGCCTCAAGCTGGTCGGTCTCGATCGGGATGCCGGCCTTCGCCGCGGTGATGCGGGTATCGACGATGAGAGCATTCGGCACGCCACGTAGCCACATGGCCAGCAGCGTGGTGAAACTCACCGGTGCATTCGCGATGCGGGCTCGCAGCCAGAGGTTGAAAAACTTTGCGACGAGGAGGAAGAGAACGAGGGCAACGATGATGGCGACGCCGACGCCGAAGATTTGAATGGTAGTCATGGGAGTGTTGGGAGGTGCGGAGTAGTGGAGTGTTTTGGTGAAGCTGTGGAGTGTAAATTCGGACTCAAATCGCACGGACGAGCAGCGAGCCAAACTCGGCTGCGATCACCTCGACTTTGGCACCGGCGGGTGCATGCCCGGTCTGGCAACGCACTTCGAAGCGCTTCCCGGCGATCTCGGCATGGCCCAGCGGCCGCAGTTCGGTGAGAGCGATGCCTTGCGAGCCGGGTGAAGCCGCCAAAGGAGTTTCAGCGGTGCCCTTGATGGCCGTGTCGAGCGTGAAGCCGCGACGGAAGAACTTCACGGCGAACCATTTGAGCCATGCGAGCATGATGACGGTGGTGATGAGCAAGATGCCGATGGCCAGTGAGGCTCTTTGACCACCGCTCCAATGATTGAGCTCCTCCGCGGTGAAGGTCAGCCAAAGCGAGGCGAGCAGGCTGAGCGTGCCGATGATTCCGGCGATCATGCCGGGCAGAAAGGTCTCCAGCATGAGCAGCAAGATGCCAAACAGCGCGAGGGTGAGGATGCTGGTGAGCATGGCGGGAATGCTCGGCAGTCTCGTGCAGGCGTCAAGAAGGCATCCAGCCGATGCGATGAAAGCCTCGCGCTGCTCGATGAGTAGATGAAGCATGCGTTTTTCGATCACTTCCGCCTTGATTTGGATGCTGCTGGCATCGGCAGGGGCTGTCATGGCCAAAAAGGACGAAGGGCCGAAGCCGGTGCCATGGTCGTTTGCGCCGCTGAAGCGTGTGGAGCCGCCAAAAGTGCAAAACACGGCGTGGCCGCAAACACGCATCGATCTCTACATCCTCGCGAAAATGGAGGCAGCAGGGCTCAAACCGGCAGCGAAGGCTGATGAACGTGTTTTGCGTCGTCGGCTGGCTTTTGATCTGACGGGCCTGCCTCCTTCAGACAAGTCAGACGGGTCCGACGTGTCGGACCAAGTGCGTCAGCTCCTCGCGAGTCCGCATTATGGCGAACGCTGGGCGCGTCACTGGCTGGATCTGGCACGTTATGTCGATCAAACGCCCGACTGGCTTGATTCGACCAAGTACTCCTATCTTTACCGCGACTGGGTGGTGCAGGCGTTTAATGAAGACATGCCCTATGACCGCTTTGTGGTGCGGCAGCTTGCCACGGACTTCTTGCCAGAGTGCGGACCGAAGGATCGCGTGGCGCTGGGGTTCATCGGCTTGAGCCCGACCTACTTCAAAGAGCTGCAACTGCCGCCAGAGATCATCAAGACGACCGTGGCGGATGAATGGGAGGAGCATGTGGATGCCATCGGCCGCACCTTCCTCGGGCTCACGCTGGCCTGCGCACGCTGTCACGATCACAAATCGGATCCCATCACGGCGCAGGATTACTACGCGCTGGCGGGTGTGTTTGCGTCGGTGAAGCTTTCCGAGGTGCCGACGATGGATGACAGGCTTTGGAAACCGGTGGAAAAGGCGCGTGGCGAGGTCGCTGCGCTCGAAAAGCAGATCAAAGACCTCGCGAAGAAAAAGCCAAAGGACCTCAAAGAGCAGACGCAGGCGCTTCAGGCGAAGATCGATGGCATCAAGGCCTCCACGCCGCACTACAACATGCTCATGGCCAATGCCGTGGAGGAGGCCGCTCTCTTTGTCGTGAACAAGGAAAAGGAGCACGGCACGAAGCTGGACTACAAAATGGGCATGGCTCGTGACCTCGAGCTCATGAAGCGTGGCAATCCGAACGACCTCGGCGAGGCGGTGCCGCGTCGCTTCCTCAGCGCCTTCCCGTCGAAGAGCGGTGCGCCGCGGAAATTCACGACGGGCAGTGGCCGGCTGGAGCTGGCGCAGGCTTTGACGGAGGAAGCAGCACCGCTGACGGCTCGCGTGATTGTGAATCGCGTGTGGAAGCATCACTTTGGTCGCGGCCTTGTTGATACACCGAGTGAGTTTGGGAACCTCGGCGAGGTTCCGACGCATCCCGAGCTGCTCGATGATCTCACCGGGCGCTTCATCGAGCATGGCTGGTCGATCAAATGGCTGCATCGCGAGATTTTGAACTCGGCCACCTGGCAGCAGGCAAGCATCGCGCCGGAGTCCGAGCAGCGTGATCCGGAAAACAAGCTCTACGCTCGCATGCTGCGCCGTCGTTTGGACTGGGAGGCATGGCGTGATGCCATCCTCACCGCGAGCGGGCAGATCAATCTCACCACCGGCGGTCCGGCCGCGGTGATCAATGATCTCAAGAACACGCGTCGCTCGCTTTACGGTGCCTCGGACCGCCAGGACATGGACCCGATGCTGCGTTTGCACGACGTGCCTGATCCCGGTGCGCATAATCCATGGCGCACGGAGACCATCACGCCACTGCAGGGGCTCTTTGCGCTGAATTCACCCTTCATGCAGCATCACGCGGATGCGCTCGGTAAGTGGGCGATGGGCCACGATGTGTCCGCGGTGTATGCGCGACTGTTTCAACGCCCGCCGACTCCACGCGAAGCACAGGCCGCGAAGGTCTTTTTCACCGGTCGCGAGCATGATGAGGCCGCGTGGTCGCAGTATGCGCAGGCCTTGCTGGCCGGGAACGAGATGCTTTTTGTCGATTGATCGCCGCTAGAAGGCGTCGGTATGTTGTTCACGCTTTAGCGTGCGAGGATCTTTGGCACGCTGAAGCGTGAACAACGTACTCAAACTCGAGGTGCGGCTTTCTCAGGCCTTGCGGCCGGGGAAGCGGGTGCAAACACCGCCACCGGCAATGACGGCGGGGAGCTGCTCGGCATGACGGCCGCTGGCGATGATGCAGGTGATGCCGGCGTTCACGGCGTCCTGCACGGCGCGGAGCTTCGAGATCATGCCGCCGGTGCCGAGCTTGGATTTTTCCTCTTCGGCGTGGTGGAGCACATCGTCGATGTTCGTCACGACGGGGATCGGGCCTTCCTCGGGCTTCTTCATATCACGCAGCAAACCGGGTGCGCTGGTCAGCAGCATGAGCGTGGTGGCTCCCCAAAACTGCGCGACGCGTGAAGAGAGCTTGTCGTTGTCGCCATAGCGCAGTTCCTCGACGGCGACGGAGTCGTTCTCATTGATGACCGGCACGACCTGGGGGAATTCGAGCAGTTTGTCGAGCACCGCTTTGACCCGCGGAGCACGGTCGGCGTTTTCAAAGTCTTCATGCGTGACCAAAAGCTGCGCCACATGCAGGCCGTGATCGCGCAGGAGGCTCTCGTAGGCATGCATGAGATGCGTCTGACCCACGGCGGCCAGCGCCTGGAGCGTGGTGACATCGGTGGGACGCTGCGCGAATTCGAGCGGCTTCAAGCCGGAGGCCACCGCGCCGCTGCTGACGACCACAACGGCATGCCCGGCCTCTTTGAGCAGGGCCACGGCCTCGACCAGCTTGCGAAGCTGCACCGGGTCCGGCTCGGGCGTGCTCACCTTGGTGAGAATGCCGGATCCGAACTTCAAAACGATGCGCTGAGGGTCTGCGGTGGACATGGGGCGCGGAGTATGGCGGTGCTCCGCGTTGGCGAAAGCCGTTTTTCACCCGCCCGCTCCCACGAAAGGCGGCTTTGTGCCCCATCGATATGACCGTCCGGTGCAAGGCGACTCTTGCGGGTTCGCAAACACGGCTTAAACGAACGGCCCCATGTCTGACTCCATCCCCAATGTCCTCGCCGAACGCTACGCCACCGCCCCCATGCGCGCCCTCTGGTCGCCGGAGGGCAAAGTGAGGCTGGAGCGCGATTACTGGATCGCCGTGCTCAAGGGCCAGCGTGATCTCGGCATCCCCGTGCCGGACGGCGTGATCGAGGCCTACGAAAAGGTGAAGGACCAGATCAACGTGGCCTCCATCATGGAGCGCGAGCGCGTGACACGTCACGATGTGAAGGCACGCATCGAGGAGTTTTGCGATCTCGCCGGCCACGAGCACATCCACAAGGGCATGACCAGTCGCGACCTCACGGAGAATGTGGAGCAGCTCCAGGTCTTCCGCGCCTTGCTCGAGATCCGCCGCAAGACGGTGGCTGTCCTCGCCGGCATTGCCCGCCGTGCCGCGCAGACGCGTGACATCCCGCTCACTGCCCGCACGCACAACGTTGCTGCTCAGGCCACCACGCTCGGCAAACGCCTCGCCATGTTCGGTGAAGAAACGCTGCTCGCGTTTGGCGATCTGCAAAACGTGATCGCCACCTATCCCGCTCGCGGCCTCAAAGGCGCGGTCGGCACTCGTCTCGACCAAATTACCCTCTTCAACGGCGACGCGAAAAAGGCCTCCGAGCTCGAAAATCGCATCCTGCATCATCTCGGCATGCCAGCGGCGTTTGGTGCGGTCGGTCAGGTTTATCCGCGCAGCCTCGACATGCAGGTCATCGGCTCGCTTTGCCAAGTCGCGAGTGGTCCGGGCAGTTTCGCCCGCACGCTGCGCCTCATGGCCGGGCATGAACTGGCCTCCGAAGGCTTCGCCAAAGGCCAAGTCGGCTCCTCCGCGATGCCACACAAGATGAACAGCCGCTCCTGCGAGCGTGTGAACGGCCTGCACGTCATCCTCAAAGGTTACCTCGCCATGGCGGCCGGACTCGCCGGTGATCAGTGGAACGAAGGTGATGTGTCCTGCTCCGTCGTGCGCCGCGTGATGCTGCCGGACGCCTTCCTGGCTCTCGATGGCCTGTTGGAGACCTTCTTGACCATCCTGAACCAGATGGAGGTCTTCGAGTCCGTCATCGAGCAGGAACTCATGCGCTACCTGCCATTCCTTTTGACCACCACCGTCATGATGGAGGCCGTCAAAGCCGGTGCAGGCCGCGAAACAGCCCACGAGGTCATCAAAGAGCATGCCGTGCAGGTGGCCAAAGACATGCGCACCGGCAAAGTGCGCGAGAATGATCTTCTCGGTCGTCTGGTGGCTGATTCACGCCTCACGCTCACCGATGCCGACATGCAGCGCCTCGTCGCCGCTGGCAAAAACAACACCGGTGATGCTCCTGAGCAGGTGGATGCCTTCTGCGCCCGCGTGGAGGCCATCGCGAAGGAATACCCGGAAGGTGCGGCGTATGAGCCTGGCGTGATTTTGTGAGGCTGGCGACCCTGGTAGGTTGGGAATGTTCGGCGGATACGGCATCGCCATGTGAAGGCGTTTCCTTCGCCGAACTTCCCGACGGATTCGGAGGCTTCGAGGACTTCGCACGCGTCCAAACGTCGGGAAGTTTGGCGAAAGAGATCAAGATGGTGGCGGAGGTTGATCGCGCCAAACATTCCCAACCTACGATCAAGCACCCGCCATCACGCAGACCTCGCGGCGGTTGGCGGCGAGTTGCGTGATGATGACCGGTCCGGGGGCGAAGCCGCGGATGAAGTCCACGAACTCATCGAGCCGCTTTTCATAGACGGGCAGGTTCATCTTCAGCGTGAGGATGAGGCGCTGCGCCTGGATGCTTTCGCAGAGTTTTGCGATGTGCGGGAGGACTTCGGGCGGGCCGAGATTGATGTCACAAAGCAGCAGCGAGACGGCGGAGGGGAGCTTCATGGCATCGAGGCGGGCCAGCGGGATGCGCAGGTGGCGGAAGCCGCCGCTATCGTGACGCAGCACGGCCTCATCCATATCGCCCGTGTCCACGCCGATGACCTTCATGCCGCGGTCGAGGAGTGCCAGCGAGGCACCGCCGGGCGCACAGCCGAGGTCGAGGGCTGTCTGACCATGCAGGTCGAGCTTGTCCCAGCCACGCCAGGCGAGGGCTTGCTCGAGTTTCAACCACGCACGCGAGGGCGCATGGCCGGGCAAAGCGATGCGAGGCAGGCCGCCGGAGGGCAGGGGATCACCGGCGCGGCGTTTCCGCAGTCCGGCAAAGAGTGGGGCCTCCGGTTTGTCATCGATGACGATGCTCACCACATGCTCCGCGGCTTCATCGAGCTTCACGCCGCCCTTTTGCAAGGCCGCGGCAAGGCGGTCGCGGACGGCATCGAGCGGTTGCCAGTCGATACCGCCATCCTCCGGCACCACGCGGGGAAACACATGCAGGCACACGCGGCTGATCGAACGCTCCACAAGCCTCGCGGCAATGTCGTCATCCGTTTGGCATGGCCCGAGCGAGAGACCGGAGACGCGAGCAAAGGGCGAGGCGAGATCAAACGTCTCATCGACCGGTGCACGGGCCTTCCACGTGATGAGCTGCGGCCGCATGAAGGCGGGCGTGAGCAGCGTGCCATGACGGCGGAGCACATCGGCTTTGAGCGAGGCCTCGGAGCCTTCACGGCAGCAGGCGAACAGGAAAGGGGAGGCGGGGGCGGACATCAGCTCTTGGCCTTCTTTTTGTCAGAGGGCTTCTCTTCATTCTTCGTGGGAGCCGGCGGTGGCGGCTCCGGGGTGGCAGGACCGAATTCGGCACGCGTTTTCTGGTGCAGCATCTCGGCCTCGGCGGCGCGTTGCAGCTCAGCACGGACCTGCGCCGGCACAGCGCTCTCCGTCAGCGGCGGGAGCAGCGGATTTGGCGAGTCCGTCCAGGCACCGAGCGTGGGCAGGCCGGAGGCATCGGTGCCCGCCATCAACTGGCCGGGATTCACAAGGCGGTGCATGCCGATGACGCGGAGCTTCGAGCCGAACATGTAAAACACCGTGTAATCATCCGCGCCCTCGACGGTGCTGCTGCCGCGTTGCAGCACGGGTTTGCCCCGCAGGATGACCTCGTCCTCACTGAGCAGCAGCTCCTGGCAGAGCGCCTTCGCAGGTTCGAGGTAGTTCATCTCGATGAAAACGCGGCCTTTGGCCCGCAGACGACGCGGTGTGCCATCCGCGTTCGTTTTCGTCACTTCGATGGTATCCGCGGCGACCTTGTAAAACGGCGGGAACTCCATCGAGGTAGCGCTGAGCGTGCGGGCCTCGTTGTAGTCCATGCTCAGCAGGAAGCTCACATCCACCGGCGGCGCGGCATCGGTTTGGGTCTCCGCGGTCTTCTCATCCTTTTTGGCCTCGCCGGTCTTTTTCACGCCTGTGCAGCCGCTTTGCGCAACAAGCACAAGCAGGCAGGTGGTGAGGGTGAGGAGACTCCAGAGCTTCATGGGCTGGGAAGGCGAGCGTACATCATTCCCGTCGTCAGACACCCGGAAAATTCACTCCGCTGAAATGTTTCCGATGCGCTCGTAGGTCGCGAATCGCATCGCATCAATATGGCCCTTGAGATCGAACCCGGGAGCCGCACGCCCCCACTTTTTTCCTGACGAGGTTAAAAAAACTGGCCGCGCCAAGGCCCTCATTATCAAAAGGAAACCTGGGTTTCAGAACCGTCGAAAGCCGCTCAGAGGAAAATAGTCATCGACTTCTGTGCTGAAATTTGCTGGAATTTTTTTGTTCGCCGAAATTCCCGATGAACGCCTCCTTCCAGTGCCGCATGCACAGGCCCACCAAGGCGATTCGCCTTGACGAGCAGGGAGAGAGCTTGTTCGCGGTTCGCGGTGATCGGGGGAGGCTCGGCGGATTGTCAAGCTGCCGTCGGCGTATCGGCAGGGGTCGGGAGCTGCACCTCCAGCCGGTGGAGGTGTTTTCCCAAAGGCTGGAGGCGTGCCTCCAAACGCTGGAGGTGCTCCTCCAAAGGTTTCAGTGTCTTCCGGCGAAGCTGGAGTTGCGCCCCCAAGGGCTGGAGGTTGACCTCCACGAGCCTGAGGTGCGCCTCCAGAAGGAGCAGCGTCTCCCGGCGGTTTTGGAGGTTTGCCTCCAAGCGCTGGAGCGGCACCTCCAAGGGTTCCAGTGTCTTCCGGCGAAGCTGGAGGTGTGCCTCCGAGGGCTGGAGCTTCACCTCCACGAGTTGGAGGTGCGCCTCTCGGAGCTGGAGGTTCACCTCCAAGAGCTGGAAATGCGCCTCCAGGGGCTTGGAAATCGCCTCCAGGGGCTCCGGCGTGTCTTTTTCTATGAAACCGCTCCTCTGGGACTCCACCGAGATCGATCCCTTCACCGGGCAGCCCTTCACCTGGGATTCGCCGAACCCGAATGTGACCTGGGACGGCATCCTGGAGCCCGGTGACCCCGGCTATGTGCCGCCGCCCATCCCCCAAGCCAACACCCAACCCAAACCCAAGAAGATGAAACGCAATAGCTACTACCCGACCAATGTGCCGGAGCAGATCCTCTGGCTGACGAATTTCTTCAACAAGCTCATTGGCCACGCGCCCGCGTTGGGTGTGTCCGCGCCGGTGTGCGCCGCGGCCGTGGCGGATGCCCGGTGGTTGATCTACCTGCTGGGGGCCTTCCAGCCGGCCCTGAAGGCCTGGTCCAAGTCCTGCACGGATTTCGTCCGCGAGGCACAAAATGGCACCGGGGAGGCGGACATGGTGCTGCCTGCCTTTACCGCCCCGCCACTGCCACCTGCGGATGCAGGCGCGGGCCTGCCCGCGGTGGTGCCGGTGAAGCCGGGGGCGCTCAACCGCATCTTCAGCCTCGTGCAGGTGATGCAGGAGTCTCCGGCCTATGTGGAATCGTTGGGCACGGACCTCGGCACCATCGGCTCGGAGGTCACCGGTCCGGATTTCGCCACGCTGCGCCCGGTGTTCACCCTGCGGGTGGAGGGCGGCAAGGTGGTCATCGACTGGACCTGGGGCGGCTTCCGTTCCTTTTTGGACATGCTGCAGCTCCAGGTGGACCGCGCGGATGGGAAGGGCTTCGTCGATCTGGCCTTCGACACCACGCCCGGCTACACCGACACGCAGGCGCTGCCTGCCACGCCGGTGAAATGGAAATACCGCGCCATCTGGCGGGTGGGTGACGAGCAGGTGGGCCTCTGGAGCGAGGAGGTCGCCATCACCGTGGGCGGCTGATCGAATGCTCCCGCCTGCCATCCCGTGCCGGCTGCGGGATTGCAGGCAGTTCCGTCTTCACTGACCCGCGGACGGCACGCTGGCAGTGAAGACATCCCACAGCGGAGATCACGTTGCGCAGCGACCGAATCTGGAGATGAAATCGGCGGCGAATGTGAGCCAGCAATTGAGGCGGCTTGACGGCAAGGCGGCGATCAAGAAGCTGCCTGAAGGACTGAACCCCTTTCTGGAGCAAGTTGATGCCCCGAACACATGAATGCGAACCTATTGTCAAGCAGTTGCACCCTGACCCCGTTTCCTCCAATTTACCCCCTCTTAAATGAAGTATCAGTTGTCCATCTCTGTGTCTTTTGGAGACAATCCAAAGGAGACAGATGAAGTGCGCATCTCCAACGCAAAGCTGTTCTCTGATCTGCGCCGACGCTACCCCGACAATTCAATCAATCCCAAGTGGTTCAAGCTTCGCATTTCATACGAGGAGGCCAAGTCGACTGGTCTGTTTGATATTCTTCGCCAAGAGACTCAAAAATCGCCAATCGCTTGCTACCATTATGCACCGAGTGTGCTGGCCAAGCATTATCTCGTGCAAGTAGAGCGCATTGCCGAGTCGCATGAACTCGATGAAGCACGCTGGCTCTATCTTGTGCCTCCAGCACAATCTTTGGCTGAGTTCAAAGCTGTGGAGATTGATGATAGTTATCTGGTCACCAAGGTCACCAGCAAAAAGAAAATCGCTTTCGGATACGCTCGGCCCGTGGGTTGGATGATGTTGTTCACAGAGGGGTTGAAGGACAAGTTTTTAGCCAACCATCTTTGTGGTGTCGGCTTTCAACCCGTGAAGTTAATGAATGGCTCACCGTCCGGTCTCTGGCAGGCCATCAGTGACGTTCGGATGCCGCCTCTGGCGATGAAACTGACTGACGGCCAGGGAAATCCTTTCTCAGGTGATCCAGCTAAAGCCTGCTGTGCCGATGAAGGATCGTATTCTCCCATGGTTCTTCGTTACCACGAAAGTGATGTGGCAAAGCTGCCGGACGTGGATCTGATCATGTCAGCCGAGCGATTGGGATGGGGGGGGCACAACATGCACCGTTCACATATCGTTTCCCAACGCTTCCGCCAAGTCGCCGATAAACTCGCCCCCGGCCAGTTTAACTACGGCCTCGTCGCCGTGGGTGAAGGCGAGGAATTGCAGACGCGCTACACCATTCCCGAACTGGCCCCGCCTAGGGATGCTGCATAAATTTTACATAAAGACAATGAAGGCTTTGCCTGCGGCATCGGCTACGCCGGGATCGACATGGTGACGGGGGCTGGGGAGATGGCGCAGAGGAAGTGTCCGTCCCTTGATCGTGATAGTGCTCTGCGGCAGCAAAGATGCCTGGCAGATGGTGGTTCTCTTTGTGCAGGAGCCTTTTGCCGACGATGGCTGAACTGTTTCATGCCCGCTGGTATTCCGCGAAACGCATCGAGAGAGCGTTTTCGGCATCGGCGGGATGTTCGATGCTCGAAACGAGCCGCCATGGTGGCGTTTCGATCTTTGGAAAAGCCACGCCGGTGCCCAAACGCGTGCTGACGTGCGTGACGAGCAGGTGATCGGCATGCGGAAGAGCTAGATGATAGGCTGCGGAACCGCCGCAGACGTAGATTTCATCGACTCGAGCGGCCGCCGCGAGGTCGAGGGCCTGCGGCACGCTGCTTACGGCCTTGCCGATGGGCGGAACAAAGGCCGGATCACGGGTCAAAACGAGTGGCGTGTGATCGCGAAACCAGCCGAGCATCTCTTCATAGGTGCGGCGGCCGATGAGCAGCCATTTTCCGGCGGTGGCGGCACGGAAATGAAGTCGATCCCGCGGCAGATCCCAGGGCACGCCTTGCCCGCGTGAGATGAAGCCATCCTCCGACACGGCGGCGATGAGCGTGAGGCGCGGGCGGGTGCTCACAGCGGCGAAAACACAGCGGACTCTCCCTCCCGCAGACGGCGCACGCGGTCGATGATCTGGCGTTCCTTCGCGGCGATCTCGAGTCGCTCGATGGGCTCGTGCAGCGGCTCGCCACTCAGCGGGTAGGTTTCAAAATGCATCGGCACCATGTGACGGCCACCGACCATCTCAAAGGCATCGAGAGCCTCCTCCGGGTTCATGTGCACGGGGCGACCGCTGGGCGGTTGATAGGCACCGATGGGCATGAGGGCCACATCAATACGGGAACGCTTCCCGATCTCCGTGAAGCCATCGAACATCGAACTGTCGCCGCAGTGGTAGAGGGTCTGCGACGGGCTTTGAACCAAGAAGCCGCCAAAGCCACGGTGCGTGTCGTGAATCATGCGGGCACCCCAATGACGTGCTGGCGTGAGGGTGATGCGCAAATCGGCGAAGGTGGCGCTTTGCCAGGTCTTCAGCTCCACGATGCGACCGAAGCCGCAGTTCTTCACGAGGCTGCCGACGCCTTCCGGCACGATGATGGGCTGCGCGGCGGCCAGTTTTCGCAGGCTGGCGAGGTGCAGGTGATCGTGATGCGCATGCGTGATGAGCACCACATCGATGGGCGGCAAGTCATGTGCCCACACGCTGGGATGGCGCAGGCGTTTGGCCGGGCCCAGCCACAGTGCCCACACCGGATCGATGGCGATGTTGATGCCACCCACTTGAGCAAAGAAGCCCGCGTGGCCCAGCCAGGTCACGCCGATCTCATTTGCGCCCGCCACCGGCAGGTCGCCGTAATGGCAGCCGGGCTTCCGCGGAGCGAGGATGGTCGGGAGCAGAACCTGATTGAGGAAATCCATGTTCCGCTTCTGCCAGCCTTCCACAGGACGCAGGCCGATTTTGTTCCCGCCATCGCCTGCCACCCGCCGTCCGAAGCCAAACCGCCGCGCCGGGCGCTGGAGGGGGGCTGGTGTGGGCAGGGAATCGTCGATCATGGGCTGGGGTGGCTCCGCTTTCGTGCCTGAAAATACGGAAGTCGGCCTTGAAACTCAAGACAGAAGTCACGGGGCATTCTAGACTGCTCTTTGACCCCGATGCTGTTCGTTCCTGCATGTCTCCGCCGTCCTCTCGCCGCCCTGCTCGGGCTGGCGGTGCTGCTCGTGGTGTATGGACCGGCCTTGAATGGCGGCTTTGTCTGGGATGACGATGCCTGGACGAGCAAGCTGGAGCCGCTTTTCAGCACTAGCGGCGGGCTGTGGCGCATCTGGGCGAATGATCCGCTGCTCCAGCAATACTACCCGCTGACCGCCACCACCTTCTGGCTCGACTGGCATCTGTGGCGTGACTGGACGCTGCCCTATCACATCGAGAACGTGCTGCTGCACGGCCTGTGCGCCGCGCTGCTCGGCGTGGTGCTCACGCGGCTCAAACTGCCCGGTGCCTGGCTCACCGCAGCGGTGTTCGCCTTTCATCCGGTGATGGTCGAATCCGTCGCCTGGATCACCGAGCGGAAAAACGCGCTCTCGCTGGCTCTCACGCTCGGCTCTTTGCTCGCTTACGGAAACGCCGCCGGCTGGTGGATGGAGGAAAAGCCGCTCAAAGCCCGCTCGTGGTGGTTGGCGCTCGTTTTATGCCTCGCGGCGCTGCTGGCCAAGATCACCGCCTTCGTGCTGCCGCCCACGTTGCTGCTCATCGCTTGGTGGAAACGCGGTCGCTTGAGCTGGCGGCATGACATGCGGCCCGCGCTGCCGTTTTTCGGCCTCACGTTAGCGCTCGGCGTGCTGGTTTGGTGGCTGGAGACGCATCATGTGGGCGCGGAAGGGCGCGAGTTCGAGGCCACGCTGGCCCAGCGCACCATCAGCGCCGGACGGGTGGCGTGGTTTTACCCATGGAAGCTGCTGTGGCCGGCGGACCTCTGCTTCATCTACCCGGACTGGCGCCTGGAGCCTGCCACGTGGTGGCACTGGCTCTTTCCCATCAGCGTGCCGCTGACGCTCGTGGCCGCGTGGCGGGTGGGACGCGGGCTGTTCATCGCGTTGCTGTTTTACCTGGGAGCCCTCGCTCCGGTGCTTGGCTTTCTGAATGTGTATGGAGCGCTCTATTCGCCGGTGTGGGATCATTGGGCCTATGTGCCGGCGATTGGCATCCTCGCGCCGCTTGGTGCCTGGTTGCGGCCCAAAGTCCGCGTGATCGGCTGGGTGCCGCTGGTGGCTTTGCTCGCCTTCCTGAGCTGGAAACAAAGCGCCCAGTATCGGGGCAAGCAGGAGCTGTGGATCGAGACCATCGCCCGCAATCCGAAGGCTTGGATGGCTTTGTCGAACCGCGGCATCTCGCTGGTGCTCGAAGGCCGTATGGACGAGGGAATCGAGCATCTGCGCCGGGCCATCGAGGTGCGTGGTGTGTATCCGAAAGCGTGGGGAAACCTCGGATCGGCACTGCTGCGCCACGGCAGGCATGAAGAGGCCATTGAGGCCTATCAGCAGGTGCTGAGACAGGACCCTTCGCTGGCCGGTTTTGCCCGCAAGAACATTGGCGGAGCCCTGCTGATGCTCGGCAGGCAGCAGGAGGCGTTGGAGCAGCTTCACGCCGCGCATGAGCTGGCTCCTGAGGATGACGAAATCCGCCCCGCTTCTGGAAATGAGGCCGCTCAGGCCGTCGGCCACCTCATCGCCACGCTCGACCGCGACCCGAACAACCTTGAGGCGGCCGGCAGCCTGGCCGACCTGTATGTGCAGCAACGCCGCGCGAAGGAAGCCCTGCCGCTTCTCGACGAATTGCTCCGCCAGCAGCCCGATAACCTCATCGCCCGCCACAACCGCGCGATCGCCGCGTTCGAACTCGGCCAGTTCGCCGAGGCACGGCGTATCTACGAGGAGGTGCTCGCCCGCGATGCTGCCCAGATCGGCTCGCTCAACAACCTCGCCTGGCTGCTCGCCACCTGCCCGGATGAAAAGGTGCGCGATGGCTCGAAGGCTCTCGAACTCATTCAAAACGCGCTGCGGCAGGTGGGGGGGCGGCACGCCGTGCTCGAACGCACGCAGGCCGCCGCTCTCGCCGATTGCGGACGCTTTACCGAGGCTGTCTCCATCGCCGACGCGGCTTTTCAACTCGCTGCTCAGTCTGGAAGCAAGGCCCTCGCGGACTCGTTGCGGGATCAAATCACGCTCTACCGCTCGCAGAAGCCGGTGCGTGAGGGGCCGCGCTGAGTCACACCACCCAAAGACATCCCGCCTTTCGCCGCACGAAGCGTTTGCCGGGCAGGTTGATCTTCGCTGGGCCATCTGGAAGGAGCAGCGCGGTGACATCGCGAATCTCTTCGAAGCCGATGCCGGGCAGTTTCAAGTGCTCACGAAGCCAGAGAGCGATCACGCGGCTCAGAATCGCCGGATCGAGTTCGCGCAGGGAATCGAGCTGCGTGAGTGTTTGGCCCTCGCGGCAGGCTTCGAACCATGAAACGGCCTCCTCCTGCAGGAAAGATTCGTCACGCTCGGCAATGGTGCCGAGGCGATTGAGCAGCGGCACCACGTCACGACCGGCGATTTCGCTGAGCAAGGGCAGCGCCTCATGCCGCAGGCGGTTGCGGCGATGCTCGGCGGAGGCATTCGAGCTGTCTTCGCGATAGGCGAGACCATGCGTGACCACATACGCGTCGATCTCCGCTCTTCGCGTGCGCAGCAGCGGTCGGAGGAAGCTCAGGCCTGTGTCGAGAGTCGTTGCAAGGCTCATGCCGCCGAGGCCTTCGAGACCGCAGCCGCGGAGCACATTGCCGAGGATGGTCTCCGCCTGATCATCGGCGTGATGGGCCAGCAGCACCTCATTCGTGCGGTGTTTGCGGCTCATCTGCTTGAAAAAGGCATGTCTAGCCTCGCGTGCGGCGGTTTCGATGGAGAGCTTCTTTTTCCTCGCGAGGGCTTTCACATCCGTGCGGCCGATTTCACAGGGCAGACCGTGCTTTTCAGCCAGCGAGCGGACAAACGCGGCATCTTCATCCGATTCTCGCCCCCGCAGGCGATGGTTCAAATGGCACACGATGAGGTCGCGATGCCCCGCGGCCAGCAGCAGGTGCAGCAGCACCACCGAATCACGCCCGCCGGAGAGCCCGAGCAGCGCTTTTCCCTCGGGCAGGCAGGCGAGTGCAGGAGGGACGAATTTCATGAGCGTGGCGGGCGACATTTCGTTTGACGCCTCCGGGCTGCAAACGCTAAATAGCCGCCGTTCGCAGCAGGAAACTCGCGGCAAACATTGGAGAGATGGCTGAGTGGTCGAAAGCACATCTTTGCTAAAGATGCGTAGCCTTAACAGCTACCGAGGGTTCGAATCCCTCTCTCTCCGCCATTTTTGGCCTCATGGTGGCTCAAGCTGCCTTTTGTTGCTCCTCTCGGAGGCGTTTGGCCTGCTCGACCCATTTTTCGCGGTGGATGCGGTCTTTGAAGGCGAGGCGTGAGGAGAGTTCCTTGATCTGGTCCTCCGTCCACGCGGCGATCTGCTCGTAGGTGTAGATGCCGAACTCGTGCAGGCGCTGCTCGAGCACCTTGGCGATGCCTTTCATCTTGGTGAGGTCGTCGGGCTTGGCGGGCGGTGTTTTGTAAACGAGGCCCAGTTTGGCATCGAACTCGGGTTTGATCTCGACGGGTTGCGGCGCGGTGGGCAGCTCGGGGAAGGCGGGGATGATGTCCAAGCCTTCGACGGCGGAGGCGAGCGTGTGAATCGGGGCGCTGTCCGGCTTCGGCTCGGCCGGGACGGAGTGCGGTGCGATGATCGAGGCGAGGGCGGAGGCACCGTTGATGACCTCGGGAGTGGCGACCGGTTTGGCTTTGAGAGCGGATTTCGTGCGTGCGGTCTTGGTTTTGACCACCGTGCTGGCGGCGGTGGGAACGTCATCCGTCTTGATGGTGTCGGTGATGACCTCGGCAGGCAGGGCAGGCGATGGCGGAGGCAGCGGTGCATGCCCTTCCGGGACATGGGCAGGCGCAGATGGAGGCATCGAGATCGTCTCGGTGGCAATGGAGACCGTGCCGGGCTTCACCGCTTGATCACCCAGCTTGCGCTTCAGCGTGGCGATCTCATGGCGTTGCTGATCGATTTCGCCCGCGAGGCGGCGGGCATGTGATTTGTAGCGTCCCCAGGTGGCGTAGCCGAAAATCAGGCCGATGAGGAAGAACACCGCGCCCATGACGGCGACGAAGACGCCGCTGTGCATCAGCATGTAGAGCAGCGTGTCGGTGGAGAGGGATTGAAGGTCGAGCGGCATGACTATTTGATGATGATTTCGACGCTTCGCGGGGCCGCGGGCGCAGCGGGAGATCCGGGCGGGACGGGCTCAAAGGCCACGGCGGTGATATCCGTGGAGGGCACGCCCTGCTCGATCAAAAAGGACAGCACGGCCTCGGCGCGTTTTTTGGCCATTTCGCTCTCACGGGCGGCATCGCCGAGCGGATCAGGATGGCCGCCAATGATGAGACCGAGGGCGGGGCCGGCCACGAGCAGCGTGGGTGTGAGGGCCGCGAGCTTCGTTTGGTCGAGAGGCGGCAGGCTCGTCGTTCCGGCCTCAAACGAGATCGTCATGCCGTGCAGCACATCGCGGAGTTGAGCGAGCATGGCGGGATCGAGCGGCGATTGCGGTTTGTAGCCGGGCTGGTGATACAGCGAGGGCAGCAGCACGAGCTGGGAATCCACTTTAGCCGCACCTGTCACGGGTCGCAGCAGCGTGAGCCATTCGCTTTCGAGTTTCCGCGTGGCGATGCCGGTGAGCTTGGGCCTGCCTTGGTCCTTGATCTCGAAACTGCGTGGCGGCGGCGCGGCAAAGAAGCTCGCGAGGAAGGCGGCGAGCGCCTGTTTCTTCGCAAATGGTGCCGCTTTGACATGCGGGCTGGCGACGAGTGTGGACGGATCGATCTCGGCGGCACCGGAATCACCCGCAAGAGCCGCGATGATCTCTTCTTTCAAGCCGCCTGCTGGAAGCATGCCGGTAAGACGGAGCGTGCCGTCTTTGAAATCGACCTTCAACTCGGCCGGAATGCGCAAATGGTCCAAAATGGGGCTGAGGAAGGCATTCGAGGCATCGAGCGGTGGTTTGAAATCATCAGGCCAGCGGACCTCGGGCGCGTGCTGGAGGTCGGTGGCATCAATGGTGAGATCCGGGCGGAGTTCCGCGAGGATGGCTTTGAGCTTCGCAGCGTCTTTTTCCTCCGGCAGCCAGCCGGTGAGGCGCAGGCGTTTGTCGTGAAGGTTCGATTTCACGGTCGCATTCACATGCAGGCGGTCGGCGCCGGGCTTCAGCCGCAGCGGCCCGATGCGGCGGATGGACTCGACGACCTGCCGGTGGACCTGCGGCGAGGGTGCCTCGCCCGCGATGTCGATGTCCAGAAAGGCGAGATCGACCTTCGGCGACTGCACGCCGGCCTTTTCGAGGATGTGGATCACTTCCTGGCGCAGCAGCGGCAGCCGGTGAAAGGCGATGTAGTAGGCGTGTGACACTGCCGCCACAGGCAGGAGGATCACCATGAGAAAGAAAAGACTCAGACGCATGACAGTGGCGGGCGGAGGTGCTGCTTGACAGGACGGGGGGCAAACCGAAGATCGGCGGCCCTTTCCGGCACGCCTTCGTTTTAGGAGTGCGCCGCCGGTTGGGCAAGAATTAATCACTTCACCTTCCCTAAACACTCATGTCCGTCGTCATCGCAGGCAGCGTCGCCCTTGATAATGTCAAAACTCCGCAAGATGAGCAGAAAAACCTGCTCGGCGGCTCCGCCAGCTATGCCGCTCTCGCCGCCAGCGTCTTCGTGAAGCCCGTGCACCTCGTCGGCATCATCGGCCACGACTTCCCGCCGCAGCACCTGGAGATGCTCAACAGCCACGGCGTGGACATCAGCGGCCTCGAACGCAGCAGCGGCGCCTCCTTCACTTGGACCGGTGAGTATCATGAGGACATGAACAACCGCACCACGCACAACGTGGCCGTGAACGTGCTCGAAAACTGGAGCGTGAACCTGCCGCAGGCCGCCCGCCGTGCGAAGATCGCCGTGGCCGCCAACATGCATCCTGAGAACCAGATGCAGATGCTGGACCAGTGTGAAGCGGCCGATTTCATCGCCGCGGACACGATGGACCTCTGGATCAACATCGCCAACGAGCGTCTCCACGACGTGCTCAAGGGCATCGACCTGCTCGTCATCAACGACGGCGAGGCGAAGGAGTTCGCCGGCACCACGAATCTCGTCGAGGCAGGCCGCCGCCTGCGCGACAAAGGTCCGAAATTCGTCATCGTGAAGCGCGGTGAGCACGGCAGCTACCTCTTCGGCGAGAAGAAGGAACACTTCTTCTCCTGCTCCGCCTACCCGCTGCACTCCGTCTTCGACCCCACCGGCGCGGGTGATAGCTTCCTCGGCGGTCTCGTCGGCTGGCTCGCCGCCCACGGCAAGACGAAGCCCACCTTTGAAGACCTCAAATCAGCCGTCGTGCATGGCAGCGTCGTCGCCAGTTACACCTGCGAGGCCTTCAGCACACACAAACTGCAAACCGTGACTCCGCTGGACGTCGCGCAGCGTATTGCCGAGCTGAAGCTCTACACGCAGTTCGCGTGACCGGGACTTCATCCGAATCTGCTTTCCGCCATGTGGACCCCCATCAAAACCTTCACGGACATCAAGCTGGAGAAATCCAGTGACGGCATCGCCAAGATCACCATCAACCGGCCGGAGGTGCGCAATGCCTTCAGGCCGTTGACGGTGCGCGAGATGCTCGAGGCCTTTGACATCGTGCACGAGGATCGTGACGTGGGTGTGATCATTCTCTGCGGCGAAGGTCCTCTAGCCTTCTGCAGTGGTGGGGATCAAAAAGTGCGTGGTGATGCGGGCTACGTGGGTGACGATGGCGTGCCGCGTCTCAACATCCTCGATGTGCAGCGGAAAATCCGCACGCTGCCGAAGCCCGTCGTGGCCATGGTCGCGGGCTATGCCATCGGCGGCGGGCATGTTTTGCATGTCGTGTGTGATTTGACCATCGCGGCGGAAAACGCTCGGTTTGGTCAAACAGGCCCGAAAGTGGGCAGTTTCGATGGTGGACTCGGCAGCAGCTACCTGGCCCGCATTGTCGGCCAGAAGAAGGCTCGCGAGATCTGGTATCTCTGCCGCCAGTATGATGCGCAGCAGGCGCTCGAAATGGGCCTCGTGAACACCGTCGTGCCCCTCGAAAAGCTCGAAGAGGAGACGGTGAAATGGTGCCGCGAGATGCTGCAGCACTCGCCGATGGCGCTGCGTTGCCTGAAGGCCTGCCTGAACGCGGATTGCGATGGCCAGATGGGCCTGCTCGATCTCGCCGGCAATGCCACGCTTCTTTATTACATGAGCGAAGAGGCGCAGGAGGGCAAAAAAGCCTTCGTGGAGAAGCGGAAGCCCGATTTCTCGAAGTTCCCGCGGTATCCCTGATCACGGGCGAAGCTCGATGCGTTCCCGCAGCGATCGCGTGCGATCCGCCGCTGGAGCATCGCGGGTATTGCCATGCAGATTGGAGGCCTCGGCGTTGCTCAAAAAGCGGAACGAGGCCCGGTAGGCCGCGATCCCCGCGAGGATGTAGGCCACGAGGTGCTTCGGGCCAAAAAGACGCAGCAGGAAGCCTGTGGCACGGAGTTCCTCCGTGATGTCCTCCGCCTCCGCCAAGACCTCATCGCGAAAGCGGATGTCCTCGTTTCGTTTGGCGTCGAGGATGTTGAAGGGATCGTTTTCGGCCAGCTTGCGGCGGCCGACCTTGTCCATCTCCGCGGCCTCGGCAGCGATCAGGGCCGCCCGAGCTTCGTCCTCCTTTCGCCGCTGCTCGAGCCGGGCTTTTTCCTCCGCGGAGACCATCGGCTGATCGGCGAGCATGCCCCCACCACGCAGGTAGCTGTCAAACCCGGTCGAAGCCATCACGCCGAGGACGGCCGTGACCGCACCCAGCCAGCCAAACCGCCGGTCCACGCCGCGGCCAAACAGCCGGATGATCCAGCCGGTGACGAAGCCGACCGCGATGATCAGGAAAACAAAGGCCCGCCAGCCGGTGGCGGACACGAAATGGAAGCCCAAACCGCACACGATGATGCCCAGCACGGCACCGACGATGGCGAGCGGGAAGTTTTGCTTCCGGCGAAACTCCTCGTAACGGCTCTGCGTGCGCTGCCAGTTCTGCTCCATGAGCTTCTGGGCACGGCGTTTCTGTTTTTCGGCCTCGCTGAAGCCTTCGAGGCTCTCCTCGGCTTCACCTGAAACGGCTTGCTCCGCCTCGGGAAAGACTCGCAGCAACAATTCGAGGCTGCCGATGGTGATCACGTCGTTGTCATGCACGAGGGCGGTGGTCACCGGGGCTCCGTTGACTAGCAAGGAGCCCGCTGGGTCCAGTTTCACCAGTTCCATACCGCGGGGCGTCGGGCCCAGTTCGCAGTGCCGGGGAGCCACGCCGGGTTGGCCGACCAGCGGCACATCGCACTGCGGGTCCGTGCCAAGCACCGCGGGGCGGTGGGGCAGGTCACAGTGATGCCCGGAGCGGGCAAAGAGGCTGGCGGACATGCTGGAAAAATAAGGGCGAGCTCAAGTTTGCTCAATTTTATTCTAGTGTTTATATTCGGTATAAAATGTCATCCATCTCCGCCCGTATCCCGGCCCCGCTGCGCAGCTTGCTCGCGCGGGGGCTAGGCTCGGCCCTGCTCTCGGGCCTGGCGGGGGTGTTCTTGCTCACGCTGGGCGGGAAGGTGGTTTCCTTCTTCAAAGATGCCTTCGTGGTCTCGACTTTTGGGGTTTCGGACGAGCTCGATGTGTTCATGCTGGTCTTCGGCTTTGTGACTTTCGCCGCCAGTTTGCTGGCCGGGGGCCTGCCGGAGTCGTTTTTGCCCGCTTACGTCGAGCTGAAGCTGCAAAAAGGAACCCGCCGGGCCGACCGGATGGCGGTGCAGACTGCCGCCTGTCACCTGCTGTCCCTGCTAGCAGCGGCTCTGGTGCTCGTTTTCGGCGTGCAGGTGCTCATCGGGTATCTGGCCCAAGGCTTCGGTGAGGCCAAGAAGCAGTTGGCTCAGGCCCTCACGGCCCGGCTCGTGCCGTTCCTGCTCTGCTTCGGCATGTCGTTCGTGTTCGCGGCCTGGCTGCGGGCGAACAAAAAATTCTTCATCGTGGCCGCTTCACCGCTGCTGGTGCCGCTGACGACCATCGTGGTCATGCTGGCCACCCGCCGTGCACCCGATGTGAACGCCCTCGTCTTCGGCGCCAACCTCGGCGCGGCCCTTCAGCTCAGCCTCATGCTCTACGCCATCTCCCCGCAGCTTCCTGCGAGTGCTGCGTGGTGGCGTGTTGCGCTGCGGAAATGGGAACCCGCCCTCGCTGTGTCGCTGCGCACGGCCACGCCCTTCCTTTTTGGAGCTCTCGCGTTTGGCAGCGCCTCGGTGGTGGACCAGACGATGGCCGCGTGGCTTCCCGCGGGAAGCGTCACGGTCCTTTCCTACTCCGAAAAGCTCTGCGGCATCATTTTGGGCGTCAGTGCCGGACCGGTGGCGGATGTGCTGTTTCCGTATTTTGCCGACCATGTGGCGCGGCAGGATTGGGCAAGGCTGCGTCGCTGGTTGCTCACCAGCGTGGCCATCATCATCGCCGCCACACTGCCGCTCGTGATGCTTTTGGATGTGCTCGCGCCGTGGGTCGTCAGCGTGCTGTTTGAACGCGGTGCCTTCAGCCACGAGGACACGCAGCGTGTGGCCGAGGTGCTGCGTTTTGGAGCACTGCAAATCCCGTTTTACATCCTCGGCATCGTCACGGCACGCGTCGTTGTTTCGCTTCAAGAGTCGAAACTCATGCTGGTGATGTCCACGAGTGCCTTGTTTGCCAACGCAGCCCTCAACTGGCTGCTCATGCAGCGCATGGGTGTGGCAGGCATCGCGCTTTCGACGGCGCTGGTCCATGCCTGCACCTCCATTTTCACCTGCACCTTCTGCCTTCGCCTCATCCGTCGCAAACAAGCCGTCTCGGTCCATCGTGGCGGCATTGCCTTCATCATTCGCGATCTCGGGCATGGCGGAGCCCAGCGGCAGCTCTCGATCCTCACCGCCGGACTCGTGAAGGAAGGTCACACCGTCACCGTGCTGCATTTTTACGGCGGCCCGTTCGAACAGACCATGCGTGACGCCGGTGTGAACACGCTCTGCATCGGCAAAAAAGGCCGCTGGGACCTTCTCGGCTTCTTCTTCCGTCTCGCGAAGGCAGCTCGCGGCGTGCGGCCGGAGGTGCTGCATGGTTATCTAGCCGAATCGAACCTCATGGCGTTGTTTTTGAAGCCCTTTTGCGGCTTCCCGCGTGTCGTCTGGGGCGTGCGTGACTCGCAAACGGACGCGCATTTATGGGGAACGCTCGGCAAGCTCAGCTTTCGCCTGAACTGCCTCCTCGCCCGCTTTGCCGATGTCATCATCTGCAACTCGAAGGCCGGCCGCGACTACTACCTCGCGAAAGGCTATCCCGCACACAAGATGCACGTCGTTCCCAACGGCATCGACACCGGGCGCTTCAAGCCCTCGCCGCACGATCATCCGCTCACGTTTGGCCTCGTCGGCCGCATGAGCCCGATGAAGGACATCGCGACCTTCATCAAAGCGGCCGCGTTGGTGCCAGATGCGCGCTTTGTCGTCGTCGGCAGCGGCGATGAAGGCTATGCGCAGCAGATGCGTAAGCTGGCATCCTCGCTCGGTGTGAAGGTGGAATGGATTCCCGCCCGCAGCGACATGCCGGACGTGTATGCCACCTTCGATTGTTTGGTGAACTCGAGTGCCTTCGGTGAAGGCTTTTCGAATGTCATCGGCGAGGCGATGGCCTGCGACGTGCCCTGCATCGCCAGCGATGTGGGCGACAGCGCCTGGATCATCGGCAATCCCGCTCAAATCTTCCCCGCTGGCGATCACGAAGCGCTCGCGAAGTGCATGCGTGAGTTCAAACGCAGCGAAACGCGTTCGCGCATCGTTGCCGAATTCAGCATCGAGCGGCTCATCGAGCGCACGACGAGGCTGTTGGGCAAAAAAGTGATGTGGCTGACCACCGGCCTCGGCAGCGGCGGTGCGGAGATGATGCTCGCGCAACTCGTGAACGGCCTTCCGAAGGTCCAGCATGTCGTCGTGAGCCTCACCGCGGGTGGTAAGCATGCCGCCAGCATCGAGCGCGTTCACAGCCTCGACATGCCTGCGGGCAAGCCGACGCTTTCAGCGCTTTGGAAGCTCTTCCGCATCGTGCGTCGCGAGAAGCCGGATGTGCTCATGGGCTGGATGTATCATGGCTGCCTGGCCGCGGTGCTCGCACGCTTCTGCCGCATCAAACGGGTGCCGATGATCTGGAATGTGCGCCAGAGCCTTTACGATTTGAAGCATGAAAAGCGTGGCTCCGCCTTGGTGATCCGCGCTTTGGCCCTTTTGTCATGGCTGCCGAGCCGCATCACCTACAACACGCAGCTCGGAGCCCGTCAGCATGAGGCCATCGGCTATGCGAGGTCGAAAACGATGCTCGTGCCGAATGGCTTCGACGTCATCAAATGGCAGCCGCGGACTCCCACGCGCGGTTTGATTGGTCGTTTCGGTCGAAACGCGGCGATGAAGGACTACCCGACCTTCATCGAAGCCGCGAAGCTCATTCACGCGAAGCATCCGGAGGCTCGTTTCATTATTGTCGGTGCTGAAACGAGCACGTTGGAGGTGCCGCCGTTCATTGAAGTGCTCGGCGAGCGGCATGACCTGCCCGAACTCACGGCCTCGCTGAACATCGCGGTGTCTTCCTCGGCCTTTGGTGAAGGCTTTCCGAACGTCGTCGGTGAGGCGATGGCCTGCGCCGTGCCCGTTGTGGCCACCGACATTGGCGACACACGCTGGGTCATGGGTGAAACAGGCCGCCTCGTGCCGCCAAGCGATCCGCAGGCACTTGCAGACGCCTGCATTGAAATTCTCGACAAGGGCATCACGCAGGACTTGGCGGCCCGTGAACGCATCGAAAGCCATTTTTCGCTCACGAGTGCTCTCGGTCAGTTTGAGGCGCTGATCACCACAGAAGAGACAAAAGGCACTCAAGTGGCGGAAGGGACGTCACTGACATCTGATCTCTCACTTCTCACCTCTCACTAAACCATGTGCGGTATCGCCGGCTTCTTTTCACCTGCTAGATCTCGTGCCGCGCATGAGATGGAAGGCATCGTCAGTGCGATGACGGATGCCATCGTGTTGCGTGGACCGGATGATGCGGGGGCTTGGGTGGATGCGGAAGGTGGCATCGCGTTGGGGCATCGGCGTCTTTCGATCCTCGACCTCTCGCCGCTCGGTCATCAGCCGATGCTGAGTGCGGATGGTCGCTATGTGATCATCTTCAACGGCGAGATTTACAACTTTCAGGACCTGCGTGCCGAGCTTGAAAAGCATGGTCATACCTGGCGAGGCCATTCGGACACGGAGATCATGCTGGCCGCGTTTTGCCAATGGGGCATCGTGGAAGCCACGAAGCGCTTCAACGGCATGTTTGCCTTCGCCGTGTGGGATAAACAGGATCGCGTGCTGCATCTGGGGCGTGATCGTCTTGGCGAGAAGCCGCTCTACTACGGCTGGGTGGGCGACACGTTTGTCTTTGCCTCCGAGTTGAAGTGCATGCGGGCTTTTCCAGGCTTCAACGCCGCGGTGGATCGCGAGGCGCTGACCTCGCTGCTGCGGTTGTGCTACATCCCTGATCCGCTGTGCATTTACCAAGGCTTCAAAAAGCTGCCGCCAGCCGCGTTGCTCACGCTGAAGGCTCCATCGGATGCGGCACAGCCCGGTTATTACTGGAGTCTGCCGCAAGTGGTGGAGCGTGGGCTCGACAATCCCTTCCGCGGCAGTGATGCGGATGCTCTCGCGGAGTTTGAGTCGCTGCTGCAAAAAGCCGTCGGCATGCGCATGGTGGCCGATGTGCCTCTCGGGGCCTTTTTGAGCGGTGGCGTCGATTCGTCGTTGATCGTCGCGATGATGCAAAAGCAGAGCCAGAGGCCTGTGCGCACCTTCACGATCGGTTTTCACGAGAAGCAATACAACGAGGCTGGCTTCGCGAAGGATGTGGCGACGCATCTCGGCACGGAGCACACGGAGCTTTACGTGACCGGCGAGGATGCGCTGAACGTCATCCCGCTGTTGCCGTCGCTTTATGACGAGCCGTTTTCCGATTACTCACAGATCCCGACCTATCTCGTGTGCAAAATGGCCCGCGAGCATGTGACCGTGGCGCTCAGCGGCGATGCTGGCGATGAGCTCTTCGGCGGCTACGAGAGGTATGACATGGGGCGCAAGCTCTGGAGCAAGTTTTCATGGATGCCACCGGCGATGAAGAAGATGACCGCAGGCATGCTCACGGCCGTTCCGGCGGGCGTTTTGAATGCCATCGGCTCGAAAGTGCTGCCGAAGCGTCTGCGGCATATCCCGGCGGGCGACAAGCTGCACAAGCTGGCGGAGGTCGTGGCCGCGCCGGGATTTGAAACGCTGTATTCGAACCTCATTTCCCATTGGAAGCAGCCGCAGGACATCGTGATCGATGGCAAAGATCCCGTCACTGCCATCACCGACGTGGAGTCGTGGCCGCGAGTGAGTGATTTCACGCATCGCATGATGCACATCGACATGGAGACCTACCTGCCGGGTGATATTTTGACGAAGGTGGACCGTGCGGCGATGGGCGTGAGCCTGGAAGGCCGCATCCCGCTGCTCGACACGGACATCATTGAGTTTGCGTGGCGCATTCCGTATCACATGAAGGTGCGTGATGGCCGCGGCAAATGGCTGATGCGTGAGGTGCTCTACAAGCATGTGCCGAAGAAGCTGATTGACCGGCCAAAGCGTGGATTTGGCATTCCGCTAGAGCATTGGCTGCGTGGTCCGCTGCGTGAATGGGCGGAGGATTTGCTCAGTGAGGCCCGCTTGAAACGCGAAGGCTTCTTCCATCCGGCACCGATCCGTCAAAAATGGGCGGAACATCTCTCCGGCACGCGGAACTGGCACTTCTACCTTTGGGATGTGCTCATGTTCCAGGCTTGGCATGCCTCGGTGTCGCGAGGTTGAGCCATCGTCTCGTATTCACGCAGGATGGTGCCGAAGCACTCGTCCTCGCTGAATTGCCTCAATGCGATGTCGCGATGATTGCTCGGGCGTTTGCTGCGAAGATCAGCAGCCCACGCGGCGATGCGTTGCGCCATCGCAGAGGCATCAGCCGTCGGCGCACTCCAGCAGTGCGAGAGGCCAAAGGTGGTGAAATCGATGTTTCCCGGTGCTTCGCTGACCAGCAGCGGCAGATCGCAGGCCAGCGCCTCCAGCAGCGAGTAGGGACAGCCTTCGTAAGCCGAGGTCGAGATGAGGCCGTCGAGCGTTTGATAGAAGGGCAGGGGATCGGTCATGTAACCGCGGCGGATGATTCGATGCGCGATGCCGAGTTGATCGACGAGTGCGGTGCATTCGGCCTCCATTTCGCCTTCGCCGAGCAGGTAGAGTTTCACGTTTGCAGGCACCGCGTGGTCTGCAAAAGCTCGCAGCAAGGTCAGCGGGTCTTTTTGCGGTGCCAAACGACCGACCCAGCCGAGCAAGAGCGTGTCATCGCCCACGCCGAGTTCGTGTCGTTTCGCGAGACGCGTGGCAGCATCCGCAGGTTGGAAGTGCGTGGCATCGACGGGATTGCGCACGAGGTGCAGTCGCGTGCGAGGAATGCGCAGCGTGGAGGCCGCGAGGTCTGTTTCAGCCTGGCAAAGCGTGATGCTGCGGCCGATGCGGCCGAGGACGGCTTCGACGGCATTGTAGAAGGTCGATTTGAGCCCACGCCGACCCGTGAGGCCGTAGTAACCATGCGCCGTGTAAAGCACGGGGATGCGCAGGCCGAGCAGCGGCAGCGCACGGGCCAGTGCGCCTGCCTTCGAGCTATGCGCATGAATGACATCCGGTCGCCGCTGACGCACAAAGGCATGCAACGCGATCATCGCCGGACCGTCCGCGGCCTGTGGAGCATTGCTGGTCTTCAAATCGAGCGTGTGGCCGCCTGCGTCGGTGATTTCTTGAACGAGTCGAACGAGCCTGTCCGAGCCTCGACGGCTTGAGTAAGCCAGATCGGGCACCATGCCGCGTCGCATGAGCCAGCGGGCGAGTGTTTCCACATGGCGGAAAACACCCGCGTTGCCGGGTTCGGAGACGAGAAGAACGCGAAGCATGGGCAAAGTAGGTCAATAGGTCCGGTGCATCGGCGGCATCGCGTGAGGTCGCGTGGTGTGCGCGAGTTGTTTGAACGTGAAGCGATGCCGCTGCGGCCAGAGGATGTGAGCCGCCGTGAGCAGGGCGAAGTAGAAGTGCGGATCCATCACACGCCCCTGCGCGATGGGCGTGTAGGCGAGAATGGCCATGAAGGCATAAAGGGCCGCGCCACCTCGCAAAAAGCTGCTGATCAGCGGCACATAGATCGTGAGCAGGTAAACGATGAGCCCGGGCATGCCGAGTTCCAGCCACATGGCCACGTATTCGTTGTGCGGTGCCCAGTTCGACGAGGCGGCACCGACCCCGTGGCCGAGCACCGGCTTCTTCATCACTGCCTCCCAGGCATCCATGAGGTCCTTGGCACGGTCGCGGGACTTCAGCTTGTCGAGGTCGAGGTTGTAGATGGCCTCGAGCCGGTCCGAGGTGTCCTTGTTCTTCATGCCGCCTTGCGTTGTCAGCTGGGACATGAGCGCCATGCCGCTGGCGAGCAGTGGCAATGCGATTCCGACGCAGACCATCAGGAAGCCGATGTTCCGGCGCGCATTCATGAAGATGTAGATGCCGCAGATGAAGGCGTAAATGACCATGCCGCTGCGGCCGTAGGTCAGCGCAACGCCGGGCAGCGCCGCGGCGATCATGGCCATGTTCCAGCGGAAACTCGGAATGAGTGCAAAACACAGGCCGAGGCACTGGCACAGCACGATGGGCGGGGAGTTTGGATGCCCGTTGAAGCCGGAGAAGCGGCCGGGGATGCTGCTGAACTTCGCCAAGCCCGCGAGTTCAGCGATGGATGAGCCGCTGGTGAGCAGGATCGTGAGCACCGCGGCCCATTTCATGGCCTTCAAGCCCTGCGGGCATGACAGCAGGGCCACAATGGACAGCACCACCATCATCACCCGCAGGCAGGACATCTGCATTTCCTGCGAACCCGAGTAGTGAAAGCGGTCTAGCAAGGCCACATCGATCGTGCGGATGACTGGCAGGGCGATCAGCAGGATGGCCGGCAGGCAGAACCGGGGGCGCGAAAAGACACACAATGCCGAGGTGAAGAGGAAAACCATAGGCGTGAACACCGAGGGTTTGATGGGCGAAAGGCCGACATTGTAGGTCCCGATGATCGCATCAGCCGCCAGCAGGGCGATAAAAGTCCCCCCCACCCAGACGGTGAGCCAGTCGAGGCATTTGGAGAGTTGCGAGGGCATGGAAGAGACGGCGAAGGAGGCAAGTCCTAGCCCTCAAGGTAACATTAAAAATGATTGATACTATTGATTTTATAATTATTGTGTCATTTAAATGCCTCAACCCCTCTCCATTGCCATCATCATCCCCGCCTACAACGAGGCGCTCACGATCGCAGAGGTCATCCGCCGGTTTTCCGCGGCCCTGCCAGAGGCGGAACTCGTCATCGTGGACAACCGCTCCTCCGACAACACGGGCGAACTGGCCAAAACCACCCTCGCCGAGTGCGGAGCGAAGGGCCGGGTGCTGTTTGAATTGCGGCCGGGGAAGGGGAACGCGGTCCGGCGGGCCTTTCACGATGTGGTGGCCGATGTCTATGTGATGATCGATGCGGACATGACCTACCATCCCGAGGACCTGCCGGCCATGCTGGCACCGGTGCTCAATGGCGAGGCGGACCTCGTCGTCGGTGACCGACTTTCCACTGGCGACTACCGGAAGGAGAACAAGCGCCCGTTTCACAATCTCGGCAATGCGCTGGTCAAAGGCCTCATCAATCACCTCTTCAAAGTGAACCTGCGGGACGTCATGTCCGGCTATCGCGTGATGACGCGGCGCTTTGTCGAGCACACGCCGATCTTGCGTGCCGGCTTCGAATTGGAAACGGAGAGCACCATCTTCGCCCTCGATAACCGTTTCCGCATCGTCGAGGTTCCGATCAAATACACCGACCGGCCCGAGGGCTCCTTTTCGAAGCTGAACACCTTCCAGGACGGTGCCCGCGTGATCGCCACGATCTTCCGCATTCTGCGCGATTACCGCCCGAGCGTGTTCTTTGGCACTTCGGCGCTCATTTTGATCTCGCTGGCTTTTTTGGCCGGTTCGCTGCCGGTGTATGATTACATCCAGTATCGCTTTGTTTACCGTGTGCCGATGGCCATCCTGGCCACGGGGCTCATGCTCCTTGGGATGATGCTCGCGGGCGTCTCGCTGATCCTCACGAGCATCAACAACTACTTCCGCGCCTTGTTTGAGATCCAAATGATGCGTGGCGGAACGCCACCGAGTGGGACCAAAGACTCGCTGTCATGAAATCGGGTCTTCGCGACTTCCTCGAACGTCAGGGAGAGCCTTCCCGGCTGGCACGTTGGGCGGTTTTGCTCGCGTTGCTGCACTTGCTGACCTCGGCCCTGCTGGCTCTCGCGGGCAAAGCGGATGACCTCGTGATCATGGGCGACTCCGTGGAGTATCTGCAACTCGCCAGTTACCCGCTCACCGATGGCATTTACTCGCTCGATGGCGTCACATCATCCGGCAAGCGTGAGCCCGGCTTCTCGGGCTTCGTCATGGCCTTCATGGCGGCGGGCCTTGCCAAGCCTCACGTCTTCACCGTGGCCAATCTGTGGATCATCGCCGCGGCTCAAATCGTGCTTTACGGCATCGTTTGCGGCTGGATCGCCCGCGTGCTGGGACCTGTTTTTGGTCGTGCCACGGCTTGGCCGGGTTTGATGCTGATGCAGGCCAGTCCCATCGCGGTTTATCAGCATCAGCTCGGCAGTGAAGCAGTCTCGATGATGCTGCTCGGCCTCATGCTGGTGGAAATCAGCCGCGGCTGGCGAGATGGTCCAACGTGGTCCGCCGTGCTGCGCCTTGCGCTTTGGACCAGCCTGCTCGCCATCACGCGGTCGGTGAATGTGATGTTCATTCCTGTGCTCTGCCTGCTGCTGTGGCTGCGGCTCCCGGTGCGCTGGCCCAAGGTGGCCCTCTTCTTCGTGCTCGCATTGACGCCCGCCATGATGTGGACCATGCGCAACAAGCAGGTCTTTGGCCTGCCGATCATGGGCTCGATCGATGGCTTCAGCTCGCTCTACCGGGGAAATGTCCTGCCCTACTTCCAGATTTCCTCGCCCGACCATGCCGCGATGCCGGAAGAGGCCAAAAAGGCTCTCGCTGCCTGCAAAGACGATGGCGAAAAGTATCTTTGGTATAAGAAAGCCGCGATCGACTGGCTGAAGGCCAACCCAGTCCTGTATGTGAAACAGTGCATTCACCGCACCGCGGCGATGTTCATCGATTTGTATCGCGATGAGAAGATCCCGTGGTGGAAGTATCCCTTCGTGCTGCTCATCGGAAACGACCAGTTGTTCCTTACCATCGTCCTTCTGGCCTGCCTGCCGGCTCTTTGGAGGCGACGCGAGATCTGGGCGGACGTTGCGGTCGTCTTCTTCGTCTTCAGCACGGGCATGTATGGAGCGGTGTATGGCACCGAGCGGTATCTGCATCCGGCCTTTTTCCTCCTCGCCCCGGTGCATGCGTGGTGCCTCGTGGAAATCGTGGGCCCGTGGCTGCGGCAAAAGCTCCGCGGACATGCTCCGGCGTGATCTGCATTGGACAAAACGCCCGGCCGATGGCTAATCCGCCGTCCCTATGTCTGTCCGCGTTCGTTTCGCTCCCTCGCCCACCGGTGACCTCCATGTCGGAGGCGCCCGCACCGCTCTTTTCAACTGGCTCATGGCCCGCAAGCTCGGCGGCACCTTCATCCTGCGTGTCGAGGACACCGATGGGGCTCGCAACACCGCCGAAGCCTCCGCCGGCATCATCAAAGGCCTTCGCTGGCTCGGGCTCGATTGGGATGAAGGCCCCGAGGCCGGTGGCGATCATGGCCCATATTATCAAAGTCAGCGCAAAGCCATCTACGACGCCTATCTGGCCCGTCTCGAAGCCGACGGACGCGTTTACACCGAGGACAATGGAGCCGTCCGCTTCAAATTCAGCCGCACCCCTATCACCGTGCACGACATCGTCTGCGGCGATGTGACCTTCGCGCCGACCGAGGAGCCTGACATGACCGTGCGCCGCCCGGACGGCAGCTACATCTTCCACTTTGTGAACGTCGTCGATGACATCGAGATGCGCATGACGCACGTCATCCGCGGTGAAGACCATCTCTCGAACACCTGGAAGCACGTCGATCTCTTCAACGCTTTCGGCGCCACACCGCCGACCTATGCACACATCCCGCTCATCCTGAATCCCGATGGCTCCAAGATGAGCAAGCGGGATGAAGGCAGCGCCATCGAGCACAGCTACATGAATGCCGGCTACCTCCCCGACGCCGTCTTCAACTACCTTTGCATGCTCGGCTGGACGCCGAAGGCCGAGAGCGAAAAACTCTCCCGCAACGAGCTGGTGGCCCTTTTCGACCCCGAGGCCATCCACAGCAGCAACGCGAAGTTCGATCTCAAAAAGAGCCTCTGGTTCAATGCGCAGTATCTGCGTGAATTGAGCCCCGAAGACCTCCTGAAGCACTCACGGCCCTTCCTGGCCGCCAAAGGCCTCGCCTGGTCCGATGATGCCATGGCCGCCGCCGCCATCCACAGCGTGCGTGAAAAGGTCAGCCTGCTCTCCGAGCTGCCGGAATGGGTGCATTACTTCTTCCGTGAGGACTATGCCTTCGAGGCTGATGTGGTCGCCAAACTCAAAGCGAAGCCGGAGAATGCCTCGCTGCTCCAGGCTGCGTCGGCCAAGCTGGCCGCGGCAGGCGAATGGAGCGAGCAAGGCGTGCACGATGCCGTCGAAGCCGCTGCCAAAGAGCTCAGCGTCAAACCCGGTGCCATGATGCCTCTCCTGCGCTTTGCCCTCAGCGGCCAGTCACGCGGTCCCGGCGTCACCACCATCGCCCACCTCATCGGCCGCGAGGCCACACTGAAACGCATCGCCCGCACATTGAGCGAGGCGATGGCTTGAGCAAAGCCTTCACACATCACACACCATCGCCGCGTGGCGGAGGGCGAGGATCGGGTCATCCCAGGTGGGAATGAACTCGTGGGCCACGAAGTCGTGGTAACCGATCTCGAGCACGGCCTGCATCACCGCGGGGTAATTGATCTCCTGGTGCTCATCGAGCTCGCAACGGCCTGGATTGCCCGCCGTGTGCAAGTGGCCGATGTAGTCCTTGTGCTGGCGCAGGCGGCGGATGATGTCGCCATTCATGATGCTGACGTGGTAGATGTCGAACAGCAGCTTGAAGTTCGGGCTGCCGATCTGTTTGATCAAATCGACGCAGAAATCCACGTCATCGCCGAAGTAACCGGGATGCCCCTTCATCGGGTGCGAGCTGTCGCGGGAGTTCAGGTGCTCGAGAACGAGCGTGACGCCTTTTTGCTCGGCCAGCGGCAGCACCTGCTTCCACACATCGAGGCAGTCTTTGATGGCCTTGTCGCGATCCATGCCCTCGAATTTCATGCCGGTGAAGGTGATCACCTTCTTGCAGCCCACATCGGCGGCCAGGTTGATCGATTCATTGAGCTTCGCGATCACCTCATCGCGGAATTTGGGATCGCACGGGCCTTTGGCAAAGCCGTGGCTGCCGACGAGCGAGATGTCGAGGCCCAGCTTCTTCACGTCGGGATACAGTTTCGAGTCGATGCCCTCGATGCCGACGAGCCCGATGTCCTTCGCGTGCTTCGCCAGCTCCAGTGTGTCCATCGGTTTCCAGCACCAGCCCATCAGCGTGTGCTTGATGCCATGGTTCTTGATCTTGTAAGCCGGGTCCGCGGCAGCTTTGGCGATGCTTTGCGCATCAAGACGAGTGGCAGCGAGGGCGGCGGCGGCAGCAGAGAGAAAGGAACGGCGTTTCATGAAGTCACGAATCATGGCCGAAACAGCCATTGCCCGTCAAGAACGCATCTTGCGCTTCATTTCGCGTCGGCAGCTTTGAGAGAGCCGAAATCAGATCATGAGGGGCTGGGTCAAGGGATGGTCAAAAGGTCAAGGCGTAGTCAGGATGACGTAGAGCACGACTCTTGACCCTTTGACTGCTTGACCGCTTCCAACGCCTTTGCGGCAGGAGTGCCCGCATCACTTCACGAAATCTCCAAACGTCCCGTGCTGTCCCCCACCCGCTCGGCGGGCACGCCGAGGCGGTCGAGCAGGCTGAGGTAGAGATTCGTCATCGGCGTGTCAGTGGACAGCACCTGGCGTTTGCCGTGGGTGATGGTGCCGTTGCCGCCGCCGGCGAGGAGGATGGGAAGGTTGTTGTGGTTGTGCCGGTTGCCATCGCCGATGGCGCCGCCGAAGACGATCATGGAGTGATCGAGCAGCGTGCCTTCGCCTTCCTTGATGGACTTCATTTTGTCGAGGAAGTAGCCGAACTGGCGGAGGTAGAACTGGTCGATCTTCGCGATCTTGGCGAGCTTTTGCGGATCGCTCTGGTGATGGGAGAGGTAGTGATGCGCATCCGGCACGCCGATCTCGGGGAAGGAGCGGTTGCTGCCGTCGTGGGCGAGCATGAAGGTGCTGAGCCGCGTGGTGTCCGTCTGGAAGGCGAGCACGAGCAGGTCAAACATCGCGCGGATGTGCTCCTCGTAGCTTTCGGGGATGCCCTCGGGCACTTTCACATCGGGCATCTCGGCGCGGAATTTCTCCGCCCGCTCGATGCGGGTCTCGATGTCACGCACGGCGGCGAAGTACTCGTCGATTTTGCGGCGGTCGTTGGCGCTGACCTTGCCCTGGAGGCTCTTGGCTTCGTCGAGCACGGTGTCGAGGATGCTCTTCTGCATCCGCTGCATGCGCTGGGCGTTTGCCGTGTTGCCGGATGCGGCTCCGAGGCCAAAGAGACGCTCAAACACCAGTCGCGGGTCCATCTCGGGAGCCATGGGCATGGTCTCGTTTTTCCACGCGAGGTTAAACTGATAAGCGCAGGAGTAGCCGCTGTCGCACTTGCCGGAGGAGCGCTGGCCATCGGTGCTGAGCTCGAGCGAAGGGAGACGAGTGAGGTGACCGATCTTTTGCGCGGCGATTTGATCCACGGAGATGCCGAGCTGGATGTCCGCCCCGGCGGTTTTCTTCGGCATGCAGCCGGTGAGGAAAGTGGCCACGGCACGGGCGTGGTCGCCGCCGCCATTGCCATGCGAGTGTGCCCAGTCCTGCATGAGGCCGGAGATGACGGTGAAGTCCTCGCGATTCTTTTCGAGGGTCTTCAGCGAGTTCGAGAGCGTGTAGCCTTTGCCGTCGCCGGTGGGGAACCACTCGTCCACGTTCACGCCGTTCGGAATGTAGAGCCACGCGGCACGCAGGGGCTTGGCGGGAGCCTTTTTCGCCTCGGCGGCAAAGGCGCGGAAGCCGAGCGATTCGAGGAAAGGCAGGCTCATGGCCGTGCCGAGTCCACGCAGGACATGGCGACGGCTGAGCGAATGCGAGGCGAGGGCGGTTTCGCGAAAGGGGTTCATGGGTTTTGGGGGGTGAATCGGATACGAGCAGGATCAGTGCAAACTTTCCTTCGCAGAAGGGCGTGCCGCGGATGTGAAAGTAGTTGATAAAAGGGCGGCGAGCAGCCCGATTAGGCCCGCCTCTCCGCAGCCCCCGATTCAAACTTCCCGCGCCCCCATGTCGAAGTTCCTTTTTGCCGCCCTCCTCGCCCCCGGATTCCTCGCCTCTGCTCAGGATGACAACCGGCAGCCTCCGCCTAACAAGGCGTTGAGTTCATTGGGACTCATTGCCTCTCCCCAAGATGCCACGACGCCAGCGACTCCTGCGACCCCCGCCACCCCGGCGACAGCCTCCGCGGCTCCGGCAGCACCCGCCGCGGCGAAGGACCCCTCGTTGGCGGATCTCGTCATCAAGCCCGCCGCGGACAATCCGATGATGTTTGACCAGGCGGAGCTCACCGTGAAGCCCGGCCAGAAGGTGAAGCTCACGCTCGACAATCCCATCCAGCCGAACGTGCAGGGCCTGCCGCACAACTGGGTGCTCGTGAAGCCCGGCAAGGAAGCCGTCGTGGGCAATGCCGCCCTCGCCATGGCCGCCGACCCGAAGGCGATGCAAAAGCACTACATCCCCGCCTCCGCCGATGGTGGCGTGCATCCCGACATCCTCGCGCACACGACCCTGGCCAATCCCGGCTCGAAGGCCGAAGCTGAATTCACCGCGCCCGCCGAAGCTGGCGACTACCCCTTCATCTGCACCTTCCCCGGCCACTTCCTCCTCATGAAAGGCACCCTCCATGTGAAGTGACCCACACCTCTCACCTCTTACTTATTACTTCTTACTTCTCACGTCTTCCTGACCATCACCCCACCAACCCACCCCACCATGAAACGCAGTCTCTTCACCACGCTCGCCCTTCTCACCCTCGCCGCCGCGCCGCTGCTCGCGCAGGACGCCGCCGTCGTCGAGGCAGGCGGTCTCAAATTCAAATACAGCGCCCCTTGGATGCTCTCCGACACACCCGGCATGATGCGTGTGGCCACGCTCCTCGCGAAGGCTGAAGGCGCGGACAAGCCCCTTGAGGCCGCGTTCTACGTCTTCCCCGGCGGCGGTGGTGGCGTCGAGGCCAATGTCAGCCGCTGGCTCGGCCAGTTCGCCACGAAGCCCGAGTCCAAGACCGAAGAAATCCCCGCCGGCGACCAGAAGATCACGCTCGTGACCGCCACCGGCACCTTCAACGACGGCCCGCCCATGGGCGCCAAGACCCCGAAGGAAAACTACACCCTCCTCGGTGCCATCGTCCCCACCGCCGATGGCAACAACGTCTTCATCAAGCTCACCGGCCCAAAAGACGCCATCGGCAAGGTCAGCGAGAGCTTCCGCACCATGATCACCAGCCCCTTCGCGAAGTAATCGGAATTCTCCTCCGACTCCGCCTCTTCCTCCGACTCCCCCTCAACGCCGCCGCGGTCCATCCCGGCGGCGTTTTTTTCGCTTCAATCCTACTCCTCCTCTTACTCCTACTCCTCTGAGCCTCTCGCGTGAATCCTTTCTCTTGCGGTGGGGCCATCTCGTTTTCACCAAACCTGACTTAGCCAAAATCCGCCCACAGCCCACCTTTGCTCCTCCGCGACCTTTCGGCTATGCCAATGCCTCGCATGTCGCTCCGCCTCACCTCGACCCTTCTGTCCTTTGCGTCCCTTCTGTCCCTCGGACACGCCCTCGACATCCCCATCACCCCCGACCTCCCGCCGCACGCGGCGCTGAAAAAACTCCGAGAGGCCCGCCAGGCCGGTGACACATCTCCCGCGACCATCGTCTTCCCCACAGGCACCACCGAGCTCCTCACGCCGCTCACGCTCGAAGCCGCCGATTCAAACATCACCTTCACCGGCACGAACAGCACCCTCATCGGCGGCCCCAAGGTCACCGGCTGGGAAAAACACACCGGCGAGATCGTCAAAGCCGATGTCTCCAAACTCCTCCCGAAGGGCTTTCTCCCCAAACAACTGCTCTGCGATGGCGAACGGCAGATCCTCGCCCGTTATCCGAACTTCGACGCGAAGGACCCGCTCTACGGCGGCTGGGCCTTCGTCGCGCCGTTTTCGCCTGCGGGTGCTCCTGAAGGTCATCTTTGGAAACGCACGCTTTTCGTGAAGCCCGAAGACGTTCGCCAGTGGGCGCATCCCGAGGACGTGGAGCTCGATATCTTCGCGCAATACGGCTGGTGGAACTTCATCGAGCCCGTCGCCTCGCTCGATTCCGCCACGCGACTGCTCACCCTGAAAAAAGACTGCTCCTACGACCTCCACCCGCACAACCGCTACCACTTCCAAAACGCCCTCGAAGAGCTCGACGCCCCCGGCGAGTGGTTCTACGACAAGCACAGCGGCGTGCTGTATTTCTGGCCTGACGTAGCGCGAAATTCCAATTTCGCGTCCCAACATGATCGAAATCGGAATTTCGATCTACGTGACATCCGCCTCCCCCTCGCCGACGCCTTCTTCAAAATCAAAGGCGCCAAACACATCACCATCCGCGACCTCACACTCACCGGCACCCACGGCAGCGCCATCGTCTTCGAGCGGGCGGAGGACTGCCTCGTCGAAAAATGCGTCATCACCAAGGTCGGAGCCTTCCACGGCAGTGGTGTCGGCGTCAGCGAGGGCAAAAACGTCCGTGTCTCGCACTGCGAGATCAGCTTCACCGGCAGCAACGGCGTCAGTCTCAGCGGTGGCGACCGCAAAACGCTCACCGGGCCCGGTCATGCCGTCGAGGACTGCCACATCCATCACATGGGCGTCTTCAACAAGAACGCCTGCGGGGTCAGCATGTATGGCGTGGACCATGCCGTGCGGCATTGTCACATCCACGACGGCCCGCGCATGGGCGTGCAGATGAGCGGGAACAACCTCCTCGTCGAATACAACCACCTGCACCACCTCTGCCTGGAGACGCAGGACGGCGGCGCGATCTACACCGGCGGTCGCGATTGGATCAGCAGCCGCGGCAGCAAGTGGCGCTACAATTTGATTCACGACATCGTCGGCTGCGGCCAGGAGGCCGGCGGGCTGAAGCATCCGTGGTTCACCTTCGGCCTCTACCCCGACGACAACTCCGGCGGCATCGACATCATCGGCAACATCGTCTTCCGCGTCGCCCACACGCCCATCCACATGCACAACTCACGCGATTGCATCGTGGAGAACAACATCTTCGCCCTTGGCGGGAAGTTTCAGTTCGATCTGCACGGCTGGACCAAGGAGCAGCGCTTCTACACCAGCCACATCGACACCATGATCAAAGGCTACGAATCCGTCGCCGGCCAGCTCGCGTGGGCCAGCATGCGCGGCATGGACTTGCATCCAAAGGACGCCATCCGGGACGACGGCACCATGATGAGCGGCAACAGCTTCCAGCGAAACATTCTGTTCAGCGATACTCCCGGCGTGAAGTATGGCGATATCCGCCACGCCACCGCGAAGTGGAACACGATTGATCACAACCTCGCCTGGAATGGCAGCCATCCGGTCGTCACCGGCGTGAACAAAGTCGGCCCCGACAAGCCCGGTGCGCCGCTGCTCACTGAAACCTTCGACACCGCCGAGCCCGGCAAGACGCCGAAAGGCTGGGGCTTCAACCATCGCCCCAACAAAGACGTGCAACTCGTCGTCGCCGACGGTGCCTTGCGTGCCGACTGCGCGCTCGGCACCGATCCCGGCAATCCCAAGACCGTCTTCCACGGCCCCGACATCCCCATCAAGCCCGGTGCCGCCTACCGCATGCGTCTGCGCATCCGATCCACCGAACCCACCGCGAAGCTCAGCCTCGCCTTCGCCAGCTTCAAAAACGGCGAAGGCTACTGGCAGGCCGGCAGCACCAGCATCACCGCCACCCCCGGGTGGACCGAGTTCGAAGCCACCGGCCGCATGCTCCGCGAAAACGAAGCCGCCTGGAAACCCTGGATGAAGCACTTCTGGCTCCGCATCGACTGCCACGAGCCGAAAGGGCAAGTCTTCATCGACCACGTCCGCCTCACCGAATGCGAACCCCTCGACGAATGGACCTCCTGGCAAGCCGAAGGCTGGGACAAGCACAGCTTCATCGCCGATCCCAAGTTCGTCGATTGGAGGAACGACGACTTCAGGCTCCAACCGGACTCACCAGCCTTCAAGCTCGGCTTTGAAGCGATCCCAGTGGAGGAGATTGGCATCCGCAAATGACGTAGCATGGGCTTTCTAGCCTGTGCTGCTTGGGTCATTGAATGGGGCTTACGCAAAGGCGCAAAGGTTCCCAAACCCTCTGATCTTTGCGCCTTCGCGCCTTTGCGTGAGATTTTTAACCGTCTAGGCAAGCCGAAGGCTGGGACAAACACAGCCTCATCGCCGATCCCAAGTTCGTCGAATGGAAGAACGACGACTTCCGCCTTCAACCCGACTCTCTTGCCTTCAAGCTCGGCTTTGAAGCCATCCCGGTGGAGAAGATTGGGGTGAGGAAAAAGTAGTGCAGGGCTTTAGCCCGCACCCGCTCCGCCAACCGGCAAGCAAACGCCATCCCCAAGCCCCCAAGCCGCTTTCCCACCGATTCAGAAAACCCACATATTGGCGGCATGAAAACCTCAGAAGAAAATCTGCGGGTTATCTGAATCTGCGGGAGCCCTCCGGCTTTGCTCTTGGCGTGAGGAAGTGCCGCGTGCTATGCTCCGCCTCATGTCCGCTACCTATGACGATGTCCGCGAGGCCGTGCTGCACCTGCCGAAAGGCGATCAGGCACGGATTCTTGCCGTCGTCGCCATGGAGGTCACGGACGCGCATCCCGGCATCGACTTCCAGACGAATGTCTGCGGCGGTGCCGCTCGTGTCATCCGCACCCGCATTCCCGTGTGGCTGCTTGAATCGCTTCGTCGGCAGGGCAAAACCGATGCCGAGCTTCTCGCCGCCTATCCCTCGCTGAACGCGGAAGACCTCGCGAACGCCTGGAACTACGCCCGCTCTCATCGCGACGAAATGGACCGCGAAATCGCCGCGAACGGCGACGACTCATGACCGCCCGTCTGTATTCCAACGAGAACTTTCCGCTGCCCGTGGTCGAGACATTGCGACGTCTCGGGCATGATGTCCTGACCACGCACGACACCGGCAAGTCCAATGCAGGCATCCCCGATGACGAAGTCCTGCGTTTCGCGACTGAAAAGGGTCGTGCCGTGCTCACGCACAACCGCCAGGACTTCATCGGCCTCCATCGCCTAAACCCCGATCACGCCGGAATCATCGTCTGCACCGACAATCCCGACTTTCCTGCGCTCGCAGCGAAAGTTCATGCGCAGTTGGAGATGCTCACCACGCTTCAAGGTCAGCTCGTCCGCGTAAACCGCGGATCATGACGAATGGACCTCCTGGCAAGCCGAAGGCAGGGACCAGCACAGCCTCATCGCCGACCCCAAGTTCGTCGATTGGAAGCACGACGACTTCCGCCTCCAAGCGGACTCACCAGCCTTCAAGCTCGGCTTTGAAGCGATCCCGGTGGAGAAGATCGGCATCCGCAAGTGACGTAGCACAGGCTTTCTAGCCTGTGCTGCTTGGATCATTGAATGGGTCTCACGCAAAGGCGCAAAGCCGCAAAGGTTCCCCAATCATCGGAGTTTTGCGTCTTTCAGAATCCAATCTTTAGCCCAATCTGCGACGCTAACCCCCGTGATCACAGATTCGGTCTCACGTGCTGAAAATAGGCCTCTAGGTGGTTTACATCCGCCTCATGGGCCAAAACTTCGTATTGGCTTGGGTGACACTCTGTATAGGCCAGTCGAGGCGTTCCAATTCGACCATCTCGATATAGCCCCACGATACTCTTGACCAAATTTAGATCAGCACAGAAGCCAATGATAATCTCACGGATAGCGTTGGGTGGCAGCGCGACGAAGTGCCGGCTCTCTTCTCGGGTAAGTTTGCCGGAATGAATCGAGAGGTCGTAAATGAAACGAGTCTCTTTCTCGTAACCCCAGTCTTGGGCCTTCGTCCTTAATGCGGTGAGTTGGGCGACTTCAACCTGTCGTCTGTATTCTCGAAACGGTATGATTAACCCGGCGTTGCTTTCAACTTCTTCGTCTGGATGATTGATCACGTTTCCATATTGATCGTACATTTCGACGCTGGGTTGCCTGTAGTAGGCCACAGGCAGCTGAATCTTGGAACGATCCGGGTCGTATTCCACATTATACCCAGTGGGGTTGAGTCCCGTCTGAAAATCGGGATCAGAAGTCTCTATTCCGATGACAATGCCCTTGTGGCATTTTGCGTAATGTGCCCACATCAGGACGCTGCCAGGATTTCGACTTAGACACAAGATGCGGTATCTGTCTGAGATGTCTTGTTGAAACTTTTTGTGGCAGTTATCCGCGTTAAAAGCAGCCAGTTCTGCGGGATAACCAACCAGTGAATCTTGGCCGATTTGATGTTGTGAGCCATTACCTCGAAATAGCCTGTGAAGCTTCTCATGTGAGCTTTCCGAGTGGTCGTGGCGTTCTTGATCATACCATGGCCTTACTTCAAAAGGATCGTTAAAGCTGCATGGGTCGGCGGCGATCAGCCTCAGGGATTCCAGGACGAGAAGAGGCTTGGGCTTGTTGTTGGGGCCAATATCTGGCTCAACGTATTTGTAGAGGATAGCCATGACATGCAGAGTAATTTCACAAGCGCTGATAGTGTAAAGTGTGGCGGCAAAACTGCGATGCCAACACATCAAATCACTTCACTGCAAGCGGATTGATGAGCTGAAGCCCAGCGATGTGTTTGAAGGCACCTTCGTTTCGTGTAACCAGCAGTAGGTCGTGCTTCAGCGCGTTGGCGGCGACGATTCATTCACGACTCGGCAGAACCACATCCTTCCGAACCCGATTAAGCCTGTCTTGACCTCGAAGCGTCTTTCCCGCATCATCGGGGCATGTCAGCCCGAACGTTGCTCATCGAAGAAATCGCCCGTGCGCCGGAAAGCGTGGCGCGTGAGCTGCTGGGCCAGTGGCGGGCTTTGATGCCGGGACGCCAGCCGCAAGCCCCTGCCCAAGATCATTTCGAAGCCTACTGGAAGGACCTCTATGGCTCGCTCGAAGGGTTGCAATGGAATGAGCCGGCCGAGCTGCCGAATGAATCACGGGAGGCTTGGTGATGCCCTGGCTGCTGGACACCAATCACTGGATCATCCTGCTGAAGGGACGCTGCCAGCCCTTGCAGGAAAAACTGCGGGAGGTGCCGCCAGAGGACGTCTGGCTGTGTTCGGTGGTGAAGGAAGAGCTGTTTCACGGCGCAGAGGGGTATGCGGACAAGGAAGCCCGCCTCGCCAAACTGGAGGCGATCTTCAGCCGCCATGCCTCCGTGCCCTTTGACGATGAATCCGCCGCGATTGCCGGGCCTCTGCGAAAAAAACTGGAGAGCCAGGGCAAGGTCATCGGACCTCATGACCTCCAAATCGCCGCCATCGCCCTTCAGCACGAATGGACGCTGGTCACAGGCAACACCGACGAGTTCAGCCGCGTGGAAGGCTTGAAGATCGAAAACTGGACGGTGGCACCTTAACCGACTCCTGACTCTCCAAGACGGCGTGCAGCGAGCGGTAAAGATTGGCAGAAGAATGAAGGCAGGAGAATGATCTGAAGCTGGAACCATTCTTCTGCCTTCATTGATGCGCTTCGCTTCCCTTCGGGCAGCCTCCGGCTGTCTGTCTCGCTTCGCTTGGCTCTCCTGCCAGTAAGCTCCCCGCGATTCAGACCCCCAGCCCTCGAATGGCCGGAATAGCCTTCCATTTGCCATTTCGGCGGAAATAGACATCCTTTTCGCCATGACTGCGGCGGACCTCACTCCCGATGCTTTGGCGAAACTGGAGGCCAAGCTCATGGCGGACCTTGAGATGGTGCGCAAGGTGCGGGCACTGCTGGTGGAGCATAAGATAGGCGGTGGCAGCATGGCTGTGGCTCCCACAACGGCACCGGCCGTGGTTTTGGCCCCGCAGCCCGTCTTCACGCCGCGACCGCCGGAGCGTCCGCGGGAGGAGGTGCTGAAGGAATGCCTCGCGGCGACGGCGGGTCGGCCCTTTGCCCCGCAGGATCTCGCCCAACGCATCAAGGAAGCGACGAAGCAGCGACCGGGAGACAAGGAGGTGAAGACGTTTCTCAATCGCATGATCCGCCAGGGCAGCGCGGTGGTCCACGAGGTGCGGCGAGGTCGGCCGGGGAATCTGTATCGCTCCCTGCTGCCTTTGCCAGAAACGTCCTCGGCATCGGAGGGCGAGCAAACCGATGATGTGGGTCGAAGTGACGGTGCATCGAGCTAACAGTGGCCCTTCCAGCGGACGAAGAGACTGGTATTCGGGGCATTCCTGCCCCGTGTGTGGTGCCAAGAATGGCCCCGTTACGGGTCGAGCTTTGCCTTCTTTGAGCCCACATGCGGGATTGTTTGAGGGCAAACAGCGGTGTGTTTGACCTCACATGCCCCACCATTGGAGCTCAAAGAGCGGGGAATTCAGCCGGAAGTGTCCATTCTTTGAGCTAACATCCCCCATTCTTCGGCCGAAAGAATGCATTCATTCGCCAAAAGAATGGACCATGTGGGGTCAAAGAATGCATTTGGCTGACTGAAGAATGCATTCCACGGCAAGAAGAATGCATTCTTATGGCTGACATAATCGATTCATTCGCCCGAAGAATGCATTCTGTTGGCTCAAAGATACCCTTCTGTCAGCCAACAGAACGGTCGATGCTGGCTAACAGAAGGGTGTGTTTGAGCTGTCATGGAGGTCGATGCGGGCTCGAAGTGTCCGCGCTTTGAGCCGGAAGTGACCGTGCCTGTGGCTGCAAGTGTGCGGCATGTGAGCTCAAAGGCAGGCTGCTGCTGGCAGTGGTGGCGAGCGATGGTGACGAACACGCGATGCCATTGGCGAAAGTCTCCTTTGCTTTCGGCCAACTGGCACAGGCCAGATCATGTATGAAAACCGGTTGGAGCAGCCTCGACCGTGCGCCAGCAAAGTGGCCATCTCGCTCCGCCGAGATGAGCAAAAAGCCGCCGCCAGCACGCGTGCGTCAGGATTTCCCGCCGCGTTCTGTTTGCCCCACGCTTCGTTCCTCTCGCGGAGCGAGAGGACTACCTTGCTTCGCCTGACAGGTGCCGTGGGTTTTCAAACACGTCCTAGAAAGCCTATGCTACGTCATGAACGACGACGGCGCTGGGTCACGAAAGTGAGGGCGAGGAGGAACAGGAGGGCTCGGGAGGGCTCGGGGACGTAGGCGATGAGGATGGCGCCGGTGGTGTTGAGCTGGGTGGTGTCCCACATGAGGCCGGAGGGCAGGGCAGGGGCGTTGAGGGAGGCGATGGAGAGCTGGCGGTTGCCACTGCTGATACTGCCCCAGCTCCACAAGGTCCAGGCATCGCCCGCAGCCCAGTTGAGCAAGGAATTTGGATCGGCGAGCACGAGATGGATGTCGAGGTCGATGAGTCGGTCGCTGCCGCTGATGAGCACCTGATCGGCGGCGAGAGAGGAGTTGAGCGTGCCGGTGCCGAGATTGCTGAAGAGGTCGAATCGGGCCTCGAAGGCTCCGGTGGAGCTCAAGGCACCGGCGAACTCGAAATCGCGTCCGGTGGCATTGCCGCCGAGATCGCCGATGAGGAGCTTCGAGCCGCTTTGGAAGGTGACATCGCCACTGATGCGGCCGGTGCCGGCGAGTCGTGCACCGGTTTCGACCATGACACTGCTGCTGCCTGTGGCGGAGGAGGTGGGGGAGGTGTTCGTGGCGAGCAAGGTGCCGCTGCTGACGACGGTGCTGCCACTGTAACTGTTCGCATTGCCGCTGAGCGTGGTATCGCCCGTGCCGCTTTGCACGAGCGAGCCGCTGCCGGTGATGGCCTGCGAAAGGGTGACGCTGTTGCTGCGCTTGATTTCGAGGGTGCCGTCGTTGCTGATGGCACCCGCACCGACGGAGCCATTGAGACCGCCATCGCCGACACGCAGCGTGCCGCTGCTGATGGTGGTGCCGCCGGAGTAGGTGTTGTTGCCGGTGAGCACGGTGGTGCCGCTGCCTGCCTGCGTGACGACGCCGCTGCCGGTGATGGCCTGGCTGAGCGTGACGGTGCCGCTGCGGTTGACCTTAAGCTCGGCGTTGTTGGTGATGCTGCCGGAGCCGATTTGCCCGCTGCTGCCGCCGCTGCCGATCTGCAAGGTGCCGCCGGAGATGGTGGTGGTGCCACCGTAGGTGTTTGCGCCGTCGATCACCTGGGTGCCGGAGCCGGTCTTGACGAGGTTGATGTCGCCCTGCGTGCCGCCGTTCGTGCCGGCGATGACACCGCTGAAGGTGGATGTGGTGGCGGGGGATACTTCCAAGGTCGAGGTGGTGGAGGCGGTGCTGTTTCGCACGGTGCCAGTGGCATCGCCGGAGAGGCCAGCGACGGCATCGCTGCGGCTGTTGAGATTGAAGGTGCCGCCGGTGGTGAGGCTCAAATCGGTGCGGGGGGATGTCGGAAGGGCATTGTTGAGGCCGAGGACGAGCGTGCCGCTGTTTTGCACGAAGGTGGGGCCGTTGTAGCTGTTCGTGGTGTTCAGCGTGACGACGGTGCCGCTGCCATCGACGACCAAGTCCGAGTTTGGCGATGATCCGCTGATGCCTGTGCCGCTGATGGTGATGGCACCGCCGCCGGTCAGCGTGGCGACGGTGCCATTTTTCACCAACCCCCCGACCAAATTCAAGGTGCTGCCCGGCAGTGCGGCGATGCTCGCATTCGTGGCGGCGATGACACTGCCCGCGAAAGTGTTCGTGCCGATGGTGCTGACGAGCGCACCGCTCTGCCCGCTGGCTCCGCTGCCATTGAGCTGGATCGTTTCACCACCCACGGAGACGCCATTGCGCAGCTCCACGGTGCCGCCGCTTTGCACCGAGACACCGCCCGTGGTGGAGCCGAGCGAGGCATTGTTCACGACGGTGAGCACGCCGCCGCTGACCTGCGTCTCGCCATCGAAGGTGTTCGCTCCGGTGAGCGTGAGACCGCCGCTGCCGGTGAGGCTGATGCCGCCCTGGCCGGAGATGATGCCGCCGTAAGTGTCCGCGGTGCTTTGATTGAACTCAAACACCGCCGCGGGTGTGCTCAGGGCGATGCTGGAGCCTGCATTCGCCGCGGAGCCTTGCACGGTGCCGCTTTGCACGACGGTGGGCACGGTATTGGAAGTGCCCGCGATGATGAGCCTGCCGGGGCCGTCTTTATACAGAGGGAAGGAACCGCTGATGGCCCCATTGATTGTCAGCACGCCGGTGGAGACGGTGACGCCGTTGCTGGCATTGTTGACCACGAGGTTGTTGCCGATGGACATGGACTGCGTGGTCTGCAACACGCCTCCGGCGAAGGTGACGCTGCCGCTGCCGATGGCGTTGGAGCTGCTGATGCTGAGCACGCCGTCATTCAAGGAGGTGCCGCCGGTGTAGGTGTTTGAGTTCGTGAGTGCCCAGGTGCCGCTGCCGTCCTTCACGAGGGAGCTGGCGCTACTGCCATCGACGATTCGTGCGGCGAGTGTGTTTGCTGCGGTGCTCGTGCCGGTGAGAGTGAGCGTGCGGGCACCAGCGGCAGCGGTGAAGCTGAGATCATTCGTGGCCGCAAAGGTCACCGCACCCGTGCCGGAGGCATCGAGCGTGCCGCCATTCGGGCCGAGTTCAAAACGGCGGTCCGTGCTCGTGGTGCCGCCGGTGTAGCGCAAGGTGCCGCCATTGAGCGAAAGGTTCGCCGGAGGGCTGCTCGATGCTCCGATGCCGCTGGCGGTGCCACCATTCGCGAGGCTGTTCGTGCTCAACGTGCCGCCGCTGATGCTCACGGTGCCGGTGAAGGTGTTTGCATTGTCGAGGCTCTGCGTGCCGCTGCCGGTCTTGACTAGCGAAAGCGATGCTGCGCCGCCATTTCGCACCAGCCCGGTGAAGCTGCCGGAGCCATTCAGCGTGATCGTGCTGCTCACGGAGGCCGATCCGTTCTCGACGGTGCCAGCACCGTTGAGGCTGGCGAGGCTCATGGCATTGCCATTCGCGGCTAAAGTGCCTGCCGCGGCGATGGTGACATTCGATGACGGCAGCGAAAGCGTGCTCGCGGGCTGCAATTTGCCCGCGGTGATGCTCGTGGGGCCGGTGTAGGTCAGCGAGGCATTCAGCGTGACGGTGTTCGTGCCGTCCTTGGTGAAGCCACCGCTGCCACTGATGGGCGTGGTCCAGGTGAGGTTGTCACTGCGATTGAGGGCGAGCGTGCCGTTGTTGACGATGGAGGTGCTCGCGACGCTGCCGGTGGTGCTGCCGCTTCCGATTTGCAGCACGCCGCTGCTGATCGTGGTGGTGCCGGTGAAGGTGTTGTTGTTCGAGAGGGTCGTCGTGCCGCTGCCTGCTTGAGTGAAACTGCCGCTGCCGCTGATAACCTGCGTGAAGCTGAGTGCATCCGAGCGGTTCACGATGAGCGAGGTGCCGCTGCTCAAAGCGATGCCGGAGGTGCCGAGCGAGCCGCTGGTGCCTCCGGTGCCGATTTGCAGCGTGCCACCGGTGACGGACGTGCCGCCGCTGTGCGTGTGATTGCCCGTGAGCACCCATTTGCCAGTGCCAGCCTTTGCGAGCGAGCTCGCACCGCCCATGTCAGCAAGGCTCGCGACGAGCGTGTTGTCCGCGGCGCTGCTACCTTGCAGCGTGAAGGTGCGTGCGACGTTGGCGCCGCCATTGCCGATGGCACCGGTGTTGGTGAAAACGAGTGCGCCGGTGCCTGAAGCCTCCACTTTGCCTCCACCAGCGCCGATGCCGAAGAGGCGGTCGGTCGTATCGCCGCTTCCAGTGTAGCGCAGCGTGCTGTTGTTGGAGATGGCGAGGCTTGCTGCGGCATTGCTCGCGGCACCGATGCTGCTCGGTGCGCCACCATTGGCCAGCTTGGTCACCGCGAGCGTGCCGCCCTCGATGAGGTTCACGCCGCCGGTGAAGGTGCTGGAGGCGCTGCTGAGCACCCAGGTGCCGGCGCTGCGCTTCGAAATCGTCGTGGCACCGCTGTTGTCACCGATGGCGGCGGCCAGCGAGTTGTCGCCGGTGTTGCTTCCGGTTAAAACGAGCGTGCGGGCACCCGTTTGGCTGTTGAAGCCCATCGAGCCGGAATTCGTAAACTGCACCGTGCCCGTGCCCGAGGCGTCGATGAGGCCGCTGGCGTTGCCGACACTGAAAAGACGATCGGTGGTCACGGCGGCACCGGTGTAGCGCAGCGTGCCGCCATTGATGATGAGGTTCGTGGCGGCACTGGAGGACGATCCGATGCCGCTCGTGCTGCCACCATCCGCAAGGCTCGAAACGGCGAGGGTGCCGGTCTTGATCGTGGTGGGGCCGGTGTAGGTATTGGGGCCGGAAAGCGTGGCTGTGAAGCCGCCGGAATCCATCGTGACACCGCCGAGGCCGCTGATGGTGTTTGCGAAGGTGTAGGAACCACCGATGGCCCAATGAGCGAGCACCGTGCCAGCATTCTCCAGCACGATGGGGCCGCCGCCGATGAGGCTGTGACTGCCGCCAGTGGCCCCGACGATGAGTGTGCCACCTTTGACCGTGGTTGTGCCGGTGAGTGAACTCGGATTCGCGAGCAGCAGCGAGCCCGTGCCACTCTTCACGAGGCTGCCCGCACCGCTGAGCACGTTGTTCATCGTGTAGGTGCTCGAATCGCGTGCGACCTCCAGCGTGCCGCTGCTGGCGATGGCGATGGCTCCATTGCCGATGGCTCCGTTGCCGCTGAGCTTCAGCGTGCCGCCATTTACATTCACCGGGCCGCTGAAAGTGCTCGCCGAGGTCAGATCGACCGTTCCCGAGCCATTTTGCACGAGCGTGCCACTGCCGGAAAGCGAGACGCCGGTGGCCAAAGTGCCGTTGCGGTTGAAGACAAGGCTCGTCCCGCTGTTGATGGCGATGTTGGCATTGCCCGGCGTGCCGGTGGAGCCACCATCGCCGACCTGGATGGTGCCCGCATTCATCGTGAGCGTGCCGGTGTAGGTATTCGTGCCGGTGAGCGTGAGTGTGCCGGTGCCTGTCTTTGTGAAAGCCGTGCCACTGAGGTTCGCGCCGATCACGATGCCGCCCGCCGCGGTGGTGATCGTGCCAGAGCCAAGCGTGACAGACATGGCACCTGTGCCTCCACTCACCGTCGGGGCCAAGGTGAGCGTCTGCGTGCTGCTCAAGTTCTCCAGCAGCACCGAGCCCGTGAGCGACAAGATGATGGGCGAGCCTGTTGCGCTGCCAATCGTGCGGCCAATCGTCGAACCGGAGGCAAGCTGAATGCCGCCGAGTGATTGACTCGATGTGAGCCCGATCTGGGTGGCGGCACCGCTCGTGCCGAACTGCGCCACGTTTGTCCCGCTCGGTAGGACACCACCGGTCCAGTTCGCGGTGTCATTCCAGGTGCTGCCATCACCGCTGCCACTCCACACCACTTGCGCTGTTCCTTGTTGAGCCGAAAAGAAAACCCCCAGTCCGCAAATCACCGCGGACAGCACGTTCCGAAAACCCCGGAATGGCTGCTGGAAAGCACGAACCCTCATTAGAACATCAGAATCCCACGAATGGCCTGATGCGGTCAATGCTCATTTAAGAGGCATGACAAACATCTTACCTCAGAGGTAAAAGCCGCTGAAATCAGTCGCCTGAGTGGAATTTTTAGAACGTGAGGGTGTGACCGGTGTTTTTACTTGGCGAGTCGGAGCCAATCCGATACAACCCACCTCACCACCATGATCGAAGTCGAAATTTACGCCCCCGGCTTGCGCAAGGAGTCCGCCATGATGCAGCTCCGCAACCAAATGGATCACTTTCCGCGTGTGCGTTATAAAGTCGATGCGCGGCACGATCTGGTCTATTTCGAGATCGATCGCCCAGGCGACCTTTCGCAGCAGGAGATCGATCAAATCTTCGAGGCCATCGAGCTCACACCACGCTTCGTGGGCCAGATTCCCGAGGAACTGCGCAGTGGTGCGGCGACGACGCGTTTGATCTGAGGCTCACATGAAGGCGCTGCTGGCATTCTTGGTCATTTGCACGCCTTCGTGGTCCGCAGACTGGGTGCTGGAAACCACCGCGCCTTGGCAGGCTCGCGATTCGCAGGTCGAGTTTGTCTTGGATGATCAGCTCTGGATCGGCGGTGGATGGTTTCAATCTTTCGAAGCTCCACCACGCGATGTGTGGTCCTCCGCCGATGGCAAAAAATGGAAGCTGGTGACATCACAAGCACCTTGGAAGCACAGTGACCTCGCCATGGGCATCACCTTTCAAAGCAAGGCCTGGGTGATGGGTGGATGGTTCAACGGTCGTCTGCCCGGTCACTCGGCCAGCAACGAAGTCTGGTCGTCGAACGATGGCATCGCATGGAAGCAGGTGTCGTCGGCTGCGGATTGGTCACCACGTCTCGCGGCAGGCCTCGTCGAGCATCAGGGACGTTTGTGGATGCTCGGCGGCACGGAGAACTACTACTTTGGCGATGCCACGAGTGCGAAGAACGACGTGTGGTCCTCCGCCGATGGCCAGACGTGGACGCAAGCCACCGCCAAAGCCTCGTGGTCGCCGCGTGCCTATCATCAAGCGGTGGCCTTGAATGGCAAAATGTATGTCCTCGGCGGTGGAAACTACGTGCCGACTTACGAAGCTCGCAATGACGTGTGGTCCTCCCCTGATGGCGTGAACTGGACCTGCGAGACCGAAAACGCCTCATGGGCTCCGAGGCTTTGGTTCAGCGCCGCCGTCTATCGCGGCCGAATGTGGGTGATCGGTGGCTGGTCGAAGGAAAAGGACAACTTTGGTGATGTCTGGCACAGCGAGAATGGACGCGACTGGCAGCGGTTGGAGACGAAAACCATCTGGAAGGCCCGTCACGAGCATTCCGTGCTCGTTTTCCAGGACAAGCTCTGGGTCATCGGCGGCCACGCGAGACCGCTTTCGAGTGAAGTGTGGTCCTTGCATCTGCCGGTGGATTGGAAGCCGTGACAAAACTGCGGCTTGAGAGCTGTATAGCCTTCATGCGCACGCTTTTCCTCCTGCTCGCCACTGCCTTCTCTCTTCATGCCGCTGATGCTCTGCTCCAGGCGGGTGCTGCCACGAGCAACATCACGCCCGACCTGGGTGGCGAGGTCGTGGGCGGTTTTGCACCCTATCCCTGCACGAACATCCATGACGAGCTTCACGCCCGCTGCTTGGTGCTCGACGATGGCAAAACGAAGCTCGCTCTCGTCGTGTGTGATTTGCTCGGTTTGCACCGCAGCGTGTCGCTGAAGGCGCGGGAGTTCATCGAGAAGGAGACCGGCATTCCAGCGGCAAACGTGCTCATCTCCGGCACGCACACGCATTCCGCCGTGAATGCGCTCGGAGGCCCGGTGCGCGGCTACTTTTCCGATTTGGAACTCACGGACTACCAGAAATTCGTCGCTCGTCGCATCGCCGATGGCGTTCGCCGGGCGGTGAACCTGCTGCGGCCTGCGGAGATCGCGTTTGGCCGAGTCGAGGTGCCGGAGCATGTGCACATCCGCCGCTGGTTCCTCAAAGAAGGCAGCATGCCGCCGAATCCCTTCGGCAAGATCGACAAGGTGAAGATGAACCCCGGGGCAGGGAACCCCGCGCTGATCGAGCCGGCGGGTGAGCCTGACCCGACCGTGAGCTTCATCGCCCTGCGTGAGCCCGGCGGCCGGCTGATCTCGATCTACTCAGCCTACTCGCTGCACTACGTCGGCGGTGTGAATGGTGCGGACATCTCCGCGGACTACTACGGCTATTACTGCGAGGCTTTGAAACGACTCCAAAAAGACGGCGGCGAGTATCCGCCCTTCGTCGGCATCATGGCGAATGGCACCAGCGGCGATGCGAACAACATCAACTTCCGCACCCCGCAGCCTCGCAAGGCCCCCTACGAGCAGATGCGCTACGTCGCCGAGGATGTCGCGGCGAAGGTCAATCGGGCCGTCGCCGGTCTGAAGTGGGAAAGCAGTGCCCCGCTCGATGCTCGCTACCGCGAGCTGGACGTGAAGTGGCGCACGATTCCCGATGAACTCATCGCCTGGGCCAAGGAGACCGAGGCCAAGGCCCCGCGCATCCAGGGCGGCAAAGCGGATCTTCCGCTCGCCTATGCCGGACGCGTGCAGCGTCTTGCCAAAGCCAGCCCGGAGACCAAGACGCCCGTGCAGATCCTCCGCATCGGTGACATCTGCATCGGCACCACGCCCACGGAGACCTTTGCCGAGACGGGCAGGGAATTCAAAAAGCGCAGCCCCTTCGACAAATCCTTCATGGTCGAGCTGGCGCACGGTTATTACGGCTACATGCCCACACCTCGGCACTTTGAGCTCGGTGGTTACGAGACCTGGCCCGGCACGAACAATCTCGAACCGCAGGCCTCCGTGAAAATGATGGACGCCCTCCTCGACATGGCTGCCGAGGTGAAAACCTCCGCCGTGCCGCGTTGAGGGGCTTGTGAGCACGGCGGAGTCTGCTTAGATTGACGACACGATGGCCCGACGACGCTCACGACGACTCGCAAGGCCGCTGGTGCCGGGTTTTTGGACCCTGCTGGCGGTCGCCTTACTCGTGGGCGGCACGCTCGGACTGATGTGGCTGGGTGGGAAGGTGCTCGTCGTCCGGCAGGAGGCCGTCGGGAAGGCTTTGAAGTGACCGCCGCCACACAACTCCGGTGCATCCGTGACAGTGTCTGATACGAATGGCACAGCACCTGCGTCATCAGCTCAGCAAACGACGTAAAATTAGCCTGTGAGCGGAGTTTTTCTTGTGCCCCGTTTGCTCCACGCTAAACCAAAAAAGTTCTCTGTTTCTACACGTCAACCCCCACTCACACGCACCACGCCATGTCCGTCGTCTCCAAAGGTCTTGAAGGTATCGTCGCCGCTGAAACCCGCCTCGGAGAGGTGAAAGGAGCCGAAGGCGTCCTTTTCTACTGTGGCTACGACATCAACGAACTCGTCAAACTCAGCTACGAGGAGGTCGTGCACCTGCTTTACTACAACAAGCTGCCCACCCAGGCGGAGCTCGACAAGCTCACCACCGCCCTCCGCGCCGAGCGTGAGCTGCCGCAGGGCGTGATCGAGTTCCTCAAGACCGCGCCGAAGACCGCCAAGCCCATCGACATCATGCGCACGGCCGTCTCCATGCTCGGCTGCTACGACCAAAAGCGCTTCGATATCGACGTCGGCGAAAACCTGGCCAACGCCATTCGCCTCACCTCGCAGATCGGCGTCATCGCCGCCTACTTCCACCGCGCCCGCCAGGGCCTCGACCTCCCGCCGGTGCGCAAGGACCTCTCCGAGGCCGCCCACTTCCTCTACCTCATGAACGGCGAAGTCCCGTCGAAGGACGCCGAGCGCACCCTCGACATCGCCTACATCCTCCACGCCGAGCACGGCTTCAATGCCTCCACCTTCACCGCCCGCGTCGTCGCCTCCACTTTGAGTGACATGTATTCCGCCATCTCCGCCGCCATCGGCGCCCTGAAGGGCCCGCTGCACGGTGGTGCCAATGAAGGCGTCATCCACATGCTCCAGGAAATCGGCAGCCTCGACAAGGTGGACGCCTGGGTCGAAGACGCCCTTGCCCAGAAGAAGAAGATCATGGGCATCGGCCACCGTGTTTACAAGGTGCTCGATCCTCGCGCCCCGCATCTCCGCGAGATGGCCATCAAGCTCACCGAGCAGCTCGGCGAGGCCAAGTGGATCCAAATGTCTGAGCGCATCGCCACCATCATGCGCGAGCGGAAGAGCCTCAACGCCAACGTCGATTTCTACTCCGCCACGGTCTATTACAGCCTCGACATCCCGACGGATCTCTTCACGCCGATCTTCGCCATCGCCCGCATGAGCGGCTGGACCGCCCACGTGCTCGAGCAGTGGAGCGAAAACCGCCTCTTCCGTCCTTTGAGCGAATACGTCGGCAAGCCCTACGGCCAGAAAGTGGTGCCGATCAACGAACGCTGAGATTCCTGAATCAGGAATCCGATGAAAGCTTGGTTGCACACCCTTCACCTGCGCGTGCCTTTCCGCATCGCGCACGGGGTTTCCTCGACGCGACAGGTGCTCAGGCTTCAGGAAGGCGATCACATCGCCGAGGCACCCTTTGTGCCGTATTACGGTGAAGACCCCGCCGAGACTCTACGACTGGTCTCGCTGCCGGTTTTGCCGCAGCGGTTGCCCCGCGCCGCGTCGCTGGCCTTTAACCTTCTGCGGCATGACATCGTCTGCACCGCTCAGAATATCCCTCTGAGAGCTTTCGCGGCTCAAAAGCTCGGTGCCGAAGGCCAAACGCCACCCGCCTGTCATTCGCTGGGTATTCCTGATGACTTGCTGGCCTTCACCGAACGCGTCGAACAACTCGCCAATCAGTTTCGCGTGCTAAAACTGAAGCTCGGCTCCGGTGATCTCGGCCTCGATATCGCCACCGTCTCCATCGCCCGCTACGCGGCACCTGAGGCGGATCTTATCGTCGATGTAAACGGCGGCTGGGACCCCGTGCAGGCTCCGGCGATGATCGAAAAGCTTGCCGAGTATCAGCCCGCCCTCATCGAGCAGCCCATCCATCACTCCCACGGCATCGACGTGTGGGAAGATCTTCGTGCGCGACTGCCCTCTCGATGCCCGCTCATCTTCGCCGATGAAAGCGCTCAAAGCGCCGACGATGTGTCCGAGCTCGCACCCTATGTTGATGGCGTGAATGTGAAGCTGTTGAAGTGCGGCAGCTTCGATGGAGCCATCGCCATGATCGCCAAAGCGAAGGCCGAGGGGCTCAAAGTGCTGCTCGGTTGCATGATCGAAAGCAGCCTCGGCATCACCGCTGCCGCCCACCTCGCCCCGTGGGCTGATTGGATCGACCTCGACGGCCATCTGCACATCGCGAACGACGACTTCACCGGCCTCCAAGTCACTTCAGACGGCAAGTTGATGATGCCAGACCTTCCCGGCATCGGCGCACGCATCACCGCGTAAACCTCACGCCACGATCTCCTTGAGCACGCCGGAGCTGTCGCCATGACGCACGGCATTCACGCCGATGCCGTGGAGCAAAGTCAGCCACGCATTGCAAAGCGGCGTGTCCTTTGGCGCGACGATGTTGTGGCCGAGCTTGATGCCTGCACCGCCGCCAGTGAGCAGCGTGGGGCAGTTGTCGAGGTTGTGCTCGGTGCGGATGTTGCTGCCGTAGGCGAGGGCGACGTGGTCGAAAAGACGGCTGCCATCGGCTTCTTTGGTCGCTTTGAGTTTGTCGATCAGTCCGGCGAGCAACTCGCTCTGCACGAGATCGCGCTGCTGCGAGGCGGCGAGCTTTTCGCCCATCGTCGAGTGGTAGTGGCTCATGTCATGCGGCGCGACTTTGATACCGATGCTCGTCAGCAGCGTGCTCACCGGCTGGCGATAGGTCAGCACACGCGTGCTGTCGGTCTGCATCGCGGCGAGGATGATGTCATACATGATTTTGATCTCTTCCTTGCCCGCCAATCCTTCCTGCGGCTGAGGAATCGGTGCCTTCGGCTGCGGCACACCGATCCATTGCTCGTCCTTCGCGAGCCGCGTCTCGATGTCGCGGATGCCCTGGAAGTATTCGTCGAGCTTCGCCCGGTCGTTTTGGCCAAGACCACGCTGCATCGCCTTCGCATTCTCCATCACTGTGTCGAGCACGCTGCGCTTCTGCGCGAGCATGGCCTTCTGCTGCTCGATGGGCGTCGTGTCCTTGGAAAACAGCCGGTGAAACGCCTCCACGGGGCCTTTGTGACCGCCGATGGGCTTGCCGCTTACGTCCCAAGCCATCGAAAGCCCCGGCCCATGTCCCGAAGCCTCCGCGTTCTCGCTGCCATTGAGCTGGAGCGACGCAAAACGCGTGTCCATCCCCAGCTTCGCCGCCGCGACCTGATCCGCCGAGATGCTGTTGTGAAACGTCTGCCCCGGCTCCGCGAAACGGTTCGCACCCGTGAGCCACATCGTGCTGCCCCAGTGCCCTTCGTTCGAGTATTTGTTCCAAAGCCCCTGCACGATGGAAAAGTCCGCCTTGTGTCTCGCCAGCGGCTTCAAGCCCTCCGGCAGCGTGTAATCCTTCCCCGTCTGCTTGATATCCGGAAACCAAGTCTCCGTCGTGATTCCCCAGCCAAAGCCCAGAAACACCAGCCGCTGCGGCGGTGCCGCCGGAGTCGCCGCGGAAGCAAATCGACGAAACCCCAGCGACTCAAGCGCGGGCAAAGCAATGAGCGAGGTGCTGGACTGGAGAAAGTGACGGCGGTTTTTCATGGAAAGAGAAGAGGTGTTTCCCGCAGATTCAGAGAACCCGCAGATTATTTTTCTGAAGGATTTCAATCTGTGGGTTTTCTGAATCTGCGGGACAAATTAAGTTTTTTGGCAGCTTCGAAGCAGGCGCAGACACAAACTTCATATCTGCCTTTGCTTTGCCAAAATGGAAGCTGATGCCCCAAGGTAATCCGAGCAAACGCAGGTAAGTCTGGAGACAGGCACGATCAATCGCGGTGACTTCGTGACCGAGGGCAGTAAAAGTGATGGCGGCTTGATTGTTGATGACCAAACAACGCAACGAAGTCGTCCCAACATTCGGCACGACAACGGTTGGACTGACGACGAACGGAATCTGCTCCGCCCTCAAGGCCGCGCTCATCAGTCCCGTCCAGGTTGTTTCCCGGTAGCCAAACCCGATGTCGGCGAGGCATTGATTAGCGATTCGAACAAGCTCGCCAGCGAGTGCCGCGTCCGTGACAGATTCAGCCATGGTGACTTCTGGGAACTTGCCCGTCTTTGAAGTGTAGATCACACGCTTCGGAACAAGGCTTGGTTTGCCAAAGTCGAGCAACATGCCTGTGCGGATGTGCCAGAATTTTGAATAGCTCAGCAATTGAGTGAAATGCTCCGGCGCAAACTCGCCGCGTAGCGCCTTCAGTTCAGGGATTAGCTTCTGCTCGAATACAAGATCCGCTTCAAAGGTGTCCGCCACGAAACCACGATAAATCAAATCACGCCGAGGCTTCGACAGGTGCTCAATGCCAGACTTCACCAGCCGAGCGACCAAGTCTTGGTGATAAAACTCCTCCACCAAACCAGGACCCAGCGCACGATGCGTCTCCATCGCCAGGCCAATGATCTGATGAGTGAAGGGGTCTTTGATCATGCTTCTAATGTCCCGCAGATTCAGAAAACCCGCAGATTGTTTTGATGTTCTGATCAGTCTGAAAAAGAAATCTGTGGGTTTTCTGAATCTGCGGGAAAAACTTCATCACTTCGTCCGGAACTCTCGGCTTCCAACCAGAGCGTGAATGAACTCCCTCGTCGCTAGGTTCTTCTTTCCGGCTTGAGTGATCATGTCGTCGATCAATGGTTCGTCGCGGAAGCCGATTGGCCTTCCCAAGGCGAACTCGATCAAGGCTTCGCTGAAGCTGCGGGCGAAGGCGTTGGATTGGTCGGCGATGAGGTCGCGGAGGGCGAAGAAGTCGGTGAAGGACGGGCCTTTGTGGAAGGCGGCGGCGGGGTCGATGGGCCAGCGCTTGGTGCTCTTGGGGTCGGGTTTGCCGTTGGCGTCGAGGGCGGTGTAGCTGTCCTCGGTGCGCCATTGGCCGGCGGCGTCGAAGTTTTCCAAACCGAAGCCGATGGGGTCGATTTTGCGATGGCAACTGGCGCACTGCGGCTCCTCCTGATGTGCGAGCAGGCGCTCGCGAGTGGTCAGCACCTTGCCCGCGAGTCGCGTGATGGCGGGCACGTTCGCAGGAGCGGGCGGTGGTGGATCGTGGAGGAGCTTGCGCAGCACCCATGCGCCGCGCTCGACGGGGCTGGTGCGTTCGCCGTTGCCGCCCATGAAATGAATGGCCGCCATGCCGAGCAATCCACCGCGCGGCGAGTCCTTCGGCAGCGACACTTTTTCGTAGCCGTCGCCCTTCACGCCGCTGATGCCGTAGTAGTGGGCGAGCACGCGATTGATGACGACGTAGTCGGCTTTGAGCAGATCGCGCAGGCTGGCGTTGTGTTTGAGGATGTGCGCGATGGTCTCGTCGATCTCGCCTTTGGCGGCGACCTTCGTGCCGGTATCAAAACGCGGATACAGGGCGCGATTCACCTCAAAGAAGTCGATGCGATCCAATCCGAGCCACTGATGCACAAACGCCGTCAAAAAGCCCTCCGAGCGCGTATCATCGAGCAGGCGGTTTGTTTGTGCGGCGAGCACTTCGGGCTTCGAGAGATCGCTTTTTCGCAGCTCGGCATCCGGCGGGGCGCTCCAGAGGAAATAGGAGAGCCGTGTGGCGAGTTCCGGGTTGGTCAAAGAGCGGCGTTTTTCATCGGGTGAAGGCTCGGCGAGGTAGAGAAACATCGGCGAGGCCAGCACGACGGAGAGCGTCTCCTTCAGCGCGGCCACGGGCTTGTCACCGGCTTTGCGGCGCACGTCGTAGAGGCGCGTCAAGCGATCCACATAGTCCGCAGGCGGCGTGGTGCCGCGAAAGGCCTCGGTGGCGAAGCGCTCGAAGGCTGCACGCAATTCGGCAGCGGCGGGCGCGGGCGATTTGTCATCGAGCGGCAGCTTCAGCGCGGCAAAACCGGGCGGCACGGGCTTCGTGGCATTCGGCACGCGTTCGATCTCGATCCAGTCAACCCACAGCACCAGCTCGGGGCCGATGCCGTTGCGTTTCACGGCCTCGGCACGCTTGCGATTGCCTTCTTCGTTGGTGTCCCAACTGCCTTTTTCGCGGAAGAACAGCGAGCGATTGTCGCGACTCAGATTCGCTCGTGTCAGTGTGAGCGGGATCTCGATGGTCTGCGGATTTTCCATCGTTCCGGTGATCTCAAACGTGTTCAACACCTTGCCCGTGCGGGCATGAATACCGAAGTCGAGAAAGCGACGCTCCGCTGGCGCGTCCTTCACCGCCGCTGCTCGCACGCGGACGATGTAATCGCCCACCGGCCAGTCAAAAGGCACGAGCAGCTCGATGTAGTTCACGTTCAGCTCCGCCGGATGCCGCGTCTGCACACCGAGATAAGCACCGCGATCCACGTCGGGCATGCCGATGTAATACTCGTGATACTTCAGCCAGCCCGCGCCGAGCGAATCGTTGGCGAGGTCAGCATCGTTCTCGCCTTTCTTATCAAAGCCAAACGTGCGAGGATTCGGTGCGCCTGGGATGCGGGCCCACTCGCGACGGAAGCGCGAGACATTCGGAAACTCTGTCCGCAGCTTCGCGACGATTTCCTTGTTCTCCGGCTTCGTGGCGGCGTCATCGACGGCTTTCACCCACTTCTGCGCACGCTCGCGGGCATCGATTTGATACTTCACAAAGTCGCGGACCTTCGGCGTCGTCGTTTCGCCTTCGTAATAAAGCTTCTTCGTTACGCTCGCCGCCGTTTGCCAGGCAAACGCTTCCTCCAAGGCCTCGTGACCAAGCGCCTGATACTGCTCGATCTGGTTCGCCGACATGAAGAGGTTCGAGCCCACGGTATCAAAGGCCCCCGAGCCACCGTCCGGCGGCAACTCAGCCACATTGATCTCCACGCCGAGCAGTTCCCGCAGCGTGTTTTTGTATTCGCGACGATTCAGCCGCCGCATCGTGATGACGCCTTTTTGATCGCCAAGCGTCCGCCGGGCCGCGACCATGACATTCGCCAGATCATCGAGCAAATCGGCCTTCGCGGCACTTGGAGGCTGTTTTTCGTCCTCCGGCGGCATGTCGCCCGAATTCATCGCATTCAGCACCTTCTGCCACTTCTCGGCGATTTCGACGTTCGTGATTGAAAGCGGCAGATCATCGATGCGGAACTTTCCTTTCTGCTTTTCCGGCCCGTGACAGCTCACGCAGTGCTCTTTGAACAAAGCGCGGTGTTTCTCCGGCATCGCCGGATCGGCGGCGAGGAGGAGGGAAGGAGTGAAAAGGACCCAAAGGAAGCGATTCATCATGGTGTGCAGTGGCTCACAGGCTCTTCAAATACGCCACGATGTCTGCGATGCTTTGTTCCGTGAGGCCGAGCATGGAGGGCTCGAACATGAGGCTGCGGGCTTTGAGTTTTTGGAGGCTCTGGATGCGTTTTTTGGGCACGGTTTGCACGACGCCGCCCATGCATTTGATGAGGACGGGGTCGCCGCTGGTGAGGACGATGCCGGTGATGCTGAGGCCGTCGGTGGTGAGGATCTCGCTGCCTTCAAAGCCGTGCGAGATGCCTTTGCTGGGCTCGGCGATGGCCTGGATGAGGACGTCGGCGGTTTGTTGTTTGGCGAAGGTGGTCAGGTCGGGGCCGTAGTCGATGCCGTTGCTGCCAAAGCGGTGGCAGGTGTAGCAGGCGGCGATGCCGGTGGCTCCGCGTTTGGGATCGCCCTGGAGTTTGGCGATGGCTTTGAGGTCGAGCGGCTTGGCGTTCGCGGGCAACGGCGGCAGCGGGCTGGCGGTGAGCTGCACTTTGTCGGGATCGTAGATGCCGAGCGCTTTGAGGCTCTGCTCGACGTCGTAGGCCTTCCAATCGTTGTTTTTGCGGTTCATGAGCCACCACTTGGCCATGTCTTGCAGCGGGAAATCCTTCTTCTGGGCGAGTTCGATCATCGCACCGGCCGCCTCGGCGCTTTTGGTGAAGGCGAGCGCGGTGAGCATGATCTGGCGTTGGTCTTTGCTGAGCTTGTCGTTGAGCGCACGGGCCTTGAAGTCGTTCACGGCCTCCGGCGGATGCAGACGCGAGGCGATGCGGGCAACCATCTCGGGCCACTCACTCGATGAACGATTGGCAAAGCCGTTGATCGCGGCAAAGACCTGCGATTCCTTGCCTTCGCTGCCGAGGCCGAGGGCTTCGAGGTAGCTGCGGTCCTTGCCGTCGAATCGGCCCGCAATTTCGACCAAAATCGGCACGCTTTGCTCCGCTGGCACATCGCGGAGCGTCACCGCCACTTCGCGACGCACGGCGGAATCGGGATCGGTAGCCATTTTCGCGGCCATCGTTAGCACGTCATGATTGGCACGGCGCAGCGCGCGATAAGCGACGAGTCGCTGCGTGGCGTCTTTGGACTCCAGCAAGGGTTTCACCTTCGCGATGCCTTCGTCGCCCATCTGTGCGAGCAGCCACACCGCACGCGCCGCGATGAAAGAATCACGATCATCGAGCAAAGCGGCCACGGCAGGCACGGCTTTGGCTCCGGCGGCTTTCAGGCGGGTGAAGCCGCTGTTGCGCACGTTCACGGCGGGGCTTTTCAACGCGGCGATCTGGCCTTCGACGGTGTTCAGATCGAGCTTCGGCACCACGCTCTTGAAGCCCTTCGGCGCGATGCGGTAGATGGCTCCGGTGAAGCCGTCGTCACGCGTGCCGTGACCACCGACGCGGGCGTCAAACCAGTCGGCGACATACAAAGCGCCATCGGGGCCCACGCAGACATCACTGGGGCGGAATTTGGTTTTGAGCTCGTTGGTTTCCTTGCCGCCGAGGAAGTCGCTGCCGGCCCACTGCTTCTCCTTGTTCGACGTCATGAAGTCCATGCGCTCGAGTTTGAAGCCCGCGCCGTCGGGTTGCGGCTGGTAGCCGAAAATCACGTTCTTGCCCGCCTCGCACGCGAGGAGCAGGCCGCGCCATTTTCCACCGAGAGCGCCATTTTCATAAAAGGCCACGCCGGTGGGCGATCCGCCGCCATAGACATCACCCGCGGGCATCGTGCCGGGGTCTTCCTGACGCCACTCGGCGGTCGGTGTGTCCTGACCGGGGCGTTTGTCCGCACCCCAACTGCGCTGACCATCGGCGCTGGCGAATCCGGCATTGCCGCCCTCCAGCACATGCGTCACACGGCAGGCGGGCGGGTCATCGTTGTCGCTTTGAAACAGATCGCCGTAGCTGGTGAGCGCCTGCTCGTAGCTGTTGCGGTAGTTGTGCCCGATGATGTTCACGTTCGTGCCATCGGGATTCATGCGCACGCTGAAGCCACCGATCCACACATGGCCGTCATCGCTCTTCATGCCGGCGATGTTTTGGAGCTGATACGGACTGCCCATGCGGAAGGTCTTGCCGCTGCGGTCGGTGAACTCGGCGCCGGTGTTGCCTTGATTGAAATACCACTGCCCGTCCGGCCCGGCGGTGACGCTGTGCAGGCTGTGATCGTGCTGGCGACCATTGAAGCCCGTGAGCAGCACCTCGCGCTTCTCCGGCTTCAAATCGCCATCGGCATCCGAATACACGAGCAGGTCCGGAGGCTGCGACACGACGATCTTGCCATCGATCACCGCGACACCGAGCGGCGACGCGAGCGCGAGCTCCTGCACGAAGACGCTGCTCTTGTCCGCCTTGCCATCGTGATCGGTGTCTTCGAGCACGACAATGCGGTCGCCTTCTTTGCGGCGTCCGCCTTTGCCGCGATAGTTCACGCCTTCCGCGACATAAAGCCGACCCTGCGCATCGAAGTCGATGTTCGTCGGATTGAAAAGCATCGGCGAGGTGGCCCACAGCGTCACTTCGAGGCCCTCCGGCACGGTGAAAAGCTCCACCGGCACCTGCGGCGGGCCTTCGCTGAAGTTCGGTGGATTCGCCGCGGCCTTCGCCTCCGGCGTGGCAGGCAGCGCGGTGTAAACCTGGAACTTCACCTTCGCATCGCTCGGCTTTCCAGCGCGAATCATGCCGCCATCGTCGATGGCCACCTTTGCAGTGAAACGTGCCACGCCCGCAGGCAAGTCATACGCGATGGCCGAGGGCGCATGCGTGCCGATGCCGTTCGTGTAGGTCTGCTTGTCCACGAGCATCGGCTTGCCGGTGTGATTCGTGCCGATGCGTGTGCGGCCAAAGCCCGCGTCATCGCCCTTCCACTTCAGCGTGGTGAGATCCTTCACCGATCCATCGGCCATGATGAGCCGCGGCTCGATCCAGTTCGACCAATCGCAGCTCTTCGAGCCTTCATCGGAAACGACGAGATACAGCTCCTTCGCGTCCTTCAGCGGCACGTCGATGATGACCAGCCGCGGCGTGCTCGTGGAGGTCAGCGCCGGTGTTTCAAAGACCGGTTTCGCCGTGCCCGCAGGCTTCGCGACTTTTGGACCATGCGCCTCGGCCATCAACGCATCGAGCTCGGCCTGCGTCGGTGTTTTCGACGCAATGCCGCTCGCCGGAATCTCCAAACCGGCCACCCAGGCCACGCCGTTCAGCATCGTCGTGCGGAAGCTGTCGTTCGTCATGTTTGCAAAGAAGTGGAAGCCCGTGAAGCCGAAGCCGCGACCGCCTTTCGGCCGATCAAAGGCCCACGCGAGATGCTGTGGCCTGCCCGCTTTCACATCGGCCAGCACGTGCGGATTGCCGCCGTGCGGACTCGGCTTGTCGCCTTCCTTAAACTTCACCGTGTTCAGCGGCGCGATGGCGCTGAGCACCGGCGTCACGCCCTTCATCTCCGGCACGAAGCGCATGTGGTAATACCATTCATCCTTCGCGGAGAAGGCCTTCACGCCATTCGCCACCGGATGCTGGCCCGGCTGCACGCTCGCCTCCCATGTCGGGTTCACCGAGTAAAACGTCTCAAAGAAGCCACCCATCCAGTCGAGGTAGTTCTTGCCCTGCGAGCCGATCTTCGCCTCCACGCCATAATGAATCGCCGCGAAGCCCGCCCCGCGACCACAGGCCGCCTTGATGTTCGCGTCCTCCGCCGCCCGACCGCCGTGATTCAGCAGCACGATGATCGCATCCGCCTTCGTGAGGTCTTTGGGCCAATTGCTGTCTGGATACACCACCGCAAAAGCCTGCGGATACGTTTCATTGATGCGCCGCGCCAGATACGATGCCCCCGCGAGGAACTCATGCTGCCCACCGCCCCCATGCGTCCCCTTCGCCGCGATGAAAACGAGCCTCTTCGTGCCCGCCGGTGCGTTGTTTTGGCCGGTGTAGTCAAAAATGTCACGCGGCTGGCCGAATGCGGCCGTGGTGAGGAAAGCGAGAGCAAGGAGGGATTTCATGCGGGGCTGTAGAGTCGTGTGATAGCCTCGTGTTTTTGCGAGGAAAAGGGTGATTCGGTGTTTGACCTTGATGACGTTGTTGACCGGATTGACGGTCATTAAGGTCAACAAGGTCAATTCCGTCACACGCGCCTATGCCTCAACAACTCTTCGACAAACACGGTGGCTTTCGGAGGCTGCATTCGTTCACGCTGGCCACCATCGTGCAGCTCGAGACGCTGCGTTTCTGCCGCCGCTTTTTGACGCATGACCACCGCGAGGCCGATGACAAATTCTACGACCCGAAAGGCCGCCAATACGACCAAATGACCCAGGCGGCGCGAAGTGGCCGCCAGAACATCATCGAAGGCTCGGAGCGCTCCTCGACCTCGAAGGACACGGAGATGAAACTCACAGACGTGGCCCGCGCCAGCCTCAGCGAATTGCGCGGTGACTACGAGATGTTCATTCTGGATCGCGGCGAGCTGCCGTGGTCGGTTCATTCAGCCGAGGCGAAGGCGGTGAGCGCCATCTCTTTGGACGCGGCGGCGTTTTCCGACGACATGGTCCACGAGTCCGCGAAGCATGCGCTGGAGCAGCGACGCAAATACGCCCGCTGGCTGGATGCCGCCGACCCCGTGGTGGTGGCGAATGCGATGCTGATCATCCTCGGACGAGCGCTGAACATGCTCAAAAGCCAGATCGCCGCGCAAGGCGAGGCCTTTGAGCAAACCGGCGGCTTCAGCGAACGCCTGACGGCCCGAAGGCTCGAAGCCCGCGAGGAACAACGCAACGCCGCACCTGCTCCGAGCTGCCCGCAGTGCGAAAAGCCCATGCGCCGCCGAAAGTCCGCGAAAGGGGATTTTTGGGGCTGCTCAGCGTATCCGGACTGCAAAGGACTGCGGCCGATTTGACGTCAATGACGTCATCAAGGTCAATGCGGTCATCACTTCGCCATGCCCCTGATCTCCGCCTCGCTCAGCACGCGGTCCCACAGCGCGAACTCGTCCATCGTGCCGCTGAGGTGGCGGATGGCGATGCCATTGCCGATGGAGCGGCGGTCGTTCCAGTTGCCGAGTTCGGCGATGCCGGGTTTGAGCGGCGACGGGTCTTTGAGAGCGATTTTGGCCAAAAGCGAGCCGTTGGCGTAATGACGCACTTCTTTGCTCTGCGGATCGAAAACGACCGCGAGGTGCATCCAGCGGCCGAAGCGCTCGGGGGTGAAAAAGACCTCGGTGTCGCAGTCTTGATGGTTCTTGCCCGGCATGCCGGCAATACCGAGGCGAATCCTGCCGTCATGCGTGATCTGCCAGTGGATTTTGCGATCGCCCCAGCCTTCCGACATGAAGAGCGAGTTGAAGGCGCGGTCGAGACCGCTGATGCGCACCCACATGGCCATGGTGAGAGCTTTGACTTCAGCCGGGGCGCTGAGACGGGCACGGTCACTCACATGCCGAAACTCAAGCGCTCCTTTTCCAGGCCAGCGGCCGGTGGTCCACGAGGCACCGACGATGCTGCCGTCCTCGCCTTGAGCGGCGCGATTGCTCAGCGAGCGGGCGGCTTCGTCGTCCTGGAAATCGAAATGGAGCTTCAGGCTCGGATCGTTCTTCAAAAGGGCACTTTGAGCCTGCCAGCGTTCAAATTGCGAGCGATCGGACAAGGCGGTGCGGACATTGATCTCGTTCAGCGAGGCAAAGCTGGAGGCATTCGCGGCGAGCGGTTGCGCTTTCGCGGCGAAGGCCATCGCTTGACCTTCTTTGAGCGACTTCATCGACTCGGCGGCCTGATGCAGCTCGACCTCGCCTTTGAAGACGTGGACCTCGGCGCTCGCATCGCTGACATCGAGGCCGAACTCGGTGCCGAGATCGACGATGGTGCCTTTGGGCGTGTTGATGCGGAAACCTTTCGCCTGTGGCGGCACATTGGCGCTGAGCTTGCCACGCGTGCAGGTGGCCTCGCCGCTCGAGATGAGCTGAAGCTCGGCGGGACCTTCGATCAAAACGCGGGCACCTTGATAAAACTCGATCTGCGCGATGCCGGACTTCAGTTTGAGCAATCCGGGTGAAAGCGGCGTGCCCGGCGCGATGGCGGCGGATTCCCATTCGAGATTCACGCCACGCGTGAGCACCGCGACGGAGGCCGTCGTGTCTTCCTCATCACTTTGCAGCCACGACATGGCCAACCACGCTCCCATGAGCGTGATGCAGGCTGCCATCGCCGCGACGGTGGTGACGGTGGCAAAGGTGAAGCGGCGTCGCGGCACCAACGCGGGCTGGATGACCTTTCCAGGCACGGCGAGCGGCTTCGTGGCGCGGAGCATCGCGTCCATTTCGAAGTGCTGAAGCAGTTTGGAGCCGAGTTGCGGCTCGTTTTGCAACAGCGTGTGCAGTTCCTCCGCCTCCGCATCGGTGAGCGTGCCTTCGAGGTAGTGTTGGATGAGCGTGTCGGCGTCAGGCATGGGCGTGGCCTCCTTGGTTGAGGTTTTGTTCGATGCACTCGCGCAGCTTTTCCCGCACGCGGGAGAGGGCGCGGCAGACGGTGTCGGCCTTCATCTGGATCTGCTCGGCGATCTGCGGCGTGCCGACATCGTCGTAATAATAGAGCTCCACGAGCTCGCGGCTCTTTTGCGGCAGTTTTTGCAGGCAGGTGCGCAGCACGCGGACCTCGTCCTCGTAGCGCGGCGGCGTCTCGCGCTCCTCCGCGAACTGGCGGATGTGATCAGCGAGCTTTTGCACCACGTCCGGCTGCTGCCGCGTGCGCTCCCGCCACAGCCGCATGGCGATGTGGCGCGTCATCGTCGCCAAAAGCGGCCGCGCATCGCTGCTGAGGTCCCATTTCGACTCCTTCGCCATGAATTCGAGGAAGACCTGCTGCGTGATGTCCTCCATCAGCCCCGGCCAGGGAGCATACTTGAGCGCCACGCCCTTCACAAAGTCGTGATGGGCGAGGAAAACCTGCGCGGCGTGGGTTTCGGCGATGTTCATGCGGTTCCGACTATCTCGCACGAGGTCGCCAAACCGGACACTGTTTTTCAGCGGGTGACCCGCAGCCGCACAAACCGCCGTCCGTTCGCTCCGGCGGGCATGGTGGCCTTGATTTGCTGCGTGGTGCCGTTGTCGCTCAAAACAGCGCTGGAGACGCCTGCGGTGCTCCAAGTCGTGAAATCATCGCTCCATTCGACGGTGAAGGTCACATCGGTGGCGGCTTTGTTCTTCGTGTAGGTGTATTCGAGCACGCTGCCGGCTTTTTCGGCGCTCATGGGCACCGGGTCGCCGGTGGCGGGATTCATCGCGGTGGCGTATTCGAGGAGGTTCGTGCTGCCATCGCCGTCCGTGTCGGCGGTGTCGAGTCCGTTGCCGGAGTTCACATGATTGCCGAAACTGTTTTGCCGCCAGATCCCGATGGGTGTCATGGCAGAGCCGGTGACGCTCACACTGAGGGTGCGGCTGGATTCGCCGTTGGCGTTCGTGCCGGAGAGGCGCAGCACATGCACGCCCGGGGAGCTGAATTTGATCGTGGTGGGATTGATGAGCCAAACTTGGCCGGGGCCGCTGACGAGTCTCCAGGCGGATGACAGCGCGTTGGTGGTCGAGCCGGAGAGCGGGATGTCCGTGCCGACGGTGGCGCTGGGAGCGGTGCCGGGATTCACCGTAGAGAGCAGGTTGTGCGTGAAGTTGATCGTGAGCTGCGGGCGACGAGCAACGGTGGTGCCGTCATCGCTGGAGAATCGCGTGAAGTTGTTCGCGGCACCGGCTTCGGTGAGCGGCGAGAGGATCGTGAGGTTCAAGGGCGTGCCGTTGGTGATGGCGGTGGTCACGGCGTCGATCATCGCGGGGCTGCTGGCGAAGGTTTGCTGCGTGTTGATCGTCGTGGCGGCATTGAAGCCGGGCACGCTGGCGAGCACGGTGCTGCTGAAATCGCCGCCCGCCGTGCTCCAGGCCGTGGTGCCATCATGCGTGGCCCAATCGGCCCCGGTGCCGACGCCGTTCGTGGCCACGCTGCCGTTGCCGGTGCCTTCGATGAAGCCGCGAGTCAGCGAACGCAGTTCCAGTGTCTGCACCGTGCCGGTAGCGGCAAAATCGGTCCACACATCGAGCTGGGCACCGCTGATCGTGTAGATCGAGGGCACGGAGCCTAGGCCAAAACTCAGCAGGGCACGAAATGCCGAGCTGGTCTTGCCGACGAGCATTTGATCTCGCGCGCCGCTGTTCCAAGTCGTCGTGTCGGCGCGGATGAAGGTCGCGTCGTGCGTGTAGCCATTCACACCCTGGCGCAAAGCAATGCTCGAAGGCGGCGCGACATCTACCGTGATGTCCTGCGTCACGCTGCCGAGTGCATTCGATGCCGTGACGCGGATCACATAGCGACCCGCAACGCTGAAGCTCACGCTCGTGTCGCTGGTGCTCGCGTTGCCAAACATGGCCGTGCCAGGTCCGTTGACGAGCGACCAGTTGATCGCGGCATTGCCACCGACGTTCGCCGTGAGGCGCAGCGAGGTCGCGATATCGGGCAAAGCGACTGTCGTGACCATCGGTGAGGTGATGCTGACCGTCGGATCGTCGATCACGGGGAAGCCGGGGATCGGTGTCCAAACGAGATTCACCGCCGTGGCGGTGTGTTGCAGCGTGAAGGCACCATAAGTCGCCACCGCATTGCCCGCGCTGTCGTTGGTGACGGTGCCGAGCGTAAAGGAGCCGCTGCGTGACGTCATCGTCATGAGCGGGATCGTTCGCGCGGTGCGCCAGTAGCTCGCAGCGAGATTGGCGGTGCCTGTGTTGAGCGCGACATCCACTTTGGCACCGCTTGTCACTGTGATGGCTCCAGCCGTGATGGTGCCCACGCTGGTGCCGTTGTTCGCGGTGAAGCTCGCCTGCAGTTTGCTCGTGCTGCCATGCGAGAGCGTTCCGGTGAAAGTCAGCGGCGAGGCGACGAGCGTCCCGGTGATGCTGGCGTTCTTTGCACTGGTGCCGCTGCCTCTCAGCGTGCCGTTGGCCGTGACGCTGAGTGTGCCGCCGCTGGCTAGACTGCCGGTGAGATTCAAAGCACCGGCTTCCACCGTGGCGCTGCCGGTGAAGGTGTGATCGCCACCGAGCGTGAGCATGCCCGCGCCACGTTTGCGCAGGCCACCAGTGCCGCTGATGACCTTGTCAAAGCTCGCCGCATCATCGCGACCAAAGCCGATCTCCGCGCCGCCGCTCACGCTCACACTTGGCGCATCGAAGCTCCCGCTCGTGCCGCTGCCGATGAAGAGCCTGCCGCCATTCACCGAGAGCGTGCCTTTGGTGCTGTTCGTGCCCATGAGCACCCAGGTGCCTGCGTTGGCCTTGTTGACCGTCAGCGTCACTGGCGTGGTCACGCTGTCATAGGTCACGCTCACGCCCGCATCGCTGATTTGACCTGCGAAGGTGTTGTCGCTCGTGTTCGTGCCGCCGAGCGTGAGAAAAGCATTCGCCGAGGGTTTGCGACCTGGATCGCTCGTCTTCGGTGTGATGACCACATCGCCCGTCCAGGTCAAAGCGCCGCTGCCAGAGGCCTCGATGATGCCATCTGCCGAGTAACCGGTGAAAGCGACGGGCCTGCTCGTGCTGCCCGCAGGTCCGGTGTAGATGAAACGAGGCCGATACGTCTCGCTGTGCCGCGTGTTCGGACGAAACACGAGCGGCTCCGTGCTCGACGTGCCGAGAGCACTCAGATTGGCAATGCTCAGACCGCCGCGAGCGATGGCCGTCTTGCCACTGTGCAGGCTGTTCGCAGGCAAAACAAAGGTCGCATCGCCCGCCTTCGTCACATCGCGAATGCCCGTGCCGATGGCCTGACCGAGCACGATCTGGCCCAGCGTGGTCGCACCGATGCCCGGCATCGCGGTGATGAACTCCACGTCCTGCGTGCCGCTACCGGTGATTAAGCCATTCAGCGTGAGCACACCGCCGGCCTTGCGGCTCAGATTGGCAAACTGCAGCGACTTCAACGCCACGATGGGCACGCCGAAGGTGTGATTCACCGCCACCTCGCTGTTTAAAAGAATGCCGCCATGCGTGACCGTCGTATCGCCCGCCGCTGCCTCACCGAGTCGCAAGGCACCGCTGCCGCTGAAGCTGTAAGCCGGAGTCGTGGCCCCATCGAAGCTCAGCGTCTGCAAACTCTGATCCACCGGCACCGTGACGCTCGTGTTCGTGCTCGGCATGTTAAACACCGCCGCCATGCCACCACCCGGACGGCCTTCCGCGCCCCAGTTTTCCACTTTGGACCAATCGCCATCCACCGAGCCGAGCCAGCCCGGTTTTTGATAATAGCGTGCGTAGTCCCAGGTCGCCTCGCTGGCATCCAGCTCCACATTTTTCGTCAACCAGTCCACCACCTTCGTGCTGATGATCATCGCGGAGGGCAGGATGCTCTCGACATCATTCATGCC